>CAZUMW010000037.1:0-46778 GCA_964621615.1 uncultured Thermodesulfobacteriota bacterium
CTCTAAACCGCGGGATGACGGTTTGTGCTGAACTGTTGACCGTTTTGTCATTGCCTAGCTCCGTCCGGGCAATCCAGTACTATTTTTCAGTATCAACATGCACACAAAATCATGAGAATCCCGCATAGGTCAAACTCTGTGAGTCCTCCGGCAGAGCCGGTGGTTTACCTGTGATGATTACTGCTTCTATGTGTTTTCCTTTTTGTTTTCTTCTACAAACCGCATGCGCAGATCATACAGTAAATTATCAAGCAGTTTGTGCTCCTCTTCAGTGAGGTTGCCTTTCGTTTTTTCCTGTATAACCCCGAGAATGTCTATAGTTTGCTTAGCTAGAGGAAGGTTTTTTTGTTTCGTATTCGTTGTGGGATCAGGGATTTCGCCGAAATGAAACATTGCAGAAGAGCTTAGCGAGATAATAAACGTTGAGAAATTAATCTCGGGCAGGGGAGGGGATTCCGCAGAAGTTTTTTGTTGGCTTTCAGACGAGCCGGCGGTATCTTTTTCATTTATTTGAGGTTCGCCGGCGCTGGCCTCCTGTTTTTTGTCAGAATCGTCGGATACGGAAAAACGTTTATCACGAACAGTAAAACCTTTATCATTGGCGTCGCTCATTCGTGCACCTCCCGCGTAGATCGATGTTTTTATTGTTTGACTGAATACCGGACGCTTAGGGCAGGAATCGGACTGAACCCCTATGTTGATGCCCAAACCGGGCTCACGGTGTCCGGCTGTTTATTCAAAGCTACGCACGTATTAAAAAGAGGGGAAGGAGCGCACACAGGCGCTCCTCACCCTCCGGTTATTGAATGATATGATGGGCACCGGGCATCAGGATTTGTCGGTTTCTTCGAACTCAGCGTCGACAACATTGTCCTGACCTCCCTGAGCCTGCTGGCCGCCGCCTGCGGCCTGTTCACCGCCTGCAGCCCCTTCGGAAGCGGCGCCCGCCTCTGATGAGGCCTGCTTGTACATAGCTTCAGCCAGCTTGTGGGACGCAGTATTGAGCGCTTCCATCTTTTGTTTTATTTCGTCAACGTCGTCACGCTCAATGGCTTCCCGGGTGTCTTTGATTGCGTCCTCTATTGTTTTGACATCACTTTCCGACAGCTTATCTTTATTTTCGTTCAGTGTTTTTTCAGTGGTGTATACAAGATTATCCGCCTGGTTTTTTACTTCTATGGCTTCGCGGCGCTTTTTGTCCTCTTCGGCATGTGATTCTGCGTCCTTAACCATATTGTCAATCTCATCTTTATTGAGGCCGCTTGAAGCAGTAATGGTTATTTTCTGCTCCTTGCCGGTGCCTTTGTCTTTAGCGGAGACATTGACTATACCATTGGCATCGATGTCAAACGTTACCTCAATCTGGGGAACACCCCGCGGTGCAGGAGGGATGCCCACAAGCTGAAAGCGGCCCAGGGTTCTGTTATCCTTGGCCATCTCGCGCTCTCCCTGAAGTACGTGAATTTCAACGCTGGTCTGGTTATCCGCAGCAGTGGTGAATATTTCACTTTTGCGCGTCGGGATTGTTGTGTTGCGCTCGATGAGCTTTGTAGTGACACCGCCGAGGGTTTCAATGCCGAGAGAAAGCGGCGTTACGTCGAGCAGCAATACATCTTTCACATCACCGCCGAGAACCCCTGCCTGAACAGCGGCGCCGAGAGCAACAACTTCATCTGGATTAACACCCTTGTGCGGTGTCTTGCCGAACAATTGTGTAACGAGCTCCTGTACCTTCGGAACCCTGGTTGACCCGCCGACAAGGATTGCTTCATCAATACCGCTTACGTCCACGCCCGCGTCCTTGATAGCTGATTGACACGGAACTTTTGTCTTATCGACGAGCTCGTCTATCATTTGCTCAAACTTCGAGCGCGTCAGCTTGTAATTCAGGTGCTTCGGACCCGAAGCATCTGCAGTGACAAACGGCAGGTTGATTTCGGTTTCCATCGTTGAGGAAAGCTCAATTTTGGCTTTTTCCGCAGCTTCTTTTAAGCGCTGCAGTGCCATTTTGTCCTGACCGAGATCAATACCCTGCTCTTTTTTGAACTCGGCAACGAGCCAGTCGATAATCTTCTGATCAAAATTATCACCGCCTAGATGACCGTCACCGTTTGTGGCTTTAACCTCGATTACGTTGTCACCGACCTCAAGTATGGAAATATCAAACGTGCCGCCGCCGAAGTCATATACGGCTATGGTTTCATCTTTTTTCTTGTCCATGCCGTATGCCAGAGCTGAAGCGGTCGGCTCGTTAATTATACGCTGGACATTGATGCCCGCAATGTGACCGGCATCCTTTGTTGCCTGCCGCTGGCTGTCATTGAAGTATGCGGGGACGGTGATTACCGCGTCATTCACCTCAGAGCCGAGATATGCCTCGGCAGACTGCTTCAGCTTTTGAAGGATCTTGGCGGATATTTCAGGCGGGCTGTACTGCTTTCCCTGAATCTCAACCCGGGCATCGTTATGAGGGCCCTTGACAACATTGTAGGGAACCATTTTCATTTCTTCTGTCACTTCCTCGTATCGGCGTCCCATGAAGCGCTTTATTGAATAAATGGTGTTTTCCGGGTTTGTGATTGCCTGTCGCTTGGCAACCTGCCCGACCAGTATTTCACCGTCTTTTGTAAACGCAACAACAGAAGGAGTGGTTCTGTTTCCTTCCTCATTAACGATAACATTCGGCTCTCCGCCTTCCATGACCGCTACAACCGAATTAGTCGTGCCCAAATCAATTCCTATTGTCTTTGCCATATTTGCCTCCTTAACAAAATTATAAAAATACTTCTTTTAAATGTTTTATTGAGCGTATTGATGATTTTCTAAAAATAGTGTTCCGGAGCGTGTATATGGTGCTGTCCGCTCGTGCTCGCAGAATATAAGCATGAGTATTTAATGAGTCAATGGGGAGGGCGTACATATTTGAAAAAATTACAAAATTTGACATATATCTAAAGAAAATCTGTTTTAAGTGCTCTCAAACACGCTGTAAGAAATGATTCAGCAAAGGCAAAAATGTAATTTTAGTGTTCAGATGGTATTTTGTATACAGGAGTGAAGGATCTGTGAGTGGGATATGCCGGTGAGTTATTAATAAATGCCGTACTGCTTATGATTCACGCGCGGTATAGTTCTCAAAGCGGGTAAACTGATTGATAAATGTCAGGCTTATTTCGCCGGTAGGACCGTTTCGCTGTTTCCCGATGATGATTTCAGCTTTTCCCTGAGAGTCCGACGCATCAGGGTGATAGAATTCATCACGATAAATAAATAATATTACATCGGCATCCTGCTCGATTGCCCCGGATTCTCTGAGATCGGACATCAAAGGGCGTTTGTCTGTGCGATCCTCGACCCGGCGGTTGAGCTGAGACAGCGCTATAACGGGTATTTTCAGCTCTTTTGCAAGGCTTTTGAGCGAGCGGGAAATTTCAGAAATCTCCTGCTCTCTGCTTTCGCTGCGACTCCGGGATGACTTCATAAGCTGAAGATAATCAACGATAATGAGACCGAGGCCGTGTTCGGCCTGAAGGCGCCTGGCTTTTGCGCGCATTTCGAAGGAGGAAATCCCCGGTGTGTCGTCAATATATATCCGGGCCTCAGCAAGTTTTCCCGCTGCCATAGACAGGCGTCCCCAGTCGGATTCGGCGATGTAGCCGCTTCGGAGTTTATGATTATCGATGCGGGCCTCGGAGCACAGCATACGTAATGCGAGCTGCTCTTTTGACATTTCCAGAGAAAATACGGCTACCGGGGTTCCGGCCTCGATGGCTGCATGCTGCGCAATATTGAGACAGAAGGCGGTTTTACCCATACCGGGGCGACCGGCCATGATGATTAAATCAGAGTCCTGAAAGCCGGATGTTTTTGAATCCAGATCGTGAAACCCGGATGGAACCCCTGTGGTAAGTTGTGGTTTTTCATAAATTCTTTCAATATCTTTGAATGTTGATTTGAGAATATCCTTTAACGATGTGAAGGAGGGTTTAATCTGATGTTCCGATACGCTGAATATTGATTTTTCAGAAAAATCAAGGATATCCTCAACTGTATCCTCGGTGTGTGATGCTTTAGATATTATTTCAGTTGCAGAGCGAATCAGATTTCTCAGAATCGCTTTTTGTTTTACAATTGTGGCATAATATTCGATATTTGCTGCGGTGGGGATTTTTTCAGACAGATCGGCAAGATATGATGTTCCCCCGATTGAGTCGAGCTTATTTTTTGCCTTCAGACGTTCGGTCAGGGTAATTAAGTCGGTTGGATGATTTTGCTCGAACAGCTCTATCATGCAAAGATAAATCTGCCGGTGCGAATCGACATAGAAATCATCGGGCTTCAGTGTTTCGAGGGCTTTTACTATTGATTCATTCTCAAGAAGTACGGCACCGATTACCGACTGCTCAGCTTCGATATTCTGAGGAGGGACTTTATCCGGGTTGATTTGTGCCATTAATGTACGAGGGGCTGGTTTTTAATCTTTTACCACCCATACTTTTACCTGGGCGGTTACTTCGGGGTGTACTTTTATCGGCACGGTAAATATTCCCAGGCTTTTAATCGGATCGCTCAGCAGAATTGTCCTTTTATCAATGTCAAGACCTTCATTTTTAAGACTTTTCTGAATATCGGCGGAGGTAACCGACCCGAAGAGCTTGTCGTCTTCGCCTACCATTTTGCTGACTGTGCAGGATACCTCTTCAAGACGCTTCGCCAGAGCCTCAGCTTCACGCTTTTTCTTGTTGAGCTTTGACTGTACCTGGCGCTTTTGATGCTCCAGAGATTTCATGTTCTGGGTTGTTGCCATGACCGCCATGCCCTTGGGTATAAGATAGTTCCGGGCATACCCGTCTTTTACTTTGATAAGGTCGCCAGCGGCTCCCAGATTATGCATATCCTCAGTGAGTATAATATCCATTTGGTCATTCCTGTTGAAATATATTTCTATGTCGTTTTATGATGCAGCAGTAAAAGGCAGTATTGAAACTATTCTGGCCCGCTTAACCGCTTTGGTCAATTTGCGCTGGTGTTTTGCGCAATTGCCTGATATTCGCCGTGGTATTATTTTGCCGCGCTCTGTTACAAAATGACGCAGAACGTTGTTATCCTTATAGCTGATTTCAAGTGACTGATCTGCACAGAATCTGCATATTTTACGTTTTTTATAATATGTTTTTTTTCGGCGGCTTTGTCTGCGGTTATTCAACGTTTCCTCCCAAATCTCAAATTAAGCTCAAAGAGCGCAGTTGATGAACGAATGCTGAGTTTTCAAAAAATACTTTGTAAACGGGTTATTCTGACGGCGGTGCCGGAGGTTCATCCGCCGGGGCGGAAGCGGAGCTTTTACCAGCACCGGCAGCTTCTTCGGCGGTTTCGGTGTTTTCCTCAGCTGCTTCCTCGTTCCCCGGTGCTGCTTCAGATGTTTCTGCCTGCGCTAATTCAGGCGGCGCTGCCAGCCGTATGAAATTGTAGCGCAATACGTGTTCGTTATACCGCACCACCCGGTCAATATCGGATAACACGTCCGGGGTCCCGTTGAAATATAGAAAAATATACTGGGCCTTTGTGTATTTCTTTATTTGATACTTGAGGCTTTTTTTGCCCCATTTATCGGTTTTCAAAACAGCTGAACCATGTTTGGTTACTGTTTCAGATATACGATCAAGTACTGCATTGATATCATTCTCGGTGATATCGGGATGAAGTATCAAACAAAGTTCATATGATCTCACAGTAAGCTCTCCCCGGATAAATATGCACTAATAAGTATATGTCAAAATTAACTGACGGTAATGTCTTTTATGATCAGTTTTGTCTGCGGCTGACGGTGCCCCATTTTTTTATGGTACCCCTTGCGCCGTTTTGATTTAAACACGGTTATTTTATCGGCTTTTGTTTGCGAGTGTATCTGTGCAGATACTTTCACATCAGCTAGTGAAGGGGTGCCTATTTTGACTGTATTGTTATCTGTGTCAGAATAAAGCAGCACTGTGTCAAAAACAATATCCGAACCGATATTACCATCCAGTTTCTCAACGCTGATAATATCCCCCTGCTTTACATGATACTGCTTTCCGCCGGTTTCTATAATCGCATACATGTACTGTATCTCCCGGAATTTTAGAAAAAAAATCAACCATTAAAATGGAGGGTGCCTATCAAACATGAACTTTACATGATAGACTTAAAATATCCATTAATAAAACAAATTGGCCGGTATGTCAAGTAAATTATTGGTTGGTCGCACAAAAGGATGTCAGTGTTATAAAATAGATTTTAAAATAGTATATTTATATAATAATTGTCAGAACAATTAGAAATATAATAAGGGTGCCTGTCTAAAATGGTAAAAAAAAGAAAATGAAATTTCAGCGGTTCTCAAAAACGAAAAAAGTTGTAAAAATAAGTCATAATTCGAAAGCTTGAACTTGACAATAAACACATACGACCGTACTATAATCAACAAAAGGGTCATGCAATATTACAGGAGAGCGGGCGCAATGCTGAAAAAATCGAATAAAAGGGTTTTGCTGGCTTGTTTTTGTGCTGTTTTGATTATCCCCTTTATAAGCACGTGGTCTTATACAGCTGAACGACTGGTTTTATTTCCCTGCACTATATCCGGTTATGCCTTCGATGATGTCAATGATAACGGTCAGCTGGATACGCAGGAAAGTGGTATCGAAAATATTTCCGTAACACTGACGAAAATAGTCTTTATGCTGGTATTTCTGCCGGTCAGTCAAACGGTGAATGATACAGGAACCACCGCACTTATACATGAAATAGGCGGTGATGTCAATGAAGCAGGCGGGCATGCATTGTTTGATATGACGGGCAGTGACAACCGGTCAGTGCTTATGAGTAAAAATAACGTTTTTTTGTTTTTTTCATTTGTTCCCGTTCGTATAGATTCTACCGTTACTGATGCAAACGGCCGGTATTTATTTGAAAATGTCAGAAGCGGACTCTATAAAATTGAAGCAATGCAGTCAACCGGAACACATAAAAGAGCATTGAGAAAAGTCGGTCTTCTGAACAATGACAACCTTGCCAATTTCGCTTTCAATGCTGTGCAGTCCGGCACAGCTATTAGCTTTACCGCCGACCCGGAATCAATTACTGAGGGAAATGAGGCCATTCTTCAGTGGAATGTTGAAAACGCTGACAGCGTAACCATCGATAACGGTATCGGTCAGGTTGATGCGCTTTCAGGTTCTATAACCGTATATCCATCTAAGACCACTACCTATACGCTTACCGCGACAAACGGTTCCGATCAATATACCAGTACCGTTACCGTGACGGTAACCAAACAGCAGCCCATTCCTGCCGAGCAGGTTGGCGCAATGATACACATAGACCCCCAGAAGATTCAAAAGGGTGCTTCATGCATACTCACGTGGGATTCAGAAAATGCGCAGGATGTTGCGATTGATCAGGGTGCAAATCAGGTTATTCAGGTTTCCGAAAGCGGCATAATGAAGATTTATCCAAAAGAAACCACCACCTATACCATTATAGCAACGGGTTATGACGGATCGGTTGCTACAGATAATACGACAGTGCAGGTATATGAGGCGGACGGAGAATATGCCTCAGGTAAGACGCCTGACAATCAAACCGATGACAGCGGCGGCGGTCAGGATTCCGGAGGCGATGATGAGTCAGAAGATCCTACGCTAGTGACACTGAATTCTTTTTCAGCGGCAAGAAGCGCAAAGACTGTTCACATTTACTGGACAACGGCTTCAGAGATACACACGATCGGGTTCAACATTTATTATGCTGACTCCTTTGACGGTGAGTATATACGGGCAAACGAATCAATAGTTGCAGCTGTGGGAAGCGCTGTCACGGGTGCAGATTATGAATATGCGCACGAGCTGACTGAAAATCCTAAAAGCGGGACGCTGTACTATATTCTGGAAGAAATAGACTCGGCCGGGAATGCTTCATGGCACGGTCCGGTAAAAGCGGTCTATTAAATACAGCCGTTTTTTAATAACAGCATTTATGAGCCTGTAAAAAAAACGGATATCTGAAAATTTTTTCAGATATCCGTTTTTTCATGCTCTCTCATCAACACCTCCGCTGTGATTATTTTCATTGCCCATAATATATGTAATATGCTACTATGCACCCTTATACATAATACATATATTTTTTTATTAAATTATTAAACAAGGGATTAAGAAATGAAAATCCTGGTTACCGGCGGTGCGGGATTTATCGGATCCAATTTCATCCGGTATGTATACACTACATACCCTGATTATGAGATTATAAACTTTGATAAGCTCACCTATGCAGGCAATCTGGAGAACCTGCAGGATATCGAGCGCCAGAGCAAAGACACCGGCAGCAGCCGCTACAGGTTTGTCAGGGGGGATATTGCAGACGCCGAAGCAGTTGCAGACATCGTGTCGGACGGCATTGATGTAATAATAAATTTTGCGGCTGAATCGCATGTTGACAGAAGCATTGACAATGCAACGGTATTCATACAAACCAATGTCACGGGCACCCAGGTGCTGCTCGATGCCGCGCTGAAGCAGAATGTGTCCCGGTTCGTACAGATATCCACGGATGAGATATACGGGTCATTGGGAAGCACCGGCGCATTCACCGAGCAGACCCCCGTGGCCCCGAACAGCCCCTATTCTGCAAGCAAAGCGGGAGCGGATCTGCTTGTGCAGGCGTATTATCACACCTACGGACTGCCTGCAATGATAACGCGGTGTTCAAACAATTACGGCCCCTTTCAGTTCCCCGAGAAGCTGATCCCGCTGTTTATAACCAATGCGCTGACTGACAACATGCTGCCGCTGTACGGTGATGGACTGAATGTACGCGACTGGATATATGTGGAGGATCATTGCAGAGCGATAGACGCGGTGATGCACCGCGGGCGGTCCGGAGAGGTGTATAATATCGGGGCGAACTGCGAGAAAACAAACCGTGAGATAACCGAGGTTATATTACAGAAGCTGGGCAAGCCCGATACGCTGATCCGGTACGTTAAGGATCGCCCGGGCCATGATCGCCGTTATGCGATAGACGCTGCAAAAATACAGCAGGAGCTTGGCTGGAGCACGGCGCATGATTTTTCCGGGGGCATTGAAAAAACCATACAGTGGTATCGGAGGAATGCCGACTGGTGGCAGCGCGTTAAATCAGGTGAATACCAGCAGTTTTACAGCAGGTGGTATGCAGACAGATAGCTGCACAGCAGAACGTGAGCAGCACAGCGCTGCGTTGTGATGACAGGTGAAATGAACAGATGAAGATACTGGTTACCGGATCGCGGGGAATGCTGGCCCACGATGTGATTCCGATGATTTCAGAAGAGCACGAGGTTCTGGCAACAGACATACATAACCTTGACATTTGCAGCCCATCGGCGGTTGAGCAGTATATTTCATGCAACCGGCCGGATATAATTATCAATTGTGCCTCGTTTACTAATGTCGATGCCTGCGAGACGGAAACAGATAGCGCATTTTCTGTCAATGCCGAAGGGGTTAAGCATTTAGCGAACATGTGCCGTAAAACGGGGGCGCTCCTGTATCACATCAGCACTGATTTTGTTTTTGACGGCACAAAAAAAACACCTTACACGCCGGATGATATTCCGAACCCGCTCTCCGTGTACGCAAAGTCAAAATACCGTGGTGAGCAATACATTCAGGAGATACTGCCCAGGTACGTTATCATACGCACATCATGGCTTTTTGGCGCCCACGGCCGGAATTTTGTTTCAGCTATTCTGGGAAAGCTGAAACAGGAAGAACCGTTGCGCGTGGTAAACGATCAGACAGGCTGCCCGACCTGCACGGTCGATCTTGCCGGAGCTGTCAGAGCGCTGCTTGCTGTTCCGGCACAGGGGGTGTACCATATGTGTAATGACGGGCAGTGCAGCTGGTATGATTTTGCCGTAAAAATAGCGGAGTTGAGCGGTTTTCACGCAGAGATAACGCCTGTTTCGTCGAGCATGCTTAACCGTCCTGCCAGAAGGCCGGCCTATTCAGTGATGGACTGCTCCAAACTGATTGAGCAGACCGGTTTCAGGCCGAGGCACTGGCATCTGGCACTTGCTGAATACCTGAACCATCCGGAACTCAATGTGTGAAATTACCTCTATAGCAAGCAGCGGTTAATCCAGGAAAACCATCTTAGGAGATACAGCACTATGCGTACACTGATCACCGGAGGAGCCGGGTTCCTTGGCAGCCATTTGTGCGACCGATTTATAAAAGAGGGGCATACCGTCATTTGCATGGACAATCTTATAACCGGTAATATGGATAATGTTGCCCATCTGATCGGTCATGAGCGATTCAGATTTATACATCATGATGTTACGGAATATATTTATGTGGAGGGCACGGTAGACTGGATACTTCATTTTGCATCTCCGGCAAGCCCGATCGATTATCTGGAGTTTCCGATCCAGACGCTCAAGGTGGGCTCTCTGGGAACCCATAAAGCACTTGGCCTGGCGAAGGAAAAAAAGTCACGGTTTCTGCTTGCATCTACTTCCGAAGTGTACGGCGATCCGCTGATACACCCACAGACCGAAGAGTATTACGGCAATGTTAACCCGATCGGGCCGCGCGGAGTCTATGATGAGGCAAAGCGGTTCGCGGAAGCGCTGACGATGGCCTATCACCGTTATCACGGTGTTGATACCAGAATAGTGCGCATTTTTAATACCTACGGTCCGCGTATGCGTATTGATGACGGCCGGGTTGTTCCTACCTTTCTTGCGCAGGCTTTGAAAAATGAGCCGCTGACGGTTTTTGGTGACGGCTCGCAGACGCGAAGCTTTTGTTATGTTGATGATTTAATCGAGGGCATTTACCGGCTTTTGAACTCCGAAGAGCATGAGCCGGTAAATATCGGCAACCCTCACGAGATGACCATTAGCCAGTTTGCCCGGAAGGTGCAGGAGCTTACCGGTATGGCGCTTGACATATGTGAAAAGCCGCTGCCTGAAAATGATCCGAAAGTTCGCCAGCCTGATATAGGTAAAGCTCAAAAACTGCTTGGATGGAAACCGGTTGTGACGCTTGATGAAGGTATTAAAGAAACACTGCAGTATTTCCGAAATAAGGATATATCATAAGCGCTGACTCAGAGGGTATAACTAGTTATGGAAAAATCATATCGGCCGAAATGGGTTATAATTTTAATTATCGTCGCTGTTATCATACCGGTCGCTTCAATAAATTATATGCGGTATGAAATCGACAAGAAAATACAGCAGTGCCAGGAAGCGATCAATACAAACAGCATTATGCAGGGAGCGCTCATTAACATCCTTGCTCGCGAGGATGTTATATCCAGAAAGGAATTATTTTCCGAGGCACAGAAGCTAACGGACACGTTACAACAGCAGATAAAAACGCTTGATGCGCTTGAGCAAAAAAGTGACCTTCAGGAACAGCAGCACAAAAACGATACGAAATGATGCTTATGGTGTCAGGGAGGATAGTGGATGAATGACAGAAAAACATTAACGTTTCTTTTGCCTTTTTTGCTTATGCTCTTCCTCCTGATAGGAGCATTCGTGTGCACCCCCGCAGCTCGAGCGCAGGTCGTTACCGGAAACACATATACCTGTTATATTCTCAGCCCGCTTGATATTGTCAGCACGAACATTACGTTTAAAGATAAGGGAGGGGTGGAACTTTCAAGCTATGCGGGAAACGGTTTCTATTTTACGCTGACGCAGTATTTTACAGCACTGTACTGGTCCCTTGACCAGACTATGGGAACCGCGGTTGGTGATATAATATTTTTATTTTTGGGCACGACAAACGACCCATTTATTTTCGGCACCGGCCTTTTGACCATTCAGTATAACGAAGTGTATCCAATGGTATTTTTCGGATTTCGTGAAGTGGAATAAGCTATAAAATTCTTGTCATACTTTCAGCTTTGGGATATACTATTTAGATTAATCACATCACATCGGGGAGTAGCGCAGCCTGGTAGCGCGCATGCTTCGGGAGCATGAAGTCGGGGGTTCAAATCCCCCCTTCCCGACCATTTATCCTTCTGAAATAATTTTACTTTTGCCTCTCAAATACCGCAAAAATATTATTTTATAACACCTATTGTGATATAAAATTGTGTCACGTGGCTGCTGAAATACGGGCTATGAATATCATCCTCCTGCACATCCACACCAGCGAAGCGACCGCACCTCTGACGGCCGTAAGTCCGCTTCCAACATAAAGCGTAAAATGGGGTTGTCCTGATCCTTGACGGCGTTCAGGATCCGCAGCTGAAGCTCCCTTTTAATCCAGCTGGCGCCGAGGGCTTTCATTGTTCTGTTTCATTTTTCAATCCCTCAACCGTATTCACCACGTAATCGATCATGACATCTTTCATCTTACGAAATTGAAATTCATGTGGCTGTTGCGGATATATGCGCAATGTACTATTTTCCGTGCCGTGCTCTTTTAAAAAATCATAAAAAACCTCTGCATGTCGGGGCGGAACGATTTTGTCCGCTGAACCATGAAGAATAGAAGTATTTTTAAAGGCCGAGGCCGCATGCCGGCCATTACACTCAGCTCTTGCATCAAAATCAACGGTGGAAAACCGGCCTGCCTTTTCCTTGAGCTGTTTCAAAATTGTCGGGTCATTTCGGTCGAAAACGAGCGGTGCGCCGAACAGTATTCGTGCCGTGGGCAATATGCCGCGCGCCCGTGCCGCAAGGTGACCGCCTGCGCTGTCACCGCACAGTATGATATTGTTGTGATGCTGTTTGATGGTATTATATGCCGTAACCACATCGCTGAGCATATCGTGCAGGCTGAATTCCGGGGCAAGCCGGTAATTTATAGTAAATGAGGAAAAACCGTGCGCCTTCAGCCGGCCGCAATAGGGCCACCATACTTCTTTGTGACCAGAGCACCAGCCGCCGCCGTGAAGGAATACGATAGCCCATTGGACATTGTTGTGTGCGGTGAAGCAGTCCATAACCTGCAGAGGGTGATGACCATAGCTTACTGTGCCTGTTCTTTGTTTTTTGTGTCCCAGGGTGAGCAGCGCTATTACAATTCCTTTTGTGTGATGTATGATTCTGTTCATGAAGCGTTTACCCTTTTATGTACGGCAGTGAGGATAATAAAGAATTGCAGTTGCCCAAATACAAAACATACGTTATTATGGTATAATTTTACCATACTGTTAGCTGCGGAGGCATTATATCTTGTTTCAGACGATATATAAAAATATCATAAACAGGCTTTCCTCTCTTAAGCTTACCATCTTTCTGCTTCTGCTTATCGCTTTTACGTCGATTTTCGGGACAGTAATTCCCCAGAATAAACCGGATCCCTTTTATGCAGAGCATTACAGCGGCACTGCGCTTGAGCTGATTCGTTTTTTTCAGCTTGACAATATGTATCAGTCCTGGTGGTTTTATCTGCTGATGGGCCTTTTTTCAGTTAACCTTATTTGCTGCACATTAAAGCGCCTTTCGCATATAAGGGCGATATTCTCACCCGGCCCGTCGCATGTTACAAGAGCGGCACTTGACCGCAAACCCCTGATGAGAAAATTTACGGTCAAGAAACTGGGCCCTGAAACAGAGAGCAGATTGAAAAAGATTGTTGCTGACAGATTTTCGGCCCCGGTTGATTGTGATGTCCCCGATACGCAGATAAGTTTTTATTCGGAAAAGGGCAAATATGGCGGACTCGGGTTTTTCTGTGCACACGCGGGTGTTTTGCTCATTTTAATCGGCGGTGTCCTGGGCAATCTGGGCTTCAAGGGGTTTATGAATCTTGCAGAAGGTGAAACAAGCAATGTGGTTTTCCTTCAGGGAAGCTCGCAGACAAAGAAACTTGATTTCAGCATTCGCTGCAACGAATTTCAGCTGCACTATTATGAAAATTCGCAAATGCCCAAAGATTACAAAAGCAGCCTGACTGTTATTGAAAACGGAAAAGAAGTTCTCACCAAGATGATCGAGGTAAACGACCCCCTGATATACAGAGGGGTATATGTGTACCAGTCAAGCTACGGAACGGCTTCTGACAGCGGCAGCGCCGTCATTGAAATGCAGCCTGCCGACCGCTCTGCCTCAAAAGAGCGCTATGCTCTCCGAATGGGTGAGCGGGCTGAGCTGCAAAAATCCGGATATGAAGTTGAAGTGCTCAGGCTGGTGCCTGATTTTACTATAGCTCCCGGCGGAACCGTGATGAGCAAATCGCGTGAGCCGAAAAACCCTGCGGTGCTGGTCGGGTTGTTTAAAAATGATGAGTTAATACACAAGCAGTGGTCTTTTGTTTATTTTCCGGATTTTCATGCATCTCAAGATGCGCTATACACGATTAATTTCAAGGAATATAAACCGGGGTATTTTACCGGCTTACAAATAACCCGGGATCCGGGTGTGTTGGTTGTGTGGGCAGGCTGTTTCTTTCTTATAGCTGGCAGCTATCTGATATTTTTTGTCAGTCATAGAAAGGTCTGGCTTGTTGCCGAAAAAACGGATACGCACTACCGCATAGTGCTTGCCGGCAGCACACAAAAAACGGAAGCTTCGTTTGAAAAAACCTTTAATCAGCTGTTTGATGAGTTGAAACAGGCAGCACAGTAACCATTTATTACGCAGTGTGGATGGAGTGTATAGATGAACAGTTCTTTGTTTCTGGGAATTGCCACGTTTTTATATCTAATCATTATGGCGGTATGTTTTTTACAGCTTTTTGTCAGGAACAAAATTATATTACAGCTGATGTATGCAGTCACCGTATGCGCACTTGTAATACATGCAGCAGGGTGGTGCTTGCGGTGGTATGAATCTTATGAGATGGGCCACGGTCATATCCCTCTTTCAAATATGTATGAATCGCTCATTTCGCTGTCGATGTGTCTGGTGATCGTGTTTCTGGTAATCGTCAGGAAATATAAAACAGATACCCTTGGGGTGTTTGTGTTTCCGATTGTTTCGCTGTCTATGGCATATGCGTCCATTTCACCCAACATACAAAAAAACATTGAACCTCTTATACCTGCTTTGCAGAGCAACTGGCTGACATACCACGTTATTACATGCTTTCTGGGGTATGCGGCATTTGCGGTGTCATTCGGGGCCAGCATTGCATATCTTTTGAAGCGTGATGCCGGAACACAGCAGCAGGAAGGTGTTCTTCCGCTGAAGTCTGTGCTGGATGAAGTGATATACAAGGCAAATGCAGTCGGGTTTCTGATGCTTGGTATCGGTATCATAACCGGTGCTGTGTGGGCAAATTATGCATGGGGAAGCTATTGGAGCTGGGACCCGAAGGAAACGTGGTCACTTATCACCTGGCTCATTTATGCAGTGTTTCTTCACGCACGTCTGCAGCGCGGCTGGCGCGGGAAAAAGACCGCGGTGCTGTCAATAATCGGATTCTGTGCAGTGATATTCACCTTTCTTGGAGTGAACTACGTTCTTTCCGGCTTGCACAGCTATGCATGATATACTGCAGCATGATGAAAGGTAACCATTTACCAGTGGGGGGCGGGGTATGAAAGCACTTGGATATACGAGGCCGCTTGGTATCGGAGAGCTGCAGCACGAACTTCAGCTTGTCGATGTCCCGGTGCCCGAACCGGGAAAAACACAGATTCAGATAAAGGTTAAAGCAACCTGTATCAATATTGACGATATTCATATCGCAGAGGGAACGTTTTTCGGCGGCCTGTCACCGTCTAAAGCATCACCCGAAAAACCGTCGATACCCGGGGTTGATGCAGCCGGCACAGTGGTCAGGGTCGGCAGCGGCATTAGCGGTTTTTCTGAAGGGGACGATGTGCTTGGCATACTTATGCCGAAGCCCGGTTTGGGAACCTGGGCAGAGTACTGCTGTCTCGAGGAGCGCCGTGCGCTTCACAAGCCTGCTGACTATAGTTATGCTGAAGCGGCTTCATGTGCGGTCGGCGGCAAAACAGCAGCAAACGCTGTTATGTCTGCCCGGGTTTCAGAAGGTCAAAGCTGTGTTGTCATTGGCGCATCAGGGGGCATAGGGAGCATTATTGTACAGATACTGCATGCGGCAGGTGTAAGGGTGATCGGTGTGTGCAGCGGCAGAAATACCGCCCTGGTCGGATCGCTCGGTGCGGATACGGTTATTGATTATAACCGGGGTCCTGTTGCAGAGCAGCTCAATAACACTCGCGTTGATGCGGTTATAGACTGCATCGGCGGCAAAGATACCGAGCAGCAGGGATGTTCCATACTGAAAAAAAGCGGCAGATTTGTCACCCTGTGCGGCCCCCAAAAATATATCGGTGAACACCATGTGGGCAAAGCGGGTGTAGCCCGGATGATAGCGTATGTGTCCCGGCGCGCTGCTGTATCCCTGGTTAGCGGGCCGCGCTATATTATGGCCGGTATCGGAAGCTCTCTTGAGCCGATCGAGAAGCTGGTTTTCAAAAACAGCATCAAGCCCCCTGTTGATCGGCACCTTACCTTTGATGCGCAGTCGGTTCAGGAGGGAATATCGCATATTATAACTCACCGCGCACAGGGCAAGGTCATAATCGATATGCCTGATCAGGTGTGATAGATAAATAATTGCACCCGGAGGAGGTGCCTATGTACAGCGCTGTGTGCCGATACCACCTGCGCTATTGGAGCAGACCCTGCCTTTTCCCTTTATGAGAAATTTAACGCCCTCATCGAGCCCCTCCAGCGTCAGCTCAAACATTGGAAAAATGTCCCGTATAATACGCAGCGATTTAATGCGGTCCCACCGGTACCGGGGCAGGGGATTGAGCCAGATGCTGTCTGGAAAGGCATCACGGATTCTCCGTAGCCATACAATTCCCGGCTCGTCATTATAGTACCAGTAGTCAACAGCCCCGTTTGCCCAGGTCAGCTCTGACGGAGCCATTTCTGCATCTCCCACCAGAATAACCTTATAATCTGAATCCTCGGCTTTTATATAATCAAGTGTTGAAATGGTGTCTGAACCGCTCATGTTGGTTCGCAGATCCTGATAGATGCAGTTGTGAAAATAAAAGTGTTTAAAGCGGCTTATTTGTGAAGCGGCAGCCGAGAAAAGCCGCTCGACAAGCTCGGAATGCGGAGTCATAGAGCCGCCCACATCCATTAACAGTATTACTTTTGAGCTTTTTTTCAGGCGCGTTTCCCACACAAGCTCGATGTCGCCTGCATTCTTGCATGTTGCATCAACGGTTGCATCGACATCAAGCTGGTCGCCCTCTCCGGCGGGCAGCAGAGATCGCAGATGTGACAGCGCAACTTTCATCTGCCGGGTGTCAAGCGTGCGGTCGCTGGAATAGTTTCTAAATGTGCGCCGCTCGGCAACCTGAACGGCTCGCCGGTTTCTGGATTTGCCCTGGCCGATGCGTATGCCTGCTGGGTTGTACCCCCAGGCCCCCTGGGTGGATGTGCCGCTGGTGCCGATGTGGCGGTTTCCGCCGTAATCGCTTGAGTAGTCGGTATCATTGCGCTGCTCGATAAGCTGCCGCTCAAAATTACGCAGCACATCATCGAGATCGAGCTCGTGAAGCTGATTTTTCTCCTCTTCTGTCAGCTGCAGATCGCGGGTCTGACGCAGGCAGGAAAGAACCCGGTCAAGCAGCTCATCAGTTGTTTCAATACCTTCAAATGTATCAAGAAACGCGACATCATACCGGTCAAAGTGGATTTCGTTTTTCACAAGAATCGAGCGGGCGATATGGTAGAAGCTGGTAAGGCTGCATTTGTTGAGGTTTTCAGCAAGGGCCCGATGGAGGGTGATCCATTCATGGAGCGTTACCGGTATGCCTTTTGCTCTAAGATTGAGAAAGAAATTAATAAACACGGCGCGACCTCTTGCTGGTCGAGTATGCATAATGCGGGCTGTCGCTGTTGGTGAGAAGGTCGATATCCTCTTTTTTCTTTAGAAGCATGCCGAGAAAGGGCAGCTCTTTCTTGATTGAATCGTATGGAACCCCGCCGAGCTGCAGTGCCTGAAGCCAGTCTATCAACTCGCTGGTAGAGGGCTTTTTTCGAAGCATATCGAATTTGCGGACCCAGTAAAATTTTTTCAGCGCCTCGCGAAGCAGCTTTTTTTCTATGTCGGGAAAATGAACCCTGATTATTTCTTCCATCAGCTCATCGCCGGGGAATGCGATATAGTGGAAAATGCAGCGGCGCAGAAAGGGGTCGGGCAGCTCTTTTTCGCTGTTTGAGGTTATAATGACGATGGGGCGGTGCTTTGCCGCGATGGTCTCTCCTGTTTCGTGGATATAAAAGCTCATTTCATCGAGCTCGTTCAGCAGGTCGTTCGGGAATTCAATATCAGCTTTATCGACTTCGTCGATTATCAGTACGACCTGCTCGGGTGAGGCAAATGCCTCTCCAAGCTTGCCGAGCTTTATGTACCGGCCGATATCGGAAACGTCACTGTCGCCGAAACGGGCGTCGTTCAGGCGCTTAACCGTATCATATACATACAGGCCATCCTGCGCCTTTGTTGTAGATTTGACATTCCAAATATAGAGTTTTTTGTTAAGAGCTTTTGCAATAGCTGAGGCAAGCAGCGTTTTTCCGGTTCCGGGCTCTCCCTTGACAAGAAGCGGCCTTCCCAGTGCAATAGATACGTTTACCGCATCGCGCAGTTCGGGTGAGATAACATAATCGGCAGTACCGTGAAAATAGTCCATAATAATATCCTCTATCTTGCGGGCGTGTGAATAAAAAAACATATAAAAAGGGTTAACGAAAAATTATACGGGAGCATATACCGGGTGTCAAACGCGAAATGACTGAACTATATTGGTATCGAAACAATGCTGTGTCTTGGAGATGAGTGCCCCCCAGGATTATATTGCAATTACCGGTAGTTTATATTATTTGTAAAACGTAATTTTCATTGGGAAATTTTATCAATAACAGACAGATGAGCACAGGCGTGAGTCGCTGTATGAGTTTTGTCAGTGCTGTAATTGATATAAAAAATGTGTGAGCCTGTGCGGAAGGATACAAATTGCAGAGTGTTATAATAAGTTTTTTGATCATTACATTAATATGTTTTGCCGTATTGCTGGTGATGTTCGAGCTTGTGCGGTTCAGCAGCGGAAAACAAAAGGCTGCAGAGCTGATTAATGAAACAGCCGTTGATAATCTGGAGGGTATAGGAGAGACTTCAGAGCTGTCAATTATTCCATTGATTGACTGGTATACAGGAAACGACTCGCTTAAAGGAGAGGCAGGGCTTTCATACCTCATAAAAACAGACAGGAATACGATATTGTTCGATGTCGGGTTTGATTATCCGGCACAGGGAAATAAAACCGCCTTGCAGCATAATATGGATCAGCTCGGTATCAGCCTTGATGAAATTGATACTATTGTTATTTCGCACGCACATCCCGATCATGTCGGCGGGCGGAAATGGCAGCGGGCACATTCATTTTCGCCGGCACGGACCCAGATACATCTAGGCAACAAAGTGGTGTATTCGCCGATTAAAATGACATACCCGGGGCTCACACCAGTTCAGCTGGACGGGCCTTTTGTTATCGCGCCGGGTGTTGCAAGCATCGGCCCGATACCCGCACAGCTTTTTTTAATGGGTTGGGTGCAGGAGCAGGCACTTGCTGTTAATGTTGCCGGCAAGGGGATTGTTTTGATCGTCGGGTGCGGCCATCAGGGGCTGAAAAATATTCTTGCCCGCACCGAAGCGCTGTTTGATGAGCCACTTTACGGTATTGTCGGCGGTCTGCATTATCCGGTAACCGCCTCACGCATAGCGCCGTTTGGGCTTCACGTACAGAAGCGTTTCGCTACCGGGAAATTGCCGTGGAAACCGATAACTGCTGATGAGGTGGCGGAAAATATTGATTTTTTGCAGCGATACAATCCCCGGCTGGTTGCTTTGTCGGCACATGACAGCTGTGACGCCAGCATCGGCCAGTTCCGCGAAGCCTTCCCTGAAGCATATTGCGATGTTAAGGTCGGCAGCCCAATAACGGTTGCCTGAGGGACGTGTGCTGAAAAAGGCGTGAACATACTCCCATAGTATTTAACTCAATTACTATATGCATCATACCTCGTGTTTAGTTGAAAAAGCCTTCAATTTTGCTCGTCAAGCTCATGCGGGACAGATGAGAAAGTATACCAATGAGCCTTATATTGTACATCCGGAAGCGGTTGCACGGACTGTTTCCACGGTTACCGATGATGAGGAAATGATTGCTTCAGCACTGCTTCACGATGTTGTTGAAGATACCGATGTGTGTATTGAGGATATACGGGAGCATTTCGGAACCCGGGTTGCCGAACTGGTTGAAGGTGTTTCAGATGTGTCCGTACCTGAAGACGGGAACCGGAAACGAAGAAAAGCTATAGATCGTGTATATTATGCACAGGTCCATCCGGATGCAAAGACGATCAAGCTGGCTGATATTATAGATAACATTCCGTCTGTTATAGCCCATGACCCCGGGTTTGCACCGGTGTATATGCAGGAAAAAAAATTGCTTCTGGGCGTGCTGCGGGATGGAAATCGTTATCTGTTTAAGCGTGCACAGGAAATGGTGGAAAAATATTATACATGAGAAAACATGGGCAGGTAATAAGACTATTTTATTACACAACAGTTGAATTGGTAAGATATTCGTTGATTCTTCTGATATAATCGCGGGTTTCGCGGGGATAGCTCCCCCCGTGTGTATCGACATTCCCCATTCCCCAGTTGTAGGCTGCAAGGGCTTTTTCCACATCACCGCTATAGCGGTCAAGCAGCCTGCGCAGATATCTCGTACCCGCCATGATGTTTTCTTCCGGATCATAGGGGTTCTGCAGGCCAAGCTCTTCAGCGGTTTCAGGCATTATCTGCATAAGTCCCATTGCCCCTTTTGATGATGTTGCTGAAGGGTCAAAACCGCTTTCCGCCCGGATGACAGATCTGAGAAGTGAGGTATCGATATCGTAATGACGTGATGCTTTTTGAATAATATCTTCTATATGCTTCTGTTTAGTGACGGTCTCAGTGTCAAAATCCGTATACGGCTGTAAGTGATTTGACAGGCCAGATAGTCTTGTATGATCTGTGGTGCCTGTACAGCGGGTCCGGCCGAGCGGCTGCACGAGGGTGTACAGGGCATTGATGGATGATGAATCAGAAAACAATGAAGCGGCAGCTGTTTTATCAGGCAGTGTGCTGACATTATGTGCTGCATCAGGCAATTTTGTTAATGGTCCGTTATTGTTTAACTTTTCTGAAAGCAGCTCATGAAATGCAGCTCCCGCGCCTGACAGCGAAGGCGTGCGGCAATGTTGACCTTCAGCACTGTGCTGCAGCGATGAGCACAGTGTATTCATCATAAGATAAAAATGCATCTGTCCTATCATAATGAGCCCCATTTAAACCTTTTACAGTAATAAACAAATTTCATGCCATGAATAGTTTTTCACTGTGTGCTCTTGCTGAGACATGATTCGATGGGTATATATAAAGTAAGAATATGCGTAATAGTATTCGCACTGCGATCGGACCGTGATCGGTATAAAAATATGTAGCCAGACTGATATAAATCGATTTCGATCCCGACAATAAAAACTGTTCGGTTATTACAATGAAACTGGTTGATATTTTTGAGAACAATGTACCCGTTCTGCTATTGTGTGTTTTGTTTTTAGCCGGCTGCAGCGCCGACGTGAACAGCGCCGGCTCACCGGACACTGTGCGGGCGGAATATGCACAGCAGGAGGAGCGTAGCATGTGTGAGGATATACGAAAAAGAACTGACAGCGAGTGGCAAAAGCTGCTGACAGAGCGCCAGTATGAAATAACGCGCAGGAAGGGTACCGAGCCGGCCTTTACCGGCAAATATTATGATTGTTATGAAAA
Source organism: uncultured Thermodesulfobacteriota bacterium (assembly GCA_964621615.1). Taxonomy (GTDB): domain Bacteria; phylum Desulfobacterota; class WTBG01; order CAIYCZ01; family CAIRTM01; genus CAZUMW01. Next base: position 21,873 of record CAZUMW010000037.1, read on the forward strand.
AGGAACATACTGCTGCGTGTGCTGCGGGAAGCCGCTTTTCAGCTCAGCAGATAAGTTTAAATCCGGGACCGGGTGGCCGAGCTATACGCGGCCGGTACATGATACTGCTGTATATGAAAAAAGTGACCATACCTGGGGAATGATCAGGACAGAGGTGCTCTGCTCATGCTGTGATGCGCACCTTGGCCATGTTTTCACGGACGGGCCTCCGCCGACAGGGAGGCGCTATTGCATCAATTCAGCTGCGCTTGTGCTGAAAAAAGACGCCCCGGATCAGTGATACACCTTTTCATAATAGACATCATAGTCAAATGACGGGCTGTGAGATTCATTATGACAGCCGGTACATGTATTCTTTTCTGTTTTTCCGTAGGGCACCGTCTGATAAAGAACATGATCGCCTCCGGCACCGTGGCATGCCTCACACTGCACATTAATCATATCGGGATCAAGATCCGGGCGTGAAAGCCCTCCCGCATAGCCGAACCCGGTTGTATGGCAGGGAACGCACTCAGGGTTGTAATCCTGGTTTCTTACGGCCAGGGATTCGAATGCATCGGCGTGCTGTGTCATTCGCCACCGTCCGGCCTGCCTGACATGACACTGCATGCAGTGATCTGATCCGATATAAAAAAGGCCATCCGCAGGCTCCTGCTTGTCAATGTCAAAAAGCTCATCACGATACTCAGCAAGACGAGCATGAAACTCATCAATAAGGGCACTTAGCTCACGGTCTTCAGGCACTTCGGGGCCGAGTTTTTTAACTGACGAATCGATGTTCAAAAGCTGTTTGTCCCTGGTGAAAGACAGCATGATTCTGCCTACGTGCTGACCGTAATATCCTGCCTTGAAAATGCGGGTCCCGTTTACTATATAGGGATCTTCAGTCACCTCATAGCCGTGTCCGCACAGGATAATATCTATCCCGTCTATTGTTCGGGCAATGTCCTGTGCCTGCGTCAAACCGACGTGTGCAAGGACAACGACCGCGTCGACGGACGGTTTCAATGCCTCTACCTGACAGCGAATCGACTCATATTCATCGGCAACTTTTATTTGTATCGTGCTGTTATCATTGTGTGCAGTAATTGTTGACGCGTACCGTGATGCGACAGCACCGATGAACGCAATTTGAACGGTGCCGTATGTCCGCACGATTGACGGTTCGGCAGCAGGCTGGCCTGACCGGGCAGAAAACAGATTTGCGCTGACAGGTGTAATTCCGTGCTGCAGGAGGTTTTCGAAGAGGTAGTCGGCACCAAACCCGAAATCATTGTTTCCGGGAGTATATATGTCATAATCCATCAGCGCCATTGCTCGCAAGAGAAACCCGGTTTTGATTTTCGGCAGTAAGCCCGGACGCGATATAATGTTGCCGGTATCAATTATGGTGAGGTGTCTGCTTGTTGAGGCGATGGAGTCAATATAGGCTGCCCTCCGGGCAACCCCGCCGAGCGGCTTTGAATGTCACCCGCACGGCTCAAGCTCTCCGAGCACATCACCCGTATACAGCAGCGTGACGGCTGTTGCGCCGTATTTGTCACACCCGTATGCAAAAAATAAAAGGGCGAGCATGCAGATTATAATAAGAACATATTGAGTGCAGTTATTGAGGCGTGCACCCTTCCGGCGGCAGGAACTCCTGTGCCGCAGTACGTGTGCTGTCACAGAGGTTAATGCGATACGGGTTTTCATCGGATTAACCCTCCCCGATGAACCTGAGATGGCAGATCTGAGCCGTGAATCATGCTGTGGCATTGCGTACACGATGTAAGAAGTGATGCTGCTGTCGGGTGTGTTTCTGTGGGGTCGTGTTTGTGCCCCCGGTGGCAGCGGAGGCATAGAAACGGCTCTGACTGCCTGAGAAGGTTGTTTGCAATAGAGCCGTGCGGGCTGTGACAAATAGTGCACTCTTCAGCAACAGGAGCGTGCTCATATACAAAAGGGCCCTGGTATTCGGTGTGACAATCAAGGCACAGATCATTTACCGATGAGCTGCCTGAAAAAAAAGGCAGGTCGCGATGCGGGGGGTGGCACGTGCTGCAGGGCATTTTGTTTTCGACAACAGGATGGTGTGAGGGAAGCCTGCATCGCGCTTTAATATCAGGGTGGCAGCCAAAGCACAGGCCCGGCTCCGGCCTGGAAAGCAGGTGCGCTCGCGATTCAGCATGCTCGGTATGGCACCGGGTGCAGTCGATACCATGCGTATCGTGTGTGTCAGCGAGGAAACCATAGCCGGATATGTTCTCATGGCAGCGGCGGCAGACTGCTGAACGCTCCTCCGGCAAAAGGCGGTCAAAATGTATTATGGTGTTGTTGTCAGGATCAGCCCGGTGAAGGCTGCCCGGCCCGTGACAGGATTCGCACCCCATAGTGTCATTTGATCCTGATCCATCGGACAGTCTGGTGTGAAAGCTGTTCATAATATGCGGATCGGTCGAGCGGTGGCAGATAAGACACGTATCATTTCCGATATAAAAAGCTGATGAAAGCTCGGGCATATCTGACCGGGGCTTTTCAGGATTGATCGACAGGCAGCCCGAACAGCAGGCAGCAAGTGCTGCGGCTGTGCCTATAAAGAAAAGCGCTGTTGTTTCGAGTATAAAAGAATATACGGTGTTCATGTGTCAATGTATCAGGCGCCAGGCTCTTTTGACATCGTTCACGTCGAGTTTGACAGCACTTTTTCCATTGTGACAATACAGGCATGCAGCATCGAGTGTTAAGAAATACCCTTTGCTGTCGGTATTAAGGCGGGTGCCGTTATTGACAAGCAGATCCTGCGGATCTGCTGAAACCTTTATACGCCATATGTGTGAAGGAGCGTCGCCGAATCGATACGGTGATGTTCCGGATGCGGAATGTTTTTTAACCATTGGCGGCATATGGCAGTCAACGCAGTCAAGATCATGCATGCTTCCCCGAACGGTTTTGCCTGCATGGCAGTTTGTACATACCTGTCTGGGCGTGCGGCTGCTGCTGCTGCTGTTTATAGTGCTGCTATGCGGGCGGTGACAGGTTATACATTGTGTTTTGCGGTTGTGAGGAGAGTGATACCACTGGGTGTATTCCTGATGCGGCTCGATCAATTCATCAGACACCCTGACGTCGGTAGTGTTATCCGAGCTGTGGCACTGGCCGCATAACACAGCATCAGTTTCCGTGTGCATAGTATATGGGTTGAGTGTCAGTGCATGCTGGGCGCCGGGACCGTGGCACGCCTCGCAATCCGGAAACGGGTAATGGCCGTGATGTATCCACGAAAAATAATTATCACGGTGACACAGGCCGCAGAAAAACGGGCCGGTAAAATGTTTCTGCCGGGCGGCAACACGAAAATCAGCGGTTGCGGTTATGGATTTTATAAGAGAATCCGCAGATACAACAGCCTGCGCTGCTCCAAGGGCATAAGAAGGAATCGTGACATTCCACGATGCGGCTCCCGCTTTACTGCCGCCTGTCAGCAAAAGAGTGTGTTCTGCATCGGTTGACCAGCTGTTTCCCCGAAGCAGGCAGGATATGCGATGCATGCCGAATCCGTTCGCTGAAAGCTGCGCATTGACGATAAGTGATTCTCCGGGGAGGAATGTGTCTGTTGATCTGCCGTCGGTGGTACAGAGGTCAATTATTTTGATTTCAATGCTGTGCTCGGCGCATCGTACGGTATCAGCAGGTGCACCATAGATGGCAAATCCGGCAGTAATGACTAAAAGAATACAAAAAGTGCGACGGACGAATATCATGGCTCTTAAACAATTAATACATGTGCTGCAGCGCAGTGGGGATTTTGGCGTTATAGTGTACCATGCAATGGGCGGCCGTAAAATACGTAATGAGAGAATGACAATGGGCGGAGGGCTCGCTTAGCCTCCGCCCATTCGGATTATATGGTGTCAGGGGCATTCGCCCGGCTCTTCTCCCGGCCAGAGATCGTTTCCTTCGTCCTGCCATTCCTGCCAGCCACCCTGGTAGCGATAGACATCGCTGTAGCCGAGCTCAGCGGCTGCAACGCCGGCGTTTTTGCTGAGGCCGCAGCTGTAATCACCGCAGTAGACAACGATTTTTGCACTTCTGTTTGTGACAACAGAGGTAAAAGCCGTTCCGTTATCGACAAGCGCTCCGTTTGAGTAGAATTCTTCCGACCAGATATGAAGGGCACCGGGTATATGCCCGCCGGGGTGAGCGGGATCCTCGCCGGTATACCAGTCTTCGGGAAGAACATCGACCAGGTAGTTTTCACCGGAATCAAACGGGCAGTACTGATCGTACCATGTTTTTAAGGCCGAATATTCAATGACATAATAATCATCCTGCTTGTCCCAGTCGTTAGTCCCGGAGGTGTAATAATATACATTCCGGTAACCAAGCTCGACTGCTTTGTGCGCAAACGTATCCGCTTTCCCGTAGCCGAAGCAATAGGTGATGATTCGCTCTGATTTGTCGGTTACCTTAGAGGTGAGAGCGGTTTCGTCTTTTATATCACCGCTGTCATTAAGAAAGTTTTCATACTGAATATTTATTGCATCCTGAATGTGGCCGGCTGCCCACTCGTTTGGTTTCCGTACGTCGATAATCGTCATATCGGCGCCTTCCTTCATCCAGCTTTTTATCTCGCTGTAGGTCACATTGGTAGCGCCCTGTTTGCAGCCGCTAAAACAGAATACAAGGGCGAGAGCAGTCAGCAGTATACAGCTTCGTTTCATTTCAGCAGTCCTCCATTAATGGTTCATTATAACAGGTTTCATTGCAAAGACTCAGTTCTAATTGATATTACCTATTGTGCGATCACCTCCCTTCGGGTCTTACAAAGCCGTTTGAACAGTTTGTTAACATATGTCCAGAAGCTGTGAAAATATAAGACATTGTTAGGGCATGCGGTTACACATCTGCCGCATCCCATGCATTCGATTGTTCGAATAGAGCCCTTATCTTTTACGAGCTGAGCAATCGGTATGCCCATGTCACAGACATCCTCGCACAGTCTGCACGCGGTGCATTTTTCAGCATGTGCTTTTATGCGATAGAAACCGATGACGCTTAATGCTCCCCACAGGCCGGCAAACGGACAGAGAATGCGGCAGAAATTGCGGTTGCCGGTAAACGGTATCAGAAGAAAGCTTGCGTAGTAGCCGTAAATTTCAAAGGTGTAAAAGTATTTCCCCGCAAGATTGTAGGATTTATCGGGGGCTATAATCATAATAGCCAGATAAAAAAGAAGAAAAGACATTGTAATCCATTTCAGATGTCTCAGGCGCCACCAGAGCGTATTCTTCGGCGTTTTATCTCGGAATGCATATCCAACGGTTTCCCGTGCGGTTACGCAGGGGCAGCACCAGCCGCAATCGACCCGCTTGCCGAAAAGAAGCACTATTCCGGCATACACAAAAAACGTGAGCGAGCCTACTGTGTGGATTTGCGGAAACAGATCCTGCTTGCCGACAAAAAATACCGGCACCTTCAGCTTGAACAGAAACGGAATCATAAACCACAGCAGAAGATAGGTGCCGACAATGACAATAATTCGTATTTTCTGATAGCGGTCTTTTTCAGTGGCTATGCGCCACAGCCCGAATAAAAGCGGGATGGCTGAGCCGAGATAGCCGATGGGATGATAATGGACCCTGAAAAAATAAAATTCAAGGACGGCAAAGCCGACCAGGCCTGCAGCCGATATATACACCAGCAAATTACCGGAAGAGACAGCGGGTGAGGTGAGCGCATTGATTTTAGGTGATGTCGTCGTTGAAGCGTTCAGATGGTTCATACACTAACCCTTTAAACAACAGCGCAGGCGTGTTATGCGGCTGTCAAAAAGCGACGTGATGCCGATAAAAAGAAATCCGCATGCAAACAGGCTGAGAAACGGTATTGCAGTATATACGTTGTACTGCAGCGCATAAGAAATGGCGCTGATAAAATATAATCCGAAAAAAATCTCAACAGCAGTTTGAAGATCAGCTGTTTTTGGACGATACTTTTTGTGTTTCCATGAATCGATTTTTTGTGAAATATTAAATTTGGGCGTTCTTGAAAAAGAAGTTTTGTACCGCAGCAGCGCTTCACAAACAGCTCTGCCGTTGTTGACGCTGAGCCCGATGCCGAGTGCCAGAAGAAAGGGGAGGAGCAAAATGGTATGATATATAGAATGTCCGGTTTTGCGGTCTGCAGTAATGTAATAGCCGCAGATGGGAATTATCGACACGATGAAGCATATGAGATCGAACCAGAACAGGGTGTGCCATCCCAGGCTAATTCGGGTAACCAGTGCAGGGTATGCACACATGGAAAGTGCGATAACAAATAAATAGTTCATGTTGCTGGTCAAATGAAAACAAGCTTCCAGCTTAACCCTGAACGGAACAGAGCTTCGGACAATAGGCTGGATCAGCTTGCAGGCTGTTTCTATGCTGCCTTTTGCCCATCGATGCTGCTGGGATTTGAATGAGTTTATATCGACCGGTATTTCGCCGGGCGTTATCAATTCGGGCAGAAAAACACACTTCCACCCCTTCAGCTGCGCCCGGTAACTGAGATCGAGATCCTCGGTCAGAGTGTCAAACTGCCATCCTCCTGAAGATTCGATACAGGATTTTCGCCAGATACCTGCTGTGCCGTTGAAGTTGAAAAATCTTCCCGAGCGGTTGCGGGCTGTGTGCTCGAGAATGAAATGAGCATCGAGAAAGAGAGCCTGCAGACGTGTCAGCAGGCTGTAATCCCGATTAATATGCCCCCATCGCGTTTGAACCATGCCGACTGTTGTGTCTGAAAAAAAAGCAACAGTATCATTTAGAAAATTTCTATGGGGAATGAAGTCCGCATCGAAAACGGCGATCAGCTCGCCCTGGGCCATAGCCATGCCGTGCTGCAGCGCACCGGCCTTGAACCCAGAACGTTTGTTACGGTTGATATAGGAAACGGTGAGCCCCTTTTGCTGCATTGCGCGAACATGTTTTTGTGCCACGAGAGATGTTTCATCCGTTGAATCATCGAGAACCTGAATTTCAAGCAGATGTCGTGGGTAGCTAAGCGCTGCCGCGGCGTTCAGCAGGCGCTCAACGACATACATTTCGTTGTATATAGGCAGTTGGACGGTCACCCGCGGTCGGCGGGAAGATAAATCCTGATAGTGGGTACTCATTGTCCTGTGTTTCGCATACAAATACATAATATGAATTCGGTGCAGGCAATAGACAATGAGCATCAGCAGGATAACGCAGTATGTTGAGATAATACTGTATGCAATGAACATATCCGGGCAACAGGAGGTGTTTAATCATGTCAGGTGACTTAACATACTAATTGTTTTTTATGGTAATCGGCAAATTGATAATAGTGATAGATGCGGCTTTAAATATAGGTTTAATTAATGATTGAACGGCATTACTCGGAGGGGGGCGGTAAGGGGGTTTTATCATGTATATCGATTATGTACCCGTCCGGATTGTATATTATGGAAAATTGTTTCAGATTCCGATGCCGGTGAACATAAATGTCATATCCCCACCGGCCGGCCGTCCAGGCAAGCAGCCCCTGTGACAGATCATCGCTGCAGTAAAAGTAGGGGTATACCGGCCATGCGCTGCCGTAGATTTCAGGTGCATAATAAAATGAGGTCAGATACTGGTAGCGGCGCGTGAATCGATCCGCCTGTGTGATGCCCTGCGCACCGCCGTAATAGGAGCCTGTTATTTTTGCATTGAGGTTGTAGAGCATGACGTAATCTGGGCTGCTGCTGAGAAGAAGGCTGAGCTCTTTGTACTTGTAGTCGTCAAATGATACAGAGCAGGTTAGAAAATCTATATGAGGGTGCCCGTGCTGTTTTTTCAGCTGTGCAAACGATTTGCTGGTAAGTCCCATGAGGTCAATTATCGGCAGCCCCGAAAAATAGCCGAACCTGCCGACATCGCCGGCGGCTATGGATACCTGGGGGCCGAGATGCTTTTTTGCCCACGTGCCGAATTTTAGCACATTGTGGTAGGCAGGCTTATCGATTGCTCCCCATCTGATGCATGTTGCAATGTCCTGCCTGCACTGCTCCGCAAGCAGTATAAAAACGATCATAGCGAATGCGGCATAATACAGTGTGCGTCTTCCCCCGCCATTTTTGATTTCAGGTATGAGAGCGTTTACACAGATCTGAACAATAATAAACAAAAAAGCAACGGCAGGCAGAAGGTACCGGTAAAAGGGCATCCAGTCAAAGCCGCACCCGATGAGACACAGTATAACTGAGGTGCAAAAAAAAAGCACCGGTATCGCAGCGCCTGTGGGCGGGGGCGATGCTTTCCTGCCGGAAACGATACACAGCACAGCCGCTATAATAAACACCACATAATGGCCGCACCATGATTTGATGCTGAAATATCCGAGTCCCATGCGCATATACAGCGGCAGACAGGCTTTGGCGTAATAGGTGTTCGGCAGAAGGTCATGATAGTAATAGAGCCGCCACACGAGGAATGTACCATATAAAACAGAAAACAAAGCGGTCCCCCATACCAGCTTGTCTTTGGGCAGATGTGATGGTTTTTTTGCAATCAGAAAATATCCGCACCCTGCAATGAAATAAAAAACGCCCTCAGGGCGGCAAAGGGCAGACAATAGCAGCACAAAGCATGCAGCAGGGAAATATCGCGGTCGCGGAAAGGATAGCGAAAGCAGCAGTGCTGCACAGCACAAAAGCAGTATATACAGCGAGGTTTCAAGCCCTGATACGCTGTAAAAGTGAAAGGGTATAAACAGAAGATAGCACACAGGCCCCGGAAGAGACCATATGGCTGATTGTGGGCGGTTGATTTGTGGAATACGCCATATCAGCAGAAGGGTTATCGCACCGCACACCATGCCGATAATACGGCTGAAAGCCTCAATTTCAAACCCGATCCAATTCAGCAGCGCCAGCTGCAGCATCCAGAGAAAATTTGAATACCCCTCAACGGGATCGGCGGGATTGAATACCGGCCCTGCTCCTGATGCAGCATTTTCCGCATAGCGAAACGTTATGTATGCATCTTCTATGGGGTAGGGGACAGCCTCAGCAACAATATACACGACCGAGGCGTATGCTGTTAGAAGAAGCGTGGCGATTGCGGGTGTTGACAACGAAAATAATCGATTCTGCAGACAGTGCATAGGTCGCTGTTATGGGAACAGATTTTGACCTGTTCCGGAGTCAAATGGTTTTGTACGCATTTTGCTGCTCATCAAATAACCGGATGTCCAGGAGGGAGCCGGGCAATGACGGCCCGCTTGCACAGTGTGAACGGAGAACGTCGAATGTGAACGTGAAAAGAAAAACCGTCGGATTAACCGGCAATCACCCTACCTGTCATCACCCGGTTTATCCGTGTGATCCAGTATTTTTTAATCGATGGTAAAACACCATACAGTCGGGGCGGGGATGAAAGTACTGGTAGAAAACCCCGATTTGCCAACTGTTTTGATTTATTTATTTTTGCACCCGTTTCGAGCGGTCCATTAATCAGATTTGCGGTTTGACCGCAGGTTCTGATTAGTCTTTGGACACGGGTGGCGAAAAATAATAGACAAGGGCAAAAGAGTACTGATCACCGTCTGCAATATTTTCGCCGTAGGGATAATTGGTATAGGTGCATTCAACAGACCATCGCTGTGAGCACTGGTAGGCCAGGGTGAATTCGAGTTTGCCCAGGTCATATTCAAGCCCCAGAGAGGGGTTTGTGAACGTTTTTGATGCGCTTTCCGGCGCGGTATCGTTAGTAATAACCTGTCCGGTGCGGTAATCGATATAGGCACCAGAAGCAGGGGCGGTATCTTCGGGCAGACGCGCGTTTTTCATGCTTTTTATACCGTCAAGCTTTACCCGGAATGAGAGTTTTTCGGTAACATTCATTCCGAATTCCAGCAGATACCGGAATTCATCAGAGGGGTCACCGGCTCTCCAGCGATAGCCGAGCTCAAGCCCGCAGTATCCCGGAAACGGCCACAGAGATTTTCCCGCAAGCAGCTTGATCTCATAGTCGTTCTGATTGTTGCCGGGCAGGACATCTTCATCGCTGTCATAAAACCACGCGCACTTGACAAGTGTCTGCAGCGAAACCACCGCCGGTTTTTTCAGCAGGCAGTATTTAACGCCGAGCTCGATATCCCCGAGGCCGTGATAGCGGGATGTTTTGCGCTTGAGGCCGTCATCGGTCATGTAGCGGTAGCGGGAGGTGAGCTCTTTATAGGGAGCTGATGCAATAAGGGTGAGGTTATCAAACAGCCCGTATTCAGCATAGAGGGTAATATTTACATCCTTAAACGAGGAGCCGTGCGGATTTCTTGTTGAGTGCCCGCCCTCATCAAAGGTATACACGGTAAAATAGCGGTTGTATGACAGCTTCGTGTACAGGCTCCCGCTGCGCATGCACCAGGCGCCGGCGTGAGCCGAGGAAGAGACTATGAGTATAGTCAATGCGCAAATGGCTGCTAAAAGGAAATGGTGTTTCATGAAGCGTGAGCGGCCCGGTCCGAATAAATGTTGATGATGATCAGATATCTGGATGCCTCTGATAATTAATATGCCTTCACCATTGTTGTCAAATTGCAATTTCCTATATTCAGGGGCGCTTGTATAGAGACAATCTAATTGACACCTGTATCGTAGATCTGCCATTAGTTATGGTTGTAAATACACAGGTGCCCGGAATAGCTGCAGCGTCGGATCTAAAGGCGATCTGGCCGGTGCATTTTTACTGAGATCGGCCTGGATGCTGTGTCGCACGGCAGAGTCCGGGGTTATCCATGATTATTAATGTGACGCCTTAACAATGCATGGTGCCATACTGTATCTATTGTGGGTCAGATATGAAAACAACTCGGAATGTCATTATGTTTCTTGCAGTCTGCCTGGTCTGCTCAGCAGCATCAGCTGTGCGTGCCGAAATAACGGATCGTCTGTTTAATGTAGCAACCGTTGTGCCGGGTATGACAAAAACTGTCGAGGTGCATCAAAAAAGCCTTTTCCCGCTGGGGTGTCCTCAATTTTTCATTATTGTGCTCGGCGAGGGGACACTGGGCCTGTCGCTGATAAAAGATGATGTGTCCGGTGATATGCTCTATATGTCCGGGGCTGCCTATACCGGAGACAGAATTGAGCCGATAGCACGGGTCGGTGTTTCAAAAGGTATGATTGCGCAGATAATCGAAAGCTCAGGCGGCGGCTCATCGGCATGGATTGTCTGGCTCAGCTGCGGTGTAATCTGGTCGGTTAACAACCCCACCTATATGTACGATATTCGTATTTCTTTTTCCCCATGACTGATGCTCTATGACTGAATGCGGGATTAAACGGTATAAAGCGGCGTTATGCTCAGCCGGTCTGACCTGTTTGTATCTTGTGCTGTGCGGATGTGTACTGCCTGAGCGATTTTTTATATCAACTGATCATCTAACTGACTCCATGCATTATGAGCGCGTGGTGGTCATTGACGCCCGCTCACCGGATACGTTCAAAAAGGGACACATTCCGGGTGCGCGCAGCCTGTGGTGGCAGGATTTTTGTGCAAGCGGCCCTCCCTGGAAGCTTGGCTCACATGGAAGCGTATCAGCACAGCTTGAAAAAGCAGGCATATCGGGTACTGAATACGTGGTGCTCTATGATGCCGGCGGGTGGCAGGAGCCGGCTGCCGGGTATATCGCATGGATACTTTTGTATATGGGCATACAGGATGTGCATATACTGGACGGCGGCTTTAATAAGTGGGAGGCCGAAAGCCGGCAGATCGAAACAGGCACTATGGATATTGCTCCTGCTGTTTTCTCCGGACAGAAACGGCAGGAGCTACTGGCATCGACACAGGATGTGCGCAGAGCCGCTGAAACCGGAGATGCTGTTATCGTTGATGTCAGGCCCGATGCCCATTACAACGGGTGGAAGCTTTTCAATGAACCAAGAGGGGGCCATATCCTCGGTGCCGTGCACGTGCCGGTAAATGAGTGGTTTAGCGATGAGCTGACCCTCAAGCCGCGCGAGCACCTGCTGGATATCTGGAAAGAAAAAGGGATATCGGCTGAAAAATCAATCATATTTTACAGCACATTCGGCCTGCAGAGCGGGTTTGCCTGCTGCGTTGCAGAGTATCTCGGGTATGAGTCATATGCACAGTATGACGGCTCTTTCTATGAATGGGCCGATAATTCCTCGCTTCCTGTGCGCGAGGTTGCGCCGGATTACTCCATGCTGTATCCGGTATCGCTTTTGCGCGAGGATGTTAGTAATAACAATGATGATATTGTCATTCTCGACTGCAGATCGCGTGACCGGTATGAAAGCGGGCATATACCCGGAGCTGTGCATATGCAATGGGAGAAGCTGAGCAACAGCGTATTGCCGAATAACCTGTTTGACAGCGCTCTGATGAAAAAGACGGTTGGCAATCATGCAATTACCGGCAGTGAAACGCTGGTTATCTATTCGGATGTTACCGGCTCCTGGGGTGGTGATGGGCGCCTTTTGTGGTCCCTTGAATATCTGGGCCACAGCGATGTGCGCATTCTGAACGGCGGGTTTTATGCGTGGGAGCGATCCGGCGGAATGGTTGAAACAGATACCTGCACGTTTAAAACGGCTGTATATAGCGGTTCAGTTGACAGCGCGGTGTATGCAGACAAAAAGTACGTCTGTTCTGTGCTTGAAAATGACAGTGCAGTTATTATAGATGCCCGTACAGACAGTGAGTATGCCGGTGCAGCGCTGTATGGTGAAGCGCGGGGAGGTCGTATACCCGGTGCGGTCCAGATTAATTATGATGAGCTGTTTGACACCGACCGCACACTGAAAGACCCGGATACGCTGTATGCCGGTTTTATACAAAAAGGCGTGACACGGGAAAAAGAGTGTATCGTCTATTGCACGTCGGGTATTCGATCGGCATATTTGTATTTTGTATTAAAGCTTCTCGGGTATCCCCGTGTGCGCAATTTTGACGGATCGTGGTATGAGTGGGCAGCCGATGCAGAAATGCCTGCTGAAAAGTGAGCATACAGAACCAGCAGTTTACAGGTGGTTTTCTTTCAGATGCCCGCCGTATTCCGCACGGATATATGCTGTTTGTGCTCTGGCCGCCGCCCAATGCTCCCTGTATGGATATGTGGGATCGCGTGGTGATCTCGGCAGCACCATAACACACTGCATTATCGTATATGGTGTTTTGTTTGTTCTGTATAGCGCATCACTTTTTGTAACACGCCCGCTGTGGCGAACAGGAATATCAGCGGCATCAGATACTAAGCGCTGCCGGGCTGCTGCAGTTGTGATCATAGTTTTATGCGCATTTTTATTCCGGCTTCCGGTAATGCTGAGCCGGCCGTCCCTTTCAGATGATATCTACCGGTATGTCTGGGAGGGAAAGATTGTTGCTGCCGGCGAAAATCCGTATAGGTATCCCCCCGACAGCGAGCACTTGAAGGCATTGCGCGACAGCGATGTATATCCCTTCATAAATAATGCCCGGCTGCCGGCAATTTATCCCCCGCTTGCGCAGGTTTTTTTTGCTGCAGCTGCTTCAGTGAGCCCGATGCCTGCAGCGATGAAGGCCTTTTTTTGTCTGTTTGATATTGGCCTCATTTTTGTTCTCATTGCAGCCTGCCGGCAGCTCAGCCGGACTGCGGTAAGCATTATAGTATATGCATGGAATCCGCTTATCATTATGGAGTTTGCCGGAAGCGGCCATCTTGACAGCGCGGGCATGTTTTTTCTCATGGTTTCACTTGTGCTGTTTTGTGCTGGAAGAAATGTGTGGTCTCTGACTTCTCTTGCAGGCGGAGCGCTGGTTAAAATAGTTCCGATACTTGCGCTGCCGTTTATGGTTCGGCGAATATCCATTGGCTCTTTTGCATTTTTTATGTGCCTTGTCTGTGCCGCGTATATCCCTTTTCGTGATGCGGGGAGCAGTCTGTTTTATTCGCTTGGCATATATGCAGAGAAATGGATGTTCAATGCGTCTCTTTTTTATCTCTGTGCTCTTGCAATGGATTCATTAGGCACGGCACGGATTGCCTGCGGGATTATGTTTGCAGGTATCTATAGTCTGATTCTTATAAGATATGCAAAAGCTGAGAATATTTCAGCGAATATGCTGTACTACTGCGTATTTCTTGTGCTGGGTGCAACGGTTATCCTAAGCCCGGTGGTGCATCCGTGGTATGTGTGCTGGATAGTGCCCTTTCTTGTCTTATATCCAATGGTATCGTGGATCGCTCTGAGCGGAACCGTATTTTTATCCTATTACGTGTTGAAGCAATACGCGGAAACCGGCGTGTGGGCTGAATCGCCGATTGTAACCTGCATGGTGTACATTCCCTTTTACAGCATTTTACTGTTTGAGCTTGTGAGTAAAAAATACACAGGAAAAGGATAATATCTTTGTAATAGGATATCCATGAGCTGTTATGCTGGTGCCGGAGCACGTGTTTCGGTTATTATTCCTGCGTTGAATGAGCAGGAATCAATTGCACGGGTTATCAACGATATACCCCGCGGCTGTGTAAGCGAGATCATTGTGGTCGACAACGGATCTGCTGATCTAACTGCATATGCTGCGGCGCAGGCGGGTGCAAGGGTGGTAAAAGAGTCAGAAAAGGGATATGGGGCTGCGTGTCTCAAAGGAATTTCAGCTGCCTCTGATCCAGATATAATCGCATTCATGGACGGCGATTACAGCGATTATCCTGAGGATATAGAAGCGGTGCTCGCTCCTGTAGCCGCAGGCCGGGCTGATTTCGCTGTCGGGTCGAGGATTGCGGGCAGTAATGGAAGGCAGGTACTGCCACCCCACTCATACTGGGGAAACGTACTGTCGGTGTGGCTGATATCTATTCTATACGGCTTCCGTTTTACCGATCTTGGCCCGATGCGGGCAATTCGGTATGAAGCGTTGCGCCGGCTTCATATGCAAGATCGCAATTTTGGATGGACGGCTGAAATGCAGGTAAAGGCCATCATAAACAATCTATCCGTTGAAGAAGTACCGGTCCGGTACCGTGCACGCATCGGCACATCAAAGGTCACCGGAACGATGACGGGCAGCCTGTGTGCAGGCTGTAAAATTATCTATACTATCATGTCCTGCAGGGTATCCATGGCCGGCCGAAAACACCATAAAAAAAAGAACACCTGATTTTTCAGGTGCAATGTATTGTAGCTTCGATCTGCACAATCTTCTTTTCATTGATATACCGGTATGTTTCAGAGCATCGATGATAAACGCTGCTGTTTCTCTCTGCGTAGTGACACAAATCCGTATACGTATCTATATCATGCCATTCAGGGAGAACGTGAATGCGGTTTGATGGCAGGCTGCTGCTGAGACGTTCAACCGTTTCCGTATAAACGCTCCCTGTCCCCCAAGGTATACGTTCAAACACCTCCGGCATAAAAAACTCACGTGAAAAACCGATACAGTAATATCCACCGTCACAGGCGGGGCCGACAACACAGCCGGCAGCACGAAGTGCACTCACCGCTTCGCTCACATGTTCTGCAGGCACATCTGGAATATCGCTTCCAAGCAGCAGTGCGCGTGAGGCGCCGTTTAAAAATGCGTCTTCAAAAGCATGTTTCATGCGCTCGCCCAGATCGTTACCGCGCTGAGGAAGATACCGGTAATCATTGCCAAGCCATGCTCGAAATATTTTCTCTTTCCGGGAAGGATCATAGCATACGGTTATGCTGCGTGACACCGCTGAAAGTGTTTTCAGGCAATCACGCACAAAACAGCGGTACAGCCCGGCTGCCAAGCGGTCTCCCAGTGAGGCAGCAAGCCGTGATTTCACCGATCCCGGGGTTGGATATTTAACAAAAAGCAGCATGTGCTCATCATTTGATGTGCTGAAACGTTTTTTCATCCCGGAAGGAGCTCCTGGAGTTTGATATTCACACATCAGCTGGATTGCCCGGACGGAGCCGGGCAATGACGGCCCGCTTGCAGGGTCTAAAAGTTAAACGTCCAACGTGAGCGGGGATTGCAGAAAATTACGATTTTATTTCAAAAAATACCGAGGGTCCGTCAAGCAGTCCGCAGTTTGCCTCTTCAAAAAGCTCACGGCACCGCTGAACGCTGAATCCCCGGCCCTGTTCGGTTTTTTCCTTTATGTCACGCGGGTTTGCACCGATCTCAGCCCAGAACAGATTGGCTCCGGCTGCAGCGCCGATTACGCACGGCTCATGTGTGCAGTTTCCCTTTACGGTTCGCGGCATACCGAGCCGTGTCACCGCTGCAATATGTGCCTGACGAAGCTCAGTGATCATTCCGTGCCGCAGCGCCATTTCTGTGCCCGGGATCGAAATGCGCCGGGCGGCACCGCTGTAAGCGGGGTTAAGAGAGGCGGTGTAAAGAATCAGATCCGCTATTTCTTCGTTTGTGTGCTCCGGTCCGACCGGCTCTACGCAGGTCCCCACGCTGAGCCCCGCGTCTTTAAAAGCCATCATGCTGTCAATGCGGCTTTGCGGATCGATGTCCGTGTCGGATCCTTCGCGCAGGCGCAGCGCATGGTACACACCGTCAAATCCTGCAGCCTTCAGGCGATGCGCGTCCGGAAGTGTTTTGTCTCCGATATTTGCAATAAATGTAGTTTCCGGATTCAGATGCCGCTTGACCTCCCGGGCAATTTCAAGAAACTGCCCGAAATCATAATGAGCGGTTGTCATAAGATAAACCGCGTTGGCACCGGTTTTCTCAAGAAAAAAAGCGCTTTGTACCGTATCTTCAGGTGAGAGCTCCGTTGAAACCTCAAATACTTTGTTTATAACCGCAAAAGAGCAGAAGCGGCAGTTTTTCGGACAGGGGGCAAGATTAACGGCAAGCTGCGCATGAACCTCTGCCCGGTCGCCTGTCAACTCTCCGGATATGCGTTTTGCTTCTGCCATAATCCGGTACACTTCGGGCGAATCGGACGGCAATGACAGCATCCACACGAGCTGCTCTTTGGAAAATGATTCCCCGTTCCGGGATTGGCTTATGATATCCTCGATCGCATACATGTCTGATACGCTCTTTTTCTTTATGCTTAAAGCAGGAAAAAGAAACATGAAGTATGAACGTCCTGCCCGTGATCATTGCTGAACCTCTGTTTATTGTCAAATTGCTATTTCCTATATTGAGAGGCGTCAGTATAGATACAATCTAATTGACCTTGCAGGTCGATTCTGCCATTAGATATAGACAAACACTGCCATCAAACGTTTTATTGCAGGGCAAAACAGGTAACGTGACAAGGAGTAAACATAATGACTCAAAAACGGATTGACGCACGCGGTCAGGCCTGCCCGCAGCCGGTTGTCATGACACGCGATGCCATTGAGCATGCTGCTGAAAACAATATAACCGTGCTTGTTGATACCGAAATAGCACGCGATAATGTAAGCAGATTTGCAGGAAGCAAAGGATGCCTGGTGGATGTTGAAAAGAGCAGCAATGGTGAATTTGCTATCCATATACACAAAAACGGATACTCTTCCGCAGATACCGGGAAAGCGGATGAGCAGACATCTCCGGTACAGGGTCCGGTTGTTTACTTGTTTGATGCAGATTATATCGGCTCCAACAGAGAGTTGGGAAAGATATTGGTGAACGGATTTTTAAAGGCAACCCTGTCGCTTAACAATAACAATATTACCGTTGTGCTGATAAGCAATGGCGTCCGCCTGGCAACAAAGGGATCCTATGTGCTTGATGTTATGCACACCATTGCCGAGGCGGGAATAGAGATTCTTGTATGCGGTACCTGCCTGGATTTCTTCAAAATACGCGATGATCTGAAAATCGGTACGGTCTCGAACGCGCTTGAAATCATGGAGGTTCTGACCGGGGCGGGCAATGTAGTACGGTTCTGAGAAGTGCAGCCGGACACTTTTGCACAAGATGTGTGCAAGTGCAGATTCCTCTCATTGATCCGGGATGTGACACGATACCATCCGGGGTTTTTTTTGTGACAATTGATCCATATTCATGACGGCGCCTGTGATGCAGTCACATCGCATGCATCGGGTGCGTTCTTTTTTTGCCAACCTGACAAAGCCATTCCTTTTATCTCAGCAAATATCAGTATCCGATATAATGTTATATTGCGCGTTCGCTGATCACCACCCGCAGGGGTTGATGAGGGCTGCAGCAGCGGCACGTGAGGAACATTACCTTTTGCAGAAACTGTGGGCTGCGGCAGACCGGGGTACCGGTTATAGAAATATCTCCCACAGTACCGTCAGTTAGTCCCGGCCGACTCGATAATGGCAAAAAAACTTTTGAGTTGTCCTATAACTATACTTTGTCCTTTTTAAAAAATCATAGTGACTGATATCAATTTATGTGGCATAATAACAAAAAGAGACTTTAGAATTTTTTTAAGACATAGTTTGTTGCTGACGATAATATATTAAATAATATAGTTATATGCACACTTGCATTGTATGATATTACCCTATACGGATTGTTTTTTATGTTTAAATTCGTTGCATTATTACCCATATTATAATATCTTTAGTATGTCGTAGGTATTTATACTCATTGGCGGGGGTGTCAATATGTGCCCTGAATTTGTACATTCATCACATAATATGGGTCCTGACTGCGCCGGCATGTTTCGTGAAATGTTTGAATATGCTGCGGACGGTATACTTCTGGCTGATCAGGATAAGAAATTTATATATGCCAATGCGCGGGCAGCCGAAATTTTATTGTATTCGCCACAGGAACTGTGCACTATGCACATTCAGGATCTTATACCTGAATGCGACCTTGCTGAAGTACCTCTCCGAATGGATGATATACGGCAGGGTAAAAATGTAGTTATTACCAGAACCGTCATACGAAAAGATACATCCAGGATACCGGTAGAGGTGAGCGCAGTAAAATTCAGGGAAAATAACCTTCTCGCTATTTTAAGGGATCATTCTGAAAAGGCTGCCGAGGAACATGCCCTGAAGCAGTCCGAGCTGAAATACAGGGAGCTTTTTGAACAACTAAACGATGCTGTTTTTGTTGCTGATCCTGAAACCGGAATATTGCTGGATGTTAATAAAAGCGCAGAAAAGCTGACAGGGAAAAATCGTGAACACCTTATCGGCACTCATCAGTCAGCGCTGCACCCTCCGGAGCAGAAAGACTTTTATGTTGAGAAATTCGGCAGTCACTGCAAAATGGGGAACGCAGCCGATTATGACGGCGTAATTGTTCACACCGGGGGTTCGCGCATACCGGTAAGAATCAGTGCTGCTGTCATTTCAATCGGGGGTCAGAAGCGCGTTGTCGGTATTTTTCATGACATATCACAGCAGCTATCCGACAGACTGCAGCTGCAAAAAAATGAAAAGCAGTTTCGTTCCGTGCTGCAAACCGCACACGACGCCATAGTCACCACCGACCGGGATGGTACGATAATGTTCTGGAACCGCGGCGCAGAGCAAATGTACGGGTATCCAGCGGACGAAATGATCGGTTTTTCATATCTGAAAATGGTTCCGCCGCGACTGCACGATATACAGAAAAGGCTTCTCAGTAAAAATCTGGAGTCTATGCCGGATGGCTTCGGTGTTCGATCGGTTGAAGGTGTCGGCTACAGAAAAGACGGAAGGGAGTTTCCTGTTTCACTTTCCATGTCCACATGGTCTGATGCAGGATCCACATTCATAACGATAATTGCACGGGATATCACGCAAAGGAAAAAAGCGGAAGATATTGAAAGAAACCTTGAAGCGCGGTCGCGTCAGATCATTGAACATGCGCCCTTTCCTATAGTAATGGTAGATGAACACGGAAATCCGGAATATTTAAATCCTTCATTCAAAAGAATTATCGGCTACAGCCTTGAAGATATTTCGACGGTTGATGAGTGTTTTGAGAAGTTTTATCCTGATCCCGCATACCGAAGTAAGGTACGGGCTATCTGGCAGCAGGATATCTTAACCCTTAAGGATAACCATATTATTTATCGGCAATATGATGTGATGTGCAGGGACGGCACAGTTCGCAATGTGCTGTTCCGAGCCGGTTATATGGACAACAATAAAATATTCATAATGCTTGAAGACAACACCGAGCGTCAGCTTGCAGAAAAAAAGCTGCTTGCCTCGGAAAAAAAATACCGGGATTTATTTGAGCAGCTTAATGATGCGGTTATTGTAACAGAGCTTAGCAGCGGCATCATTATGGACGTGAATAAAAAAGCCGAGCTTCAGTTCGGATACAGCAGGGCTGAATTGATCGGCACGTACCATAAGGACCTGTACCCCCCGGAATACAGAGAGTATTATAAACAAACATTTCAAAAGCAGATAGAACAGGGAGAGGGGTCAAATATAGAAGCGCGGGTAAAAACAAAATCCGGTGATATATTAAATGTGCTTATCAGCTGCTCGGCACAGAAGCGCGGGGATATTCCGATTGTGATCGGTATTTTCCGCGATATAACCGATTATAGAAAAACACTCAGGGAGAACGAACAACTGGCCATGGCAGCGGATCAGGTCCGTGAAATTATTATTATCATGGAGCAAAACGGCATCATAACATATGCAAACGAATCCGCTGCGCGCCTTATGGGAACCTCTGTCCGCGGAGCAATCGGTGCCAATGCTTTTACGCAGGCAAATGGCATTTTTGCGGAGAATATACGAACAGTAATTTGGAGGAGCATAACGGAGGGCGCTGTCTGGACGGGGCAGCATACGGTTGTCGAGCCGGACGGCATGCATAAAATGTTTGAGAGCACGGTATCTCCTATTCGGGACGAAAACTCTGATGTCGTTAATATTGTAGCGATAGGGCGTGATGTTACCAAAGAAAAGCAAATGGAAAAAGAATTCCGTCACACGCAGAAAATGGAGGCAATAGGGACGCTTGCCGGCGGAGTTGCACATGATTTTAATAACATACTCGGTGCAATTATGGGGTTTACCGAACTTTCCATGAACTCGATTCAGGACACCGCTGCTTTGCGGAGCAATCTTCAGTACGTTCTTTCAGCCACCCACAGAGCAAAAGATCTTATACGGCAGATACTGACGTTCAGCCGTCAGGACGAAAAAGAAATGCAGCCCTATAACATTGCCCCTGTTATAAAAGAGGCGATTAATTTTTTGCGGGCCTCAATGCCGGCCACCATAGAGATCAGGAAAAATATCCGTCCCGATTACGATGTTATAATGGCTGAGCCCACACAGATATATCAGGTGCTGATTAATCTGTCTACCAATGCGGCCTATGCAATGAGCGAGGGCGGCGGTATACTGGAAGTTGAGCTTGTTAATGCACGGCTTGATGAAGATGAAGCCCGCTATCATAAAACCAGGCCCGGTGACTACCTTAAGCTGCGCGTCAGTGACACCGGCTACGGCATTAACAGCGCTATTATTGATAAAATTTTTGATCCTTATTTTTCCACCAAAAAGGCTGAGGAGGGAAGCGGCCTGGGGCTGTCGGTCGTGCACGGTATCGTCAGAAGCCACGGCGGTATTATCGAAGTGAAAAGCAGGACGGGGGAAGGAACCTCATTTGAAATATATTTTCCCTGTGTCGACAAGCCCGTATCCGCGCAGACATTTCAAAAGCGGACACTTCCGACCGGCACCGAACATATATTGATTGTCGATGATGAGGTCTCACTCGTTGAGATGAGCAAATCAATGCTTGAAACAATGGGATATACGGTAACCGCTTTTCTCGACCCCGGGGATGCCCTTGCTTTTGTAAGCAGCGATAGCCCCAAAGTTGATCTGGCGATTCTTGATAAAACCATGCCCGTTATGACGGGTATTCAGCTTGCTCATGAAATAAGGAAAATAAACCGTGAAGTGCCTATGATTATGTGTACGGGATACCCCGATGCAGATGATCCTGAGAAAATAAAGCTGGCAGGTATTAATGAAATTATGCTAAAGCCGGTTTACATGCATGATCTGGCACAAAAGGTGCGCCATCTTCTTGATGCTGAAGCACAGAAGTGCACCTCCTGAACGGTGCCGTTTTGCTTGCTTTGTTACATTATTGTCTCCTTCGGGGTTTAAAACCCTCGCCTTCCCCGCAGAGCGGGATCTTCGATAGGCGAAGAATGATTATTGGCTCAGAACGTGCTGTTCGTACAGGGTGCTTACCCTCAGGAGAATTTTTGTAGTTATGTGTTTTTCCTTTAGTCCCGACACGTCGGAAAATGAATCCACCGGTTTGTAGCCGGTGGTAGTTCAATTTGGACACCAGTGCCCCCATATGATGTATGAAACCATTGCGCTTCGAATTATACCGCATTTTTCACAGTTTTTTCCTGCTTGCTATTGCAATAGCCATCGGTGTTTACTCTTCCGGGTATTTTTTATCAATATCTCAAAAAAAGCATGAGGCATATGAGAAGTCATTCCAGGTAGTGTATCCCAATTGGGGAAAGCCTCCTTCCGGGTCCGGCAGTCCGGATTTGTCAGGTAATTCCAGACAAATTTCTTCCGGATCTTTTTTTTTCAATCGAAAAACATTATATGCATATTTAGAGTCAGTGGTTCCGGTCTGGATAGTTTTTTTTGTCATATATTTTGCTGCAAAAAAACTTGTTCAAAAACGCTGCTCTCACTAGATTTCAGCAGTATCGATCGCCGGGAAACGTTAATGGGCTGTATTCCCTGCAGGTGCGGCAGTTAAACAATGCGTCCGATTAAATGAGCAGAGCTGTTCCATACATACTATTTTACAGTATCGTGTTTGCCGTGCTTCTCGGGCTGCACCTTTACATTTATATCCGGATTCGTGACAGCCTTCCACTCCTTATCACACAGTACGGAATTCTGTGTGTTGTTGTGTGCGCCGCACTCTTTCCGGCTGCTTCACTTTTTGAAACGTTTTATCATAGCTCACTGACTGTTGCTGTATATATGCTTTCCTCTGTGTGGCTGGGTTTCGTTTTCCTGTTAGCGTCTGTGTGTATACTGTATGAGCCGGTGCGGCTCGTGCTGCCCGCACATGGGCGTATATCCGGGTGGATTCTTGTTGCGTGTGCTGCTGCTCTTTCAGTTTACGGCATCGCGAATGCACGAAAGATAAGGGTGAAGGAGGTTACAATACAGCTGGAAGGGCTGAGCGGAAACGTGACTGCGGCACTGTGGTCGGATGTGCATCTGGGGACTATAAACACAAAGGGGTATCTTGAAAAAATAGTTCGTATTACAGACAGCCTGAATCCTGATATGGTTTTTGTGACCGGGGATTTATTTGACGGCCGCGGAACTGTTTCTGAAGATATTGTTTCGCCGGTGAGAGCCCTTGCAGCTGAAGCATTCATGGTTACCGGTAACCATGAAAAATATCTGGGGATTGATACGGTTGTACGTGCATTGGCAAACAGCGGCATTACATTGCTCAGAAATGAAAAGGTCGTATATAAGGGAATACAAATAATTGGTACCGATTATCCGCAAAAGGAATATACCCGTGCAAATGAATATGTCAGTACGATACCGGTCAGCCCGGATATGCCGGCAGTGCTGCTGAATCATACCCCCGCCGGTTTTGAGGATGCGGCTGCGGCGGGCATTGACCTCCAGCTTTCCGGTCACACGCACAACGGACAGATATTTCCGTTTACCCTCCTTGTGAAGCTGTTTTATCCTCACACTAAAGGCCTCTATTCATGGGATAGCATTCAACTTTATGTGTCACCGGGTACCGGCACCTGGGGGCCGCCCATGAGAATCGGTTCAGAAAACGAAATAACTCTTTTACATTTTGTAAAGAGTGAATGAGGATGCACGCTTGACAAGGAGCACATATGTGCGGCAGATTTGTTCAGGCCAGCCCGCTTCACACTATTCGACACGTGATTCCTGTTGATGTTGTTACCTGCGGGCTTGAACAAAACTATAATGTTTCACCTGCACAGGATGTGCTGGCGGTGGTATATTATCAGGGTGAATACAGGATGGGCAGGCTGTTCTGGGGGTTTTTGCCTGATTGGGCTGATGAGAAAAAACAGCTCAGGCCGGTAATTAATGCACGATATGAGACGCTCGCCTCAAAAAAATTGTTCAGGAAATCCTTTTTGTCAAGACGGTGTATTATTCCTGCAGACGGGTTTTACGAATGGAAGAAGGAAAAAGGCGCTAAGCGGCCGTGGTTTATATATGACGCTTCCGGTAAACCGCTGCTGTTTGCCGGACTATGGAATGTTGTAAAGCGCGCATGCACAGATGTCTATAGATCGTGTGCCGTGATTACGGTTGAGGCATCGGAGCCGGTCAATAATATACACTCCAGAATGCCGGCAATGCTTACGTCTGAAGCTTCGAAGAAGTGGTTGACAACTCAGACTGATGATGCTGATGCTGTACGAACAATTCTGGCTGAGGGGCAGACGCACCACCTGAATCTTCACCCGGTGTCAAAAAAAGTGAACAATCCCAAAAACAATGATGCATCCTGTATTGAGCCAGTATCTGACACAAGGTGATCTCCATTTAACTATGCGATGAAACGTTCTGCCTGCTGACACGTACTTCATCTGCATCGGCGGTTGTGAATCGTCGCGAAAGCCGTTTGGCGGTTGTCATTGTACACGTTTCATTTTACAATATGGCAATACGATAATAATCATGGGTAAATCCCCGGCTCTGCCGGTGGGCTATGAACGAATTTTCCTCATTTTGAGAGTCACACATTAACTTTTATCCAGTAGTGTCAAAAACAGTTTAAGGAAGCCGGTTCGGGCGGTTCTCTGCAAAGCCCCCGCAACAAATGCAACAGATTATGGAACTGCATGTGCCGTTAAACATCAGCATACACACGGCCCGGCGTGTGCTGCCCGGGGCAATCCCTGCATAATGCCTGCATCGTAGTGTCGTTGAGCAGTCGCAGGCCTGGACAAAGCGAAGCGTGTCCGGCGATAATGCGTAAAAAATCTCCCCTAACCCCT
>CAZUMW010000038.1:0-44869 GCA_964621615.1 uncultured Thermodesulfobacteriota bacterium
CTGAAATATAACGGCACATGCCGCTGCATAACCTTTTGAACTCGTTGCGGGGGCTGTGCAGAGCCCCGCCCGAACCGGCTTCGTACATTATTTTGGACACTACTGGTCATAGTATATAGTGTTAATTTCGTTTTCCGGTTTCGGCAAATATCGGTATCGCAAACGGCAAATCCGGCAGGGTTCCCCGATGCCGCACCCCTATCCTGCGTGCTCCCCAGCGGGGGGGCGGGGCAACAGCCCGGCCCGCTCAACTATTTCCGGGACGCGGTGCTCCCACTCAATTGCCATTATATGCACGCCCGCAACACCGGGGGTCTGCTTGAATTCTTCAATCTGCTCACAGCAGATGGCAATCCCCTCCTCGGCCTGCTTTTTCTTCTCGACCCCCTTGAGCCGGTTAATTATCGTATCCGGTACGTCCATGCCCGGTACATTTTTCTGCATGTACCGCGCCATGCCCAGCGATTTCATGGGGGTTACCCCGGCAAGTATGAACACTTTTTCAGTGAGCCCCATGTCGTATGCCTGCCGCATATATTCCCTGAAGCGCTCCATGTTGTAAATGCACTGCGTTTGAATAAAATCAGCGCCCGCCTCTATTTTTTTTGCCAGCCGGTACACTCTGAATTCATAGGGCTCTGCAAACGGATTGGCGGCGGCGCCGATAAACATTCGCGGAGCGGCAGTAAGCTCCTCGCCATTGAGAAACACGCCGTCATCGCGCATATGCTTAACCAGGGAAATAAGCTGAATCGAATCGATATCAAAAACTTTTTTGCTGTGGGGGTGATCACCGAACATCTGGTGGTCCCCTGAAAGGCACAGCATATTTCTCACGCCAAGGGCATAGGCGCCGATAATGTCGGACTGTATGGCAATGCGGTTTCTGTCGCGGCAGACCATTTGATAGTTCGGCTCAAGGCCTTCGTTGATAAGAATCGCCGACGCGGCCCAGCTTGCCATACGCACCACCGCTGTCTGGTTATCGGTGATATTGACCGCATCAACCATGCCGGCAAGATGCGCCGCCTTTTTCTGTATTGCCTCCGGTTCCGCACCCCGCGGCGGCCCCAGCTCGCCGGTTACTGCAAACGTGCCGGACGAGAGAACGTGCTCAAGATTGCTGCCTGATTTCATATTCGCTCACCTGGTTAATATACCTTCATGATTAACGCACGAAAAAACAATGCCCTGTACGGCGCACCTCCTCTGCCTGGTATTCCTGGATATGTGTTATACCTTCAGCGGGAGCGCCGCTTTTTTTGTTGCAGCACATGATGGCCGCACAGGAGTGTGCAATTCACTCGCTGTCTTTTTCATATCGTTTTTTATAGCCGTTCAAAACTAACCGGCCCTGGATCTGGTTCTGCCACTGGCGGGCAGGATGTATGCGGTATATATCCTCAAGCCTGTTCTGCTGCCGGAGCCGCTCATAGATGGTACTCCAGGCGCAGGGGATTTCAGGGTCAACTTCACAGTGCCCGTCCTGTGCTCCGCCGCACGGGCCGTTGAACAGGCTCTTTGCGCACATCGTCACCGGGCACACGCCGCCGGTCATGCCGAGCACGCACTCCCCGCAGCAGGAGCAGCGCTCTTCATACCACCCGACTTCCCGGGTCACGCCGACAAAAGTCGTGTTTACCGCAGGAAAAACAGGCTTGTGCGGATACCGCTCTGCCAAAAACTGGACGCCCGCACCGCATGCCATTGATAAAACAGCATCAAATCCGTCGATAACCGAGTCGACATCATCAAAAAAATTGTCTTCACACTGGCGCTCTATGGTGAGCCCGCGAATGGATGCCGTGTCGTTATTTTTTTTAAACAGCAGCTTCAATTTGGTATTCAGCCCATCGACCTCCTTTTGCCCGCCGGCAAGACATACAGCCGTACACCCCCCGCATCCAAGATTCAAAACAGTACGGTATCCCCGCACCATATCATATATTTCTTCGATGGGTTTTATTTCGGCAATGACCATAACGCACTCCCAATCAATGTTTATTCTTCCGCCTCATCCAAACGTGTCCAAAATAAATAAAAACATCGAGCAAAAGCCGGTTCGGGCGGGGCTCTGCGCAGCCGCCGCCACATAAAACCTCACTTCATGGACGGCCCGATGCTGCTACGTGTAACTACGTAACAGGCATTGTGCAGGGATTGTCCCGGGCAGCACCGTCCGCCGGGCCGTGTGTGTACTGAAATATAACGGCACATGCCGTTCCATAACCTTTTGAACTTTTTGCGGGGGCTTTGCAGAGCCCCGCCCGAACCGGCTTCGTACATTATTTTGGACACTACTGCGCCTCATCCGATGCATAATCAGCCTCCGGCGCCCCGGTAGTGTAGGGATACACCCCATACAGGCCCTGCGCCCGGAGGATGCTGCGGGCAAAGGCGATCATGTTGGGTATATCGATGCCCAGAGGGCAATAGCACCTGCCGCACAGCACACAATTTTGCCACACAAGCGTCTGCATCCGCTTAAGCTGCTTCCTGCTGACCCTGCCCTTTTTTTTATACAGCACCCCAAGCGACTGCACCACCTTGAATGAAGGCATGTATTCAGGATTCCGGTCATGCTTCATGTATAAAAAGCAGCTTTCAGCGCACAGGCTGCAGCTGGCGCAGGCCGAAAGGCATACCTTCATCCTGGAAGATTTTTTATCAAGCAGCGCCTTTATGGCGCTGGAATCGACTTCCCGGGCAGATGTGTGCCGAGCAGAATCGGGGGCGCCGCAGGATGCTTTCATGGTGTCCATACCCGCGCTCCGGAGCCGAAGCTGAACTCGCTTCCCATCAGCAACCTGACAAAAAAGAAAAACACCATATGCCCGAGCTTGGAAAACGGAATGGCGATAAGCATGGCCTCTCCTGCAAGCATGTGCAGAACAAGAACGGTATTATAGGGAAACCACTGATGATAGGCAAAAAAGCCGGTCAAAAACGGTGCGGCGGTGATAAAAAGAAGCAGATAGTCAGTCAGTGAGGAAACAGCTCTGACCTGCGGCACCACAATGCGCCTGGCCAGAAAAAACAGGCAGCAGGCAAGCAGGACTGCCGTCATAGTGTCACACACGGAATCGGGCAGCGTAAGAAAAGAAACGCCCCAGGATTCATGCAAAAGCTCGCTGTGGGCAACAAGCAGAAGCGGTGCAGCAAAAAGGCAGACATGAAACACAGTCGACACAATGGCCATAACCGGATGCTTGCCGGCAAGGCTCTGCTGAAACGCAACCAGCATATCGAGCTTCCGCTCTTCCGAAGACAGGGGGGGGCGCTTTGTGGCAGGTGTCGGGGTATAGCAAGAGCGCTGTTTTTTTCGGGTTAGAATAAACAGCTGCACTATCCGGTATAGAACGCCGGCGGCAAAGATCAGCGCTGCAGCCCACATCAACGGCCCGCGAGCAAGCTCGTACATATGCTGTCCTGGGTTAGCGGTTCAGCCTTTATTGTCATGGCGCGACTTGCTCAATCAAGCCACGAGTTCGAATAAAGCACTTTTCCCATGAGCACATTAACGGATTTATAATACTGCTGCTCCTTTTCGGACAAAGCTGAGGCATCAACCGTCTGGCCATCCATTATTTTTGCCACCAGATCGCGCAGCTCCGGCAGCTCATCGCGGCACAGCGCCATCAGCTCCTCATCAAAACAGTCGACTATTGCAGAATACAGCCCCTGCTTCTGAAGCATCAGCAGATACGGGCGGTTCAAATACGGGCGAAGCTCGGTCGGTGCTCCGTTTGATACATTTGACAGTCCGACAGTCGACTTGCACCCCGGGGCGATATCCTGCAGCATGCCGAGAAAGTCGGTACAGGCAACAACCTGATTTATTTCCCCGCTCACCGGAGTAACGATCGGGTCGATAAAAATATCTTCGTTCGGAATGCCTTTTTCGGAAGCCTTCATGGTAAGCTCAACGGTAAGCGCCGCCCGCTCATCCATATCACGCGGCATCCCCTCGGTTCCCCAGAGCAGCCCGACCATGAGCGCGTTATATTTATGCACAAGATCAAGCCCTGCATCAATCCGGTCCGCCTGACAGGAAACCGAGTTAACCAGCGGGCGGCCTCCTTTGGCATGAGCCTTAAGGCCTGCCTCCATAGCCTCGAGATTTGTCGTATCAAGTGAAAGCGGAAGGTCCACAGCCTCATGAATGGTTTTTACCAGCCACTCCATCATTTCCGCGCCGCCCTTGCGGGCAGGCCCGATGTTCACGTCAAGATAATCCGCCCCGGCCTTCGCCTCTGCAACGGCCATCTCCTGAATGGGCCCGGGATCCCGCTCTTTCATTGCAGGGCCGAGTGTCTTTGACATAATATTAATGCTTTCCGCTATGGCAACCGTCATGATAGTATCACCCTCCTGTGATTATGGTAGTCCCAGTTTTGAGCAAATGTGGTTTTCGGTTTTTCCCCGCTATGCAGCCTGCCAGTTCTTTAAATACGGAATGAGATGTGCCGCCTCACGCGGGCCTATCTGCACCTCCCAGTCGGCAAGCTCCTCATCAAGCTCGCCGCTGATT
This sequence comes from uncultured Thermodesulfobacteriota bacterium, assembly GCA_964621615.1. Classification (GTDB taxonomy): domain Bacteria; phylum Desulfobacterota; class WTBG01; order CAIYCZ01; family CAIRTM01; genus CAZUMW01. The sequence goes on from CAZUMW010000038.1 coordinate 4,532, forward strand.
GTTGCAGCCGCCCCGGGAATAATGATTTTTCGATGACCAAGCTTATCTTCGATGCCGCATTTTTTCACAAACGGCGCTATGGCATCGGCAACAAACTTGCCCGCCGCCCAGGCAGTCAGCACCGACAGCCCCTCGGTATCTTTAATGAGCAGCCAGGTGGGCACGCGGCTTGACTCCACTTCGCCCGACACAATAAAATAGGTCAGCGAAAAATTGCTGGTAATGAGCACCGGTGAGTTTTCATCAGGATTGTTTATTTCATAAATACCCTCGGTGGTCGCCATCGGCCGCTGCGGGTCGGTATATATATTCATCCGCTGAACCGCCAGCGGAAACAGGTTATGCCCCTCAATCTCGGACAAAATAAGGACGCCGCCGTACTTGGGAATAAATGTCGAGGCAAACACCGATTCCTTCATGGGGTTATCGGTTAGCTCGCAGGGAAAAACAATTGTCGGGAATCCCAGGGGGCGGAACTTGTTAATGAGCGCCGCGCGCCGCACGGCAACCTGATCCTGGTATGCCTGTTTCAGTGTCCGCGCGCCGGTGTCAATAACGATGTCTTTTATTTTCATTGCAGTCAGCTTTTCGGTAAGCCCGGCCGCCTCCTCCAGGTTCCCGCCCCGCACGGCAACAGGGCAATCATATTCCAGCGCAAGCTTCCCGAACGAATCAGCCGTCCCGGCATCCGCTGCATACAGAAGCGGCCTGCAGTCCCTGACCTTCTCCAGCGCCGCCTTGAGCACATCTGCACTCGAGCTCATCAGCACCAGGTTGGAAAGCCCTTTATCCCGTGCCTTATCTGCAATCGCAGCAAAGCGGGCGCTGTCTCCTGTTGTATCCTTTACCGCGACGATATCAGCTTTCAGAATAAAGCCGACGCGCTCATAACTCAGCTCTGCAACCCGTGATAGCTTTCTGTCAATTTCTTCATCACTCATTGTATCCGTGACCAGGACGCCGATGCCGGGCTTGTTTACAAAGGTCTTTTCGTGCCGGAACAGCACGGTTTCACCGCCAACCCGCAGCGCATCGTCCCCTGTGCCGACAGTGACCGGCCGAATGGGAGGTGCGGACGCCTCTTCAAGCTCCTGGCGGACCTCATCTGATACATACGGGCAGGCATCAAGCTCAGCCTGGCCTGATGCCAGCTTCATGGCAAAGGCCATGCAGGTCTGGACCCCGCACTCCTGACAGTTTGTCTTAGGAAGTTTTTTAAATATCTCAATTCCCGAAAGCGCCATATCTTCCTCCTTGTCTGCTCATATAAAACGTCGCATCAGCGAAAAATGCAGGCGCCTGCAGTATGCCGCAATCGCTTAATGCGCGCGTTAATTAATCGCTAAACCATCGGCTCCATCTCCAGGGCAGGGTGCCCTTTTTCCTTTAAAAACGGAAGTATCTCTTCCTGCGTAACGCCGACGGTCTCATCCGCTATTTTATCCGCAAGGTTTTCAACCCCTGCCTGCCTGCCCTGCTCGTTAATTTTATCCGCAAGCTCCTCCTTGAGCGCTTTGGGCATCCACACGAGCCGCCTGACGCCGCCCTCAGCCTTGATGAATTTTGCCGAGCCGATATAATGCTTGCTGTGCCCGACGAAGCCGGGGGTTACGGCGCCGCCGCCGACCGAGCCGGCCAGCGTGGTGAACTTCATGCCGCAGGGGGTGGTGTCGCCCTGAAAATCGCGGTCGACCGTCATAATCCCGTTACACTGATCAAGAAACGCGGCTATACACTCAAAGCAGCCGCATGAGGTCATCGGGTTCTCCATAATGCTGTAGGCGTTCACATCATCAACCTTGCCGCGGGAAGCCTGCTGTACAAACTCGTTCACTCCGGTCCACTTGCCGAGGCGGTCATCAAGCACATCTCCTTTTTCGATAGGCTGATTGGGCCCGGTCGGGTTTATTTCATATGCCGCTTTGCAGTCAAGCCAGTTATAGGCACCGCACAGGCCGGTGCGCTCGGGCGTCACCACGCACACGTGGGAGGGGGCAAAAGACTGGCACAGCGTACAGGAATAATACACGCCCTCACCCTCATCGGTCATGCCGGCAATTCGCTCATCGCGTTTTTTAAATGCCTCTCTGGCTTCTTCAAGGACATCATTCACTTTCTGTTCCTCGGTGTAGATGGTCACTTTCACCTTATCAACGATATTGCCAAAATCTTTATGGTACATCGCGTGCAGAATGTTCCCGATATCCTTGAAGGTGAACCCCTTTTCAACAGCCTGCTTGGCAATACGAACCCAGGCAATATCGCGCTGCCCGATATGCATAATGCCCTGAGCATAATTAATCAGGTGATGAATCTGCCGCTCCAGTATCGGCAGAAAATCCTCCTGCATCTGCCGGCCGGCGATTTCGACATAAATGGCAAGCGGCAGCCGCGAGCCCGCCTCAATATCGGTAAGGTCCGGCCCGACAATCTCAATTTTGCCGTCTTCAACCTCATCCATTTCCTTCAAAACCGAATATTCCACCATATGGGTGCGGCCTCCACCGCACTCAAAATAAATATCATCGCCGCGCACGCGCTCTCCCTCAAAAGCGGCGCCGTAGGAAACCGGTATCGGCACTTCGGTAACCGTTACTTTAAGGCCGCGCGTTTCAATAGCCTTTGACACCATCTGATCGTGGGGCACATTTGATATCACATGCTCATAGGTGCAAATACCGGTAGGAAGAATTTGAGGAATAGGGGTGTCGGCGATAACGGGAAAGCCGAAATTGATACATCCGGCGGCATTTGCATACCACTCATCGCTCACGAAACCCATGGCAAGAACGAAGGCAAAAATGCGGTCTTTGTTGTAAATGAGGTTTTGGCGGTAATCCCCGGGCTTTATGCCGCCGAAGGCCATCGCCGCCCTGGCTGCAAACCCGAGCGCAAACACCGCCGCCGAAATATCGGGCCCGAAAGGAACAAGCCGGGTATTCCACCCGACCTGCACGTCCTGCTCAACCAGCTGCTCGGAAAATCGATTTCCGTCGCTCTCAGAGGCCATAAAGACATACAGGTTTTTGAGCTGGAGCTCCTCGGCGATTTTTTTTGCCGTTTCGCTGTCGGGCGCCGCGCCGACGATAGCGGCAAAACCTGGTGCGCTTCCGTCAACGAACTCGACGCCGCGCTTGCGCAAAATAACATCATTTGCAGCCCCGAGCCAGATATTGTCATCTGAGACCTCCTCTTCGTTCTGCAGATAAAAGCCGGGCTGCTCGAGATAGCGGATTGCCTCCTCCACCTCCTCGTAAAACAGGGTGACCATGCCTGCATCAAGAGCAGGCGCAAGGTAGGGAAGATGCAGATTTTCCTTTACCGGGGGGGGCAGCAGCCTGCGCGCGCGGGTAAAAACCTGCTGGCAGTCTCCCAGGGTCTCCACCGGAATGCCCAGCATGGCATAGATAATTGGCAAATAGTAGCCGGTGTTCGGAAAAGAGATTTCCTGGCTCGGGCCGTACTTTTGCAATGCTTCGGCATATTTTTTTTCAACCCGTTGTGCAATTTTATGCGCCCCGCGTATGGCGGCGGATGAAATAATTTTCGACACGGTTTGTCCTCCTTTTCTATCATGGCTGCGCGCCCGCCGGCCGGCACTGCGTGCAGTATTACCATTTGCAGAATTCGTGCGGCACAATGCTGCTAAACCGCTTCAAGCTCGCGCCGCATTTCCATATCCATGAGCACCCGCTCCCGGGCCTTGTCTATGCCGAGCGCCTGGCGTTTTTTATCAATGTGGGCGATCATCTTTCTGGCCATTTCGACAGGGTCTTTCTCAAAGCCCCACATGCCGCCCCACTTCTCCTCAAGATCTTTAAAAAGATACTCGGTTACCCGCGTGCTCCCCGTTGTCGGAAACGTAACGCCGAAAAACGTATAAACGCCGGAAGCAACAAAATAATGTCCGATCGAAACCGCCTTTTCGCTCATCCACTCGGGAGCCGCCCCGGCAACGGGCATTTCGGAAATATCATCGCCGAGACCGCCTTCTTTCACCACCGCAGCAGCGGCAATCAGAATACGGCTGTTATCGACACAGGAGCCCATGTGCAACACCGGCGGAATACCGACAGTTTCACACACTTCCGCGAGCCCGGCACCGCAGTACTTGGCGGCAGCCTCAGGCACCAGAAGCCCCGCCTTGCCGCAGGCCATGGCGCTGCAGCCGGTGGTGAGCACGATAACGTCATTTTTAATCAGCTCTTTTATTAGAGTCAAATGGTCGTTATCGTGGACGGTGCGTGCGTTATTGCACCCGACAACCCCGGCGATGCCGCGGATCCTGCCGCCGATAATATTGTCGTTGAGCGGCTTATAGGATGAGCGGAACGACCCGCCCAGCAGATAGTTGACCGTCTCGTGAGAAAACCCGACCACCATATCGCTCTTCTGCTGCGGGATACACGCTTCTGCTTTCCGCTTCGGGTATGCCTCGATCGCCGCCCGAACGATATCCTTGGCTGTTTCAATTGCGTTTTCTTCATCAAACTCTATATGACGCGCTCCCTCGATCCTTCCCTTGGGTGAGGTGGTAACGACTTCCGTGTGAAAGCACTGGGCAACGCTCTGAATCGCCTGCATCTGGCACTGCACATCGACGATCATCAGATCGAGGGCACCGGTTATAATCGCCATTTCCTGCTGCAGGAAATTGCCGGCGATGGGGATGCCGTGGCGCATCAGTATCTCGTTAGCGGTGCAGCACATGCCCGTAAGGTTTATACCTGCGGCTCCCTTTGATTTTGCCAGCTCGATCATTTCCGGATCCTGGCAGGCAACAACGATCATCTCGGAAAGCAGCGGCTCGTGCCCGTGCACAATGATATTTACATCCTCCTCTTTAAGCACGCCGAGATTGATCGAACCCGTAATCGGCATCGGGGTGCCGAACATGATGTCCTGCAGCTCGGTGGCAATCATCGAGCCGCCCCAGCCGTCGGCAATGGCCGCCCGGCCCGCCTGTGCAATAAGGGACTGGTAATCCTGGTCAACACCCATATGCGTACGGTGCATAATTTCAACGATTTCACGGTCGACGCCGCGGGGCATCAAATCGTTCTGCCGCCAGACCTCCTGACGCTTGAGGGGGGCGCGCTTTGCAAATACCAGCTCGCCTTCCTGCTTGCCGAATTCTGCAAGGCACAGCTCACCGACTTTAACGGCCAGATCATTCAGAGCCATGGACTCCACATCAAGCCCGAAGTCAAGGCCGATCTGCAGCAGCTTCTGCACGTCCTTAATTCCGTAGCCGGGCATTTCACCCCGCGCAGCAGCCAGAAACACGTGCGCGACGCCGCGGCCGTGGTCAGAGTGCGCTGCCGCACCGCCGGCGACCATACGGGTAAAATTTCGCGCGGCGATTGTTTCAGCCGTCGCGCCGCAGAGGCCCACCTTTTGCGGCTCGCCTTCTTTTTTGGGCGGCGGGACCCTGCACGGTCCCATTGAACAATTTTTGCAGCATACGCCGTCCGCCCCGATGGGGCAGGGCTTCATCGAATCAGCACGATCAAAGACCGTCGAAATATCCTGTTCGTGTGCCCGGTCGAGCATCTGCTGCGTTGCATCGCACACAGTGTGTTTTTTATCGCTGTTTTTTTTCTCTGCCATTGGTAAAACCTCCATAGCTTGGTGCCGCGCCGCGCAACCAATAAACAGACGTCGTGATTGCTGCCTCAGCACCGGGTAACCGCAAACCGCCGAAGGGGCGGGCTGCAAGGACATTCTTATCTAATCGACACACATTGTATAACGCATCTATTTACAATTAAAATTAATTATGCGGGCTTTTTGCGCCGCTCGCTCCCGTACCCTTCCGAATACCAGTAGCGAAGATCGGTTTTTACCCGCTGCAGCATGCGCGAGGGGTCATCAACCCGGTCACGCCAGTTATATTTTTCCGATGCCTTGCCCGGCTCGTAGCTTTCCCGCATGACCCGCACCTTTGAGCCGGCTACGTTTTCCTCCTCGGCGATGACGCATTCATAATTATCATCCTCAGAAATAGGCGTCCAGGTGTCGGCGGGAACAAATTCAGGGGCCTGCTTGGCCAGCGTGGTTTTCGGGGCTTCAGCGGGCGCTTCCGCTTCCTCTGCCTGCTTTTGAGCAGCAGCCTCCTTAAGCGAGGTCAGAATCAGCCCTCCTTCTGCGGCTGCATCCTGCTTATCAAGCACCTTTATCAGCGCTATGGCATGGCCCGGCGCAAGCTCAACCGGGGTGTCCATGCACTTGACTATCCGGCACAGCGCTCCCTGCTCCAGCGCCTCGGCTATGCCTGAAACCTCAGCAGGTATTTCAGCTCTCGGCTGTGCAGCCTTTTGAGCGGCCGCCGCAGCCTCTTTCCTGGGCATTTCAAACCCGCCGAGCTCTGCAATATATTCTCTTACGAGCTGGATGGCCTCAGGGTGACGCATCACCAGCAGCTCTGCGCCCGCATTAAGCAGCGTGGTCGCCGTAACCGCCTCCATAAGAACGCCTCGGGACTTGGCTTCGCCCATATGCTCATCCGTGGGAAGCTTTGCTTCCTTGCACTTCCACACCTCATCTGCCATATTTGAAAGAAAGGGGCATTGCAGCTTGTCATCATCCTGTGTCAGCGCCGCCTGGCGGATGCGTTCCATAACCGAATAGGTGTATTCAAGCCCGTACCCGAGCGCACCGGTTGTGGGGTCGATAATAATGTTTTCAAGAGGCACGCCCAGATTGGTCAGCAATATGTTGAGCTGCTTGGCAAGATTTATGTCGATCGGACTGCTGGCGACAAGCTTCAGATTATAGGCCAGCGCCTGCGCGCCGATCTGCTTGTGATTTGCCTCCTCAACCGGTCCGATAATGACCTGGTGATCGGCACAGGCCTCAGCTACTTTGCCGAGCACCTCGGCATCCTTGTCCACATTTGCGGTCCCCCATACAATAAGCGGAACCGAAACGGCTTCAGCCACCGCCTTCGCGGTTTCTGCAGCCTCGTCAGCGCTTCTGTCAAGGCCGTTGGGATCCGTGCTCTTAAGCCACAGCTGAATAAAATCGGCGCCGTACTCATCCTGTGCTTTCTTTGCCCAGGCGACCGGATCGCCGAGCACGTCCCGGTATGGCTCAGCGCAGGCGTCCGCCCAGTCATCGGGCGCATAATCAGGCACTTGAATGCCGATCCGGGGTGCGTGGGGCATGTCGCCTTCAAATGTATAAAACGGATATGCGGTGTCGCCGCCCACCGTAATTGCGCGCGGACCCGAGCCGAGCGTGATCTCCTGTACGCTGCCCGTATATTCCTGACGGGGAATGTCAATTGCCATGGTTCACCTCCATCTCATTGCTGTATATTAAGTGCGAATTTTGCCGCTTTAACGGTGTTTTTCATAAGCATCGTTATGGTCATGGGACCTACACCCCCAGGCACCGGGGTAATAGCGCCCGCTATTTCCTTTGCGGCATCAAAGTCAACATCGCCTTTCAGCACGGCGATTTTCTTGCCTGTTTTCTGGCTTATTTTTTCACCCACCCGGTTTACGCCGACATCAATAACGCATGCCCCGGGCTTTATCCACTCGGGCTTCACCAGGCCGGGAACCCCTGCCGCTACAATCAGAATATCGGCGCGGCGGCAGTGCTCAGCCATATCCCGGGTACGGGTGTGGATCACGGTTACTGTCGCATTTGCCCCGCGTGCCTTTTGAAGCATGATGTTGGCGATCGGCTTACCCACAATATTTGAGCGCCCGACGACCACCACTTCCGCACCCTCAGTCTCAATGCCCGAGCGCACTATCAGCTCCTGAATACCCGCCGGCGTGCAGGGCAGAAACTTCACCTCATCGCCCCCGATCATGAGTCGACCGACATTGACCGGGTGAAAGCCGTCCACATCCTTGTCGGGGTTGATAGCGTTAAGCACTTTTTTTTCATTTATGTGGGGGGGGAGCGGAAGCTGAACCAGTATGCCGTGGATGCTTGAATCGGCGTTGTATTTTCTGATCAGCTCAAGCAGCGCGTCTTCTGAAATATCCGCCGGCTGGCTGTCCTGTATGGAATGGAAATCAAGCTCGTGGGATGTCTTCTGTTTGGCGGTCACATAGCTGACCGATGCCGGGTCCTCGCCCACCAGTATGGTCACCAGACCGGGAACAGCGCCGCGGGATTCCTTCAGGTGAGCAACGTCGGCCTTCAGCTCCTCCCGGATCTGGGCCGCGATATCTTTGCCGCTGATTATTGTTGCTGTCATAAGGCACCTCGCTTTTGGGGTGTGTCGTGTTCTTCATCGGCAAACACTTTTGCCGCTATGGCATTAACCGCGCTGCACACCGGCGCTTCATCGGGCAGCTCAAGCAGCGTTTTTTGATCAATATCGTACTGGGGTATCAGCTCGTCATGGGGCACAATACCCAGCAATCGTACGCCCTCAATGGACGCCTGGCGCATAAATTCGGATGACGGCTCTGATGGAGCATCATTTACCACAAGCCCGACATCCCGCACGTCAAGCTTCATCTCTCCGGCAAGCTCGCGGATGCGGCGGGCAGCGCGCAGCCCATTCAGCGAATAGTCAGAAACGATAACGAGGCTGTCGATATGGCGCGCGGTCCGGCGGCTGAGATGCTCAAGGCCCGCCTCATTATCGATGACCACATAGGGGTAATTCTTGGCAAGCACCTCAAGATGCTTGCGCAGAATATTGTTAATGTAACAGTAGCACCCGGGGCCCTCCGGCCTGCCCATAACCAGCAGGTCTATGTCGCGGGACTCCATAAGCGTCTGATTGAGCATAAGCTCAAGATAAGCTTCCTTTGGCATACCCGCCGGCACTTCGCCTTTGTTGTCAAAAAACTCCTGGCGCGTCCGGCCGATGGTCTTCAGGCCCTCTGCAGACACGAAGCCAAGGGCCTCCGGCAGATTCGCATCCGGATCGGCATCAACCGCAAGTACGGGCCGCATGCTGCTGTGGACCAAATAGCGTACAAAAAGACCGGCAACTGTCGTTTTTCCGGTTCCGCCTTTTCCGGTTACTGCCGTAACAAAGCTCATGCTTTATCCTCTACAAATACGTATACAGCATACGCATGCGGTGTCTGGTGCATCCGTATTATCACAAAGTAAGGGGAGAAAAAAAGATAATAAATATCTTATTTTTTTAACATATTTTCTTGCTGTGCGCAAGAGCGTTACAGGTTCCGGGGAATAAATGAGTATTGGTATGGGGAAAAAACATGCTTCCCATATATTTATCCATAAAGCTGTGATCCTCGCTGAGCTCAATATTAGTCATTTTGGCCGCTATTTCCTCCCCTTCGGCAAGCAGATCACGGGACAGGGTTGCAAGACGGGCACCCAGAAGCGACCCGTTGCCGATAAAGAGAAATTTTTCCGTCTGGATCTCGGGAAGCAGCCCGATAATAATTGCCTCGTCGAGATCGATAAAGTCCCCGAATGCCCCTGCAATAATAACCCGCTCAAGCTCACTGAACCCGAGTCCGACTTTATCCAGCAGGCACTGGCAGCCGGCAAACATGGCGGCTTTTGCCCTCAGAAGATTATCGATATCAGGTTCGGTAATAACAATATCGTCATCAACTCCAGCGTTTTCCCTGTCCACCAGCACATATTCCATGCCGTCAGGGCCTTCACGAAGCCGCGGCGTGGTGCAGTCGGGGTTGAACTTGCCGTTCTGATCAAGCACCCCTTTCTGTAAAAATTCTGCAAGTATAGTAATAGCGCCGGAGCCGCATATGCCGCGCGGGCGCTCTTTGCCGATGGTCACAACCATGGGGTCCAGCGTTGCAGGATCTATGTGAAAGCGCTCTATGGCACCCCGCGCCGCGCGCATCCCGAAGCGAAGCCCGCCGCCCTCGAATGCCGGGCCGGCCGAGCAGGATGCCGTGATAAGGAAATCGGCGTTTCCTACCACGATTTCGCCGTTGGTTCCGACATCCATATACAGGGTAAGCTCTTCTGCTTTGTGCATGCCGGTGCTGAGCACCCCGGCAACAATATCACCGCCCACATAGCTTGCCACTGAGGGAAATGTATATACCTGTATGCTGTCCCGGACGGCAAGGCCCAGGTCACCGGCCGGCATGGGGGGAAGCGTGTTTGCAACCGGCGTATAAGGGGCCTCGCGTATATAGCGGGGGTCGAGCCCGGCAAACAGGTGGGTCATGACGGTATTGCCGGCGGCAGCAATGTGCGAAATGTCATCGCTGCTAATGTCCGCCTGCGAGCACAGCTCTCTTATAAGCCCGTTCAGGCCCTCAGCGGCAGCCTCTCTGAGCTTGCTGAGGCCCTGCCCTTTTCCTGAAAAAACAATGCGGCTGATGACATCCTCTCCGAATTGAATCTGCGGATTGTAGGATGATGCCTCAGCCACCGGAGCCCGCTTATCCAGATCAATGAGCTGCCCCCACAGGGATGTTGTGCCGATATCAAACGCAGCGCAGTAGGTTGCGCCGGTTGTGTCCCCTTTTTGAACATGAACCAGCGCGTGGGAGTACTGCCCGGTGCAGGTGAGACTCATTCCGCTTCGCTGCTGCAAAATACCTGCAGTCACCCCCCAATCGGACTCCCGCAGGAGGCGCGGCAGCTCTTTTACTATTCCGCGGTCAATTCCAACCTCGCCGATGCCGTGCTGCTGCTTCAGCGCCCGTAAAAACCGGGACAGGTCGCTTGCGTTGTCCTCAAGCGTTGGCGGCGAGCAGGACACATAATACTTCCTTACCGGCGGACTGAACATATCGCCGGCGGCCATACGCTCTGCCTCCTGTACCGCAGCGTGCCGGGTATCGTGACGGTGCTCTTTTTTCTGTGCCGGGAGCTGAACGACTTTTTCCGATTCCGGCACATAGACAGCAGCATCGGAAACCACCGTGCACTGGCATGCCAGCCGGTAGCCTTTTTCATAATCTTCCGGGGAAATCATGCCCCGGTTGGAACAGTCGACTTCGCCCGAGTCTATGCGCACCCGGCACTTGCCGCACACGCCCTCACCGCCGCAGGCGGCAGTAATGTGCACGCCGGCATCCATGGCGATATCGAGCAGATTGTCGCCTTTTACCGCCTGTATGGTTGTTTCAGCAGGCAAAAAGCGAATAGTTACCTGTTTCATAAACCCCTTCTTCCGATTCTAAGAACCGCGCTTAAAACAGCCCGGTTACTTTCCCGGTTTCAACATCAACATCAACCCTTCTGAACGCAGGATCCGATCCGGTGCCGGGCATAAGGCTGATAGATCCGGCACAGGGACACAGAAATTTCGCCCCTGAATAAATAAGAACGTCACGGATGGGCAGGGTCCAGCCCGACGGCACCCCTTTAAGGGCCGGATCATGGGTAAGGCTCAGGTGGGTTTTGACCATCATGGTTGCAAAATCATCAAAATGAGGATCGGCTTCGAGCTCTTTTGCCTTTTTCTCCGCCTCGGGAGTCCAGCTGACCCCGTCTGCTCCGTAGACCTCTTTTGCAATGAGGTCGACCCGGTCCCGAAGCTTCGTGTCAAACGGGTAGAGAAAATCAAACTGACTTTCCTCTCCACACGCATCAAGCACCGCATCGGCAAGCTCAAGCGCTCCGTCGCCCCCGTCGGCCCAGTGTGTTGATTTTGCGCACCGGGCGCCGGCCTTCTCAGCCGCTTTGCGGACCATATCGATTTCGGCATCCGTATCGGTATGGAAGGCATTAATGCACACCACGGGGTTAATGCCTGATTTGCGAATGGTCTTTATGTGGTGAATCATGTTGCTGAGCCCGCTTTCAAGGAGCCCGAGGTTTTCTTTGGTGTATTCTTCAGACAGGGGCAGCCCGGGAACGACTTTCGGACCTCCCCCGTGCATTTTCAGGCCGCGAATGGTGGTCGTCAGCACGGACACGTGGGGCTTGAGCCCGCTGAACCGGCATTTCACATTCCAGAATTTTTCAAACCCGATATCGGCGCCAAAGCCGCTTTCGGTAACATGGTAATCAAACAGCTTGAGCCCGATACGGTCTGCAATGATGGATGACTGCCCCACCGCTATGTTGGCAAAAGGGCCGGCATGAACCATGCAGGGCTGGTACTCAGCCGTGCACATAAGGGTCGGGTTGATGGTGTTTCTCATCCAGGCGGTCATGGCTCCGCCAACTTCAAGGTCCCCCGTGGTGATGCGCTTTCCTTTTCTGTCAAACGCCACCGTTATATTGTCCAGCCGCTCCCGCAAATCGGCCAGATTTTTCACAATTGACAGAATAGCCATGCACTCGGAGCTCACGCTGATCCCGAAGCGGGACTCCATTGTATAGCCGTTCATTTTGCCGCCCAGCCCGATCACAATCTGACGAAGGCTCTGGGCGCAAAAATCCATAACCCACCCCATTTCCACACGGTTGGGATCGATGTTGAGGCGCTTCATGGCGGAGCGGCGAAGCAGCGTTTCATCGTCGTAATTTCTTTCATGCTGCATCCGCGAGGTGAGCGCCACCATGGCCAGATTATGTGCATTGGTAATATCGTTGATATCCCCGGTAAGGCCGAGGGAAAATTCAGTCATAGGAATAAGCAGTGCATTGCCGCCTCCTGCAGCCGTACCCTTTACGTTCATTGTCGGGCCCCCTGATGGCTGCCGGAGGCATCCGCCGACGTTTTTTCCTCTTTTGCCGAGCCCCTCAATAAGGCCTACCGAGGTTGTGCTTTTTCCTTCCCCGAGCGGTGTCGGGGTAATCGCGGTAATTTCGATGTATTTGCCGTCCGGCCTGTCCTGAAGCCGGTTCATAATGTTAAGAAAGTCAAGCTTGGCAAGACGCCCCATAGCATTTATTTCATTTTTCTCCAGCCCGAGCCGCTCCTGCCACTCATCAGGTTCAGGCATGTTTTTCTCAGCTTCCTCTGAAATTTGCCAATCTTTCATTTTGGTTGCATCATAGGCCATATACCGTCCTCCTGTGTGAAAAAGGTATACATTATAGACCACTTTTCGGGCTTAACAGTGGTTTGTAAGACAGGAGCTTTACCAGTGCCTTTCCTTCTGTTATCCTCCATCCGGCATGGTATTGTCAAGATGTTCATTAAATATCCGGCAATAATACCGTATTTAATAAAAATATTATAGCAATTTATAATTTATCAAATTATTATTACTGCTATAATAAAAATATTTTTCGCACTACTTACTTACTGAACTAAAAAAGGATTATTTCAAACATAGGTAACTTTTCATAAAAAATCAATTCAAAATTTACAAATAATGTTAACAAACAAAAACAGGATTTGTTATGTAGCCTCGTTAAAACACACGAGCCGGGTGTACATCGGGATTATCCGGATATGTATGCACTATGGAGGGATAAAAATGCAGGTGTCGGATAAATAAAAAAGGCGGACCCGGAATGCAGATTACGCGCCCGGGCCCTCAAAAATAAAGTATTCCCGGGATGTGGCATTGTCGGAAAAAAAGGTGATGCGCCTGAGCCCGACACCGAACAGAAAAAAATCCCGCAGCCCCAGGGGAATGCCGAAAAAATCATAATTCATCTGTATTTCTTCATCAAAGTCTGTATCGAAAAACTTTTTCGATGAAGCGGCCCCCCGTATAAAACACAGGCCCTTCTCATAGGTGCCCTGCGCTGGCGCATCCCACAGATCAGAGGTAAGAGAAAACGTTCCGTTATCAGAAAAGCTGAACTCGACAAGCTCAGGAAGCAAAAGGGTAAGGGAAACAAGGATGGTATAATATTCTTTTTCTATATATCGTTTCGCCTGCATGCGGCGCTCGGACCGCTCTGCGCCGCACAGAGGTGATGAAAATAAGATACACGCTATTATAGTGCACCAAAAGCGTCGCGCTTTTGGCGTTTGTATCACACGCAGTCTCATAGTGAGAAATTATAGGAATTCTTTCAATTGTTTTCAAGAACAATTGTGCTGCCGTCAATAGCCCACCGCTGAAGACGATTCCCCATACGGTATATGCCATAGCCTTTTAATATCAGGCTGGCATCACCGCTGGCGGTAAACCCGATATTGGCTCCGGCAAAAGAAACTGTGATATTCTCCCCGGAAATCCACGCTTTCTCATTTTCCAGAATAAAGACACAGCTTCCCTCATCCGTAAGCATGCACTCGGGCTCTTCATAGGAGGGCTCAAGAGACGAATCTTTAGAGGCAAATGTTGTTTCAGCATCTTCGCTCACAACCAGCACACCGTCTCCGCTGATCAGCAGGGTTCCTGATCCCTGAAAATACACAAGACCGTGGCCCTTACCGTTACATTTGACGGCATCGGCTATGGTAAACGACGCCGCATGCTGGGCTGAAACACTCACAAAAAGAAACATGAGTGCGATAATACATGCGGATTTTTTCCCGGTTATCATTGTTTTCATCGAAGACGTCCCTTTACCCGGTTTGGGAGGGATATCATACCCCTCTATAAAATTAAACCCGCAAAAAACAACAAAGTTTCACACATACAGCGAGATAAAAGCAAAAACAAAGGCTGAAATGCTCACAAGCCCGTTCATGGTAAAAAAAGACACCGTGACCCTCGACAGGTCGCCTGATGAAATGATGCTGTTTTCATACCACAAAAACAAGGCAACCACCGTTATGCCTATATAGTATACCACCCCCAGAGAAAAACACAATCCGGCGGCGAGCAGCAGCAGGACCGTCACAGCGTGAAGCCATTTTGTAATCTGAAGGCCGCGCGCGACACCAAAGCAGGCCGGAATTGAAAATATCCCTGCAGAGCGGTCAAAGTCCCGGTCCTGACAGCTGTATATGATATCAAAGCCTGCGGTCCACAGCAGCACGGCACATCCCAGAAGCATTATGCCCGGAGGTGGAAGCGTGTTGGTTGCGGCAACCCATGCTCCCGGCGGGGCGAGCCCCAGACACAGCCCCAGCCAAAAATGACAGGTCCAGGACACCCGCTTTGCAAGGGAATAAAAGGTCATCGGAATTATAACAAGCGGCCACAGCCGGTGGCACAGCGGTGGCAGCATATACACCGCAGCCAGAAACAGCCCCAGCGAACAGGCCGTAAAAAAAACTGTTTCTGAAATAGACACCAGCCCCCGGGGCAAAGCGCGCCCGGCCGTCCGCGGGTTCCGGCTGTCGATATCCCGGTCAACAAGACGGTTGAGGGCCATGGCGTAGGTCCGCGCCCCTACCATGGCCAGCGTCACAAAAATAAAGGTTGACAGCGACGGCATCCCTCCCGCTCCCAGAACCATTCCCAGATATGCAAAAGGAAGCGCAAAGACCGTGTGCTCGAACTTAATCATGTTGAGCAGTATGTGCAGCTTGTTAGCCAAGCCCATATTCTTTCCACCTCCGGCTCACGAGCTGCCGGATATCGTCGCTCATTCGTATCTCATCGGGCCAGGGGCGCCGATGTCCTTCTTCGGGGTGCTTTCTGGTTGCGTCCACTCCCGCCTTCGAGCCATACATCGGCTCCGGGCTCGCATGATCAAGCACATCAAGCGGCCCCCGGCTGAAAAAGAAATCCCGCTCAGGATCAATATTGCTGAACACTTTCCAGGCGGTTTCGGAAATATTCTGAACATCAACCTCTTTATCGACGAGAATGATGAGCTTTGTGAGCATCATTTGCCCCATTCCCCACATGCTTGAAGCAACCTTTCTGGCGTGTCCCGGAAACTGCTTGTCGATCGACACCAGCAGGCAGTTGTGAAAAACGCCTTCTGCAGGAAAATTAATATCAACCACCTCGGGCAGCTGCATTCTTATCAGGGGCAGAAAAATGCGCTCGGTTGCCTTGCCCAGATAATAGTCCTCCATGGGAGGGGGCCCCACAATCGTTGCCGGATATACGGGATTCCGCTTCCGTGTCAGTGCCTTCAGGGTAAATACCGGATAGTGATCAACGCCGGAATAAAACCCGGTGTGGTCACCAAAAGGCCCCTCGGGCATGGTTTCGGAAATGGAAACAGTGCCTTCGAGCACGAATTCAGCATGAGCGGGCACCATTAAATCCACCGTTTTGGCTTCAACGGTTTCCACAGGCTTATTTCTGAGAAAGCCGGCAAAAAGCAGCTCGTCGATGTCTGGCGGCAGCGGCGCAGTGGCTGAATATATTGTTGCAGGATCAGCCCCCAGCACGATTGCAGCCTCCAGGTCGGCTCCGCAGGCCGCAGCCAGACGATGGTGCCGGGCGCCGTCGTGGTGGGCGTGCCAGTGCATAAGAGCCCGCTTTTCATCGATAATCTGTATGCGGTACATACCCATATTGCTGTTTCCGCTTTCCGGGTGCTTTGTAAAAACAAGGGGAAGGGTTATGAAGCGCCCCGCATCGTCCGGCCAGCACTTAAGCACCGGAAGGTCCGCCAAACTGCCGTCGCTCTCAACGACTTCCTGCGCGGGAGCTTTTCTGATCCGTGCGGGCTGTATATTTTTAAGATCTTTAAGTGACCACAAGAATTTTATTTTATCGGTGAAAGACGACAGGGAGGAAGAGCGCGACAGGTAGGAGGAAATACGGGACCCGATTTCGTTAAAATCTTCAACCCCGAGCGCGCGGCAGGCACGCTCATAGGTTCCGAACAGATTGATCGCCAACGGGTATGGTGAGCCCTTCGGGCGTTCAAAATATAGTGCCGGTCCCTGGGATTTAACAACACGATCGGCTATTTCCGTAATTTCATAGACGGGGTCGGCTTCAGCTGAAATCCGGTGCAGCTGCCCGGTCTGCTCAAGGCTGTTGATATAGTGCTGCAGGTCTGTAAAGGACATATATAGCTCGCCTGCTATAGGTGTGTATTCTTTGTCTTTTAAACATATTATATAATATGATATATTGTACACCACAGCTGCGCTATTTCAAGCAAAATGGGAGCCGGCCGCCGATACCGGTCAGCATATAATTCCTTTACCGAGTCCGGCTTTCCGGGAATTTTTTTGCAGAGCCTTTTGCTCAATCGCAGCTTATTGGAACGGCTGTCTGCTGATGCCCGCCGGCAATCCTGTACGGCATGTATTGCTTTTTCTTGACAGAGCGGTGTTTTTCCGCAGAAAATAAAAACCATTTTCACGTCAGGGGATATAAACGGACATGAAAAACAGTTGCAAACGTGTTTTAATCATATGCGCTGCAGCGCTTGTGCTTGCTGCCGGATGCGCTACCTCAAGAACCCGGGCCCTGCGGGACACCGCACGCGTATATCAGCGTCCTTATGATGAGGTATGGGGGACGCTGAAAGAATATATTGTCGATGATCTGGGCTGCGTACCGGTTAAAATCAGTAAAAGAAAGGGTATTATCCGGACCGACTGGGTCACCCTTATTGATACCCACGGCACGGCGCGGTGGATGATTTCCGCCGAAGCCGAAAAAAAGAAAAACGGGGTGCGGGTGATTATGGACAAAAAAGTGCAGGCAGTCGATGAATTCAGCAAGAACATTGCCCGCTACAAAAAAGACCGTCAGCAAATGACACCGAAAGACTCCAGCTGGAAAACCAGAGACATAAATATAAACGGTATAAATGAACTCTACAGCGCCTTTGAAAAAAAGCTTCGCCGCTGATGCGTCTTTGATCGCAATCATGTCGCGCACATTCCGCACAGCAATGCGTAGTCAAGCGGCTATCTCAATAATCAATAGCAGCTACCGAGATACCCCGCCGCGTGCTGCGTGGAGTATCATTTACTGCATCCTTTTGGTGATCGCAGCAGCCGCCGTACCCAGCGATGTCCGTTCAGCCGACATATCCGCCTCCGCCCGGACGGAACCGGAGCAGCAAAAAGTCTTCCCGCTCCGGGAGCGCCGCTGGGCCGTTAACTGGGTCAACAGCCGCCTGCCGGTTATCATGGGAAGCGGCGCAATAAAAACAATTATTGACAACAAGGAAGTCTATGAGATATATGTCGGGCAGCCGTGGTATCAGCTGCCTTTCAGCACACGGGGCGCCCTACTGCAGGAGCTTTCCCGGGTCCGCGAAATAACCGGCCACAGCCCTTTTTTCAGCGCGCTTGACAGCGCGTCGCACGACGTCACCGCGGTAATATCAGAGTACGGCATAAAAATTCTTGTTGCGGGCGAAGGCTTTTTCACCTACATCTGCGAGCCCCCGCCCTCCCCAAATACAGTGTACTAATACAGTGGATACCGGCCAGCCGCTATGGTCAGACCGTCCAGCTACTTCATTACCGGTACGGACACAGGCGTCGGCAAAACGCTTATTGCCGGGGGCCTTGCACGTGCGATCGCCGAATCAGGCCTGTCTGTGGGGGTTTTCAAGCCCTGCGAGTCAGGCTGCGGCGTTTCGGACAGCTCGCTTGTCCCCCATGACGCTGTTTTTTTAAAACGCATGTCACGCTGCAGCGACCCGCTTGAGCTGGTGTGCCCCTGCCGCTTTGAGCAGCCACTGGCTCCGGCGGTTGCCGCATCCCTTGAAAGCAGTCCTGTCGATATGGATCGGCTCCTAAATGCTTTTTACGAGATACAGAACAGGCATGATATTGTTCTGGCTGAAGGTGCTGGGGGGCTGATGGTTCCGGTAACCGGGCAGCATCTTATGGCAGATATTATCCGCCTGCTCTCAATACCCGTACTTATTGTCGCGCGGCTGTCCCTTGGAACCATCAACCACAGCCTGCTGACAATCAGGCAGGCGCAGGCCTGCGGGCTCGCCGTGGCAGGCATTGTTTTCAACCAGACGGAGCCGGTATCAGGCACTGCCGAGCAGACAAATCCCGACATAATTCATCGCTACAGCGGGGTGCCGGTGCGCGGCCGGGTGGGCTTCATTCCTGAAAATAAAAGGCTGGATGAGGACGCTATTGCCGACTGTGTTTCCAGTGGAATTGATATTGATTTTTTTAACCGGCCCCGTTAGAAAAATACTATAAAGCAAAAATTATCGATGGGCAACACCCTGAAAAACACCGGCACATTCACCAAATTGACCACGGGGGCGAACCCTGCAGCACTGCTTGTGTTTATCGGCGCCTGCTTTCTGCTGCGCCTGACGCTGATTTCACAGCTGCCACTGCTCGGGGCGGAGGCCTATTACTGGGAGTGGTCTCGGCATCTTGCAGCCGGCTACTTTGATCATCCTCCCATGATCGCATGGCTTATCAGACTGTGTACCGAAATCGGTACCGACAGCCCCTTATTCATCAGGCTCGGCCCGTTTCTGCTCAGCATCCTGACAACAATCACGGCGTACCTGCTTATCCGTGACATATTTGGCAGACAAACCGCGCTTGCCTCGTGTGCGGTCCTGCAGATTCTGCCGTTTTTTACCGCAGCAGGCATTATCGCCGTGCCGGACGCACCGCTTTCCTTTTGCTGGCTTGCAACCGTGTACTGCCTGTATCGCGCCACGGGAAAGGCCCGTCCCCGGTGGTGGTATGCGGCCGGTATCTGTCTGGGGCTGGGGCTGCTGAGCAAATACCATGCGTTTCTACTGATTCCCTGCATTGGCATATATCTGTTATCCACACCGAAGCTGCGCCCGTGGCTTACACGCAAAGAGCCCTGGCTTGCGCTTTTCATAGCCCTGCTGGTTTTCTCCCCGAATCTTATCTGGAATGCTAAAGCCGGCCTCACCACGTTCCGCTTTCTGCTTGCCGAGCGACATGGCTCTATTGAGCTTGAGCCTGAAGGGCTTGCCGAGTTTATCGGCGGCTATCTGGTGCTGCTCTCACCCATGTTTGCTGTTCTGGTTGCTACGATGCTGCCCCGCCTGCTGCGCACTGCACGGCAGCAGGCTCACGCGGGATACCTGCTGCTGCTGTCAACCTCCCTGCCGGTTATCATTTTTTTCGGCCTGATCAGCCCTCTTGTCAGCGTGGGCGCACACTGGCCGGCGGTGGGCTATATGCCGCTCAGCATCGCAGCGCTTGGCCTGCTCATAAATACGCACACGGAAACCGGACCTGCGATTGCAAAACCGTTCCCGCAAATCAGCATCTTATTCTCCCTTGTGCTGATACTTGCGGTGTGCTGCGTGCCCATTATTGTTCGCATGGCCCCGCCGCAGCTCACTGTCGCAGGTCTCACCATACCCCTCGGAGATACGCGGCTAAAAAAAGAGCTCCACGGGTGGCAGGCGCTCGGCAGGCGCATTGAAGCGGCTGTGGACTCAATGCCGCACCCCGCCCGCACGTTTATTATCACCCACTCCTACCGGATGGGAAGCCAGATACGGTTCCTTACCGAATCACAATATCCGACGCACACCTCAGGATACAAATCACCCCACCAGTACGGCATCTGGGAAAGGGGCAGACATCTTTCGGGGTGGGATGCGGTGTTTGTCGACAAGGAAAAACGCCACATTGATGTGCTCGAGCGCCAGTTTGAGCGCATAGGACCGGTTGAGCACCTTACCGTTACCGACGCAGGAATGACCATCCGCACGTTCTGCATTGTGCGCTGCTACGGGTATATAAAACACTAATGCATAAATACACATTCACCCGGGCATACCGGATAAAAGTGATCTGCTCTCTATCAACGCCGTTTGGTGCTATCGATATTTTGCAATTTTGATAGTCCCGAAAAAAGTCCTTTTTGGTGTCATTGCGAGCAATTGACCGATTTTCCGACTTTTTACAGGGCTGTCACTTTTTAGTCACCGCCCGGCTTGTCCGGGCGGTCCAGAGTCCGGCGGCACGGATGCCACATTCTGTTTTTCCCTGGATGGCCCGGATAAACCGGGCCATGACAAAGAAAATGTGATGCAGTTTTATGTGGCCACCAATGCGCTTCTCCGTGGTGTTTTAATCTTGGCTAAAAAAAATTTCTTCATAAACGGAACAGGCCATGCATGTTGATCTGATGCGTTTTGTTGACAAATGGGCAGGCGTTCCGCTGTGCGCTATGCTGTCTGCGGTTAACGCGGCCCGTGCGCCCCTGCGCAGAGGCCGGGCCTCCGCCGGCACCATAAACGATCCAAAAAAAATTCTTTTCCTGCAGCTGTCTGAAATGGGTTCTGCGATCATGGCATACCGGGCGCTCACCAAAGCCCGCTCCCTGTTTCCCGGCGCACAGCTGTATTACTGCATTTTTGAGGAGATGCAGGAAAGCATCAGGCTGCTGGACATAATCCCGCCCCGTAACATATTCACCATCCCGTCCCGCTCTGCTGCCGGATTTGTTTTCGGTACCGCACAAGCGCTGCGGGGGATTCGGCAACAGGGAATTGACATGGTTATCGATATGGAGCTTTTTGCCCGCTTCAGCTCCATTATCAGCTATGTAAGCGGCGCTCCGATCCGGGTGGGCTTTCACAAATTTCACATGGAGGGGCTGTACCGGGGCTCGCTTCAGACTCACAATGTGCTGTATAATCATCTGCAGCACATAAGCCTCAACTTCCTGGCACTTGTCTGCGCAGCACACGAAGCACAAGACGAAACGCCCCACACAAAAATACCGGCACCTTCACACCGACCGGCGCCTCCAAAGATCTCACCGTCGCCGGGAGCCCAGTCCCGCATACGCCGGAAGCTGAAAGCCGCCTCCCCCGGCTTTGATGAAACAAATACGCTTGTTCTGCTCAACCCCAACGGCAGCAACCTGCTGCCGCTTCGGCGCTGGCCCATTAAAAACTACACCCGTCTCGCCCAAAAGCTGCTCGCCTCTCACCCCTCGGTGTATGTTGCGGTCACCGGCACCGCAGCTGAAAAAAAAGATGCCGCCGCGATATGTGATGCGCTTGATGATGAGCGCTGCATTAACTTTGCCGGACAAACCACCCTTCGGGAGCTTATCGACCTGTACACGGTTGCCCATATGCTTGTAAGCAACGATTCGGGGCCGCCAAACTTCGCCTCCATGACATCAATCCCCACGCTGGTGCTTTTCGGCCCTGAAACCCCGCAGTGCTACCGGCCCCTGGGGGACAATATCGATGTCTGCTACGCCGGCCTCCTGTGCAGCCCCTGCGTTTCGGCCTACAATCACCGCAAATCACCCTGCAGGGACAACAAATGCATGCAGGCAATAGGCGTTGACGACGTGTATCGCCGGGTTGTCAGCACCCTTCGCCTTCCCGAGTGATGCTCCCCGCACGCACATGCGGGCCCTCCCGGCACGAGATATAGACCTAAACTGAGCGATTCTTCACAGATATATTTATTTACCGCACAGGCATCATCACAGCTTTGAGCGGATTTGTACATTTCATAGGCTTCACCAGGAGGGTGAAGTGAAATGTACACCTCGGAAGCCGCCATGGATGGCGGCTGAGAATGAGCCAGTACGCTGTGATGATGCCTGTGCTTCAGTAAAATCGCTCAAATCAAGAAATATTTATTTCGAATTGCGCCACCGCTGCCGCGGGGACACCTGCCGATAAACATGATGCCGTGTTTTAGGCCTTGTCATCACCGTGCATTTCGCCTATACTTTTTTCCACTGGTGTCCACAATAAGGTAACGAAGACGGTTCGGGCGGGGGCATTGCAGAGACCCGCCCGAACCGCTTTTTCTCAATGCTTTAATTTATTTTGGACACATTTGACTTTTTTCTTTGTTTAACAAATCTTCGAAAAGATTCTGCATTAAGAAGCCCTTTTTTTCTGAACCGCCACGGAGAATGGTCATGATGAAGGTACCGCTGCTTGATTTGCGCCCCCAGTACCAGAAGCTGAAAAACCTGATATTACCCCGAATGCATGAGCTTATGGACGAACAGGCGTTCATTCTCGGCAAGCCGGTTGAGCAGTTTGAACATTCTATGGCAGCCTACTGCGGTACCGGCCATGCGGTAGGCGTCAGCTCAGGCTCCGACGCTCTCCTTCTGTCGCTCATGGCAATCGACAGTGCTCCCGGGGATATAGTAATCACCTCTCCCTACACGTTTTTTGCCACCGCCGGGTCCATCTGCCGCACCGGCGCCGTACCGCTTTTTGTCGATATCGATCCGGTTACCTGCACCCTTTGTCCGGAAAAGATGAGCGCCGTTATTGACAGTCTCCCCCCGGACAAAAAAGACAAGCTGAAGGCGATTATGCCGGTTCATTTATACGGTCAGTGCGCCGACATGAATCGGATTCGCGAGTGCGCCGCCGGCCTCAATTTGACGGTAATCGAGGACGCCGCGCAGGCGCTCGGCGCGGAGTTCGAAAGCCAAAAGGCGGGAGCCATGGGCGACTTCGGCTGCTTTTCTTTTTTTCCGTCTAAGAACCTGGGCGGATTCGGCGACGGGGGCCTTATTGCCACCAGCAGCAGAGCTGCTGCCGACAGGCTGCGAAGCCTTCGCGTCCACGGTCAGACAGCAGGCTCATATGTGCACAAATATATCGGGATAAACGGCAGGCTTGATGCGCTGCAGGCTCTGGTTCTGGATATAAAGCTTCAGTATCTTGACGGCTGGGCCGAGAAAAGGCACGCTAATGCGCGCGCATACACCGAGCTGTTCAGACAGAAAAATCTTGAGGAGTTTATTGCCGGCCCGGTTGAGTCAGCGGGGCGCCGACACGTTTTCAACCAGTTTGTGGTCAGAGCCCACAATCGTGATGGGCTTCAGCGCCACCTTCAGCAAAACGGGGTGGGCTGTGCGGTCTACTATCCGCTCCCGCTGCACCTGCAGGAGTGCTTCAGCTTCCTTGGATACCGGCAGGGTGAGTTCCCTGAATCAGAGCGCGCATCCCGGGAAACGCTTGCGCTCCCGGTCTTTCCCGAGCTCAGCGAGTCTCAGATGTCATATGTGGCGGAACAGATAGCGGCGTTTTACCGGAAGTGATTATCTTCTAAGCGGCTAAAAAAACGGCCTCAGAGGATTACTGCTTTTTTTTCGGGCGCCGCTGTCTCCTTGCGGTATATTCAGCGCTCACCTGCGTGCTGATGCCGCCCCGGGGGCGCCATGAGGTCAGCACCCGCATAAATCGCGGCAAGCATGCCTTCACCAGATCATCAAGGATCCGGTTGGTGATATCCTCGTAATAAATCCCTTCGTTGCGGTAGCGCTGCAGGTACAGCTTAAAGCTTTTCAGCTCGATACAGCGCCTGTCCGGCGTATAGGTTACCTGAACCGTACCGAAATCGGGCTGTCCGGTCTTGGGGCACACAGAGGTAAACTCAGGGGCCTCGATAGCAATCTGATAGTCCCGGCCGGGATGCGGGTTGTCGAATACTTCCAGAATGCTGACATCTGTTTTCTGCAGCAGCGGCGCTTTTTTTCCCATACCCTACTCTATTGCGGAAATGACTTCATAACCGCTCTTTTCCACGCTTTCTGCAATGGAGTCAATATTGCATTTTTTCAGTCGGAAGTAATAAAATTTTTTCTTATCTTCCCCGACTTCACCCATGCCGACGCTTATAATATCGCCGCCGCTCTGCTTGATGATCCGCGATACGTTTTCAAAAGCCTGCGGGTCTTCGCCCAGCATAACATCCAGCCGCGAACTTGCCTGGAGCACTCCCATAAGCTCTATAAAAGCCGCCAGAATATCCCCGACGGTTATCAGGCCGACAAGCTTTCCGTTATCGACAACAGGAAGACCGCCAAGCCGGTGCTTATATATCAGCTTTGCCGCCTCTTCCAGGTTTTCATCCGAGGTAATCGTGACCGGATCGCGGTTCATCACCTCTTCAATTTTTATTTCGTTTCCGCCCGGCAGAAGCAGCACCTGACGCAGATCGGATTCGGATACAAACCCCGCAAACTCATCGCCGTCCACCACCGGCAAATGGCGAATGGAGTGCTGATGCAGAAGATTCAGCGCGTCGAGCACATTTGCCTGCGGTGAAATCGTAATAAGCTTCTGAGCCATTCTCCGTCGAATTTTCATGCCCTGCTCCTTGTGTAAATATTTTATGGTTTCCGGGCCGAAAAGCTGCCGGCAGCAAAGCGCTGAGCATCGTACCGAGAAGTATACTATAATTAGTTTATATGCATGTCAATGATATAAAAACACCCGAAAACGGCCATTAATGACACTCTCTGCAGCACGCTCACGCTGCGGGGCATCCCGGTACGTAGCATCGATCACTGCGATAGACTTCAGTTGACTCAGGGCTGCCGTGCGGAGCGCCCGCGAAACGATTCCGATCAAAATCTGCATCTCATCAATCGGAATCGAACCCAGATCCTCAAAACAATGCAAATTCGTTTAGCTCTCTGCCTCGCTGAAAAAATCTGCAAAACCACCGCTCAGGTGTGCCCCTTCAGCAACGCTCTGCCCGGGCACGCGCCCGTGTGCACGCCGCTTTTTAGTACCGGGCTGCCGTTCACCAGCACAAGGCTGATTCCTGCCGGGTATGCCTGCGGACGGGCATAGGAGGCACGGTCTGCAAGCGCGCCCGGCTCAAACACAACAATATCTGCATAATAGCTCTCCCGCAGCAGGCCCCTCCTGGTAAAGCCGATTTTTTCCGCCGGCATACCGGTCATCTTGTGAATCGCGCACTCCAGACTGAGCAGCTGCCGCTCGAACACATATGTTCGAAGAACCCGCGGGAACGTGCCGAACCCGCGCGGGTGGGGTTTTCCTGCAGAAAGCAGGCCTTCACAATCGCGCGCAGAGGCGTCAGAGCCGATCATTACATAGTCTTTCTGCAAAATACGCGTTAGATTTTCTTCGCTCATGGAAAAAAACAGCGCGTCAACATCGAGGCGCT
The DNA here is from genome assembly GCA_964621615.1 of uncultured Thermodesulfobacteriota bacterium. Lineage (GTDB taxonomy): Bacteria > Desulfobacterota > WTBG01 > CAIYCZ01 > CAIRTM01 > CAZUMW01. The sequence continues at coordinate 30,087 of CAZUMW010000038.1, forward strand.
CCTCTGCGAGCAGATCAAACAGCGCATCAATCACCGCCTGCTTCCGCTGCCGGGCAACGCCGGCGAGCGTTTCCCCTTCACAGCCTGCATTTGCCGCTGATTCGACACAGGCAATTACAACTTCCCGGCCAAGCTGCTCTTCTGACGTTTCCGCAAGAATCTCCTGCCGCGCTTTATCCCGCATAGCCGGATCAGCAAGGCGGGAGCAGACCTCTGAAACATCGCCCTGACACATCCACTGCGGCAACACAGCATCAAGCCCCGTCGATGATGCCGTATACGGATAGCGATCGGCAGACACAGCACAGCCTTCAGCCTGCGCCGCTTCGATCATCTCGAATGCCCGGGGAAGCTTATGCCAGTTTTTCTTCCCGAGCGCTTTGAGATGGGACAGCTGCACAGACACGCCGGAGCGCTTCCCCACACGTAGAAGCTCCTCAATGGCTGCTTCAAGCTCATTGCCCTCGCTTCGAATATGAGAGGCGTACAGGCCATCCCTGGCTGCCGCCACCTCAGCTAAAGCGGCAAGCTCGCCGGCAGAGGCATACGCTCCCGGGGGGTAAATAAGCCCGCTTGAAAGCCCCCACGCCCCGGCAGCAAGCTCCCGGTCGAGAAGCTTTTTCATTGCCCGCATATCGGCCTGGCCGGCGGCCCTGTTTTCATATCCCATAACAGCGCCCCTTATATTGCCGTGCCCCACAAGCGGTGCAATATTTGTCACAAGCCGGGCGGCGGCAAGTGCTCCGCAGTACTCCCCCATGCTGTGCCACCGCTCCGAAAGGCCGAGCCTGCGGATCTCCTGTTCCCGCCGACTGCGCACCGGGCCCTCAAGGGGAGCTGCCGAGAGCCCGCAGTTGCCGCACACTTCGGTCGTCACGCCCTGCTGCACCTTTGAAAGCGGTGCAGGGGATACCAGCGCATGGAAATCCGAATGCGAGTGAATGTCGACAAAGCCCGGGCACACATACTTTTCCGACGCATCGATATACTGCACAGCGTCTGCCCGGGAGCAGTCGCCGACAGCGGCTACGGTGTCGCCGGCAATTGCAACGTCAGCATGTTCCGGGGGCCCGCCCGTTCCATCAATAACCGTTCCCCCGCGTATCAGAATATCAAACATAATTCAACGGTCCGGGATATGACTGATTTCCTCATTGAATTATTCCCGCTTCTATTGTAAACAAAAGGATAAACGCTTCTGCTGCAATTATATACGAAATCGCTACGGTCCAATATCATTTTTCAGTTGGAATTATGGTTTTCTGTTTCTTACAGCACATACCCTTTTTATATGTTTTTTATATACCGCTTCTGATTTTTTTTGCCGCAGGATGCCGCTCCCGCGTCATTCCGCCCGCCCCCGCACCGGTGGATATATCCCATCTGGACACCGGCTGTCTTACAGACAGGGTTATCGTCATCGATCCCGGCCACGGCGGCCCGGAGCGGGGTGCGATAGGCCGCCAGGGCCTGAGCGAAGCGGAAGTCAACCTCGGTGTTGCCCTCACCCTGTGGGGGCTTCTTCATGAGGCGGGGGCGCGCCCGGTACTGACCAGGAAAACCGACACCAGCGTTTTTAACGGCCCGGAATTTGATCTGAAAAAAGACCTTGAAGCGCGCAGCAGAATCAGTAACGCCCGTGACGCAGATCTGTTTATCAGCATCCATCACAACGCCGCGTCCCATAAGACCGACCGCAACGACCTGCTGATATTTTATAAAATGACCGATTCCGGGCAGTCGCGGGACGTGGCGCGCGAGGTCTGCGCAGCGCTCGGGGAAAGCCTCGGCAACGGGAAGGGGCGCATCGCAGCGGCCCACTATCACGTGCTTCGCAACACGGAGGCCCCTGCCATTCTTGGCGAGGCATCATTCATGTCAAATCATGATAATGAGGCCATGCTGTCACACTACCGCACGCTGCGCAAAGAGGCTGCAGGCTATTTTTACGGCATTCTCAGCTATTACCGCAAGGGGGTGCCCGGAGTTGTCAATGCTGCACCACACCAGGTCACCGTCACCAGCCTGCGCCCTGAAATACGGCTGAAGCTGGATCCCGGGATAGACAATGCCTCTGTTGACGCCGCGTCCGTGCGCATTACCTTTGACGGCACCCCTGTGAGCCGCTTTGACGCATCAGATAACGGCTCAGTCCGATTTACTCCTCTGCAGGAGCTTTCAAATGCAGTGCACACCTACTGCATATCAGCCCGCAACTCCCGTGGCAACAGCTCGGAGAACTGGTGCGGCTCTTTTGCAGTGTCGCTTCCCCCCGCTTCCATTACCGCAACGGCTGCATTCCCGGTGATCCCCCCGGACGGCATGAGCCACACGCCGATTGATATAGCGGTCGCCGACGCCAGGGGCCGTCCCGTCATAGACCGTACCCCTGTCAGGCTGTCTGCCTCAGCAGGCACGCTGCTTGACGACACCGTTTTAACCCGGGACGGCTCTGCTCATGCAGTGCTCACATCGCAAGAGCATAAAGCAAACAGCCTGGTTACCGTCGAAGCAGGCTCAGCCCGCTCCCGGCTTCGTGTCAGATTTGACACCCCTGAACATGCCCTGACGGTGATAACGCTTCGCGACAGCACCGGCGCGCCGGTAGCCGGTGCCCGGCTGTTATGCAACGGCTGTGAAGTAAGCCGCTCGAATGACTACGGATTTTTATACCATGCCTTTGAAAGCGGGCAGCCTGCTGACTGCAAAATTGTAAAGCAGGGCTTTTTCCCGGTCGGCTTTACGCCGACAATTATAAAAGGGGACTGCTCTATACATAATTTTTCCCTCAGCCCGGTCGCCGGCGGCATTTTTTTCGGCCGCACAATCGCACTTGACGCTGATGGGCTGCTTGACAACAGCGCGCAGGTCCTGAAACGCCTCGCGGAAAAAATTTCATTTGCCGGCGCACACGCCGTATTCACCAGGCAAGAAGCGCCTGCCTCAGGGAAAAAGGGACGGGTTATGAAAGCGAATGCCGCCAACGCTGATATATTTATCAGCGTTGCCGCCGGAGCGCGCCGCCCCGGTATCGGGTACTATTACAAAAGCGAGGCCGGTCATGTGCTGGCGCACACAATCGCCCGGCACCTTAACCGCATGCCGCAGGCCCGGCGCCGTTCGCCTCTTGAGCCATCCCCGGCGACCCGCTACCTGGTCATACACACAGCCATGCCCGCAGTGGTGCTGAGCCTGCCGAAGCAGCTTTCAGATGATCCCGAAGGCGCTGCCGAAAGCATCTACGGCGCTCTAAAGGAAGCGCTTGCCATGCTGGGCGGCGTCGAATAACTAAGGCCTTACCCACTATCATCGAACAGCGCTGCGCAGCAGATACCACGCATTTTTAACATATAAGGGGTGGAGCTGCTGGGCGCGGCGCAGATATTTCATGCCTTCCTGCTTATTTCCGCGCTGAATATAATGGCGCCCGATATAGTGGCAGGTATCGGCGATTCGCCGCCGGTACAGCCCCCGCGGTATGTTGTCTGCGAGATAGGGCTTTTCAAGAACGGCGAGCCGGAAAAGCCGTCCGGCAAGGCTGTCGGTGCTCACCCCGTCGGGGTTATCCACATATACGGCAAGGGACTCATTGATGAACCCTACAGGAAACTGCGCAGCAATGCGCAGCCACAGGTCATATTCCTCACACTCCCTGAGGGTTTCATCAAAGAGGCCCACGGTGTCAAGGCACTGCCTGGTAATAACCGCTGAAGATGTTCGAATAAAATTTTTCACAAACAAATCATTAAGCACCAGGCCCGACCGGCCGGGCCTGTTTTTTTCCCTGAAGCGGCCGTCAAGGCGCACGGAAGCGCACTGAGATGCCACCATGCCGTATTCAGGATGTGCCCCAAACAGATCCATCTGCTTTTCCAGCTTGTCCGGCAGCCAGTAATCATCTGAATCACAAAAGGCAACATAGCGTCCCGAGCTGCGGCGGATGCCTGCGTTTCGAGCACCCGCTATGCCGGCATTTTTTTGATAATAGCAGCGGATAGATTCGCCGTAGGGCTTCAGAATGCTTTGCGTATTATCGGTCGAGCCATCGTCTATGACAATAATTTCAATATCGCTGTATGTTTGAGACAATACCGAATCGATCGCCTTTGTGATATACTGCTCCCGGTTGTATGTGGGGATTACCACACTGACTGCTTCTGACATAGGCTTTCTCCGCCGCTTGAAAAAATTGCTTACCGTTTGTGCGATAGTAACAAAAACCGTGCCGTGATACAAGCATGATGGTTTTTTGAAAAACACCATGCAGCACATGCAACAGTGCGGTTTTCACGAGCCACGACACTGCCTGCCCTCTTTATTTCCGGATGTCAGCCTGCCGTAGAGAGCCTCAAACTGCCGGGCTATGCGATCGGGATGATACACAGTGCGCGCCTTGATTCGGGCATTTCTGCCCAGCTGCGCACAGAGGGCATCATCTGTAAGAAGCCGTATTATTGCGCGGGAAAACCCGTCACGATCGCCGTCAGCCGCAATAATACCTTCCTTTTCGTGCTCAAGCCCTTTAGCCGAACTCCGGCAGGCCACTACAGCTTTCCCGGCGGCCATATAATTGAGCAGCTTTATCGGGAACCCGGACCACGATACCCGCGGCAGAACGGCAATGCGCGCTGCGCGCAGATACTGCTGCATCTGCAAAAAGTCTGCATGGGGAACAAGCTGCACGTGATCGGCAATGCCTAGCTGCCGGCACAGGCCGCCCAGCCCCCCTGTATCGGCATGCGAAACAATGAGAAGCTGTGCTTCCGGAACGGATTTTATCACCTCCACGAAGCTGCGCAGCAAAAACGGCAGGTTCTGATAATTGTCGATGTTGCCGGAATACAGCACCGACGGCACGGGCCCGCTTTCCTGTGTCCGGGGATCGTCCGCAACCGGTGCAGCTTCGTTGCAGCAGTCACCAATCGGGGCACCCGGCGGAATGTGGCTTATCTTTTGTCCGCCAATGCCGCGGGACAGAAAAAACGATTTTATTTCGGGCGTAATGGCAACGATGTGGTCAACAATGCGCGGCGTCACATAATCGATAACGCCTGCTGCCCTGCGGGCAAGCCATCTGCTGCAGCCGCCGCTGAAATACGTGCACAGCTCATCGGTCATCACGTTATGCGTATGAAATACCACCGGCCGTGCGGTAAACAGCCGGGCAAGGGCACCGGCAAGCGCTGCTTCGTAATTGTGAGCATGAATAATATCAATTTTGTATTTTCTCACAACAGCGGCAAGCTTTGCAGCCAGCAGGAAATCAAGCACCGGCTTGCGCCAGCTCGGGCCGGCTCTCATCTTCCGGTACGGGATAAGCGGCGGTATGCGCAAAACCGGAACGCCTGCCATATTGTCCTTATCTCCAAAGTGATACGAGACGATATATACACTATGACCTCTTCCGGCAAGGGATTCGGCAAGCTGACGTATAAATACCTGGGACCCCTGCGGGGAGGGAAACGGACATGCGGCAGCCATGGCAATAGTATATTGTTTGTGGACGTTCATTTATGGTATGGCCAAGGAAATATACTAGGCAAAAAACATTAAATTTATAGTCAAACCTATTAATATGCTCAATAATATATTTATTAATACATGCTAACAATTACACCTTAAAACTATTTGTTGACAACCGATAATTATTCAGGTTATTTATTATTATTTAATATCCCTTTCTGCTGTCTCATGAATGAATTTATCGAACATATTATTCTTCGGTATCGTCGCAGCCTGATCGTGCTCACGCAGATACTGCTGATACCGCTGTCTTACTTTTCTGCTTTTCTCCTGCGTTTTGATTTTTATATCGACCGGGAAATGTTTCTCGAGCCGTTCATTAAGACCCTTCCTCTGCTCATTTGCTGCCGTTTACTGTTTTTTTACTATGTCGATCTGTTTAGCGGCTGGTGGAGCTATGTCGGCATTGAGGATATCATTAAAATCGTCAACGCTGTGCTTTTCAGCTCACTTCTTTTTATTACCTCGGTTGTTTTCATATTCGGGCTGCATCAGTTTCCCCGGTCGGTCTTTATCATTGATACACTGCTTATTATACTTTTCCTTTGCACTATCCGCATCGTTGCCCGGCTCACCCGGGAAAAATTTTTTCAGAAAAGATCAAAAACAGCCCCCACAAATGTACTCATCATGGGTGCCGGAAACACCGGGTTAACTGTGCTGCATGAAATCAGAAGCAACCCCGAGCTCAACCTCAGGCCTGTCGGTTTTATTGATGATGACCCGCAGAAAAGAGGCTTCCGGATAAAAAACGCCGAGGTGCTGGGCACGCATAATGATATACCCGACCTTGTCGTCCGGTACAATGTGGAACAGGTGTTCATCGCCGTTCCATCCGCCCCCTACAAGAATCTGCAAAAAATAGTGGAGGTGTGCGAGCAGTCAAATGTTAAATATCAGTCCCTCCCCGGGTTTTCCAAATTAATAACCGGAAAAACGTTTGTCAGCCAGATGCGCGATGTAGACCCCGACGAGCTGCTCGGCAGACCTGCAGTCACTTTTGAAAACGAGCGAACAGTGCTTCAAAAGGAAATCATCAACAAATCCATTCTTATTACCGGAGCAGGAGGCTCGATCGGCTCTGAGCTGTGCCGGCAAATTGCGTCTCTGCGCCCGAAAAATCTCATTTTATATGAGCGCTCAGAAAACAACCTGTTTTATATAGATCTGGAAATAAGAAGAAAATTTCCGGACATAAATATTGTCTCTATAATAGGCGATATATTGAATAAAGACAAATTCAATAACACCCTTGTCACGTATAATCCCTCAATTGTGTATCACGCGGCAGCATACAAACACGTTACTCTCATGGAAAAGGACCCCACCGAGGCGCTCAGAAACAATTTTCTCGGAACAAAAATTATCAGCGAAATCTGTGCAAATAATAATATTGAAAAATTTGTATTTATTTCAACAGACAAAGCGGTTAATCCGTCCAGCATTATGGGCACGACCAAACGAATGACTGAAAAAATTTTGCAAAGCTATAACAGCAAGCCGACAAAATTTGTTTCCGTTCGTTTTGGAAATGTGATCGGCAGCAGCGGCAGCGTTATACCGCTTTTTAAGCGCCAGATTGCAGAGGGGGGACCGGTAACGGTAACTCACCCCGATGCAACCCGCTTCCTCATGACTATACCCGAAGCAGTACACCTGGTCCTGATAGCCGGAGCCATGGGAAATGGCGGCGAGGTTTTCCTTCTGGATATGGGAGAGCCGGCAAACATAGCAGAGCTCGCCAAAAGCCTGATCGAACTTTCAGGGCTTACCCCCCACAAGGATATTTCAATTGAATACATAGGGCTTCGTGAAGGTGAAAAGCTGCACGAGGAACTTTACTGGGAAGGTGAAAATATTTCCACAACAGCCCATAAAAAAATACGAAAGCTCGCACGATCACAAATTAACACACTTAATTATACCATCCAGGCGGCACGGATGGAAAAAATGCTGCAAAAAGGCGATTATGAATTAACATCGATATATGAATTAATGCAAAGCATGGTACCCGAAGCAGCATTCCATAAGATTAACGCCCCCCTGGCAGAATCTGCGGAATCTGCTCGACGCACATTAAGCCCCCACGTTACTGTTTCCCGAGAATAGCTTTCAGCTTTTCAGCAATATAGGAAATTTCGGCCTTTTTTAATGCATTGAAAAACGGTAAGGCAATCGTTCTGTCTGCAACAAACTCAGTGACAGGAAAATCACCCCTTCGATACCCGAGCTGCTTTCGATAAAAGGGCTGTAAATGGATAGGGGCAAAATAATTGCTGCTTGCGATTCCACAGCTGCGCAGGCCTTCAATCACGGCGTCCCGGTCTTTTCTGGTATATGAGCCCTTGAGCCGTATAACATACACAAACCAGCTCATTGTGATGTGCGGCGCGCACCAGGGAAGCATTATCCCTGACAGCGATCCAAGCTCCCGCGCATAGCGCTGAGCCACGCGCTGCCGCTTTTTAAGAATATCACCGAGACGGTTGATCTGGGCGATGCCCAGCGCACAGTTTATATCGCTGATGCGGTAGTTAAATCCGAGCCTGACATGATTCAGCCATGCTTGGTCCTCTGCCCGCCCCTGATTTCGCATGCTTCGGCACAGGCGGGCTATTTTCCGGTCATTGGTAACGATAAGCCCGCCCTCTCCCGTGGTAATCTGCTTATTGGGATAAAAAGCAAACACACCCGCGCTGCCGAAAGAGCCCGCCTTTTTGCTGCGATGCCACCTTTTTGGGCCCGCGCTGTCCGGCGAGCGATAGGCAGCGCCGAGGGCCTCGCAGCTGTCTTCTATTAAAAGCAGACCGTGTTCCTCGGCTATGTCGTAGAGCTGATCCCAGTCTGCAGGGTGGCCGAACACATCAACCGCTAAAATGGCTTTTATTTTTTTACTTCTGCTGCGCCGCAGTATAGCGCGAACACTGTCAGGTGAAATGCAAAGGGTTTTTGGATCAATATCAGCAAATAACGGCACCGCATTTTCAAAAAGCATACAGTTTGCCGAGGCGATAAAGCTGAACGGCGTAGTTATAACTTTGTCCCCGCGGCCGATACCAAGAGATCTCAGTATCAGATGCAGCCCGCTGGTGCCGCTGTTGACAGCCACTGCATATTTACAGCCGGCGGCCTGCGCCCCGAGCCGCTCAAACTCAGGCAGCCTCGGACCAAGGCTGAGGTTAGGCGACTTGAGCACTTCCAGTACTGCTCTTCGCTCAGCCGGCGTTATATCAGGATTCGACAGCGGGATATTCACTTCCATACGCTCATGAAAAAAGCACCATTAACAAACGTGCCCAAAATAAATGAAAGCATTGAGCAAAAGCCGGTTCGGGTGGGTCTCTGCGCAGCCGCCGCCAAATAAAACCTCACTTCATGTACGGCCCGATGCTGCTACGTGTTACTACGCAGCAGGCATTGTGCAGGGATTGTCCCGGGCAGCACCGTCCGCGCCGGGCCGTGTGTATACTGAAATATAACGGCACATGCCGCTGCATAACCTTTTGAACTTGTTGCGGGGGCTTTGCAAAGCCCCGCCCGAACCGGCTTCGTACATTATTTTGGACACTACTGCACCATTAAATAGATTCATTCATCGCATCAGCAACAGGATACAGAGTCTCTATCACCGCATCGGGGGCATAATCTCCTTGTACCGGCTCACCTGCCTCATAGATTCCGTCCGGACGCCTTACCTGTACAGTAAACCATCCAAGCCGCCGGGCTCCGTAAAAATCTTTGGCAGGATTGTCTCCGATATAGACACACCGCTCGGCGGCACTGCCGCAATAGTGCATGATTCGCTTAAACCCCTCAGTGTTCGGCTTCCAGCACTCTTTGCCCAATTCATCGGTAAACAGCACGACATCGAAATAATCTTTTATGCCGAGCACGCTCAGCTTGTTTTTTTGACTCTGAAGATACCCGTCACTCAGGAGGCCGAGCTTTTTTCTTCCCCGCAGATGTTCCAGTGCATATCGGGCATCCGGGTAAAGCGCAACCTGCGGGATATGACTCCGGTAAATACTGACAAGCTCTTGTACCAGGCCCTCATTCGCTGCAACCCCAGCGTCCTTCAACGCGCAGTTGAAAATTGTTCCCCGCTCTCCTGAACAAAATCTGGCCCACATACAGCCAGACAAATCGACCGTTGTTACTTCCCGGTCAATTAAAAATGCCGCAACCGCCCGGAAGCCGCTTTTTACAAAATCGCTTTCCGGGCACAGCGTATCATCGAGATCAAAAACAATAATGTCTGCTTTCTGCAGCTGAGCCTTCATTAGTCACCGGGCGATTCGCAAGTCACCCCTCCCAGTCGCATACTTTTCAATTCTTTTTATTCTGAGTTCCGGTTCCTGACTTCTGAATGATCCACCCCCGCCCTGTTGTTTCACATAAACCGTTCCGTGCATAATATCCATCCCGCTGCGCATGCGATATCACAACGATAGCCCCTTCGGCAACGGCCCGTCTAAAAACACCGCATCATCATAGCGAAGCATATATACATTCTTTTTATAGGCATCACAAATATCACCGGGATCATTCCCAAAATGCAATTCTAAAATCCACCTTGGGAAATCAGCACCGGCATGCAGCGACAGCGGAACGCCGCCTCCAAAGCGCGGGTTAATCTCAACAAAGCTGGGGGTACCGTCGCTTTTTAAAAAGCACTGCACATTGATACACCCGCGGCAGCCCCGAAGTGTTTTTCCAACCTCACAGGCTTTAGCAACAACATCCGGTGCATCAACAACAACCCCCTTGCTGACCTCTCCGGCACGAACTTCTAAACGTTTTCGCGGCACTGCACATCTGAGCGCCCCGCTGAAGTCAAACAGCATATCAATGGTTATCTCATCTGCCTCAACATATTCCTGTATAACGGAATTTGGAACATAGTCTTTAAAAAAAAGCAGCTCCCGGGGGTTGTTTATTTTATACACCCCCTTACCCGCACTGCCCGTACGCGGCTTTATCAGAAGCGGATACTGCAGCTGCTCAGGGGGAAGCCCGTCAATATCGTACAGCTCCGGAGTTGGAATTCCATGTGTTGAAAAATGTGCAAACGTTTTTTCTTTGTCATAGCTCATCTCTATGACAGCAGGGTCGGATATAACCGCGCTTATGCCAGCCTCAGCAAACAGCGCTCTGCTGTCGGCAAGCTTTTTCAAATCAGTGTCAATAAGGGGGAAAAGGAGCTGCGCGTTTTCACGGCGGCATACCTCAAGAACGCTTTCAATATATGAGGGGTCATCGATACGGCAGACGGTATACGCACGGTCCACTATATGAAAAGCAGGAGCATCAGCAGAAACGTCAAGACCGATAATATTTCCCTGCAGTCCCAGTTTCTCAAGCGTGTTCCTGAAGTGCCGGATAAGCGCTACCCGCCTCCCCACACTGGTAAACACAATGGTACATACTCGTGGTTCCAATTCCGCCCCCAAATTAATACTTTACATTAAATGTAATTACCTTATCATATTTCCATCTCTTTTAAAATAAAAGCTCTCAGCACACTGAATACAGGTGATCATGCCCGCAAACAATTCAATCACCTCTCCTGATTTTTATGAGAATATGCTGGATAAGCAGGCACCACTCAAAAACAACACCACCATTCGCACGGGGGGAATCGCTGAATACATCGCCCGAGTATCACATATGGAGCAATTACTCAACGTTATTTCTTTAGCACATGAGCGCGGCCTTCCTTTTTATGTGTTAGGTAAAGGGTCTAACGTTTTGATTGACGATAGCTATTTTCAGGGTATCGTCATAATTCTCACAGGTGATTTTTGTTCCATACGTGTCGGTGCAGATGAAACGTCTGTTACTGCCGGGGGGGGAGCCTCTCTGGGACGTCTTGCGGCTTCGCTTGCCGAAAGCGGATTCACAGGCTATGAATTTCTTGCCGGAATTCCAGGAACTGTCGGCGGCGCTGTCAGAATGAATGCGGGCACAGGCGAAACAGAGGACATAAAACATATCTTCCTTGAGGCGGACGTGCTTGAGCCGGCTACGCGCCGAACGGTTAAATATTCATTAAGCGACATGCAGTTCGGGTACCGGGCAAGCGTGCTTTCATGCTCATTGGGCATAATTCTCAGGGCAACTTTTTCATTAAAAGACAAATATGACAACCCCGCAAAAGCCCTCAAGCGTATTCGTGAACTGAAAGCGCAAAAAAAGCGTAAAAGCCCTCCGTCATCCTGCACTTTCGGCTCAATTTTTAAAAACCCTGCCTGCTGCAATTTCAGCGCCGGCCGATTGCTTGAGCAGGTCGGAATGAAAGGTATGCGCAGCGGAGATGCTATGGTTGCCGAAGAGCACGCAAACTGGATTGTCAATACCGGATCTGCACGAAGCGCCGACATAAAAAAGCTTATCTCCATTGGACAAAAACGGGTTTTTGAACAATTTGGCATACTGTTAGCGCGTGAGGTGGTGTATCTTCCTGAGGATATGCACGAGTGGACTTGACAGCTTATGGCAGCGTTATCGAAAACCTGAAAGGTTTTAATTAAGAATTCAGCTAATCTACCGATGTTTAATCAATGATTTCTGTGTGTAAATTTAGTCTTTTTATCAGCTGTTCAAATAAATATATTTATGCATAATATTACAATATTATATATCACAGTATTTATTTTTTCTTTTTTGCTCAGCATTAGCCTTGTCTATGTGCTAAAGAGCGCTGCTGTAAAATTGGATCTTATAGATAGACCCGGGGAACGGAAAATACATTCAGTCCCAACCCCTTTGCATGGCGGGGCGGTTATTTTCTTAAGCGTCTACATAACGGTATTTGTTTTTTTTCTCCTTCAGCAGATCGGCCTTCCTTCTGTTGTAAGTCACCATATCCCTGGATACATAGAAGAGCATTTCCATTCTATTGGGCCCAATTACCCCAAAATATTCATCTACTTTTTCGGTGGTATTGTCATCTTTATTATTGGAATACTGGATGATAAACGTGAACTGTCTCCATCTGTACGATTAACGGGTGAAACGATCATAGCTGTCTGCGTGGTTGTATTCGGGCTGAAACCCGGTTTTTTTGAAACGCTGCATGTGCTGGGGCTTCTTCTGGCAGTCGGGTGGATCGTCGGCATTACAAACGGGTTCAATCTTATAGACGGAGTCAACGGACTCTGTGCCGGCAATGCCCTTGTTTCATCCCTTATATTTCTGACTGTTGCAGCACGGGGGGGGTCTTTTCTTGTAGGCACACTGCTTGTGATTTTTATTGGTGCTATCGCCGGCTTTTTTATATTCAACTTTCCTAAAGGCAAATTATTTCTCGGCAGTTCAGGAAGCATGTTTATTGGCTATACGCTCAGCGTGCTTGTTATGTTTCAATCATACGGAACAGATTATTACGGCAATTTTAGAAATTATCTGCCGATCATTATGCCCGCTCTTATCCTCGCCGTTCCGCTCATAGATACTCTTCTTGTTATGTACCGGCGCCTCACGCAAAAAAAATCTTTTTTCGAAGCCGACACCAATCATCTGCATCACCGGCTACGCCGACTTCGCATGAAAGACAAAGAGGTCGTTATTATTATGCTGCTTATCAGTTTCGCTATCGGTATTAACGCTACCCTGCTGTATAAGTCTACGGTCGGCGAAGCGCTCACCGTTTTATTGCAGGCAGCAGCAATCTTTATTATACTGACCATGCTGACCCGTCTCAGAGAAAGGCGCACGGATTTGCGCAAAACAACCACCGGCAAAGTCAAAGCGTATCTCAAAAATGAATCATATTCTCCTTTCAATGGTTTTATCATTGACATCAGCCGCCAGGGGCTCAGCTTTTGCCTGCTGAACCTGGACAAACACCATCTTGAAAACAATGTATTTACCGGCAAAGAAATGGAGCTTGAGTTTGTTCCTCCCAAGACCACATATAAAATAGAGCCGCCGTTTCAAAAAATAACCGGAAAAGTTATAAAACAGGAAATAGTTGCAGACAGTGCTCTGCGTATCGGGTTTGTTTTTCATGAACCATTAAAAGAACAATAATAATACGATTACTTATATGGGAAATTTACATGAAAAAAGCTCTCATTACCGGGATAACCGGGCAGGACGGTTCTTATCTGGCAGAGCAGCTGCTTAAAAAGGGCTATGAAGTACATGGCATTATCCGGCGCGCAAGCTCCTTTAACACCGACCGCATAGACCATCTCTACAAAGACCCCCACAATCACAACGTAAAAATGCTTCTGCACTACGGCGACCTGACCGACAGCAGCAACCTGAACAGGCTTCTTGAAAAAATCGGCCCTGATGAAATATACAATCTTGGTGCTCAGTCACACGTACAGGTGTCATTTGAAGTGCCGGAGTACACGGCTGAAGTCGATGGAGTGGGAACGCTCCGCTTCCTTGACGCGATAAAGGAGGTGGGCCTGAAAGACAAAACCCGATTTTATCAGGCATCGACAAGCGAGCTGTTCGGAAAAGCGCAGGAGGTCCCCCAAAAAGAGACAACGCCATTTTATCCCCGCTCCCCCTATGCCGCCGCCAAGCTGTATGCATTCTGGATTGTCGTAAATTATCGCGAGGCCTATGGCCTGCACGCCTCAAACGGGATATTATTCAATCATGAATCGCCGCGGCGCGGAGAAACCTTTGTCACCAGAAAAATAACCCGAGCTGTTACCCGCATAAAGGAAGGGCTCCAGGACTGCCTGTACATCGGCAATCTGGATGCCAAGCGCGACTGGGGATATGCCCCTGAATATACAGAAGCAATGTGGCTGATGCTTCAGCAGGAGGAGCCCGATGATTATATCATCGCCACTAACGAGACACACACGGTGCGGGAGTTTATAGAAAAGGCGTTCCATGCGCTGGACGTATTCATTGAGTGGCAGGGGACTGGAGCGAATGAAACAGGGATAGATACCGCAACCGGCAAAACGCTTGTTTCAATTGATCCGCGCTATTTCAGACCGACTGAAGTTGATCTTCTTATAGGCGATCCCTCCAAAGCTTTTCAAAAACTCGGCTGGAAACCGCATATTACCTTTGACGAATTGGTGAAAATAATGGTTATTGCTGACTGGGAACTGGCAAAAAGCGAGTTGAATAACCAGCGGCAACAAACCGGCAGATCGGACAGACACAAAACAAGCTGAACTTTTAAACATATATAATAATATTCAGCCGGATCGCCGAGGGCGGTTGATTCTGCTTAATCCCACCGAAAATGACCGCAAAATCCCATTCAAAATGACCGCAAAATC
>CAZUMW010000039.1:0-44401 GCA_964621615.1 uncultured Thermodesulfobacteriota bacterium
ATGTAAAACTCTGTGAGTCCTCCGGCAGAGCCGGAGGTTTACCTATGATTATTATTCTTAACTCATAGCCACACCTGTCCACAATAAATTAAATCATTAAACAAAAGCCGGTTCGGGCGGGGACTCCTTCTATCGAACGGGAAAAAGCGATGAAGCTGTCTGAAAAATGCACACGCATATATCATTTCACGCCCGGATCTGCATGCTCGATCTGCTTTTTTTCCTTCAGCTTTTTCATGAGCTCATCAAAGGAGGATCTGGACAGTATATCATTAAACTGGGTTCGGTAATTTGCAACCAGCCCCACACCTTCAATGGTTATGTCATAAACGACCCAGTTTCCGTTTTTATTTATCATTTTATATTGAATAGGGAATTCACCTTCATCGAGTACTATTTTTGTTTCTACAAGTGCATATCTTCCATCCTGTATGGTATTGACATAATGCACATTGTCAGCTGAAAAATCATTGTTTTTTGTGAAAAAGCTGTCAATTTTGTCCATATAGTTTTTCTCAAGAAAATCCGTAAATGTTTCTGTAAATTGTGTTCTCTGGCGTGACGACAGTGATCGCCAGTGATATCCGAGCGTTCGCTTTGCCATTTCCTTCCAGTCAAACGTGCCCTCAGCAGCGTTTCTCAGCATTTCAGAGCGCTTCTCTTTTTCCTTTCTCAGCTCGGGGTCTTTCAGAATGCCTATGACTTGATTTATGGACTGCTCAAGCTGTTCTTTATACTGTTCAGCTCCGTTGCATTGCCGTGGTAAAACAAAACATATCGACAGAAAAACCATAAGCCCTGTGACGCTATAAAATGATGTTGTATTCATAAGATATCACTCCCTGACAGGTATTGAAAAACGTTAACGCCGGTATTGTCGGCTGCTGCCGTGGTGCACACAAATTATACTTTGCCGAAAACAAATTTTGAAATCAATTCCTGTATGTCGATCGGCGGCTGCGTTTCCCTTATTTTCTCATTGTCAGACAAAATGACATCCGACCCGCCCGGCATTATGTCGACAAACTTTTCTCCAAGCAACCCCTTCGTCTTTATCCGTGCGATAGCATCCTCCTGTATCTGTATATCCGGATCTATGCTCAAAACGACACGCGCACGGTAGTCTTCAAGTGATATGCCGGTAACGCGTCCGATGCTCACACCGGCAATTTCGACCTGAGCACCCTGCTTGAGGCCTCCGATATCTGAAAAAGACGCGATCAGGGTGACGCCCTCATCGCCGAGGATCTCCATTCTTGCAAGCTTAACGGACAAATATCCAAGACATATAATGCCGATAATGATGAAAATACCCACACTGAATTCAAGATCAAATCTCTTCATTGCAACGCTCCATTTTTGTTAGCATCTAATGTAATCCGTTGAAGCTGACGGCTTTTATCATCAAGCCCGGATCACACATAGCGTACCGGGCCCTCTATATCGCCTGAAATAAACTGCTCAAACACTGAATTGTTCATCTCATGGACTTCCTGTAATGTACCGTTCACAATAACCCTGCCCTCGTGCAGCATAGCCACGTTGTTTACAACGCTGAAAATACGCGGCACATCATGGGTTACAATAATTCCGGTAAACTTAAACCGCTCGTGGCTTCTTTTTATGTGGTCAAGAATGCTCTGTCCGATAACGGGGTCAAGTCCGGTTGTCGGCTCATCAAACAGCATTATCGAGGGCTGGGTTATCATGGCTCTGGCCAGCGATACACGCTTTTTCATGCCGCCGCTCAGCTCTGCGGGAAACTTGCGCTCTTCGCCGGCGAGGCCCATATGCTCAAGCTCGGTCCGGACTTTATCCCGTATTTGATTTTCATTGAACGATGCTTTTTCGCGAAGAGGAAACGCGACGTTTTCATATACGCTAAGAGAGTCAAACAGTGCCCCGTCCTGAAAAAGATATCCGAATTTTCTACGGACAGCTTCCAGTTTTTTTCGTTTAATGCGGTGTATGTTTTCCCCATCGATTACTATAGAGCCGCTGTCGGGTTTCATCAATCCCACAATATGTTTCAGCAGCACGCTCTTCCCGAGACCGCTGCTGCCGATCAGCGCTGTTATGGATCCACGGGGAACTTCAAGATCAATCCCGCGCAGCACTGCGTTGCCGTTAAAACTTTTATGTATATTTTCTATGCGTATCATGGGCCGTTTTTAATTTTCGTTGGGTTTACAGTCTGCATCGTTCGCAGATTAAAGAAAAGCCAATAAGCGAGGCTTTGTCACACAGCAACTGACGTTAGGAAATAATCCCATATCAGAATAAACACAGACGATATAACAACCGCCTGCGTAGTTGCTTTTCCAACGCCTTTTGCACCATGTTCGGTGTAATAGCCCTTGTAGCAGCAAATCCAGGACATGATAAAGCCGAAGCTCAGGGACTTATACACCCCCATTGAAATATCCTGCATATGTAAATAATTACTAATTTCCCCGAAGTATGTGCCCGGGCTCATCCCCAGCAGCTCAACACCAACCAGATACCCGCCCCAAATGCCCACAAAGCTGCACATAGCACTCAGCACGGGAAAAGAGATAACCGCAGCAAGTATATTGGGCACAATCAGGTACCGAAATGGGTTAATCGCCATTATCTCAAGCGCATCAATCTGCTCTGTTATACGCATAATACCGATTTCAGACGTAACAGCAGATCCTGCCCGGCCGGTAATCATCAGGGCGGAAAGCACGGGGCCCAGCTCACGCACCAGCGACAGCGCTACTGTCGGGCCGAGAAGCGACTCTCCCCCGAATTTATTAAGTGCATAGAACATCTGCAGCGCCAGCACCATCCCTGTTGCCATGCCGGTCAGCAGCACTATGACTGTGGATTTTACACCGATAAAGCTTATTTGCTCAATAACGCGACGAAATTTAAGCGGTGAAGTGAAAAGCCAGATGAGTGCTGTTATGATGAAAACACCGTATGTCCCGAGACAGCGGAGGCGATTGATGCTTATGTGACCTATATATCGTACAAGTTCCATGGGGAAATCACTTCTCTCAAGGGGCGTTTATAAGGAGATACGGGTTAACCTTTCAGCCGATCTAAATTCCGCAGGACGAGGTATGCTGCGGTTACCGGTGCCCGCAGAGGCACTGTTTTGCACCTGGCGGCAAACATGGCACGGCGGACAACTGCACCGTCAGGTACGTTTTAACACTATAAATACATACCGTTAAGAGTTCAAGAAAAAAACATACCGCCCGGCTGACATCCACTGCATACAAATATTTACTTCACATTCATATTTAAAAATGATATTATTTTTTTTACTGCCAAACGCGGTACAATGCGCAATCCCATCTCACATACTGAACAACAAAGGAGCTGTAAATGATCATTTTAGGATTTATGGGCAGCCCGCGCGTCAAGGGTAAATGCAATAAGCTTATGCAGAAGGCTCTTGAGGGAGCTGCAAGCAAGGGCGCTCAAACCAAAAATTTCGAATTGATAAAATACAATATTAAATACTGTATGGGGTGCGGGTCATGTTATCTTAAAAACCCGGAGCTGACTATCGGAAAATGCCCGATAAAAGACGATGTGGCCGGCATACTGGAAGAATATCTGAGCGCCGATGGCTATATTTATGCCAGCCCGGTTTATGATATGTTTATAACAGCGCTTGCCAAGACATTTCTTGAAAGAAAAATCGCCCTTACGTACAAGGAGAAAGCTGATGTCGCAAAAATACCTGCTGCCCGACCGGGCGTTGCAGCCAATTTTAAAAAGAAAGCCTCTTTTATTGTTACGGGAAACTGCGGGGAGGAATTTGAGGAAGTAATGGGAGATCCCTGCTACGAGGCGTTTGAAGCGCATCTCATGTTCGAGGAGATCGATACCGTTGACAAGCTGTATGTGGGCGGTGTCGAAAACATGACAGATGATGTCCTGTCAGAAAAGCTAAACACTGCCTTCGACCTGGGTACACACCTTGTTGAATCAATAGAAGCGTCACGCCGGGAATAGCCCCCGGCACCGGTGCTGTTATCACACGCCTATGCTTTTTATTTCCCTGCTTTTTTGCGGTTCTTCTGCAGGCAGAATAATGGTAACGCGTGTGCCCTCTCCCTTATTGCTCTCAATAGCAATATCACCGCCATGCAATACCGCTATGTGCTTGACCATGGTAAGGCCCATGCCCGCACCGCTCATTTTTGAGGTATAAAACGGCCGTATAACCTGATTCAGCTCGCTGGTCGCTATGCCGTGACCCGTGTCTGCAATGCTGACATATATGGTGCCGCTCTCACAGGATGCACTGAGAATAAGCTCGCCGCCGCTGCCCATTGACTCGATTGCGTTAAGCAGCACATGAGAAAAAGCAAGCTGCAAATATGAGCTGTCAGCTCCGATGTTCGGCAAATCAGCGGCAATCTGTTTTTGCACCGTTATATGCTTATCCGTAATAGCAACAGCGTGTTCGCCAAGTGCCCGCTCGAGTATATCCGCAATATTAACAGCCCGCTCTCTGGATATCACAATCGTTTTTAGTTTCAGGATTTCCTCAAGCATCCTCTCGAGGCGCTCGACTTCACGTATTATATGATCCGCGTAGGTGTGCAGAACATCCCCCGGCGGCAGCCTGTTGCTTATTCTTCTGGCAAACCCGCCGATAGCAACAATAGGGTTTCGCACTTCATGTGAAATACTCTGCACGAGCTTTTCAAGAGCATCGAGCTGTTCCTCCTCAGCTCTTTTCTTTCTGTACCGATTGCTTTCGACAATCCCCTTCATGCGGGCAGCGAGCTCCTGAGCATTAAAGGGCTTCGTTATGTAATCTTCCGCACCGTGCTCAAAGCCTGATATTTTATCCTCGATATAATCTTTTGATGTTAGCATTACGACAGGGATGACCCGGGTCTGTTCATCCTGCTTGATTCGCCGACATACTTCAAGGCCGTCTATGCCGGGCATGGTAACATCGAGTATAACAGCATCTGGTGATTCTTCATAAACCTTCCGCAGAGCCTCTTCACCGTCATAGGCTTTCGTGATCTGATAGCCTGTCGGCTGAAGTGCTTTTTCAATAAGCGTTACAATTATTTTGTCGTCATCGACAACCAGAATTTTAGGAGCGCTTTCCAAAAGAAGGCACCTTCGGCAATAATTTGTTTGCGGCGTATGTAGCGCGGGGCTAATTGGAATGGTATTAAAATTTCCTGACTATTTCAATACCATTGTGCAAAGCGGGTGAAGTTTATCTCCGGAAAAAACCTATTCGTCCTTTACTCTGCGTATCGCATGATTCGGGCACACGCGGCTGCAGGCACCGCAATCCGCACAGGTTTCGTAATCGATCTTATAATACCATTCATGCTCAACGATTGATCGCGTGGGGCATATCTCCCAGCAGGTACCGCAGATAATGCAGTTTTCAGTAATAACATATGCCATTTCGATCTCCTTTGATTAAAAGACGGCTACATAACCTGACCATCAGAAATATTTTTTATATTGTCTATAATGAGCGGCAGCATACTGTAAGGTATAAAACAATACATCTCGCCCGGCTCAAGATTCATCAGGACCCGGGAGGGAGGATCGCCCATATTAAAAGTCATTTGTTTTGTGCGATATACAAGCGGTAAGCTTTGTGTGCACCATGCGGTGCCTGAAAGACCTACGGTAAGCTCACCGGTTTTCCAGGTATAGACCTTGCACAGCCGCATGATCCGGTTTGCATCGGAAACAACCATTACGATATCGGGGTCATCCATATCCTGCAGCGCGCCGATAACAAGATATTTATAATGCTTGAAATGATGCGGGATCTGCTGGTTGACTCTTCTCATGACCTCCCGGCTCGAGTAGGCACCATGCTCTCCGATGGTTGTGGCCATGCCGGCGTCAAAATCCTCTTTTGTAAGATTGTTTGCTCCGATGCCGGCATAGACTGCGCCGCCGCATAATACGTTTTTAGTAGTAATATAAAATGGTTTCCGCCCTTCCCAGATTTCAGCCGTAATCGCACATAAAAATGAGAAATCATCCCCGTAGGGCTCGGCATAGGAAGGCTCGCTGTTTGTCAGTGTGAACGCGATAATTTCACGCTCATATCCCTCGTGTTCCTTCAGTTGCCGCGCAAGATCACTGCTTGTGCTCATTGGCTCCTCCTGATATATATTTGCCGGTTTTATCCCTTATACACATACAGGCACGCGTCCGGTCAGCCCGCGATCGCTCAATCCATAACGGGGCTTATCAGCAACAGCTCGCTACATTGAATTGAGCAGCTCATCAATGCTTGTACCCATTGCTGCCATCTGCTCATCCATCGACGACCGTGACACCCGCCCGTAGCCCTTCTCTTCAGCATAAGCCTCAGCATTGGTCACAACCATATCAACAATGCCGTCGGGAACTTGTTTAAGAAGCTCGCGAACATCATCATCCCACAGCATTGAAAGATCAGGCACGCTGGCTGATTCTTTTTCTGACTCCGGTTGATTCGGCGGGGATGTTACCTGCCCGCGGCTTGCGCTTTTGTTCCAGAAGGGTGACTGAGGGGGCTTTGTCATAGTGCGCGAAAGATTCACGTTAACCTTCAAATCATCATACAGCTCCTGCAGATAGTGCGCATATACTGAAGGAATAATTACAAACAGCTGATCCGGCTTTATTTTGTTGTGCATCCGTCCGCCCACATCACCCGAAGTGACAATGACATTGCGCTCATGCCACGGGCGCGCGAACAGCTCGCCGCACAGGGATGTGCCGAATACACAAAATGCGGGAACCCCTTCCCGTGCGAGCCGGCATGAGCCGATAAAATTGGCGTTTTGCACATTGCTCACCGCAACAATCCAGTCTGCATGAACACCTTCGGGAAGCGCGTCAAGCGGGCAGGCACCGATAGCGCGGGCCATTTCGGGCGGCAGAACCGGCGTGCCTGACTTGAGTCGCGCAGCAGCTTCATAGGTAAAAAAACTTGACGCCGCGGAAAGATATTCACCGCTTACTATCTCTTTTTTCCCGGGCACAATCCCGGCATGATGAACGCCCACATAGCAATCATGATGATCGCGGTCAAAATATACCCGCCGGCCATCGTCCATTGCATACCTGACAATTGCACAGGGGGTTTCCTGTATTGGTTCATAACCGTCAGGAATACTGTCTCGAAACAGAGTTACAGCAACCGGATTACCCCTGACTTTTCCGCGTTTTTTTAAAATGTCTGTAATGACTTTTGTATCGATCATGCATGCCCTCCCGTATTTAAAGTTTGCGCCCCAACTATAAGCACAAAAATTATTTTAATTCAACTTATAAAATATTTGGCTGCTAAATTTGTCCGCAGATACTGTAACCGGTCAGTATGGTATTTTCATCTGACCTTTGCGTTTCTTTGGAGGGATTATATCTAAATGGTGGTAAGCGTAATCTGTTGTTTTTCTGCCTGAAGAAGTGCGCATGAGAAGCCCCTGCTTAAGCAGAAACGGCTCAATCATATCGATGAGAGTGTCTGCTTCTTCCTGCATGGTGGCAGCTATTGCGTCGATTCCGACCGGGCCACCGTGATAAAATTCTATAATCACATTCAAAAACTTTTTATCAACCGGCGTCAATCCTATGGAATCAATGCCCTCAAGTGCCAGAGCATCATTGCTGACCTGCCGGTGAATGGTTCCGTCGGCGCGAACCTGCGCATAATCACGGACCCTTCTGAGCAGCTGATTTGCGATGCGCGGTGTTCCGCGGGACCTGCCGGCAATCTCTATGGCCGCTTCATCGTCAATGCCGACTTCCAGCAGCGATGCAGAGCGGAGGATAACAGCCTTAATTTCTTCTGTTGAATAAAATTCAAGATTCCTCTGTATTCCGAAGCGATCGCGAAGCGGTGCAGAGAGAAGCCCGGCACGGGTTGTTGCTCCGATCAGCGTGAACTGCTCGAGCTTTGCCCGGTAGCTGCGCGCATTCATCCCTTTATCGAATATAATGTCAACGGCAAAATCTTCCATAGCAGGATACAAAAACTCTTCGACCACTTTCGGCAGGCGGTGAATCTCGTCGATAAACAGCACATGCCCGCGCTCGAGGTGCGTCAGGATGCTGACCAGGTCTCCGCCTTTTTCAAGTGCCGGTCCGGAGGTATGAATAAACGGCACTTCAAGCTCATTGGATATAATGTGGGCGAGCGTTGTTTTGCCAAGCCCCGGCGGCGCATAGAAAAGCACATGGTCGAGCACGTCGCCGCGTATTTTAGCCGCTTCGACAGCGATCCGTAACGTTTCGACAACCTGCTGCTGGCCGATATATTCCTCAAAACGGCGGGGCCGGAGATCGACCGCCGGTGGCGATTCGTTCGCTAACTGATCATCGCTCATAATGCGCTCATTCATTATAGGTTTTTCGTCCCCCGATAGACCTCCTCAAACAGCTGCTCAGGAGTGGCGATGTCACTGTTTCTCTTTAAAGCCTCTGACACCAGCTTTGCCGCCTCCGCTTTGTTATGACCCAGCTGTTTCACAAGAACCTGTATAACCTGCCGTGTAAGATCGGCTGCCTCTTCCTGCGGCTCACCATGCTCCTCTTTCATCAGTGCATATTTCCCTGCTTTACCGTTGAGCTCGGACACAATCATGTCGGCCTTGCGGCGGCCGATTCCATTGAGCTTCAGAAGCGTTGACACATCCCGCTCCTCTATTGCGCGCGCGATGACAGAAACCGGCAAGGTAAGCGCTCGCGACGCCATGGCAGGACCGATATCTTTGACCGTTATCAGCAGTTCAAAAAATTCAAGCTCGACTTCAGTGGTAAATCCAATGAGAACGGGTTTGGGCTGCTGCTGGGTCTGGTGATATGATATATAAAAAGACACGATGCCGTCTTCCGGCATTTCCTGCTGCAGCTTTTTCCACACGATTTCAGGAAGCAGTATTTCATACCCGACATCATTTGTTAAAACGACCACACGCGCCTTTTCCCATTTTAAAATGTTACCGCGCAAAAACCGTATCATACATCAATTCCTTCACAGTGAGCTTTCATGAAGCATCCATCTTAAAACCCGCCGATTTAACTGTTACAATACATAGTAGCCGCTGCGCGAAAGACCGATCAACGCAAGCGCTGTAGCATCAGATGCATGATCCGGTTTTATATCCTTCTGTATTCCAAGCATACGTTTTACCGCACGGCTCACCTGGACCTTACCGGCACGGCCGTTACCGGTAAGTCCGCTTTTTACCTCGGTTGGACGTATGAGGACAGTGTCAACAGAGCTGTTCTGCGCGGCAAGGCAAATAACCCCACGCACTTCACCAAGACTTATAGCCGCCTTCGGAAAGGCTTTAAGTACATACACGTCTTCAATCACTATAATATCAGGCATCCAGTCACTTATAAGATCAAGGGTTTTCTGATAAATAACCTGCAGCCTTTGCGGCACCGTCATCCGTGATGAGGTTTTAATGCAGCCCCATGAGCACAGCTCGCCGCCACGTGCAAACGTGCCGATCACCGCGTATCCTGTTTCGGCAAGACCGGGATCGATACCGACTGCCGAATATTTATACTGATTATTCACTCCGGGTTTTGGCATATCACGAACATGAGAAAATTAATACGTATATATCCGAGGGAAACAATATGAAAAATTATGCTTGATCGGAATCGTTTCGCGCATACTCCACACGGAAGTGCGGAGTTAAGCGGAATGTATCAAAATAATCACCATTAACTACCGAGATACCCAGCAGCTTGCTGCGGAGAGTATCATTATCGCTTAAATCATCTTGAAATGTCAAACGGCAAACACACCATCCCTGTCAACCGATACATTCTTCTTATTACCGGCTCACCAGGATGTATGACAATGGCGTCAGGAGGCAATTCATGGGCGGGTTTAATACTTTACCAAGAACAGATAGAGGCAAAGAACTTAAATAACATAGCACAGAAAGCAGTATACACCTCTCATCACACAGTAAGTCTGATTGTGAGATGGCGACGAGTAACAGCTGAGATTGAAAATGACAGAAAACTAAAGAGAAAAATAGCGAAAACAACCAGCGCGCCGGGATTGTTTCTAATGAAGATCTGACATTTTCAATTCCCCAGTTGTTCTCATATTCACCGGCCCAGTTCCTCCTTGTTCTTCTGGCGCAACTGTCCGCTTCTGCAGTTTCCCCACTACCGGTTCCCCACCCCCTTTTTTTATCGCCTCATACTTTTTTCTTAGTGAAGAAGCTATAAAATATGTCAAAATTACGAACATTAGCGTATTGTATAGAATATAGATTGCCTGATATAGTCGATAAAAGTTGCACAAAATATGCTTTCGATATAAGATGGTTCTTTCGTAATAACTAAATGAAACGCCACACAGCATGTTGCGGTTTATACAAGTATTTATTATTTCATTAGTGACATACTTTCCGACCACGTGCGGTACCGTTGTCCGGACGAACCGCACGCACCACAAAAGGAGGTTCAAATGAACTCATGTACAAACACATTCGCGATCCGGCTGTTTTTGGTGTCAGTCTGTATGGCTGCATTCTTTTATTGTCTTCGGGAAACTCCGCTGCATGCAGCTTCAGGAGATGACCGGCTTGAATCATTTAAATTCTGTCTCGAGGTCGAAGGAAAGCTGGCGGCATTTTTCACCTCTGTGACGGGACTTGGCTCTGAATCCGAAGTTGTGGAACACAAGGTAACAAACCCGGATACCGGAGAAACAATTAAGCAAAAAATACCCGGGCGTTTGAAGTGGCTTGATGTAACCCTCACACGAGGCATTACCAGCTCACTTGATATATGGGAATGGCGTCAGCAGGTCATTGACGGCCAGGTTGACGATGCCCGTACAGATTGCAGTATTGTCGCATATAATCAGGGAAATGAGGAGATCGCACGCTGGAAACTGATAAATGCCTGGCCCTCACGAATTGAGGCACCTATGATTCCCGGCAATCCCGAAAATTACATGATTGAACAGATCACGCTCGTTCATGAAGGTCTTGAGCGAACAAATTGATCACACGTCGATGATAGGCGAACACGTATCAGCAAATTCATCCAATATAATGACATAATACGATGCTGAACAGCGCTGTTGTTATTAAAAGTTGTTCCCGGTTTTTTGTTTCATCTCTATTACCTGCAGCCGTTTTTTTTATACTGTTTCCGGCAGCTGCCATGTCAGCTGTGAGCGATACCGTATCTCCGCCGTCTTTTACCTACGAGCTCACGATAGGTGACATGCCGGCTGTGCTTTTCCAGTCTGTCTACTGCATCGGCTCAGAGCACGCTGTTATCGAACATAGTCATGTTAATCAGCAAGGCGCAATGAATATTCAGAAAATACCGGGCCAGCTTTTCAGACATAATATCGTTCTGCAGCGCGGGATATCCGGTTCGCTCGAAATGTGGAAATGGCGCCGGCAGATCGTTGACGGCAGGGTTGACGATGCCCGCACAAACTGCAGTATTTCTGCTTTCAATGTGGACGGCAATGAAGTTGCGCGCTGGATCATAATAAATGCATGGCCCTCAGCAATTGACGCCCCTCTAAGCGAATCACAGAACCATATGGTTGAGGAAATAACCCTGGTTCACGAAGGGGCCTACCGCACAATCACATCACAAAACGGATGCGAACCGTATGGTGACAGCGACGGCGACGGCATCTGTGACAACATTGATCCCTGTCCGCTTGACCCTGATAATGACAAGGATCAGGACGGTTTGTGCTCTAACCTCGACAACTGCCCTGATACCCCAAACCCCGATCAGGCGGACTCTGACGGCGACGGTATCGGCGATGCCTGTGATAACTGCACGGACCGCGATGCGGACGGCATCTGTGATAATTCCGACCCCTGTCCGCTTGACCCTGACAATGACAAGGATCAGGACGGTTTGTGCGCTAACCTCGACAACTGCCCTGATACCCCAAACCCCGATCAGGCGGACTCCGACGGTGACGGTATCGGTGACGCTTGTGATAACGACACATCCGTTCCGGTTATCCACGGACCTCCGTCAGGTGGAGGCGGCAGCTCATCAAACTCATTACCGCATATCGACACTCTATCGGCTGTTCCAGAAAAGGGCTCTGCCCCTCTGCAGGTCATACTGAGCGCCTCGGCTCACGATCCTGACGGCTCTGTTACATACTATATATGGCACTTCAGCGATGGCATTACAGTTAAATCTCCGTCAGGTCCGGTAACACATACCTTCACCGCGCCCGGGACATATGCGGTAAGCCTGACTGTTGTCGATAACGATGGAGGCCGCGACAGCCAGGACATTACCGTCATGGTTACCAAGCCTGCACCCGGCGGTCCTGAGCCACCGCCTGCACCTATTACCCCTGAATGCAGCGCTGATGCAGATTGTGACGATGGACTTTTCTGCAATGGCCGCGAGCAATGCCGTGACGGTGCTTGTCTGAATGGTGAAAGCCCTTGTGGTGCTCAACAGGTATGCAGCGAGGATCTGAACGAATGTCTAGAGGTTATAGAGATTGGAGCGGATGTCGGCATAATGCAGAAGACAATTAAACGTCCGGCGGTCAGAGATAATCGATGCCTGTGGCTGCGTATCCATTGTAATGATGTGAGCACATATGATCCGAAGGAAAGCAGTATCGTATTTTCCGGACCGGACGGTGAAAGCTCAGGTGTTACATCCGACAGCGCCAGGCAGCCGGTTGCCCTTTTCAATTACCTTCTTCTTCCGGTGTGTATTAAAAAAGATGCCGCATGCGGCATGTGGACCATTCGTATTACAACGATAAGAACGGGCAACCTCAATACCGAACCTGTTCAAACGGCTATAGAGTCACGGTTCACAATACGGTAATATATTCTAAAAAAACCATTACTCCTGAGACTTTGAAAAATCATCAATAATCTTCTTTGCACGCTCGCGAAAGTCGTCCGGCACCTCGATTATACCCCACCCCTTTTGCGGAATATAAATGCCGTTGAACATAGTATCCTGAAAGCTCCTCACCAGCACAGGAATGCCCTCTTTTTCCATAGCATCTTTTAAAACATCAGCCTCAAACTGATTATCGATCGTTTTCACCTTCACAAACACTTCACGTGCTTCCTGCTTCCGCTCTTCAACAATTTTCTGCCATGACGTTTCATCGACCAGATCTGTATTGCAGCTTTCACATCTGCTCACGTCGTCAAAGAATTCATCACCGCATTGCGGACAGTATTTCATGTGTCTTCCCCCTGCCCCCGAACCGGAAAGCTCCAGTTTCAGGTGTGATAGTGAATGGTTTTAAATGTCTTATTATCTGCCGACGAGCTTACCGCTATTGGCAGGTAATTTCAAGTATGCTGTAGAGCTTCACTCCGCCCGGGGCGCGTACCTCAACATCGTCCCCTTCCTCCCTGCCGATCAGTGCCCGCGCAATTGGGGATCCGACGGATATCTTGCCTGCTTCAACATCCGCCTCGTCGATGCCGACAATCTGGTAGCGGACTTCAGACCCGCTGCTGTGATCTTCCAGGAGCACCGTCACGCCGAACACCACCCTGTCAGCGCTCAAAGAGGACGTATCAATGACGCGCGCCTGCGACAGCTTTCTCTCAATATCGCTTATTTTGCCCTCGATGAAGCCCTGCTTTTCCTTGGCTGCGTCGTATTCTGCATTTTCTGACAAATCACCATGCGCAGCTGCAGCAGCTATTTCCTTAATGACCTCCTGCCGGTCTGTTGTTTTTAATTTTTTAAGCTGCTCGCGCAGCGATTCATATCCTTTTTTTGTCATAATGTGGTCATGATCAGCCATTGTTACACCATACCCTCATCTCATCTGTGTTGTATAAAATTAAAAGGATGACCGGTACGGCCATCCTTTTAACACTCATTTTGTTTTTTCCTTTACATACACTAACATCACACGGTTGTCAATACTGCATTAAAAGAACAGTATATTGATCGGCATTTTTTTGCACACACCGGTCGCAATGCTGCGCTGTCATGCGGGGCGTATCAATGATAAACTATCATCACCGGAATATCGCACACGCATCGTGCCTGTGTTCGTCATTTATGTAATGCCCCACCTGCTGTCTTTATGTTACTATAGTGCTATGATTTTAAAGCCGTTTAAAACCATCCGCCGAAATCTGTACCGTAACAGATGGTATATTTGCCTCGGCCTTGCCGCGCTTATCATTGTTGATGTGCTTCAGCTGATAATACCCCGGATTATCAAACGTACAGTTGATGCCCTTACTGACGGAACCGCTACACAGGACATGCTTCTCACGTTTGCAGCCGGTGTTATACTGATCGGAATCGGCATGTTTGTCTTTCGCTTTTTGTGGAGATATGCAATTATCGGCACCTCACGCCGCATCGAGCTTGATCTCCGGGACCGTCTGTTTTCTCACCTGCTTTCGCTTCCCTTTTCATCCATGCAGCGAACCCCGACCGGCGATTTTATGGCCCGTATGACAAACGATCTTGAATCGGTTCGCATGTGTGCGGGCATAGGGCTTGTTGCATCCGTCGATACCATTTTCCTCGGCATAGCCTCTCTCGCATTCATGATATATATCAGCCCTGCTCTTACGCTCTACACCCTTACCCCTATGATTATGATCATTGTGTTGACCTGGCGCTACAGCTACCTGCTGCACCACCGTTTTGCCGGTGTCCAGGCCTCTTTTTCAACCCTTACAGAAGCTGTCCGCGAAACGCTGTTCGGCATTGGGGTGGTCAAGTCATATGTTCTTGAGCAGGAGAGAATGAATATGTTCAGGCGTGCAAGCAGCGAGTACATCCGGAAAAACATGGCACTTATAAAAGTCATGGGCCTGCTGTTTCCCGGAATTATCCTGCTTTCAAATACGAGCATAGCTGTGCTGCTGTATGCCGGCGGGAGCCGCACCATTCTGGGCGACATAACAGCAGGGGACTTTGTTGCATTTGCAAGCTATCTGTGGATTCTGACCTGGCCGATGATGGCTACAGGATGGGTGGTAAACCTGATACAGCGGGGCTCGGCATCCATGATCCGCATTAATCAAATTCTTGAAACAAAACCGGAAACCGATCATTACAATGATAACAACACCGGCGGGTCCCTGTCTCCGGTATCTATTTCAATACAAAATCTTTATTTTTCGTTTTCATACGGCGCTGAACCGGTTCTGCGCAGCATATCGCTAGCAGTCGGCGGCGGGTCTTCGCTCGGTATAATCGGGACCACCGGAGCGGGGAAAACCACCCTTTGCAGCCTGCTGCTGAGGCTGTATTCCGTTCCACCGGCAACAATTTTTTTTAACGGAATCGATATTGCTGGGTTGCCCTTACGTGAGCTCAGAAAGATGATCGCCTATGTGCCGCAGGACAGCTTTCTTTTTTCTGACACCATCGCTCACAATATGGCGTTCGGAAATCCCGGGGCACCGTTCGAACATCTCCGCGAACAGGCAGAGTGTGCTGGGCTGCTGGATGACATACAGTCCTTCAGGCACGGCTTTGACACCCTTGTGGGCGAAAAAGGCGTTACCCTTTCCGGCGGTCAGAAGCAGCGCCTGTGCCTGGCTCGCGCCCGTCTTGTGAATGCGCCGCTGCTTATCATAGATGATGCCCTGTCGTCCCTCGACGCAAACACGGCACAATACGTACTTCGGAGCCTTACCGATGAACGGGGTAAGCGGACAACGATAATCGTTTCCACCCGCGTATCACATATAGCGCATGCAGACACCATAATCGTGCTTGAGCGGGGTGAAATTATCGATACGGGAACACACAATCGGCTTCTCAGCCGCGATGGAATATACCGGCAGCTTTATCTCACACAGCAGCTTGAAAGTACACAACCGGGATCATAGAGGCCGGAATGGCTAGGCCAACGGAAGCGCATTGTCCCCTTTTTTTGCCCCCTGCGCGGAGCGCAGGGGCTCGGACAAACAATGAAATGCCCGGTTAAACCGGGCAGGTTCTGGTTTTCTAATACTGCACACAAAGTAGATCGCCATGCCCGCCTCAGACAGATTATTCATTGAAGAAAGCACCGGCTCGCTTATACCGCTTTCCCGCCTGTGTTTTTTTCTGAAGCCCTTCTTTTCACCATACAAAGGCAGCATCGTCCTCACAATTATTCTTGCCATGGGCGTTATCGCCTCGGAGCTTACGCTGCCTCAGCTGTTTAAATATGCACTTGACGGCTCCATAACCGCCTTCGCCCGTAAAATAGATCTCACAGACACCGTTCGCATGCCTGAGGCACTTCCCGAAAGCGTTCGCGGATCATTGATTTCCGCAGGCGGGGAGAACATTTTTTTCATTCTCCCCGAGCACCTGAAATCACTTGACGCTCAGGTGATAAACAGGCTTGAAACGTCAGGAATACTCACCCAAAACCGATACTATGCTGCAGCAGCCGACAGCACAACGTCGCGCATAGCGGACAGTCACCCTTCCCTGTTCACTAAAACAGACCGCTTTGTCCTGATCGACCGCACAAGCCTTTCACTTCTGAGCAGAAACGAACTCACACAGCTTCGCACACAGGATATTCATACGGTAGCCCTCATCTCCGCTGTCTTTCTGTCAGTTCTTGCAGCCGGCTTTGTTCTTAATTTTCTTCAGATCTACATAGTCGAATATACCAGCCAGCGCATCATGCACGATATCAGGCTCACCGTATTTGGTCATGTACAGACACGCGCAATGACTTTTTTTGTTCGCAACCCGATCGGCCGTCTTGTCACACGCGTTACCAACGACATTCAGAATCTCCATGAAATGTTCAACGCTCTTTTTGCAAACATTGCAAAAGACCTGATGGTTATTCTGGGCATTATGCTCGTGCTGCTGTATGTTAACTGGAGGCTGTGCCTGGCATGCTTTTGCATATTGCCCCTGCTTATCCTCTGCTCCTATTTCTTCAGCAAAGCCTCCCGCCGTGCTTTCAGGGAAGTCCGTATGAAAATCGCCGCACTTAATGCCCAGATACAGGAAAACATAGCCGGTATTGCGGTTATAAAAGCCTTTTGCCGCGAAGCGCTGAACCGCAAAAAGTTCGGGCAGCTTAATCGTGAGAATTACCGGGCAAATATGAAACAGACACTGGTGTTCGCATTGTTCAACCCCGTGGTTGATCTCAGCAGGACGGTAGCCATTGCGCTTATTATCTGGTACGGCGGGGGCAAGGTTCTGCAGCAGGCGGTAACGCTCGGCACCCTTGTGCTTTTTTTATATTACATGCGGCTGTTTTTCAGACCGATTCAGGACCTGGCTGAAAAATATAATATTATTCAATCGGCTCTGGCCTCGCTTGAGCGGTTATATCTGCTGATGAGGGACACTACAGCGCTCCCCGCGGTCAGCAATCCCTTATCTCCCGATCGCTTTCGCGGCTCCATCGAATTTTCACACGTCACCTTCGGGTACAGCCCTGACGAACCGGTGCTCCGCGATGTGTCCTTCAGGATCAGCCCCGGTGAAACCGTTGCGGTGGTCGGCATGACCGGTGCCGGCAAGTCGACTATCATCAACCTTCTTGAGCGCTTTTATGACGGCTATGACGGAACCATCCGCATAGACAATATCGATATCGCCGACATTCCCGCCTCCTGCATCCGCAGGCACATCGGGCTGGTCATGCAGGATGTTTTTCTGTTTGCCGGTACAGTGAGACACAATATTGCTCTTGATAATGATACGGCCTCAGATGATCAGATCAATGCAGTACTGAACAAAGTGAATGCCCATCACTTTGTTAACCGGCTTCCCCGAAATCTTTATGCAGAGGTCGCCGAAGGAGGAAAATCATTTTCCGCCGGTGAGCGTCAGCTTCTGTCAATGGCACGGGTTGTGCTCAAAGACCCGGCAATTCTCATACTCGACGAGGCAACGGCCTATATAGATCCGGTAACTGAGCAGTATATCCAGGATGCGATAGACACCATAATGCAGGGCCGAACCTCACTCATCATTGCCCATCGCTTTTCAACAATCCGCAAGGCGGACAGGATTATCGTTCTGCACCGCGGCAGGATATATGAACAGGGAACCCACAGTGAGCTGTTGGCAAAAAAGGGGCTGTACCACAAGCTGTACACTCTGCAGTATATGTCCTGACAGCCGGCAGCCTGCCCTTTCCGGCGTATGCAGGGGCAGAATTTTCCCACCCCGGTTATATTCACCACCATGGCTGTCGGCATCATTGACACCGCATCGCCGGTTTGATGTGGACCGCACTATACATGCGATATTACAATAATGTTTAAATACTATAATATTTTGATATTTCATGCCTTTTTCCAACATATCTGCATCGTTCCGCTTCGGGCACCGCTGCATGTGCATATGGCACAATATATGCTTAATATCTGTACAAAAAAACCGTATCAACAGGTATATACCATTATGCGCATAATTATTTTTATCATTTGCTTTACGGGTATTATCCTCTTTTCAGCCGGCATCTATGAGAACACAAACGCACTAAGGTCAAATGTGCTCAGCATCCTCATTGTATGCGGCGGCACATTCCTTGCCACTGCAATATCCTTCCCGCGTGATAAACTGAGGATTATCGGCGCCACTTTAAAAAAAGCCTACAGCTCGGATTCGTTTCCCTATGCCCGGTATACCCGGCGCATTGTGCAGACCGCGCGCGAGTACAAGCGCTCGGGCTTTAAAAGCCTTCTGCATGCGTCAAAATCATATCCCAATCCATACCTCCAAATAGGGCTTCGCATGGTCGCCGACGGGAGCGCATGGGAGGACATTAAAACATCACTTGATAAGGAATTCCTTTTTGAGCAGGATGAAATCGACACAGCCGAGCGCGTGCTGCGCTCGATGTCAAAATATGCCCCTTCATTCGGGCTGGCCGGTACCATTATCGGGCTGATGAGAATATTTCCGCAACTGTCGAACCCGCATAATATAGGCCATGCTATTTCGCTTGCGCTGCTCACCACGCTCTACGGTGTGCTGTTTTCAAATCTGGTATTTCTTCCGCTTGCAAACAAGCTCAGGGACAAGGCAGAAGATGACACAGCGCTCTACCGGTACATTCTCGAGGCGCTCAGCTGCGTTTATGATAAGGAATACTCAATCGTGATAGAGCAGCGGCTTAAATCGGCTGTTCCCTCACATGCGCTGCGAAGCTATAAAAGCAGCACGGATACATCCATGCACATATCCGCAGGCTTATCAGAACACGCATAACCGAGGTATACTGCAGTATGCACACCCATAGCAACAGCAATCATGGCGTTAATTCCCGTAAGCGTATCTCTGATGATAACGTATCATGGCTCATTACATTTGCGGATCTCATGACAATTTTACTGGTATTTTCTTTTATCACCTACACAGCCCGCACCGAAGTCATTGCCGAGATGCCCAAACCGAAGACTGAAATTCACCCGCCGGCATCATTCACATCGCTGGCATATGCCAATACAGATGTAAAGCACAAAAAAAGTGTATCACTGCCGGTCTATATTCCCGAACAGCGTCACAAATCCACAAAAGCAGAAAACCGGGATACACTTGTTCTAAGAAAAATACTCACCTTCTATACGGACAGCCCGTCTCTCAAAGATCATCACAAACGCTGCATCGGAGACATTGTCAAACTTGCCCAAAAAAACGAATCGACAAGAATAATTGTCGCTGCGGACGTCGGTGACCGGCACAGCACCGGCATGTGCCATGTAAATGATGTGTGCGGCTATCTCAGGCATGAATGCGATATTCCGAAAAAAAGAATATACATTCAATCGCTCCCGCACATCCCCGCACCCATGTCCGCTTCCGGGCATCAGGGCATAAAGAAGAGACAGTCAGTTGAAATATCCCTTATAAAGCCTTTCTGGTGCCTGTAAGCCTCCGTCGTAACTGCAAGCCCTGAACAAATATTCATCTAAACCGTCACCGGTCCCGGATTCGCATCAACTGCAGCCCCGAACCGGCTATCTTTTAAAAAAACAAACATAAATAACAGACATTGCATTGTTGCTTTTCTTTCTGTATCTGTTAAAATATATCGTAAAAATTATATGAATCGTACATCAATAAGGGGGGAGAGCAATGAACAAAGATGAACACATTTGCAAAGGTGACCACACAGGTCATATCTGCCTGCTGGCAAGCCAGGACAAATTTGACGAAATAAAAGAGATTACCAGGAATCCCAAATTCATATGTTTTAATTGCGGAAGAGTCGCCGATTGCGAGAAAAACCTGTGCAACCCTATGTCGCTTGAGTAAAGAAGATAAAACGGCAGCGGATATCGCTTTCCGCCGCCGTTTTTATCAATATTTTTTTCACTCTGCCGCCGTTCGTTATGCTGCATCTGATCACAAACATAGGTTAGCCCCCCTTCCCTGTTATATGATAAAGCCTAACAAAAAAATATTTGTACTCGATACAAACGTCATCCTTCACGACAGCTCCTGTATTTATCAATTTCAAGAAAACGATATTGTTATTCCAATAACCGTTCTTGAGGAGCTTGACCATTTCAAAAAAGGCAACGCCACTATCAACCATCACGCCCGGGAGTTTGTCAGGACACTCGATGCGCTGAGCGGGGACAGCCTTTTTAACGGAGGTGTCGAGATCGGATCCAGCCTTGGCAAAATCAGCATCGAGCTTGAAAAAGAATTTCATTCAGATCTTTCCTTCAACTATTCAAAACAAAACCCCGATCACCATATCCTCAATATCGCCTATGATTTGTCACGGCGATTCCCGGCTAAACAGATCATCCTTGTCTCAAAAGACGTCAACCTGCGCATGAAAGCCAAATCGGTCGGCATAATGGCGCAGGATTATATTTCCGATCATGTTGACGATATGTCAAAGCTGTTCAGCGGATATCGCACTGAGGATAATATCGAGGGTAATAAAATAGAGCTGATGTACACCGAGCCGTTTACCGTTGATATTGACGAGCTCAGCCTCAGCGCGCCTCCTCAGCCAAACGAATACATGATACTGCGGTGCGGTAAAAAATCAGCCCTCGGTGTTTATGACGGTTCAAACAACCATATCCGACGCGTTGACAAGGTGACGGCCTACGGCATAACGCCCCGCAACGCCGAACAGACATTCGCCATCGACGCAATAATGGACCCGTCAATCCAGCTGGTAACCCTAACCGGAAAAGCGGGCACTGGAAAAACACTTATTGCGCTGGCCGGCGCTCTTGAAAGCAGAAAACAATTCAGGCAGATCATGCTCGCCCGTCCTATTGTCGCGCTGGGCAATCGTGACATCGGCTATCTTCCCGGGGATATCGAATCAAAGCTCGATCCCTACATGCAGCCGCTGTTCGACAATCTGGGGGTTATTCAAAACCAGTTTCCTGCATCCAATACAAAGCACAAAAAAATCAGGGAATTCCTTGAGCAGGAAAAGCTTGTTATCTGCCCTCTTTCATACATACGGGGCCGGAGCCTGGTAAATATCTGCTTCATAATCGATGAGGCACAGAACCTGACACCGCTGGAAGTTAAAACAATTATTACGCGTGCTGGCGAAGGCACAAAGATTATTTTTACCGGCGACATTTATCAGATTGATCATCCGTATCTCAATGCACATTCAAACGGTCTGAGCAATCTTATAGCAAAAATGCAGGGTCAGCATATTTTCACGCACATAAATTTGAAAAAAGGTGAGCGCTCCGAGCTTGCGGAGCTTGCGAGCGATCTTCTGTAATCAGAATGAACGGAATCTTTCTTAATGTCAAAAATATATAATGAGGACAGTCGTATCGACTGCCTTCACCCGGCTTGTCAGTGTTATTCCGGATCATTGCTGATGCTCTGTTATACTCTATAGCATGCTCCTATATACCCATGGAAGAGAACAAAAACATTCAAAAGGTCATCATACGGGAATATCAGCCGCATGAAACTATTGTGAACGAGGGCGCCGCCAACGACCGTTTTTTTGTTATTCTGACCGGGTCTGTTGAAATACTTCAAAAAAACAAAAGCATAAGACTGCTTAAAGACGGGGATGTTTTCGGCATAGAGAATTATTATCTGAATTGCCCCTACACCACCACCGCGCTGTCACAGTCAAAATCCCGCATCGCCTCCTACCACATAAGCATGATAGAGGACATTATTTACGACCACCCCCATCTTACGCATCAGATTCTGACCTCGATTGTGAAACAGCTCGAGCAAACAACCTGTTTCGCCGTAAAGCAGATTCCATTTGAGAATGTGTATGACCTGCGCGAGCAGCTGCTCCAGGAGGATGAGGAAACCGCCGGCAGCGTGCAGCCTGAGGCTGAGCCGCCGCCTGAGCATGTCCGGCAGCCTGCCGGTGAGGCGGGAAAAATGACATTCCACGATGATATTCTGTGCTGTTTTATTGAGGAAACTTCAGAGCTCATCAAGGATCTGCATCAGACGGGTGAATCGCTTAAGCTTGTTGGCATACCCAATGATACCGAATCAAAACTTCTGATAGATTTTGCTCAGAAGCTGAATCGGCTCATCGGGGGAACAGCATCCATGGGATTTGAGCAGTTCACTCCGCTTGCCCGCAAAACGTCTCTTATAGCGGCGCGATGCGCTGAGATACGCGAAATGACCATCAGAACGCTTATAAGCAACATGAACCTGGTGGTCTCGGTTCTCGGCTCCTGCTTTAAGGATCTTGATTCAATCAAAAGCGTTGAGGACAAAATTCCCGCCCTCGAGCAGCGGCTCGAGATCTGCATGGAATCTATCGGTATCGATAATCCCGATATCAAAACACAGGAACAAATCGACGAAATATTCAGTAATGTGAAAAAATCCCCTCCCGCGGAATGAGCCGGCAGGCGTCGAACTTTGTCTTACATGTAAGAAATTATCTGACAGAGCATTGACCTACTGCTGTGACATGCGGATGAGATTGCGGATTTTCTCAAGATCGGTTTTTGCTATGTGAGTGAAACTGCATCCAAAGGCGACATGATCAAATTCCTCATTATCGAGTATCCAATGAACGCGCATTGATATGGTTGAGTCAAACCGGATTTCCTCCGCTCCTCTGGTTCTGGTCAGTATAAGAAAATCTCCGATTTTGAGGGTATTCCTGCCGTGGTACAGATTCTTTTCTATAGAAAAGCTCATTTCATCATATTTGAGTGCAACCAGCTTTGCATAAAGAACATTACCCGGATCCTCGGGCAGCATAAAACCGCCGGGAGGTCCGTCTTTCAGTGTCAGGCTGATCGCTTCCGCACTGGTAATATTCAGCACAGCGCTTATATCGTTTTCTGACAATGATATTTTTTCCTTCTTTTTCGTTTCTGACGGCCGCACCGTTTTCCTGTTCGCATCAGTGGCTGCTCCTGCTGCAGCGGAACCGTTTCTCACCGCATCTTTCTGTCCCGCACGTGATGCGTGCACATCGCGCGTAACCGATTCCTTTATATCAGTCACCAGCTGAAGCATTTGCTCTGCGGATTCAATTCTTTTGTCACTGTCGGGGTGGGTGGTAACAGCCACCAGGTGATCCCACTTTTTATCGACCGACGGCACAACCGCGCTCGGTGCCTGGAGATTCGTGTAATCCCTGCAACCCGTTAATAGCCGATATGCGGTAAGGCCAAGCGAATAGATATCAGTGCGCGCATCGACGGGTTCACCGTTTCTTTGTTCAGGGCTCATATATTCCAGTGTGCCGAGAATCTTTTTCTGTTTTTGCATGTCCCTTTCGGGCTGTGCCACTTCGCTGCCTGACCCCTGTACCATGGATTTTCTGTGTTCGTCAATCTGCTTCTGTCGCAGCAAATGCGCCAGCCCGAAATCTGCAATTTTGATTCTCAGGTTCAGCAGCTTGCCGTCGGCGATGCGGACATCTGAAATCAGTATATTGCCCGGCTTGATATCGCGGTGCACCACACCTGTATTATGCGCGTAGGCCATACCGCGCAGGGACTGCTCGAGAATCGAGCAAAGCAGCTTCTGGCCCAGCTTTCCGCCGCTGTAGTGTGCAAGCTCCTTAATGGATACAATGGGCATGCCCTTAAGGGTGAGGCCCTTTGCAATCTCCATGCGGATCCACAATATATCATCGGTCTCTCCGAAGTCATCGACCATGACAATATGAGGGTTATTCAGGTGAGCCATTACTTTGGCTTCCTGCTCGAAGCGGCCGATAAACCCCTCTTTCTCCTTGAGCGCAGGCGACAAAAGCTTCATGGCGAAATGCTTTTCAAGCTTCTGATGCTCGACTTCATACACTTCGCACATTCCGCCGCGCCCCAGCAGCCGTATAATTCTGTAGCTTCCGAAAATCTGACCCGGCCGGATCAGCGGCATTCCGTCGGGGGATGCTTGGTCACCTGTATATTCAGCATAAACAGTTTCTTCCACGATGCTGCCTTTCACCCATGCTGCTGTACGGCATCTGATTGCGTTAATGCGCCAAATACGTTATATGAGTAACAATACTATGGCTTAACGGTATAAACAAACCGGGGAAGCGTCCGCATTTTTTTGCTTCTCTCCATTGATATGAAGCCCAGGTACAGCCGCTGCTCTTATATAACTCATACTGTTGTTATCGTTTGATAGTGCCGTATCTGAAGTAATAATAGTTCAGCCGCCCCAAACACTGCCCATGATGACCCAGGCACACAACGCAATAATCACATGCCGGTTTGAACATATAGAAGCAGAAACCGGACTCATCCATATGATAACGACCCGGAAAGGCGGTGTGAGCGACACGCCCTATAACAGTCTCAACCTGGGTCTTACTACCGGCGACCGCTACATCAACATCGGCCGCAATCAGGAGCTGCTGTCGGGCACATTTGACTTACCCTTCAACCGTCTGACATCATCCCGGCAGGTTCACGGAAGCTCAATCGCCTGCATATCGGCACCGCCGGCAGGAGGAGCTTCACACACAATATGGTACACGCACTGCGGATTTGACGGGCTGTCCACGCAGCGTGCCGGCATTCCGCTCATGATCAGAGTGGCAGACTGCGTGCCGATACTTCTGTATGACCCGCACAATAAAGCGGTTGCCGTTGTACATGCGGGCTGGCGCGGAACCCTTGACCGCATTGCACATAAAGCGGTAGAGCACATGCGGATCATGTATCGCAGCCGCGCATCAACGCTTCAAGCCGGCATTGGTCCTGCAATCGGGCCGTGCTGTTTCAGCGTTGACCATACAATTGCCGGACAGTTTGCCAAATGCTTTCCGGAAAGCGCGCCGACTATTATTAGTCACAGAAATGAGCATGCACATATTGACCTTGCACAATCAAACGCCGTGCAGCTGCAGCAGGCCGGGTGCCGCGGAAGCAACATCGAGCTGGCGGGCTGCTGCACGCGCTGCACATCAGATCTGTTCTTTTCTCACAGAGGAGAACAGGGAAAAACAGGGCGATTCGCGCTTATCGCGATGCTGCGCTCCTGAGCGGCGCTTTTCCAGAATAGGGCTTTTTTTCGGGCGTATCTGCACAACGGTATCACGCCGGCCACAGCGATCCACCGGGTCGGGGTAATCAAGATTGTAATGCAGCCCGCGGCTTTCCTTGCGCTTGAGCGCACACTTTATGATCAAATCGGCCACGGTGGCTATATTTCGCAGCTCAATGAGATCCGAAGTAATGATAAAATTCCAGTAATATTCATGAATTTCTTTTTCAAGCAGCTTCATCCTCCGCTTTGCGCGCTCGAGGCGCTTGTTTGTCCGCACAATACCGACATAATTCCACATCAGCCTGCGTATTTCATCCCAGTTGTGCGCGATAACGACCGACTCATCGATATCCATCGCTTTTCCCGGATCCCATGCCGGTATGGATGTTGTGGGGTAGTAATGCTCATCTACAATCTGTACCGATTTAACCGCCGCCCGGTGTGAAAACACAAGAGCTTCAAGCAGCGAGTTGCTGGCAAGCCGGTTTGCACCGTGCAGTCCTGTGCATGCTACCTCACCGGACACAAAAAGACAGCCTATGTTCGTTTCTCCATGTCTGTCGGCACACACGCCTCCGCATATATAATGCGCTGCGGGGACAACAGGAATCGGCTCATGCTTCATATCGATGCCATATGAAAGGCACTTCTGATAAATATTTGGAAAGCGCTTTTTAATAAAATCAGATCGCCGCTGGGTAATATCCAGAAATACGCATTCATCGCCGCTTTTTTTCAGCTCAGCATCAATTGCGCGGGCAACAATATCACGGGGGGCCAGATCTTTCTGCTCGTGATACCGGTGCATAAACGATGTTCCGTCTCGCAAGCGGAGAACCGCACCCTCTCCTCTCAGGGCTTCCGAAATAAGAAAATTCTTTGCTTCGGGATGATACAGGCAGGTAGGATGAAACTGTATAAACTCCATGTTTGCGATTCGTGCGCCTGCGCGGTACGCCGCAGCAACACCGTCTCCGGTTGAAATATCGGGATTGCTTGTGTAGAGATATGTCTTCCCGGATCCGCCGCTTGCCAGAAGAGTAACCTTTGATATGAAGGTGTGAACCTGCTTTTGCTTTACATCGAGCACATAGGCGCCGCAGCACAAATTTTTACTTATATTATTCAAGCCGAGCTTTTTAGCGGTTATCAGATCGATACAGAAATGATTTTCAAATATGTGGATGTTAGGGCAGCTTTTGGCTCTGTGCAAAAGGATGCGCTCGACCTCCTGACCGGTAAGGTCTCCTGAATGCAGTATCCGCCTCTTTGAGTGGCCCCCCTCCTTACCAAGGTCGAATGTTTTTCTCCTGCCGATTTTTCTTTCGGAAAATTTGACGCCCCAGTTTATCAGATCGCGAATTCGCTCGGGCCCTTCAGTGATGACCATATTGACAACTTCCGGCTTGCACAGTCCCGCACCCGCAACACGGGTGTCCTGCATGTGCATGTCATATGAGTCTGACTCCGAAACAACCGCTGCAATACCTCCCTGAGCATAGTTTGTGTTCGACTCCTTTTTGTCTTTTTTCGTTACAATGGCAACGTCTCCGTATGCACACACTTTAAGCGCATAGGTGAGCCCGGCTATGCCTGATCCTATTATGAGAAAATCGGTTCTTATTTCCACGTGTGCTCCTCAATTTCCTGTTTGATTATTATACATTGTATACTATTATCATATAAAAAAATCAAACGCGTGTTATTTATTTTCAGCGGTGGTGTGTACACCTCATACAATTGAACCACTACCCAGACATGCCGGGATAGAATCACCGCCGGCTGAAAATCATCTAATGGAAAAACAAAATTACTCTGAAATTCTCTCGAGGATTTCTTATATGCTGCAAACGCGGCACTTCGCGTGCATACTAACGTTTTGGACACAGTGACATAATGTAAGGTTTTATTCACCAATGTACATACTGGGTATTGAATCCTCATGTGATGAAACCGCTGCTGCGGTTATTGACGACCAGGGCAGGATTGTATCAAATTGCATTTCATCACAAATGGAAACGCACAAGCGGTACGGAGGCGTTGTTCCTGAAATCGCCTCCCGGGAGCACCTGAAAAACATACTGCCGGTTATCAGGAAGGCGCTTGCACATGCAGATGTGCAGCTTTCAGATATCGGCAAAATAGCCGTAACCCAGGGTCCGGGGCTTGTCGGCTGCCTGCTGGTGGGCATCAATACAGCAAAGTCAATTGCATATGCAAACAGGCTGCCGCTCGCGGGTGTCAATCACCTGGAGGGCCACCTGCTTGCACCGCTGCTGGAACACAGGGTGCCGTTTCCGCATATCGGTCTCGTAGTTTCAGGAGGCCATACAAATCTGTATCTTGTTGAAACAATCGGAACCTATCGCCTCCTCGGCAGAACCCGTGACGATGCCGCCGGTGAGGCCTTTGACAAAACAGCCAAATTTCTTGGACTTGGATACCCTGGAGGGGTCGTGATTGACCGGCTGGCACAGAAAGGCAATCCGCACGCTGTTGCATTTCCCCGTCCCATGCTGCATGATGGATCCTATGATTTCAGCTTCAGCGGCCTTAAAACTGCTGTAATAAACCACGTCCGGAAGCAGCACCCTGACAGAGTACCCGATCCCGCCTTTGCCGACATCAGCGCAAGCTTCCAAGATGCGGTCGTAGATATACTTGTTGATAAAACGTTTCGTGCAGCTCTTCATCACCGGGTAACTGCCGTAACGGTCGGTGGCGGCGTAGCAGCAAACAGCCGCCTGCGTGAAAAATTCAAATCAAAGGGTGCCGAATCAAATATTACGGTTTATATGCCCTCAAACATCCTGTGCACCGACAATGCGGCGATGATCGCATATGCCGGCATGCATAAGCAGGTTGATGATAAACCGTTTCCGTTTGAAATGAACGCAATTTCACGAATGAGCATATAAGTTATGAGCACAACCGTTCATTCCAATCTGACAATCGGCAGCTTTGAGGATGCGCTCAATGCGCCGACCTGGATCGGGGCGCTGCTTTGTGTCGCTGAAGAGCGACATATCGAATATCCCGACAGGCTGTACCATAAAATACCCATTATCGATATGCAGCCCATACCGGTCGAACAGATATGCCGATGTATTGAGTGGATCGACTCCCACATCGGCCGATACCATATTATGGTGTTCTGCAGCGCCGGTGTCGGCAGATCACCATCCATCGTTATTTCGTATCTGTGCTGCAGGTGCGGGTTCGGTTTCGGCGAGGCGGTTGAATACATCGCCGGACACAGACCCTATATGTCAATTCTTCCGATGCTTATGCCGAATATCAATCAGGCCGCAGAACAGCTCCAAAAACAATCGATGCAATAGGAGATGAACCTGATGCTGATTCTTTTTGCAAGCGATCTGCACGGCAATGAGCACCTGTACAGGCAGCTGTTTACCCTGGCCGTTGACTACAATCCCGCGATGCTTATTCTCGGAGGGGATCTTCTTCCCGGAAACAAAGGTGGAATGCAGCTTGTCTCACATCAGAAAAGCTTTATAAGCGAATATCTCAGCCCGTTTCTCGGTGAGCTGTCCGGCAGCCTCTCATTGGAAACACTTCTGCTTCAGGGAAACGATGACTGCCTGTGTCTTAAAAAAGACATTGTCGCGATTCAAAAGCGCGGGCTCTGCACTCTGATCGATCAGCAGCTTCACTCCTCACCATCGGGATGGTATGTTGCCGGCTTCAGCCTTATCCCGGAAACCCCCTTTATGCTCAAGGATCTCGAGCGCAAAGATAATCCGTCCTGCACGCTTACCCATCCGATG
Source organism: uncultured Thermodesulfobacteriota bacterium (assembly GCA_964621615.1). Classification (GTDB taxonomy): domain Bacteria; phylum Desulfobacterota; class WTBG01; order CAIYCZ01; family CAIRTM01; genus CAZUMW01. Next base: position 29,217 of record CAZUMW010000039.1, read on the forward strand.
GACACTGCATACAGCACGTCCAAAGGCTTTTTGCAGGAAATATCTGTTGCCGACTGGTTTGAATCCCACGAATCACTTCCGGAATCGCTCAACCGTTTTGCCCCGCTTCCCGATCCTGCTAAGACTGTTTTTGTATCTCACTCACCGCCATACGGAACCGCGCTCGATGTGCTGTATAACGGCACACACATCGGCAGCCGGGCGATACGGCGCTTTATCGAAAGCCATAATCCCCTTATCAGCCTGCATGGACATATACACGAGTCATATCACATGAGCGGATCGTTTCTGGATTCCATTGACGGCACCGTATGTTTTAATCCCGGCCAGTTTCATTACCCGGTGCTCGATGCCCTGCTCGTCGATACAAACGATCCGGCGACCCTGCACCGTCACACCGGTACGGGAGCACCGGTTACCGATGAAGGCTTTGCACCTCTGAAACCGCCGGGGTAATAATCATGGGTTTACCCGTGATTATTATGAAGAAAACAGCCTGTTTCATAGAGCCCGGCCTGGAATTTGGGCCAGATGCCGGAAAGCCAGGCTCCACGGAGTGAATGGTTTCCTTGTGTCTGCCATAAAAAACAGCGTCGGTGGGGAAATGTGGGAGGCCATCAGCCAGGATGCGGCAGGCCGGTACCCGCTGGGCAGAGTCGCTCAGCCGTCAGATATCGCCAATTGCGTGCTCTTTCTGCTGTCCTCAGAGGCCGATTTCATCACCGGCCAGGTCATCGAGGTGTCCGGTGGTGCGCGTTTGTAAAAAAGGGCAGACACACTGGTCTGCCTCTACATGTTTACAACGCGGTTTACCATATTTTTATATTGCTTATTACCCATATAATACTATAATATACATTATATGACGGCAAAATCAGATTTCGAATGGGATCCTGATAAAGATATCCTGAACCAACAGAAACATGGTGTCTCCTTCGCTTTGGCGCAACTTGCTTTTCTTGATGAAAAACGTATCATCCTTGAAGATCGCAGCCACAGTTATGTTGAAAAAAGATATTATTGTATAGGTAACGTTGCTGATAGCATACTGACCGTTCGGTTTACGTATCGAAATAAAAAAATCAGAATTATTGGCGCCGGATATTGGCGGAAAGGTAAGAAAATATATGAAGAAGAAAACAAAATATACAAATGAGCCGTTGGGTAAGGTGAAAGTAATAAAGGACTTTCTCCCATCACCGGAAGAATTGGCGCTAAAGGATGAAACCGTGAAAGTGACTATCGCTCTAAGCAAATCCAGTGTTGAATTTTTTAAACAGGAAGCAAAAAATCACAACACCCGATATCAAAAGATGATCAGAAGGCTTCTTGATGAATATACCGCTCAGCAATCATAAAACCTGATTCTATAAAAACCAAGCGCAGATGCACCGGTCTGCCCTTCAGGTTAGTAATCTATTTCTTCTTATACGTGCCCATCAGAACCGCCTCTGCCAGAACATGTCCCTTCATCGCTTCTTTGAGCTGTGCCCGCGTTGGTTTATTCAACTCCTTCAGAACCGTATCAAGCGCATACAGGCTATGAAAATACCGGTGGCGGCCGATAGGCGGACACGGCACTCCATATCCGATTTTCCCCCAGTCATTAATTCCCTCTTCAGCACCCTGAGGCAGCTTATGAGGCTGAACGTTTTCCGCCAGGCCTTTTGTGTTTTACATAATGTAATATACGCATAAAATAATTTAGCATATTATACCCCCTTCTATCGTTAAATTATAAAATAAACCGAGTTTCATTTCGCTATAGTATCCGTTTGTTTCAAGATAACAACCCCCTGCCCATCACTCATAAATCATTATCGCCTTCGTCGGACACTTGCAGGCTACTTTACGTACTGCCTCTTCAAGCTCCCTGGGAACCTCTTCAGCCAATGGAACCGCTTTCTTGCTGCCTGCTTCAAACCGGAAGAAAGATGGACATTCACGAACACAGATACCTATAGTTTCACACTTAACCGGATCGATAGTTACACGCATAACGCCTCCCGATTAGTCTTAATGGTATACCAATAAAATGTCGATTTACCCGTTGCCTGCATTCCCATAAATATAACCGCTTCCATGGTGAACAGATCCTGATATATGTACCAGTGGTATGCTGAACGTATCCGGAACATTAAAATAGCCTACGGCTTACTCTATGTTTATACATAGTGTACCATGTGCTGAAAATCCACCCTGAACATTTTTAATGCTGTCAAGACAAAGAAACAATCAGCACGCCTCATCGGTTTTATGCAAATATCATTGCGAATTAACATTGACAAATGGTTCATTACCATTTACAAAAATAAAAAACGTGGTATGTCACTCTAGCCAAACAAACGATTACCACATTCACAATCAAAGAAGAACAGCGTTAATAAAAGGCCGTTTGTATCTCTTGAACAACAATTCAATCAACTCCTCCAGGGTATCGCTCTCACATGGCTGTATCAAAACCGTCGGTCAACAGAAAAAAATTCATACAATTCTTATTAATTGTTTTTAGTGGCGCTGCAGCCGGTTTGTTTGTTTCCCGCCGGTTTTTAGAGTTTACCCCCGAAACATTACATGCCTACATCATGTCTCTCGGGCTGATGGGCCCGGCAATTTATATCGGCATTTTCGCTATACGCCCTTTCTTCCTGATCTCGTCAATAGCATTGTTTATTGCAGGCGGGTGGGCATTCGGCCCGGTGTGGGGCCCATCATTTGCTGCTTTTGGTGCAGCGATTGGAGGCTCCCTTGGATTTTACTTTGCACGGATTATGGGCCATGAGTATATTTACGGTAAACTTAAAAAGAAAAAAACATTTCTTGAAAATCAAAAATTTTCTTTTTCAATTGTTTTATTATTAAGCCTGCTGCCGATAATGCCGGTAACAATAATTAATATGGGGGCCGGTTTGTCTGACATGAAGTACAGACCGTATATTATTGCCCATGTATTGGGTGTGACGCCACGGGCGTTTGCGTATGGTTTTTTTGGAAGCACCCTTTTTGCGACCGGCACGCTACAGTTTAAAATTGCACTTCTGCTCATATTGGTTATGGTATTGTTGACGACCTACTTCACGAGAAAATCCAGGGGAAAAATCTAGACAGATCATTCGCTCATGAGCATGAAAGCTGACCGGGGCTGGTGCTATGGGGAGATTTACATAGAATGTTCCAGGACAAATTGTAATTGATGAAAAGCTATCGTGAATAACACAATCATAACCGATATCATTACCGTAATATCAAAATCATTTATTATCATACCCGTCATTGCCGGGGCGCTTTTTCTGATCTGCTCGTCATACGCACAGGATTCACAACACATGAACAAAAATCAGTTGACTCTTCATCCAATCGGATCTGTTCATAAATCAAAAGGTCTTACCACCCTCGTTCTAAATAAAGACGTCGAACCGGCATTGCTCGGCCTGGACGGTTTCTCACACGTGTGGGTATACTGGTGGTTTGACCGGCATGACAATCAGAAAAAACGCTCTGTTTTGCAGGTGCACCCCCAGGGGAACAGAAATAACCCGTTGACGGGAGTGTTTGCCTGCCGGTCCCCTTCCCGGCCGAATCTGATCGCGATGACCCTGTGTCGCATCATCTCGATCAAAAACAATGTGGTGGAGATTGAAAAAATTGACGCATTTTCAGGAACACCGATCCTGGACCTGAAGCCCTACATCCCGGAATCCGACGCGGCCGATGCCACGGTGCCGCATTGGCTGAAAAAGCAATAGCGGCTCCCGACCGGCTTGACCATGGTGTTCTATTCCTAAGCTCACTGCCACCCATTGCTTATCCCGATATCAGACCAAATTGCTCCCAATATCACCCATTTCCGTTTAGTTTCTTAAATATGTTGAGAAAACATGTACTGCTGACGAATATACAGAGTATACTCATGAACAACAAAGCATGTAAACTGTGATAATGAACCATTCCGCAAGCACTGGAAATTACAGCCCTGTTAAACTAATCTTTCTAATTGCCGGCCCTGCTTCCTGTGCAGTCATCTGTTTGCTTCCCGCACCGCAGGGCTTATCATGCGAAGCATTGCGCCTTGTTGGTCTGGCTTCCTGGATGGTGGTGTGGTGGTTCTCGGAAGCAGTCCCCCTTGCAGCCACTGCGCTGCTTCCCATACCCTTCATGCCGATTCTGGGGATCGCCGATCAGAAACCTGTAGCCGCAGCATATGCACACCCGATCATTTTCCTGTTTCTGGGCGGTTTCATCATTGCCGCTGCAATGCAGCGCTGGAACCTGCATAAAAGAATCGCTCTTTTAATTGTGCTGCGGATCGGCACAAACCCGACACGAATTGTTGCCGGATTCATGATCGCCACCGCATTTCTCTCCATGTGGATATCAAATACCGCAACAGCTATTATGATGTTTGCTGTCGGGCTTTCGCTGTCTGAATTCGTGCATAAGCGCAATCAGGATCATGCAAACGCAGCCCTCTTCAGCAAATCTCTCATGCTTGGTATTGCCTATGCGGCTTCGATCGGCGGCGTTGCCACTCTGATAGGCACCCCGCCCAACGGCATTTTTGCAGCGTTCCTTTCGGATGCATATGGAATGCAGATAACTTTCAGCTCATGGATGTGCATCGGTTTTCCTTTTGTACTTGTTATGCTGCCCCTGTGCTGGCTGGTGCTGACGCGCGGTGCGTTCAATCTCCGCAGCATTACCTTTGACGGAGCGGAAGATATCCTTCTAACCGAGCTGCGGTCCCTCGGCCCTGTTTCAAAGCCTGAGCGCATTGTGCTGATCGTGTTTTCCGCTTCCGCACTTTTATGGATCACACGACCTGCTGTATGCAGCATAACCGGCCTTTCGATAAGCGATACAACCATCGCGCTGTGCGCAGCGGTCGTACTGTTTATTACCCCGCTGTCCCTTAAAAACGGCAGTTTCGTCTGCGACTGGGAGTGCGCAGCCCGCATACCGTGGGGGGTACTTCTGCTATTCGGAGGGGGGCTTTCACTTGCGGTTGCCTTTCAGTCAACAGGTCTTGCCACGGCTATCGGACACGGCGTTTCATCACTTCACGGAACCCATTCTGCTTTTTTTGTACTTGTGGTTACCGGAGTTGTTATCCTTCTTACCGAGCTGACTTCCAACACTGCAACAACAGCAGCATTTCTGCCTATCATGGGTGCGGTTGCCGTGGGAGCACACCTTCACCCAATGCTGCTGTGCCTTCCGGTGACGCTTGCAGCATCCATGGCCTTTATGATGCCGGTGGCAACACCACCCAATGCAATCGTGTTCGCCTGCCGCGGACTTTCAATACGCGACATGGTGCGTGCAGGATTTTTCATGAATATGGCAGCAATTATTCTGATACCGGTTTTAGTATATGTTCTTGCCCCGACTATCTTCGATATCACGTTTTAATGTGTCGGCATTGTTAATAATATCCTGAGACGTTATTCTTAGAATTAAGGCATTCCCTACCCTCAAAAAGCAATATAAAAGCAAAACCGCATCAAACAGAACATTACTATTTAGCTGTATTAATAATCACAGGTAAACCTCCTGCTCTGCCTGAGGACCCGCAGAATTTGACATATGCGGGATTCTAATGATTTTATCTGCATTGTGATACAGAAAAACAGTATTGGATTGCCCGGACTTCAGAGGCTGTGTCACAATAGCACCGGCGTCATTTCGAACGAATGAGAGTCGCAGGCTCGGACAAAGCGAAGCGTGTCCGGCGATAATGCGTAAAAAATCCCTCCCGGCCTCCCTTTGCGATAAAAGGGAGGGGACTACCTTGTTCCCCTCTTTGGAAAAGAGGGTTTAGGGGAGATTTTTTAACGATGGTAAAATACCACGCAGTCGGGGCGGTGATGACAGTACGGGCAGAGTGCTCCGTTTGTCAACTGGTTTGAGTTATCTATTTTTACAGCCGCTTAGAGCGGCTCTTTGCCGCAGGTTATGACTGTTCCGAAAGCATCTCATTCATTTTCTATTACACATGTAACATTATTTCCACCTGAAGGTTATCTGTTTACAGCCCGCGGAACATAAAAAAAATCAGGTAGACAATGCCTGTAACCAGCAGCCCGACAAAAATGTTCATGAAAGCGCCCGCTTTAATAAAATCGGAAAACCGGTATCCCCCGGGGCCGAATACCATTAAATTTGTCTGATACCCGATCGGCGTTGCAAAGCTGGCGGAGGCTGCGATTGCCAGGGTTATGATCAGCGGACGGCATTCAAGACCGATATTATCAGCAGATGCCACGGCAACAGGAAACATAATGGCTGCTGCAGCATTATTGGTTATAAGCTCTGTATACATACTGGTGATAAAAAATATTCCCGCTATTATGCCGAGCGGGCCCAGCACATAGAGCGGCTTTATGACCGTAGTGGCAATAAGGGACGCCAGCCCTGAATTTTCGAGCGCCTTGCCGATACCGAATGACGATGCAATGATAAGGAGCACCTCCCAGTCAATGGCGCGCAGCGCTTTTTCCGATCCGATAATCCCGGCAAGAACCATAATAACTGCAGCAGCCGCTGCAGCCAGCACCATGGGAAGCACCTTACACGCCGCCATAATCACCATCAAAGACAATAATACGATCGAAAGGTTCCCCTTCCATTTCGGCTTTGAATAAATTTCAACGCTTGATGTCACAAGCAGGAAATCTTTTGCGTGATACCATTTTTTATCAAAGCCCTTTTCCGCAAGCACAAACAGGGTATCGCCCGCCTTAAAAATAATATCGCCGACTTTTCTGTTAATCCGTTGACCGCTTCTGTGAATAGCCAGAATAACCGCATTATACCGTCCGCGGAAATTACATTCCCTGACGTTTCTTCCAACCAGCGGAGAATTTTCAGATATGACCGCCTCAAAGGTTCCGAGCTTGTCCGAGTCGACATTCTGCATATCAAATCCGGTGTCCTTTATAACCACGAGTCCCGGCGTTTTCTGCAATTCATAGATCGTTTCAGGCAGACCGGTAAAGAAAAGCCTGTCTTGTTCCATTATTATTTCATCCGGCTTAACCGGTGCGATTACCGTCCCGCCGCGGTTAATTTCAAACAGAAAAAGTCCCTGTAAATGCCGCAGGTTTGCTCCTTCTACGGTTCTTCCGATCAGGGGATAATCTGGTGCCACTTTCATTTCAACAACAAACTCTCTCGTATGCTCTCCCAGCTCAGCCATCGGGTCCTTTTTGGCCGGCAGCAGGCGGCATCCGATCACCGCAACGACTGTTACACCAAGCACCATTACCGGCAGGCTTACCTTTGTGAGCTCAAAAAATGCAAACCCGCTCATTCCGCGCTCAATAAGCATGCCGTGCACAACAAGGTTCGTGCTGGTGCCGATCAGCGTACAGGTTCCTCCCAGAATAGAGGCATATGACAAAGGAATTAGAAACCTTGAAGCAGGAACCCCGATACGGCGGCTCCAGTTTCTCACAACAGGAATCAACGCGGCAACTATTGGTGTGTTGTTCAGGAACGCGGATAATCCGGCCACGGGTATCATCATCCTGAAGTATTTAAACCGGCTTGTCTTATCACCGAGCAGTCTGTCAGCGGCTCTATCAAAAGAGCTTGAACACTGCAGTCCCGCGCTTACAATAAACAAAAAAGCCACAGCCAGCATTCCATGATTTGAAAAACCGTTAAAAGCTTCATTCACGGTGATAATATTTCCAAAAACCAGAAGCAGCATGGCCCCGAACACCGTAATATGCGGCCGCTGCAATTCCCTGACCAGGGCTATAGTCATAAGAGCGATAATACCGCCGGTATACCATATTTTAAACTCAACCATATTGCTTACCAAGCCACAAAAACGGTTTAAATATTATTGTGTCTACTGCTTATAAACATGAAAGACATCATACTCAAAAGAATTACGCAGCCGAAAACACCCGTATGTGACGCGGCCGCACAAAAACACTACCTCCCGGTTCAAGGTGCATCGTGCCGAATCGCTCCTGTGACAGCTCCGCAACGATCTCCTGATTGTCCTCGGTAATCAGCTCGACGCGGACCAGTGGTCCTGCGGATTGAATGCGCACAACCTGTGCGTTCAGGGATGGAAGCCCGTTAGTTTTTGTATCTATGGTCAATTCATGGGGACGTACGAATACGCGCGCGTTTCCCGGCTGCAGACCCCGATCGCCGGGTTCAGGAAACTGCAGAGATCCGAATCGTACCGTACCCCCGTCAACCCTCCCGTGAAAATCATTCGTGTCGCCCAGGAATCGCATGACGAACTCTGTAGCCGGATAATGAAACACATCGTCCGGGGTGCCTATCTGTTCAATGTGGCCTTCGTTCATAACTACTATGCGGTCTGCAACTTCAAGGGCTTCATCCTGATCATGGGTCACAAAAACGCTGGTAACATGAATTTCATCATGAAGCCGCCTGAGCCACTGACGAAGCTCTTTGCGCACTTTTGCATCAAGTGCACCGAACGGCTCATCGAGCAGAAGCACTTTCGGCTCGACAGCCAGAGCACGCGCCAGCGCCACGCGCTGCCGCTGCCCGCCTGAAAGCTGGTGAGGGTACCGATGTGCCATTTTTTGAAGCTGTATAAGCTGCAAAAGCTTTTGCACGCGACCTTCAATTTCCTTTCGCGACGGCCGGATCGGTCGCTTTTTCACCCTGAGTCCGAAAGCGATATTTTCAAAAACAGTCATGTGCCGGAAAAGCGCATAGTGCTGAAATACAAAACCCACCTCACGCTGCCTGACTGATAAATCCTGCACATCCTGCTCATGAAAAAAAATTCCGCTGCCTTCTGCTTCATCAGGCAGCTCAAGGCCGGCAATAATCCTCAGCAGTGTTGTTTTGCCGGAGCCTGAAGGTCCAAGCAGCGCAACCAGTTCGCCTGCGCTCACATCAAGAGATACATTTTCAAGCGCTTTAAAAGAACCAAAACTCTTTGTTACATTGCGAATTTTAATACCCACAGCCATCTCCGTATTATTTGTATTCCAGTAGCGGTTTACACTGTATGCACTCGCTTTTCCACGGCCGCTTTCAAAACCAGCGTTACAATTGCCAAAAGTGACAACAGCGAAGCAACAGCAAACGCTGCGACAAAATTGTATTCGTTATAAAGAATCTCAACATGCAGCGGCAGCGTGTTTGTCTGACCCCGGATATGCCCGGATACCACCGACACAGCACCGAATTCCCCCATTGCCCGTGCATTACATAAAATAACGCCATACAGCAGCGCCCACTTCACATTGGGAAGCGTCACCCGCCAAAACGTTTGCCAGCCGGAAGCCCCAAGCGTCAGTGCCGCCTGCTCATCCGCCGTGCCCTGTTCCTGCATGAGGGGTATAAGCTCCCGGGCAACAAAAGGAAACGTAACAAAAACAGTTGCAAGCACTATTCCCGGCACAGCAAATATAATCCTGATATTATGCTCTGAAAGCCATGGCCCGAGCCAACCCTGCATACCGAAAAGCAGCACATAAATCAGCCCCGCAATAACCGGAGAAACGGCAAACGGCAGGTCAATCATGGTAATAAGAAGACTTCGCCCTTTGAACTGAAATTTTGCGACCGCCCATCCCGCAGATAAACCGAATATAATATTGAACGGAACAGAAACAGCAGCAACCGCCAGCGTAAGCTTAACGGCAGCCAGTGCAGCCGGATCGTTAAAGCTTTTCATATAGGCATGAAAGCCCTTTCTGAACGCTTCGGCGAAGACGGCGGCAAGTGGAACAAGCAGAAATAATATAAGAAACAGAAGGGCAATACCGATCAATGCTGTTTGTACCCAGCGCGGATCACTGTTCGTTTGCGAATTCTTTGTGCCCCTTAAACTGTTTTTAATCACCGTCACCGGAGACCTCACGTCCCGCTCTCCCCCTGGTACTGCCGCACGCTCCACCACTGAAGCATATTTATAATCAGAAGCAGAACAAATGAGGCAGCAAGCATGACAACCGCTATAGCAGTCGCCCCTGCATAGTCATACTGCTCCAGCTTTGAAATAATGAGCAGGCTTATAATTTCTGTCCGCATTGGCATATTGCCTGAAATAAACACTACTGACCCGTATTCTCCGATTGCGCGGGCAAATGCAAGGGCAAATCCGGTCAGAAGGGGCGGTATCAGCGGCGGCACAATTACGCGGAAAAACGTCTGCAACCGAGACGCTCCCAGGCTTGCCGCTGCTTCTTCAAGCTCTTTGTCCATGTCTGAAACAGCAGGCTGCAGGGTCCGCACCACAAAGGGAAGTCCGATAAATGTAAGGGCAATAATGATCCCGATCGGTGAAAACGCTGTTTTGACGCCCAGCGGCTCAAGGTATCTGCCGATCCAGCCGTTTTGTGAATAGATTGCGGTAAGGGCGATCCCGGAAACGGCTGTCGGCAGGGCAAACGGCATATCCACAACAGCGTCAACAATGCGCTTTCCCGGAAAAGCATACCGGACAAGAACCCATGCCGTAATAAAACCGAATATGCTGTTAACAAGCGCGGCAGTGAACGCCGCGCCGAATGTAAGCTTATATGAAGCAATCACTCGCGGTGCCGTTACCGTGTTCCAGAACTCCGCAACAGTCATACTTGCCGATTTTATAAACAGCGCCGCTATCGGAATCAGCACAATCAGGCTTAAATACAAGACTGTATACCCCAGCGTAAGCCCGAATCCCGGAAGCACACTGTGATGTTTCCAGCTTTTCATCTTATCGCCCTGCAGCATAAATTGAGTCAAATATACCACCGTCGTTAAAATGCTTTTTCTGTGCGTTGTCCCAGCCGCCGAAAACTTCGTCAACCGAAATACGTTCCACCTCCGGAAATCGTTTGATATCATTCTGATCGGCATATTCAGGCTTAAACGGTCGATAGTAGTGCTTTGCCGCCAGGCGCTGCCCCACAGGTGAGTACAGATATTCAAGATACGCCTGTGCAACTTCCATCACGCCTTTTTTGCGTGCGTTTTTGTCAACGATGGTTACCGGGGGCTCAGCCAGAATGCTTATGGATGGAACCACTATATCGAAGGAATCTTTACCCAGCTCATTAACCGCCAGAAAAGCCTCATTCTCCCACGCCAGAAGCACATCGCCGATACCGCGCTGCACAAAAGTGGTTGTGCTGCCCCGCGCTCCGGAATCAAGCACGGGAACATTCCTGTACAGAGCGGCAACAAATGTCCGTGCTTTTTCCTCTGCTGCTTTCACCTCTGCAGCCGCTTCAGGATTATTACGCTTTAACAGGCTTCCCAGCTCACGCTTTAAAACATATGCCCATGCAGCAAGATAATTCCAGCGGGCTCCGCCGGACGTTTTCGGATTCGGGGTTATAACCTCAAGCCCGGGCCGAACCAGATCGTCCCAGTCTTTGATTTTTCCGGGGTTGCCTTTACGAACCAGAAACACGATGGTGCTGGTATACGGTGCGCTGTTGTTCGGAAGCCGGGTCTGCCAGCTTTCAGGCAAAAGGCCGGCCTTTCGGGCAATGGCGCTTATATCATAGGCCAGAGCCAGCGTAACCACATCCGCCTTGAGGCCGTCAATTACCGCGCGTGCCTGCTTGCCGGCGCCGCCGTGCGACATGTGTATGGTAACGGTATTGCCGGTCTTTTCTTTCCAGTGCGCAGCAAACGCCTTGTTGAACTCCCTGTACAACTCTCTTGTCGGATCATAGGATACATTGAGCAGCTCGACATCGGCAGCCGATGAAATTGCGTTTATCGTAAAACAGGCCGCGAATACTAAATAAAAAACCACCATGCGCATATGTCCGCTATGTACTATTATATTCATCATGGTGATACACTCCTTTCCTTGCAGGCATTTAAAATTTAATGTTAAAATCTACCTGCAATATGTTTTCTGATAGACTTTTTCCCCGTATGCGCTCGGAAAACAGGTAATTTACAACCATATACACGTTATCAGCCAGGCCGTACTGCAATCCGCCCTGCCACCCTTTTATGTTCGTCTGTCCGCTGTAGACATCGGCATCGGGAAACGTGTCGACCCAGGAGTCACGCTCCAGCCGCCGGTAGCTTGCAAAAAGCTGCCACTGGCGGGCAGCCATGAGCCTGGAGTAGCCAAGACGGCATCCGATAAGAAATCCGCTGTCCTGTGAGCTCACGGAATAATTTTCTATATAATCGGCAAACAGAGCAGCCGACGGCATAAATCCAAATGGCGTTTTCGTGCCAATCTCAGTGCTGAACACAACTGCATCATAATCATGTCTGAGAGATCCGTTGCGGGTCAGCGTATTCGAGCCGCTTGAGTGATCCAGTACCAATCCCTCCACATTGTCAAAGCTGTAGATGGTAAGTGCGTTTTTAAGGTATGCATCAGAGCCGAGCTCTATTGTGCAGCCGGGCTGCATTACAATCATCGCCGGATCATTTTCATCGTCGCTTTGCTCATCGAGCAGCCACCACCCCGCAGCGCAGAACAGCTCCAGTGATGAATGCACCTTTTTTCTGAACAATGCCGCTACGCCTTCAGGCCGTATGTCCGTGTCCCACAAAAAATATTTTTGGAACCACAGCGGGTTTTTGAATTTACCAGCAATAACGGTCAGCCAGCCAAACGGCTGATAGGCGGCATAGGCATAATCAAGGCGCACATCCGGTGTCTCGAAGGTATTATCCATGCTCTGATTGGTCGATCGCGGGTTGCTGCCCCCGGTTGCAATGCCGAATCCGACTGTGATTCGATCGGTAATCGGGGTGACACACCCAAGCCGCAGCCGGTATCTCCCCCGGTGACGGTCTGCTGCGCCGTGGCGATCGTTCAGCTGGTAGCGAAGGCGGAAATCGCCGCTGAATTTTGTGTTCTTTATCCATCGGGGAACATCGCCCGCTCTCAATATTGAATTATCCTGCTGCAGGCTTTGCACAGCCTGTTTAACCACTGCCGTGCGCTCTTTGCCGGCCTGCTCTTTCACCTCCTTCATGATCTCACCGGCCTCCCCGGCTGAAAGAACTCCCTTTTCAACCAGCTTATCAATGAGGATTTCAACCTCTCCGGCACCGGCATTCATACCGTTGCTCAACCACAAAAACACCATCACAGCAACACACACCGACATTCCACGCATTAACTCAATCCTTTCCGGTTTACCATGGCCTCACACACAACACATATTACACGTGGTATGCCATCGGTAAAATGAGTGGTGTCTTTTTTAATACATGTATTATAATTATCTGATATTACTTTATTATCAATTAAGGCAATGTACTGTGCACCCTATAGGTGCGTTATGGAACCTGACATTAAAAAAATATTTTCTTTTAAATACAACTGATGTATGCTTTAATATATGACAGTTTAAGGTTATATTTGGCAGGTATGCATTATGGAAAAATTTCAATCAGTACTGCTCAAGGTGTGGCAGGAGGCATGCAGGCATATAGAAATTGATGAGCTGACGCGCACGGTCACCCCCTTTCTTAAAAAATATCTGCCGGTGCATCAGGTTCTCATACAGCGTATCAACAGAGAAGAAGGGTACGCCGAGACGGTCGGCATCGGGGTTCCCGGTACCGGCCGGCCGCCCGTACCGGGCATCATACACTGCTCAGAAAAAACCCTGACCGATATATACACATGGTGTGCTGAAGGAAAAGCCGTTCGTGCAGACAAACGAGGCAGGATGCCCGTTTTCCTGGAACCGCTTGCTCCCCGGGACATTCAGCAGGATATCATTTTCGGTCCGCTTACCGGCTCAGATAACAACCGGGGTATTATGCTCCTTATTGCCGAACAGACACAGGCGTTTAACGACACACACATTGATCTGGTTCAGAACTTTCTGGATCCCTTTTCCATTGCACTTGAAAACGACGGGCGCATCCATGAGCTCGCTGCATTACGTGAGGCTGCAGAGGCCGACAAAATGTCGCTGCTGAGAAGAATCGGCAGAAAAGAGCTGGCAGACCATATCGTCGGTGCCGGCTCCGGGCTGCAGCTTGTCATGGAACGCGTAGAGCAGGTTTCTCACCTGAACGTTCCTGTACTTATTCTGGGAGAGACAGGATCAGGCAAGGAGCTCATCGCACGTGAAATTCACCGCCGGTCCCCCAGAGCCGCAAACACCTTTATCAGGGTCAATTGCGGTGCTATCCCAGCTGAGCTCATCGATTCCCAACTGTTCGGCCACGAGCGGGGGGCTTTTACCGGCGCTGCAGAAACGCGCAAAGGATGGTTTGAGCGCGCAGATGGGGGCACGCTTTTTCTTGACGAGATAGGCGAGCTCCCCCAGGCGGCACAGGTTCGCCTGCTGCGCATACTGCAGGACGGGTGGCTTGAGCGTGTCGGGGGACAAAAGCCGATTCACGTCGATGTGCGGATCGTCGCTGCAACGCACCGGGATCTGCCCTCCGAGGTAACACAAAAAAAGTTCCGCGAGGATTTGTGGTACCGGATCTCAACATTTCCCATACGGCTCCCCTCGCTGCGCGAGCGCCCGGAGGATATTCCCGATCTTGCCCGTCATTTTTGTGAGCGCGCTGCGACGCGCTTCGGGCTCTATTGCGTTGTGCCGACGCAGGAACAATTAGAGCTGTTAGCATCCTATCGCTGGCCCGGCAATGTGCGAGAGCTGGCTGCGGTAATCGATCGCGCAGCGATACTGGGAAATGGCGCACGCCTTGAAATTGCAACCGCCCTGGGAATTGCCGGGCTCCCTGCTGCTTCTGCATCCCCTGACGCCCAGCCGCCTGCAGCTATCAATTATTCTGATCGCGAATTTCTATCACTTGATGATGCGGTGAAAAATCATATCGCACAGGCCATCACGCTGACGCGCGGGCGCATTGAGGGACACGCAGGAGCGGCCGCGCTGCTCAATGTACACCCAAGCACCCTGAGGGCAAAAATGCGCAAGCTGCATCTCGAACCCAAGCAATTTAAACAGTCATAACCTGCGGCAATGCCGCAGGCTTGATTAATGAGCCGCTCTAAGCGGCTGCAAAAACACATAACTCAAAACAGTTGACAAACCGGGGCATTCTGCCCGTACTGTCATCACCGCCCCGACTGCGTGGTATTGTACCATCGTTACAAAAATCCCTCCCGGCCTCCCTTTCGAAAGGGAGGAGACTACCTTGTTCCCCTCTTTGGAAAAGAGGGGTTAGGGGCAGTAATTTCCGGTTAGGTTTTTGCATATGAATGCGGGCTGAAGTTTTGT
>CAZUMW010000040.1:0-40717 GCA_964621615.1 uncultured Thermodesulfobacteriota bacterium
CCGGCGGACGGTGCTGCCCGGGACAATCCCTGCACAATGCCTGTTACGTAGTTACCCGTAGCAGCATCGGGCCGCCCATGAAGTGAGGTTTCATATGGCGGAGGCTGTGCAGAGACCCGCCCGAACCGGCTTTTGTTCAATACTTTAATTCATTGCGGTTCCCTTTGATTGTATATGTTCTATTGACCTGTATTTGTATTGGTTCGGCAAAATATTACTATTACCGATATACACTGTACATAGTATCACTATTATCAATTGGTAAAGATCGCAGGCTATTGGTATCCTTATGCTATGGAACCGATACTTGCGCTCTGCAATATTTTCGATCAGGACGGACGGCGGCTGGCTGAATTTGCCCGGGATAACGGATTTGCGGCTGTTGACTGGACAGTGGATCCCGAACTCCCGGAGGACCGCTTTTTGTCGGAAATCGGTCATCTCACGGGGCTGGAGGTCCGCTATCACTGCCGGTTTTTTGAGCATGAAATTGCACGGCCCGGCAGCGTCGGAGCGCATGCTCTTTCAGTGTATCAGGATGTTATCAGCACCATCAAAGCGGCAGGCGGCAGCTGTATGACCCTGCACATCGGTCTCGGTACGGAGAGCGGCGACGGCCTTGATTTTGAAAGTGCGGCTGACAACCTGAAAGCGCTTGTGCATGCCGGCAGGGCGAAAGGCGTCCATGTGTGCCTGGAAAATCTCGCGTCCGGGTGGACAAGCGACCCTGTGCTTTTCAACCGCCTGATTCAGCACAGCGGTGCAGGTATCACCATCGACATCGGACACGTACGCGCCACAGCCCCGGACGACGGGGCCGGGCTGCTCAGGAAGTTTTTGTCACCCTATGGCAGCCGGATCACGAACTGCCATATTTACCACACCGAGCTTCCCGGCAGGGGGCATATTCGGCCCGGGCGCCCGCAGGATATATTCGAGCGGCTGCATCTGATCAGGACACAGACACCCAGCCGGTGGTGGGTAATAGAGCTGCAGGATCCCGCAGACATACTGTGCACCCGCGATATAATATCCTGCTGCCTGGCTGAGGATATGATGGAGGCTGGGGCTCCTGCTATGCAGGCCGGGTGCTGAGCCCGAGAGTGTTCATGAATTCAGCACACAGGGGTGAAAGATGCGGCTTCCGGTCATGAATAATGTAAAATTTCTTTTCCAGATGATATCCCTCCACTGTCAGGGCTGAAAACGCCCCTGAAGCGATCTCCTCCGTTACGGCCGGCAGGGGGAGCAGCGCAACCCCGTATCCCGACTTTACCGCCTCCTTAACCGCAGTAATGTTATTCAGCTCAATAACCGTATTGAGCTGTTCAAGTATTATGCCGAAGGTCTGAAGCTGATCGTCGCAGGCTGAGCGCAGGCATGAGTCGTCAAGCCGGGCGATAAACGGCTCTCTCCGGATGTCATCGGCATGAACCAATGTCTCATATTGCCATCGGTGGCCGCGCGGAACGATAAGGGCGAGCTCGCAGGTGAAAAACTGGCTGCACTGCAGCCGGCTGTCTGCCACCGGCAGGCCGATAAAGCCGAGATCGGCTTCGCCGGCGCTTATCCTGGCAATGACATCCCTGCAGGAAGCTATGCTGATGCTTCCGGTGGCATCCGGGCATACATCCAGAAGCTGCTTAAGATATGCGGGCAGGATATACTCCCCCAGCAGATTGCCGGCGGCTATTGTCAGCCTGCCGCATTTTTTGCCCTTGTAAAAGGAGAGGGTCTGCTGGGCCTGCTCGACGACAGCGGATATCCGGTGCGATCGCTTGTAGAGAATTTCTCCGGCCGGCGTCAACAGTATCTCCTTGCCTTTTCTGTCAAACAGCGGCAGGCCGAGCGATGTCTCCAGCTCGGTTATGTGGTGGCTTATGGTGGACTGGGTAAGGGAAAGCATGCCGGCTGCAAGCGAATAGCTTTTCAGCTCGGCGATTTTACGGAATATTTCAAGCTTGTGTGTATCCACATGCAATTCCCGGGAAGCGGCGGCAACGGCATCCGGCTGTTTACATTACTGCTGTCGCGGCTGCCGTGGATTGTTTTTGTGAAAGCAGCAGAATTGCCTCCAGCACGCCCCCGCCGATAGCTCGCGCTTTGTCAAATATGCTGAAGCAGTAGCTTTGTACGCCGTGCGGGTCCACATCGCCGACTTTCAGCCCTTTTTCCACCTGCATGCCGTTTTGGATCAGCCCGCGAAGCACGCCGCCTATTTCGGCAGTGACCGGAAATCCATTGACCTCGGCGATAGCATCCCCCTTGTGTACCACTGCTCCGATGTCCAGCGTGTGCCGTATGGTTCCGTCACACGGTGCCCGCAGCACCCGCTCTGCCGCGTAGCCCAGAAGCGGCACGGGCGTGCCGGTATCCTGCCGGGCCTCCCCCTCGAATATAAGGCTGCCCAGGTAGTGCCCCTCCAGCGTTTCTATGACGATATCGACATCACGCCCTGCGACATATCCCGGCCCCAGGGCGATCGTTATCGGGGCCATTCCACGGTGTGTTCCCACATTGTGCTTGGCCATGGTTCCGTCAACAACGATATCCGGTTTCAGGGTGTCGATGCAGCGGGCATGCTCATCTACCAGCACAGGGACCGCATTCTGCCGCCAGAGCCGGTCTGCGTCACCGGCGCTGTCGATCCGCACCGCAGGCACGCCGTCGATGGTGACCTCACCATCAACAACGGCCTGCGCAAACGCGACTGTGCGGCGGACCACCAGCGGGCGGGGGAGCTCAAGCACAAGCACCCTGAACCCGCAGCGGTGCAGCCGGTGTATGGTTCCGGACACAACGTCTCCGCCGCCTCTGATCACTGCTGTTGCATCAATTGTAATCACGTATTGCTCTCCAGTTCAATTAAAAAAGCCGGCCTCTCCATTTCGGGGAAGCCGGCTTTTCGGCTGCGGGCTATTTTTTCACGCCGCCGCTTTTCCTGATTGCAGCAAGCACCCGCTCAGGCGTTATCGGCGCTTCGGTGATCTGAATGCCGATGGCGTCATAGATGGCATTTGCCACCGAGCCGATCGGGCCCATCAGAGCCGATTCGCCGCAGCTCTTTGCCCCGTAGGGGCCAAGCGGATCCGGGGCCGACTCAACGAGAATGGCGCCCATTTCCTGCGGCATGTCAGACGGTCCAAGCATTTTATAGTCGGTAAAGTCATTGTTAAGGCACAACCCATTCTTGTCATAGTAGATGTCTTCGGTCAAAACATATCCGAAGCCTTTCTGGGAGCCGCCCTCGAGCTGGCCCTCAACCGACGGCGGGTGAATGGCTTTGCCGATGTCATGGGCATTGTAGAAGCTCAGCACCTTGACCTCGCCGGTTTCGGTGTCGACTTCAACATCTGCACAGCTTGCCGAAAACGGGGGCGAGCAGTGCTTCACAAAATCATCGCCGGTAACGACGATCTGTCCGGGGCAGCCGATGGTTTTGCCTGACGTCGGATCGTCAAAGCTGTAAATGCTTTCTTTTGCGATCCGGCGGGCGTTGATATGCTTTTCGGGATCCCAGGTGCAGTAAATCTCCTTGTCTTCACCCCAGGCCAGATCACAGGGCTGTACCTGCAGATTTTTTGCTGCGCGCTCAATGAGCTCCTGTTTCAGCTTTTCCGCTCCCTGCGATACTGCGCGGCCCACACAGTAGATGGTCCGGCTGGCGTGGGCGCCGATGTCAAAGCCGTTGCAGTCAGAGTCGCAGCACTTGAGGTGCACGTCGTCCATCGGCCAGCCCAGAACTTCAGAGGCTATCTGGGATATGGCGGTGTGGCCGCCGGTTCCCAGATCGGACACGGAGACCATCATTTCAACCGTGCAGTCCTCATTAAGGCGCATAACCAGGTTGGTGTACTCAAGCAGCATCGGCCAGGCACCGCTGGTGTGCTGCATGACGCCGATGCCCAGGCCGCGGCGCTTTGTGCCTTTCATTTTGCCATACTCTTTTTTCTTCTTGTCCCACTGGATGGCTTTTCTGGCTTTTTCGATGCAGTCATCAAGGCCGCAGGATGCGAACTTGACCCCTTTGAGCCAGGTGTCATCGCCGATGCCCTTATGCCATTTTTTTCGCCACTCGATGGGGTCGATGCCAAGCTTGTTGCAGGCGCGGTCGACAATCTGCTCAACGGCAAAGGTGTTTTCCGGATTGCCGTACCCCTGGTATGCCCCGTAGGGAACCATATTGTTGAACCAGATATCGGCCCGTGTGGCCACGGCCGGCCATTTATACATGCCGTATACAAACGCTGCGGTGCAGAAAGGCGGGCCTGAGCCGTGCGTGTAGTATCCGCCTTTGAGCACCTCGTAGTGGACGTCAAGCGCCACAGGGGTTCCGTCTTTTTTGAAGCCGGCTTTTACCTTCATGTGTCCGGAGGCGCGGCTTTCAGAGGCCACCCAGTCCTCTTCGCGCAGGTATTCAACCTTAACCGGCCTGCCCGGCACAGCCATTGCCATAGCGCAGGTGTGCGGCTCGCCGATCATGCCCAGACGGCAGCCGAAGGCACCGCCGACCGGGGTCTGCACAACCCGAACGCGGGTCAGGGGCAGCTCAAAGAGCTCGGCGAGAAGGTTTTGCACCGGCTTTGGCATCTGCGTGGATGTCCAGCAGGTGAGCCTGCCGCGATCGTCGTATTTGGCGATATAGGTATGATTTTCCATCTGGACCTGCTTCTGCCGGGGGCAGTAGTAGGTTTCTTCGAGGACCAGGTCCGCTTCTTTCATATGCTCGGCTGCTGTCTGGCCGTCAGGGGTGTCCTGCCCGTAGGCATTTCCCGGAAAAAAGGCTTCCGGAAAATTTGCCGCCAGGTTGCCAGGCTTCAGCGGGGTGAACTGGGGGGCGTCTTTTCTTTTTGACTCTGCTGCCGTAAGGACCACCGGGAGCGGCTCATAGGTGATTTTCACTTTTTCTGCAGCCCGCTCGGCGGCCTCTTCAGTTTTAGCGATAATGCCGCACACAGCGTCGCCCTGGTGCTTGACGCGCGGATTAAAAATATTCAAGTCGGCGATTTCTCCGAACACATCTGCAAACACAGCCGGCACCAGCAGCTTCATGATCGTGGTGTTGTACTGGCGCTGGGTAACATCTTTGGGCCCAAGGCACTTTACGACGCCCGGCACTTTTTTAGCTTCTGAAAAGTCGATTTTTTTCACCGTGGCATGAGCGTGTTCCCAGCAGCGAACGATTTTACCGTACAGCATGCCTTCCATGTACAGGTCACCGGCATACATGCCGCGGCCGGTAACCTTTTCGCGGGCATCAAGCTTGGGGATGCGGTGCCCGACAACTGAATAATCAGCCATTTCGGATCTCCTTTTATTGATATGTTTCTTTGTGTTCATCCTGGTTCATTAGCGCTTTGTCGACCATGATGCAGCTTTTTTAACCGCTTCAACGATTTTGACATACCCGGTGCAGCGGCAGATGTTGCCCTCGAGCTCAGAGCGTATTTCATCCTCTTTTGCCTTGGGGTTTTTCTCGAGAATGCTTACCGACTTCATAATCATGCCGCCCGTGCAAAAGCCGCACTGGACTGCGCCCTGGTCAATAAATGCCTGCTGTACCGGATGAAGCTTTCCGTCTTCCTCCAGCCCGCCGACGGTGGTTATCTTTTTTCCGTCCATCATGGCAGCCAGCACCATGCATGCATCGATGGGCACTCTTCCGTTTGGGGCTTTCGGGTCGTCGACCAGAACGGTACAGGCGCCGCATTCGCCCCGGCCGCAGCAGTGCTTTACGTCGGTCATCCTCAGCTGGCTGCGCAGCACCTGCACCAGCGTGTGATGCGCCTGGACCGTGATGTTATGTTCCTCCCCGTTAATGAACAGGGTAATCGAGCGCTTTTTCATTACGTCATCTCCTTTTGCCATGCAGTTGTCAATTGATTACAAACACGCCTTGATAGCCCGCTGCACGATAACGCCTGACACATCGCGCCGGTAGTCGGCGGTTGAGCGGACGTCGTCTATGGGCCTGATTTCTTTTGCCACGGTCGCGCCGACTTTTTTCAGCAGATCATCGGTGATTTTTGCGCCTTTGAGCAGCGCTTCCGCCTTCTTTATTCTGATTGTCGTCGGGGCAACGGCGCCCATGGCTATGCGCGCGTCATTGCAGGTTTTGCCGGACATGTCAAGCTGTACTGCTGCGTTGACTTTCGAAAGATCGAAATTCGTTCGCGTCAGGCGCATAAACGATGAAACAATGCCGTCCTTTGCCGGCGGCACTTTGATTTCGACCGCTATTTCATCGGCCTTGCGCGCGGTTTTTGCATAATCAATAAAAAAATCGTCAAGCGGTACTTCCCGCTTGCCGGATGTTCCTTCCAGAACAATGGCTGCTCCAAGCGCCAGCAGCGCGCAGCTGCAGTCCCCTGAGGGGGATGCGCGCATGATGTTTCCCAGCGGAGTTGCAACATTGCGTATCTGCGGAGCGGAGTGCACTTTGCACGCCTGCCACAGGGCGGGGTAATTTTTTTTCACAGTCGGGTTTTCAATAATCTGTGAAATGGTTGCCAGCGCACCGATGCGCAGGCCGTCGGACTTGCTGTATTTGATGTAGTCCATATCGTCGATTTCGCCGAGCGCTATCACATGCTCAGGTGATGCTGATCCGTTTTGAAGCATAATCATTAAATCTGTTCCGCCGGACAGTATGGCCGCTTTATCCCCGTATTTTGCTGTCATGTCAACAGCCTCGGAGATGTTTTGCGGTACCAGCAGATCGAATTCCGGCAGAATTCGGCTATTGCTCATTATCGTACCTCCTTGGTTGTAATTACGTGGTTTGGCATCGTTGTTTTGTGCGTGAATCTGTGTAACGGCTCCGGCTGCCTTGTGCTGTGCGTCACCTCCTTTCCCGGAAAAAAGCCGTCCCGTGACCCGAAAAAAGTGTTAAATCATTGTCACTGCCGCCCGGCTTGACAACTGTGCCGTGCGGCTGCCAGGACATTTATAAACAAAATACGACATAGCCCCTTGTCCGGATGCCACGGTTAAACCGGTGTGTACAATAAAGCAGGTATTATCTATGCTGCTATGACTTCAACAGCGCATATCACACTACGAGACGCTATCTATTCTCAGCATAGTAAAAGCTTGTATATTTTGTCTAATTGATTATCTGCAAAGAAAGAATGCTCACTATTGATTATAGCTATGGATGCGGAAGAAGCGTTGCGGACGAAAAGGGGCTCTTGGGTTATATTCAGGGCAGGCCGGATTTTTGATAATACCCGAGGCGGGCGGATGAGCACCGCTCGCCGGTGTGCAGCAGAAATGCGCTTGTGCGGAAAAGCCCCTTTCGATGGAGGGTGAACCCGGCAAGCTCAGGAAGGGGAACATCGCCAAAAAACGTGTGACACAGAAACCCTCCCTGCCGCAGAACGCGGTGGGCAAGCATGACTTCCCGGTTAAACTCATTGGTGAATGATTCCTGCCGGGACACAGCGCCCAGCGCCAGGCTGTAATCAAAGGGGTCGAAGAACAGCAGATCGTATGTGCGGGTGTAGGCATAGGAATGGCAGTCTCCCTGCAGGGCCTCCGCGCCCCTGGTGCCGCTGCAGAAGCACCGGCAGTCCTCATAGAGCTGCTCCTCTATCTCGATAATGTGATGGCAGTCAGGGTGCAGCATTTCCTGGATCAACGCAGCGGAAATGCCCAGGCCGTAGCCGACTTCAAGAACAGCGCTGACCGGCAGACCGCGCAGCTGCTCAATCAGACAGCGCATATACGGCTCTTCCGAGCGGCTCATGACGACGTGGCTGTTAAAGACAATTTTTTGCGGGGTTTTGATATCGAAGGGAAGCTTCATGCGTATGTGCGCAGGCCTACTCCAGCTCTTTTTGTATAAACTGCACAAATGCCTCAATAAGAGGGGAGGGTGTTCGCCGGGTGTCCTGCACCAGGTAAAATGCGCGCTTAAAGGCAATGCCCCGAACCCCGACTTTTTTCAGCAGCCTGCTTTTCAGCTCCTCGCGGACAGCGCGCTCGGAGATCAGCGCCACGCCCATGCCGGCCTTAACCGCCTGCTTAACCGCAGTGGCGCTGCCAAGCTCTGCGGCGATATTAAGGCTTTCGGTGCTTACGCCGGCCTGCTGCAGATGCCGTCCAAGCTCCATGCGGCTGCCTGACCCGCTTTCGCGAATCACAAACGGCTCCCGGCACAGCTCAGCAAGCTCTATTGTGTCGTGCTCCGGCCACCGGTGGCCGGACGGTGCAACCACTATCTGCTCATCATCAAGCAGGCTTGTATAGCGCAGCGACGGCTTTTTAATTTTTGTGCCGACAATGCCCACATCGATGTTTCGCGCGAGCAGCTCGTCCAGCGTTTGACGGGAATCGGTTATGTGCAGGACCGTTTTAACGCCGGGGTGCCGGTGCGCAAAATCCCCAAGCAGCTGCGGCAAAACATACTCACCGGGAATCGTGCTGGCGCCGATTATGATCGAGCCGCTTTTTATCCCCTTGAAATGCTCGAGCGCCTGAAGCGTTTCGTCGGCCATTGTTGTCAGCTGCTTTGCAAAGCCGTACAAAATTTCTCCGGCGCGTGTCAGCCGCACCTCTTTGCCGAGACGGTCGAACAGCTTAAGCCCGAGATATTCCTCAAGGCCGTTTATATGCTGGCTGACGGTAGGCTGCGTGAGATACAGGACCTGAGCGGCTTTTGAAAAGCTTTTAAAGTCTGCGACTTTTGCAAATATTTTCAAGCGGTGAATATCAAGCATGTTCGCTGTCCACGTGCTATTTTTTCATTCTGATAACCTCGGCCTTGGAGGCTCGCAGCTTTACCTCCCTGCCGTTTTCGTCAAACTCACGGCATTCGGTCATTGCCCCGTCTTCAAACATGGACTCGCTTTCAAGCTGTCCGTTTTGGTGATAGGTCCGGACAATCCCCTCGCGCTTGCTGTTTGCAAACTGAGCGTCCTCTTTCAGCTGGCCGCTGTCATAGTACGCCCGATAGGCTCCGGTAACAGCACCGCCCTCAAATGTGGCCTCGAGCTCAAGGGTGCCGTTTTCATAATAGGAGCGGTAGGGGCCGTGCCGCCTGTTTGCCTGGTAGCTGAATTCAACCCGCAGGCTTCCGTCTTCGTGATAGGCGCGCGCGGGGCCTTCCAGAATATTGTCCCTGTAGGTAACTTCCGAGGCCGGAGTTCCGTTTTCAAAGAATGTTTTTGTCGGGCCGTTCAGCCTGCCGCTACGGCAGTAGCTGAGCTCTGTTCTGATTGCGCCGCTCGGGTAATACTCGCGCCGCACCAGTCTTTGTTCATCCATGCTGCTGCTCCTTGGTGTTGTGATTAGCTGATAAATCTTTTGTGTCGTAATTGCCGCGGGCGATGCGCTTCAGCCTCTCGGCTATGCCCCACGCTCTCAGAAGGCAGGCGGACGCAGGCGGCACCAGGTGCTCCCAGTTTTCGCCCTGCATCATCAGGCTGCGCACATCCGATCCGCTGATGCCTTTTTTCGTGTAATCAACCTTCCATAAAACATGTGTCCTGAGATGGAGAGACTTGAAAAAATCAAGCTTTCTCTGTCCCCAGCCATCGTAGATGCTCACAAAAAAAAGCGCATCCATAGGAACGTAATAGCAGTACCGCTCCGGAAAGCTGATCGGCAGGGGAACAATGGAAAAAGACCCGGGGGCACAGCCGGCTTCTTCAAGAACCGCCCGCACCAGCAGGTAGCGCTCATAATAGGTGAGCGGGTTTGCAATGGGCAGCGTGCGCTGCGTATCAGCTGAATCCGGTCTGCTCTGGGTCGGATCGGGATTGGTAATCCCCACAATCAGGTGATCGCACAGCCGGTGAGCGGCAAGAAGATAGCGCAGGTGGTCGTTGTGAACAACCTGAAAGCGGCCCGGTATAACCCCTGCTGCCGCCAGCTTTTTATCCGCATTTTTCTGCATGATGCCCTTTCACGGCTGTTGCTGCTGTCCGGTTTTTATCGGGATCGTCACTGCGGCTTGTGAAGAACCGCCCACAGCCCTCCTTCCTCGGTAACCGTTGCCGCGCCCGTGAGGCCTGCCTGCCGGATACACTCTTTGAGCTTTTCGACCGAAACGATAATCCTGCCGAGCCGCCTGTTTTTTTCGCGAGACTCCTCTGCGATGGCGCGGATGACGTCCTCCGGCGTATGAGTGCCGTAGCCGCCGCCTGCAACCGCTGTGCCTCCGGGCGAAAGAAGCCGGTACAGCTCCTTGAGGATCGTGCCTTCGTCATCGAGAAAAAAGAATGCGCCGCGGCAGAATGCCAGATCCTGTGAACCCTCCGGCAGGGCAATATTGTCCAGTGCCGTATACGCAACCTCAACACGGTTGCTGACTGCGGGATCGCTCATGCCCGGCCAGTCCTGCGTAAACGAATCCGTCAGGGCCTGCATGTCGCAGGCGATAGTCAGGCGGGCATCCGGGAGCATGCGCAGCAGCTCTATCCCGGTCCCTCCCGAGAAACACCCTGCCTCAAGTATTGTTCGGGGCGCTTTGCAGCAGCAGCCTGCAACCTGGCGGGCAAGCCCGGGATAGACGTTGTCCCAGAGCCGGTTTACCTCCCTGACAAGATCAGGATCGTCTTTTACGTGCCCTATGCGGTTTGACGTCATGGGTCCCATGTATTTATACATTGCAGGGGCGAAACATGTTTCGCCCTCACACAATCCGCAGCCGCTTTTCGCCCGCCTCCTGAGCCTGCACCTCACCGATATGTGCGGCGAGATCTCCTGCATCGATCAGCATGCCCCGCGCCTGTTCAAGCATATCCTTCGGCACTGCCAGCACCAGACCGCCCGAGGTCTGAGCGTCAAAAATAAGATCCACTATTACTGCATCAACTGCTGGAGCAACTCCGGTCTGTCCCAGGCAGTAGAGCCTGTTGGCATGGCTGCCGGCCGGAACCATGCCCATACCGGCAAGCTCCAGCGCGCGGCTCATCAGCGGGACCTGCTCAGCCCACAGCTCGATGCCGGCTCCGGATGCGTCCGCCATTTCAAGCAGGTGGCCCCCAAGGCCGAATCCGGTTATGTCGGTTGCGGCTTTAAGGCCAAGCGCTTCTATAACGCGGCCGCCGTTTTTGTTCAGCCGGGCTCCCGACGTACCTATAGTGTTTTCTATGCTGCCGTCCGTATCCATGTCGGCTTTCAGTGCGGTGGACAGCACGCCGGTGCCGATCGGCTTTGTCAACAGCAGCTGGTCACCTGTTTTCAGCCCCCGGTTGGTTGCGATGCGGGCGGGATCAACCGCTCCCGAAACGGAAAGCCCGTATTTGAGTTCATCATCCTTTATGCTGTGGCCCCCGGCCATGACAGCCCCTGCTTCAAGAACTTTGTCGCGCCCGCCCTCGAGAATTGCCCGCAAAACTTCCTTTGAAAGCGTGTCCATGGGAAAGCAGACGATGTTCATGGCGGTATACGGGCTGCCTCCCATGGCATACACATCAGACAGTGAATTTGCCGCAGCAACCTGACCATAGCGATAGGGGTCGTTCACAATCGGTGTCAGAATGTCGACCGTCTGCACCAGGGCCATGCCGGCCGGAAACCGCACCACCGCCGCGTCTTCGTTGCCGTTCAACGGAGTCAGCAGCCGATCGTCCTGCTGTCCTGCATACTCTGCCAAAACCTCCTCCAGGTCCCCTGGAGTTATTTTGGCTGCTCAGCCGGAGCATTTAACGGTCTTAACCAGTTCCAGCCTGTCCATTATGTACTCCCAAAAAATATTTAAAACCTTTATCCTATAACAATACCAGAGATTATATGATGGGTGCCACTTTTTTTTTAAAAAAGCACCTATACAGAAGGCCTGGAAAATCTGTTGGCGATCAGCAGGAAGCCCGCCGAGAGCGCTGTAAACAGCGCGACCATGATGTGTGCCTTCTGCCAGTCACCGCTGCCTGCAGCGCTGTAAATCGCAATCGGCATGGTAGCTGTTCTGCCGGGAATATTGCCGGCCACCATGATGGTTGCGCCGAACTCTCCCATGGCGCGGGCAAAGGCGAGCACAGCACCGGCACAAATGCCCCGCTTTGCGAGCGGAAGCGTGATGCGGCAGAATGTTTCCGCCTCTGAGCGGCCGAGCGTGTAGGAGGCTTTGATAAGCTCAGGGTCAACGGTTTCAAGCGCTGCGCGCGTGGTGCGAATCATCAGGGGCAGGGCGACGACAAACGATGCAAGCACGGCTGCCTGCCAGGTGAACAGAATGCTCCAGCCGGTCAGATCATATACGTGCTTCCCCAGCAGCCCATTGCGCCCGAAAAGGATAATCAGATAGTATCCGGTTACGCTGGGCGGCAGCACCAGCGGCAGGGTGCAGGCGATGTCGAGGAGTGTTTTCCCGCGAAAGCTTTTCATCGCGAGCAGATACGCTATCGCAATGCCCGCAATCACCACAAAAAACGTTGCAATTGTTGCAACCTGCACAGAAAGGCGCAGTGAAAATAAAATCGACTCTCCCATGATAGGTGCATCCCCGGGCCGTTAAAGCGCTTTATGCTTTTGTGTAACCTTCCGGTTATAGGCAGTGCCGGCGGAAGCCGCTTTCGCTGCGAAAGGTTCCGCAGCCGGGGGCGGCTCCAGCGATACGCCATATTTTGTGAAACGCCGCAGCGCTTACTGATCGTGCTTCTGACTGACCGGGCTGAAGCCGTGCTTCTGCAGAACAGCCCGGCAGCGGCTGTCTGTGCAGATAAACCGCACGAGCCGCTGTGCCTGTTCGGCCCGGCTGCTTCCGGCGACAACGGCGATCGGGTACCGCACGGGCGTGTGGCTTTCCGGCGGCGCTGTTGCGATAACCGCGATTTCTTTTGAGCGAATACGGGCATCCGTTGCGTACACGATGCCCGCGTCCACTTCGCCCCGGGCGACATAGTCAAGAACCTGCCGGACGTGCTCGCCGAAGGCAAGCTTTTTTTGAACGCGCTCGTAAAGGCCCGCGTGCCGCAGCACGTCTGCTGCATACCTGCCGGCCGGAACGCTGCGCGGGTTCCCGATAGCGATATTGCGGCATCGGGCCGCGCTCACATCGGCAAGCGATCCTATGCGTGCCGGATTGCCGCGGGGTGTTATGAGCACCATGCTGTTTTGCGCAAAATCGCACCGGGTTGCCGGCATGATGCCGTTTTTACCGGCAAGCATGTTCATGAAGCGCTGTGAGGCCGAAGCGTATACATCAGCGGGTGCGCCGGCTTCAATCTGCTTTTCCAGCGCGCCGGAAGAGCCGAAATTAAAGCGCACGGCTGTTCCGGGAGCGTGCTTTTCATACAGGGGGCCGATTTCCTCAAAGGCATTTTTGAGGCTTATGGCCGCCGAAACGAGCAGCTCATCAGCGTATGCGGGAAGAGAAAAAAGCACCGCAGAAAACAGAAACAGTGTAAACAGCAGCCGATTAAGCATTGGTGTGTTTTCTCCCCGGTATTGTTTGCTCTCGTGTTGCGGTAATAATCATGGGTAACCCCCGGCTCTACTTATTGAGTTTGACATGTGCGGGATTCTAATGGTTTTGTCCGCATTTTGCTGTTTGAAAAATAACCGGATTGCCCCCGGACGGAGCCGGGCAATGACAGCCTGCCTGGGCAGTGTGAACGCTGAAGGTCGAACGTGAAGGGGCACAGAAAAACAATCGGACCAACCGGCAATTACCCCATCCGTCATCACCCGGTTTATCCGGGCCATCCAGGATTTTTTAAGCGATAGGAAAACATTTGTAAAAAGAAGAATGGTAGTAAGCATATGCGACTTTCTCAGTAAAAAATGTTTAGTGAATGGTGCTGTTTGTGTGCAGGCTTCGCTGCTGTATAAGCTCCGCCGCAATACTTATTGCCACTTCTTCGGGCGTTTCGGCGCCGATTGACAGGCCGATGGGTGCATGTATGCGGCTGAGCGCTTCGGGAGACGACCCTTCATGGACAAGCTCTTCGCATATTGCCCTGCATTTGACTTCGCTGCCGACCATGCCGATATATGCTGCGCCGCTATGGAGCGCGGTGCTCAGGACCTGTTTGTCAAGCGACGGGTTCCTGGTCAGTATGACTATATAGCTGTTATCGTCGGTGGCGATATCGGCAAACGGCTCATCGTATGAGTCGAGCAGGAGGATTTCATCTGCAAGCGGAAACCGGCGCCGGGTTGCATAGTCCCGGCGGTCGTCAACGACCGAGGTTTTAAAGCCGGCAAGCACGGACAGCATAGCGAGCTGCTGTGCTATATGCCCGCTGCCGAACATATAAACGTGCTGAAGGCCGGCAAGCGGCTCGGTAAAATAGCGCTTTTTTTCTGTTTCGATGATCAGCGGGCTTCGGGCGCCCGCGTTTTTTTGAAGCTGGTGCACGAGGGCGGCTCCCGGCTGCAGCGCCCCCGAAGCGCATCCCTGTGCGTCGGCGCAGCACAGGATGCCCGGCTCAGCATCGGCGCCCGCGGAAACATCTGTTATCATCCAGGCCCGTTTCTTTGTCTGCATCGCCTGCAGCGCTGCGTGCCATGCGCTGAGCGCCCCCTGATTTGCCGGATCCATATAGTCGAGAAGCACTTCGATGCTGCCGCCGCACAGCATGGTTTCCCGTCCGATATCCCCGGTAAGCTCGAACCGGAGTATCTGCGGGCGACGGTCGGCAAAAACCTGCCCGGAGCGGGAAAGCACCTCAGCTTCAAAACGGCCGCCCCCGACCGAGCCGAAGGCTGAGCCGTTGGCGCGGATAATCATGCGGGCCCCGGTCCGGCGCGGTGCCGAGCCCTGACGCGACAGCACGGTTACCATAACAAACGGCTCGCCGCGCTCAAAAAGGCTGATGCAATGCTGTAGTGTTGTTTTCATGTTCTATAGCCGTGAGCCGGGTATGTCGTTATGACTGGTACGGTGAATTTTTGCTGCAGCAGGCCGGCGAGTAAATTATTTTATTTTCCCCAAAGGTTATGAAAAAGTCAAGGAACTCTTTTTTTCGGAAGCCGCGGACAGGCGGCCGGATCCGTGTCATTTTTGCCGTGCATTCGCTGTGACGCACTGGGTTTGCATTATGCGTTTTAAAAGATTCATTGACATGTTATATGTATTCTATTAAAGTATTCTATTATCTCTATTCACTCTTTGATTACTGTACTGACAGGATAAAGATGAAGACAGTAGCGGTTCAGGATGCGGTCGGAATGGTGCTGGGGCATGACCTGACTGAGATTATCCCGGGGCAGCACAAGATCCCCGCCTTTAAAAAGGGACACATTATTGCCGAGGATGATATCCCCCGGCTGCTGAACATGGGCAAAGAGCACGTCTACGTTCTCGAGCTGGGCGAGGGCATGATTCATGAAAACGAAGCGGCTGAGCGCATGGCACAGGCCGCCTTGGGGCCCGGCATATCCCTGTCCCGGCCCGCGGAGGGAAAAGTCGAGCTGAGCGCAAAGCAGCGGGGGCTGCTGAAAATAAACGCCGGTGCGCTGTATGAGATCAATCTGATAGAGGGAATTATGTTTTCAACGATCCACACGGATCAGGTGGTGGGGCACGGGGAAAAGCTCGGCGGCACCCGCATCATCCCGCTGGTTATTGAAGACGCTTCTGTCAGACGCGTAGAGGCGATATGCGCTGATGCGGGGAATCTGATCGAGGTGAAGCCGCTCAGGGATCGCGCTGTGGGCATCGTAACCACGGGCAGCGAAGTGTACCGGGGCCGCATCGATGATGCGTTCGGGCCGGTTCTCAGAAAAAAATTCACACAGCTGGGGAGCCACGTTTTCCGGCAGATTATTGTCGACGATGATGCAGACATGATCGCAGGAGCAATCCGGACTCTGATTTCGGAGGGGGCGGAGCTCGTTGCCGCAACGGGGGGCATGTCCGTTGACCCAGACGATGTCACCCCTTCGGGAATCAGGGCTGCTGGCGGCGACAGCATAATCTACGGTGCGCCGGTACTCCCGGGGGCCATGTTTTTGTATGGGAGCGTGAGCGGCATTCCGGTGGTTGGGCTTCCCGGATGCGTCATGTACTGCGCGACAACTGTTTTTGATCTTGTCGTTCCCCGGATTCTTGCCGGAGAGCGGATAGCCCGAGCGGATCTTGCCCGCCTGGGGCACGGCGGGTTCTGCAGGAGCTGCCGGGAATGCCGGTATCCGCTGTGCGGTTTCGGTAAAGGGTAATATAAGGGGTTATATCTTTTCCTTCCTTTTTTCCACAGTTTTAATTTTATATGCGTGAAAAAAAGACCAGGATAGCTTTTGCCGCCCCCATAAAACGGTGGCAGATTTTAAAAGACGTTATAGAGGGCCGCCTCTCTTTGCGGGAGGCAAGCACCATGATGGGGGTGAGCTACCGCCAGGCGATACGGCTCAAAAACGCCATGCTGACAAGCGGGGTGCGGGGGCTTATTCACGGCAACACCGGCAAAAAGCCGTCAAATATTATCAGCGACTCCATAAAAAACACCATCCTGGAATTGTCGCAAAAGGAAAGCTACCGGGGGATGAACGACACGCACTTCTGCGAGCATTTGCGCGTTCGCGAGGGGATTGTGGTAAGCCGCGAGATTGTCAGGCAGGTCAGGCGCAATGCAGGCATAGTGCCCGTTCACCAGAAGCGCTCGGCACCGGTGAAAATCTCGCGCAATCCGCACGAAGGGGAAACCGTGCTGTGGTACAGCATACACCATGAATGGTTTTCCGGCTCCCCGCCGTCCTGCTGCCTTATTATCGCCATCGATCACGATACCGGCAAATGTCTTGCAGCCCGCTTTTTTCAGGAAGAAAGCAGCGCGGCATATCTGTGGATACTCAGGGAGATTGTCAGCAGATACGGCATTCCGTCTGCGATGATTCAGGACTGCAACAGCTTTTTGAAGCGTGTTGACAAGCACTGGTCTCTGCAGGAGCAGCTCAGCGGCGAGCAGTTTCCAACCCAGGTCGGTGCTGCATTGAAAATGCTTGGCATCACTGTTGTCTATGCGGGCACAAAACGAAAAAAGAGGCTTCTCAAGAGAGTTTTTGAAGAGTTTTATGTGTGCCTGATCGAAGAAATCGAAAAGAGCGAGATAAACAGCATACCGCAGGCGAACATGTTTCTCGATGCTCAGTATATTCCGCTTTTCAACAGCCTGTATGCCATCACCTCAACGGCGATTAAAAAGGCATGGAAGCCGCTTGACAGCGCTGATGTACATCGTGTTTGCAGCCTGCGCTATGAAGCTGAGGTGGATAGCAATAGCATGCTCAGCCTCGGCGATATCAGCATCGCCGTGCCGCAGGGATGGAAAAAAATCCTGTCCAGAAATACCCCGCTTGAAGTCAGGCAGCTGCTGGACGGAAGCTGGCGCGTGTATTATCAGGACGCCATTGTTACCGAGCATCCTGCCACCCCGGTGTTTGAGCCGCAGCGGACAACATACTCCCGCAGAAGGGGAAAGGGGGCTGTGGAAGACAATGTGCAGTATGTCTATACGAATATGACATAATTGCTTTGCATATGATATGACATTTTTTGTTTGGTGCAAATGTCTTTTTTAGGGGGTTGTCATTAAAGGAATAATCTATTTATTATTAAAAGACAATCGAGTTTTTCAATAATAGGAAATTGCAAAGCACGGATTTGGATGAGCCACATTTAATGAGGCACCGCCGGTATATTGCCGGTTTTTTTGCATGCCGAAAAAACAGCGGCAATATCGTCAAACAGGGATGGGTACTGTGTCGTTAGCCCGGTGTGTTTTATATACCACTATTTTTTATTAATCGATTGAAGGAGGTAACATCATGCCAAGCAGTAGAATTCTACCGGAGTTTGAACTGCTGATGCCGCAAAGTGTTGAGGAAGCGGTAAAGCTACTTAAGAAGTATAAAGACAAGGCGACCGTGCTGGCCGGCGGAACCGATGTGATTGTTTCGGCTACCCAGGGCTTTGCTACGGAATACGTCATCAGCCTTGCCAGGGTGCCCAAGCTTGACTATGTCAAGCACAGCGCATCCGGCGGCCTGAAGCTCGGCGCTATGGCAACGCTGCAGCAGGTTGCCGATGACGAGAACGTCAAGAAAAACTATCCGGCGCTGTGGAAGTCCGCCGCAAATAACGGTACCCCGCAGACAAGAAACATGGGCACGGTGATGGGCAATGTCATGCGCGCATCCCCTTCAGGCGACTGTGCCTGTGCGCTGCTCGCGCTCGGCGCAAAGATTGTTTTCGAGGGGCCGCGCGGCAAGCGCGAAGTTTCAATCGACGATTTTTTTATCGACTACAAGGTAACCGCACGGAAAGCGGACGAGCTTGCTGTAGAGATTAAAGTGCCCGCACCGAAGGACGGCGTTGTCTCCGCCTTTAACCGCATTACCCGCACGACCCTTGATTTGTCCAAAATAAATGCGGCCGTATGCCTGACCATTGCCAACGGGACCTGTAAAAACGCCCGCATTGCCATGGGCGCTGTTGCTCCCAAAACAATCCGCCTGACAGATACGGAAGAGCTGCTTAAAGGCCAGAAAATAACCGATTCGATTCTTGATGCCATTGCCGCATCGGTTGCATCACAGATCAGCCCGATCGATGATGTGCGGTCCACATCCGAGTACCGGCGGGATGTTTCCCCGGTGCTGCTTAAGAGAACTATCGCAGAGGCCATTGGATAAGAATATAACTGACAGGTATTTATAAGGGAGTGAGCATTATGAATAAACATCCGATTTCGCTTACAATCAATAACAGGGAATATGATATTATGGTTGCCGGGCATCACACGCTGCTGCAGGTGATGCGCGATCAGCTTGATTTAACCGAAGTAAAATACGGCTGCGGCCGCGGGGAGTGCGGTGCCTGCTCGGTGCTCGTTGACGACCCCGGCGAGCCGACCGGAAGAAAAGTCATTGACTCGTGCCTGGTGCTGGCCGCGACAATGGACGGAAAAAAGCTGACCACCTCCCGCGGTCTGGGTGAGAGCGAAGGCCAGCTCAATAATGTGCAGGAGGCGATTGTAGAGGAAAGCGCTATTCAGTGCGGGTTCTGCACGCCGGGTATGGCGGTGAAGGCGACCTCCCTGCTGGAGAAAAATCCCAAGGCTACCGAGGAAGAGATCCGCTTCGGACTCGAGGGTAATATCTGCCGCTGCACCGGTTATGTCAAAATAGTCGATGCGGTTAAAAAAGCCCAGAAAACAATGAAAAAAGCCAAGAAATAATTAAATACACGGAGGTCTGTTAATTATGGCAACGTCTGTTGTTGGAAAAAGAATACCAAAAGTTGATTCGCGGGAAAAAGTTCTCGGCACAGCGGAATATGCCGGCGATATCCGCATGAAGGGTATGCTCTACGGTAAGATTATCCGCTCACTGGAATACGCCCACGCACGAGTCAAAAGCATTGACTTTAAAGAGGCGATGAAAATGCCCGGCGTTATAAAATGTGTGGGGCCGGAAGATGTCACGCCGAACGGATACAACACCACGATCATGAAGCTGCTGGTTCCTGAGTCATTTGTCGAGGTGTTCGGTGAAATTTCTGAAATGTATGTGTTTAACAAACATGTAAAATACCAGGGCGATGCGGTGTGCGGCATTATTGCCGAGACCGAAGAGCAGGCCGAGCGGGCTGCAGATAAGGTGAAAATCAAATATGAGAAGCTGCCGGTTTACCTGACGGCAGAGGAAGCAAAGCAGCCCGATGCGGTGCAGTTTACCGAACTGAAGCCCGGCAACCTGGCCGGCGAGTTTGACCCGGGCTTTTTCCCGGGCAAGGCCTACGGCTGGCCTGATGCCGACACCGGCAAGATAGGCGATGAGCTCGAGTCCGAATGTGATCTGGTGGTAGGCGATGAGTTTTATCTGAACAAGGTGAAGCAGTGCCAGATGGAAAATAACTGTGCGGTTGCGCTGTATGATGAGCGCGGTCGCCTGACCTGCTGGTCGTCTTCTCAGATGCCGAAGCCCGTGCAGGTGCTGCTGGCGGACCTGTTTGATCTGCCCCTGTCGCGTATGCGCTATGTAACCACAATTGTCGGCGGCGCATTCGGTGCCCGGCTGGGCATGGTGTGCGAGCCGCATGCCTGCGCTCTGGCAATGGTAGTGCCCGGACATCCGGTCAAAGTCGAAATGACGCGCGAGGAGGACTGGCTTGCCTCGGAAACCCGCTTTCCCGGCGACTACAAGATGAAAATGGGCTTCAAAAAAGACGGCACGCCGGTATTTGTTGATGCGCACTTTACCGGCTACAAGGGCGGATATTATACACATGGTAACGGCCCCATTTTCTGCGCAGCCGCCTTTGTGCACGGCATGTATAAGTGGCGCACCATGCGCCAGAAAGGCGACTGCTACTTTACCAATCAGGTTCCCTGCGGTGCGTTCCGCGGTTACGGCAACCCGCAGACATCCTTTGTTCAGGAGCAGCTGATCGATGTTGCCTGTGAGAAGCTGGGGCTTGATTCTGTTGAGTGGCGCAAAAAATGGCACAAGACCATTGGCGACGAAACGTGGCTGAAGGGCGTCACCTATGCCTCCGATGATCTCAACGGCTGCATCGATATCGCCGCCAAGGAGTTCAAGTGGTATGAAAAGAAGAAAAAGTATGCCAAGCAGAAAGGCCCCAAGCGCCGGGGCATCGGCATGGCAATTATGAACCATACCTCGGGCGCATGGCCGATGCTGCTCGAGCACACCGTCTGTACCGCCAAGCTCAATGAGGACTGCACGGTCGAGCTGATGCAGTCTGTGTCCGATCTGGGAACCGGCGGGCACACCGCGATCGTACAGATGGCGGCCGATACGCTCGGCTGGCCGCTGGAGGACATCCATTTGAAAACAGGCGACTCGGATGTGAACGGCTTTGACATCGGCGCGCACGCAAGCCGAACGGTCTACTGTGGCGGGCCGGCAACGATCGAAGCCTGCGAAAGCGTGAAGAAGCAGCTTCTCGAGCGCGCTGGGCAGCTTCTGGAGGCCCGCGTCGAGGATCTGGAGATGGACAGCAAGAAGATCATCTCCGTTAAAGGTAACCCTGACAAATCCGTTGACGCCCGCAGGATCGCCAGCGAGGGCGTATACAACTTCTTCGATCCGGTCAGCGGCAAGCAGCTCGGCGTTCCGGGCCAGATCCAGGGCTACTCGAGCTTCCTGGCAAATCACTGCTCCCCGCCAATGGGCGCTACGTTCTCCGAGGTTGAAGTTGACGTTGAAACCGGCGAGGTTAAGCTGATCGAGCTGGTGAACGCTCATGATATCGGCAAGGCAATCCATCCGCCGTCGGTCGAGGGACAGCTCGAGGGCGGTGCTCAGCAGGGCCTGGGACAGGTTATGACCGAGGACATGCTGTATGACAAGGACGGCCACTGCCTGAACAACGACTTTACCGACTACAAGATGCTCGGGCCGTCTGATATGCCCAAAGCTAAAATCATACTGGTCGAGACGGCTCCGGATCCCATCGGACCGATGGGTGCCAAGAGCTGCGGTGAGTCAGCGCTTATGGGCCCGATCGGCTCGGTTGCAAACGCGATAGCGGACGCAACCGGCATTCGGTTCAGCCAGGCGCCGATCACGCCGGAGAGGATACTGAAAAAGATAAAAGAAAGCGGTAAAACGTACGAATAAGGGAAATACCGGGGGCTGCTGCAGACAATGCAGCAGCCCCTTTTTCTTTATGGCATATGTCTGCTACAATGAAAGTGACGTGATATTCATGGAAAAAGAAATTGTTGTCATGCGGGGCGGCGGCGACCTGGGATCAGGGGTGGCGCACCGGTTGCATCGCAGCGGTTTCCGGGTGCTTATTCTCGAAGTTGCTCAGCCGCTGGTTGTCAGGCGCACCGTATCGTTTGCGCAGGCCGTTATCGATGGACAGACGACCGTTGAAGAGATAACGGCTGTGCGTGCCGGATCGCCAGGGGAAATACGGGATGCGTGGCAAAGCGGCAGCATTCCGATTATGGTCGATCCCGAAATGAACATATGTAAAGAAATACCGCCGGATGTGCTGATCGATGCAACGCTGGCCAAGCGCGACACCGGCATGCGGCCTGATATGGCGCCGCTGACCATAGCGCTCGGCCCGGGGTTTGAGGCCGGCGTGCACGCAGATATCGTGATTGAAACCAACCGCGGTCACGATCTGGGGCGGCTCATATACACGGGCATGGCAGAGCCGGATACCGGAACGCCTGCTCCGGTCAAGGGCCACGGCAGGGAGCGGGTTCTGCGCGCGCCCTGCGACGGCGCAATCAGCCACGTGCTTGATATCGGCTCGATAGTCAAAGCGGGCGACCTTATCTGCCGCGTGGAGGATAAGCCGGTGAAGGCCGTTTTTGACGGCATTATACGCGGCCTCATAATGAACGGCAGGCAGGTGACCGCCGGCATGAAGATCGGGGATGTTGATCCGCGCCCCGTCTACGAGCACTGTTTTACCATATCCGATAAAGCCCGTGCCCTGGGCGGATCGGTTCTTGAAGCAATACTGCACACCCGTCATCACACCGCCCAGGCCCACGCTGCCCAAGACTGCACGTAAGGGAGCCGGGTCTGACCCGAGGTAGTAACACCCATCCATTATTATCTCCTGTCAGGCCGCTGTTTTCCTTTTACACTGGACAGCTGCAACGGATAGTGCCGCACTGTACGGATGTGCCTGTGTTTGTTTGATCGGAATCATTTTGCGCATGCTGCGCACGGTGGCGTGAAGCATGCGCAAAATGGTGAACAATAAATAATTACCGGGATGCTCCGCAGCGTGCTGCGGGGGAGTATCATTTATTATTATGTTGAGAGGTAGGTTATGAAAACACTTGACTCACTGCAGCGTATTAAAAAAACGCTGAAAGAAAAAAATTATATCTGCGATGATGAGCTTGCCTTTTCCCTTTACCTTGCGCAGCAGATGGAAAAGCCGCTGCTGCTCGAGGGTGAGCCGGGCGTGGGCAAGACAGAAATCGCAAAAGTAGTTGCCGAGGTTTTCAGCCGGAAGCTCATACGCCTTCAGTGCTACGAGGGCCTCGATGCGACATCGACAATTTATGAGTGGAATTATGCCAAGCAGCTTCTGAAAATAAAGGCAATGGATGCAACCCACAACCAGTCATTTCATCTGGAGGATATTTTCACCGAGGAGTTTCTGATTCCGCGGCCGCTGCTGCTGGCGCTTCAGGGGCAGGAAAAGGCCGTGCTGCTTATAGATGAGATCGACCGCGCGGATGAGGAATTTGAGGCGTTTCTGCTTGAAATTCTTTCAGACTTCCAGGTGTCGGTTCCGGAGTACGGAACGATTAAAGCAGAGCACCGCCCGTTTGTTGTGGTTACTTCAAACCGGGTTCGCGAGCTCCACGATGCGCTGAAGCGTCGATGCCTGTATCACTTTATCGATTATCCTACCCCCGAGCGGGAAATGGAAATCATTCTTGCTAAAGTCCCTCAGGTGCCGAAAGAGCTGGCGCGCAAGATCGCCGACATTATGAAAAATCTTCGCCAGTACGAGTTTTACAAGCGCCCGGGCGTTGCGGAAACGCTTGACTGGTCGGAGGCGATCGCGCTGCTCGACAAAAAAGATATCGATGAGGAAACCATGGATATGACCGCCGGCTGCCTCTTTAAATTTCAGGAAGACGTGAAGCGGTTCAAGGAAAACAAACAGGAAATACTTCATCCACATGAGGATTCGGAATGAGGGTTCTGGTAAGTCCTGAAGAAGCCTTTAAGCGGGTCAAGAGAA
This sequence comes from uncultured Thermodesulfobacteriota bacterium, assembly GCA_964621615.1. Taxonomy (GTDB): domain Bacteria; phylum Desulfobacterota; class WTBG01; order CAIYCZ01; family CAIRTM01; genus CAZUMW01. The sequence goes on from CAZUMW010000040.1 coordinate 23,645, forward strand.
CCTACACCGAGGAAGATACACAAAAGCGCGCGGCCGCGCTTCTGGAGCGCGTAATCCGGTTTATGAATTTTCTGCGCGCGAACCGGTTCCCGGTTCACACGGCCAGCGAGATTGACGCAGCAAAGGCCCTGTCGCTTATAGACATAGACGATCCGTTTCAGTTCTATATGGCGCTGCGCTCCTGCCTGGTCATCACCCACACGCATATTCCGCTTTTTAACCGCCTGTACATGACGTTCTGGGGCACCGGCCCCAAAATTCAAAAGCCCAGCGATGAGGAGGATGAGCAGACCGAGCAGGAGCAGACATCGGTCATCCAGCGCAAGCTCGATGAGGAGCCCTCAGAGGGCAAATCGCGCAAGTCCGGCAAACATGAAAGCCCCCAGTATGACGAGGTTCCGGCATTTACCTATTCCGTTCATGAATCGCTCAAGCAGAAGGATTTCGAGAAGCTCAGCGAAAAAGAGCTGCCGCTGCTTGATGAGCTTTTCAAAAGGATGAGGCTCAAGATTCAGGAGAAGCGGGGGCGCCGGTTCAGGCCCAGCAAGCGCGGCCGCACTATTGATCTGCGCCGCTCTATGCGCGACTCGACGCAGCACGGCGGGGAGATCGTCAACATCCTGAAAAAAGAGCGCAAGCCCAAAGAGACCAAAATCATTCTTCTGGCTGATGTCAGCGGCTCTATGGACATTTACAGCACCTTTCTGATACAATTTATTTATCAGCTGCAGCGGTACCTGCGCGAAACGGAAACATTCGTGTTTGCAACGCAGGTCATGCGGATTACCGAGATGCTGCAGTCGCGGTCGGTGCGATCTGCCATGGGGCAGGTGGCAAAAAATGTTCAGTTCTGGTCGGGCGGAACCAATATCGGCGGCTGCTTTGAACAGTATAATTTGAAATACGGGGGCAAATACAGCACCAAAAGCCGGATTCTGGTTATACTGAGCGACGGCTGGGACAAGGGCGACATCGAGCTGCTGCGCAAGCAGATGATTATTTTCAAGCGGAAGTTCAAGAAAATCATCTGGCTGAACCCGCACCTCAAATACGATAGCTATCAACCGCTGTGTATGGGTATGGCGACGGCACTGCCGTATGTGGACTTCTTCCTGCCGTGTCACAATGTGCAGACGCTCGAAAATTTTGTGGATATTGTAAAACGGATCTAGCGGCGTGACAGCCCGCTTTCGCGCTATTGAATAGAAATTACGGCGGACACGCTGGCGCTTTGTCCGCCCTACATGATCTACTCTATTTTTAGTCATACCCCCGGCTTCGTCCGGGGCATCCAGCATATAGGCGGATTTTATTTATTACTTCAAAATTATTTGATTGTCTGGACTGACTATAGAATAGTGTGACAGGAAAATCATAATAAAAATTACGGCGGACAAAGCGCCAGCGTGTCCGCCGATAAAATTTTCTTAAGGAGTGCGCTGATGGATATTTTTCAGGAAATTCTGAACGCCCAGCGTTCGGGAAAGCCGGTGATGCTGGCAACGGTTATCGAATCGATGGGCTCGGCCCCGCGCGGGGCGGGCGCCCGGATGATTATTTACGAGGACGGCTCAACGGTCGGCACAGTCGGTGGCGGCGCCATTGAGAAGATGGTGGCTGAGGAGGCCGTAAAGCGCATGGGCACAGACCAGTCGGTTATTGTCAAACACAATCTTAAGGATATCGGTATGGAATGCGGCGGCGGTATGAGCGTGTTTCTTGAGCCGCTGAATCCCGCACCACAGCTGTTTGTGTTCGGTGCCGGTCACATCGGCAGCGTGCTCGCCCGAATCGGCAAAATGCTTGATTTCAGCGTTGCGGTTATCGACGACCGGCCTGAATATGCAAACGCCGAAAAGCTGCCCGGGGTGGATACGGTCATTCCGCGGCCGTATACAGAAGCAATCAAAGAGCTGACATTTACGCAGCAGACCTACATTGTGATTTTGACATACAAGCACGCGCACGATTTTGAGGTGCTTGCCGAATGTATCAACAAGCCCTATCGCTATCTCGGCATGATCGGCAGCAGGAAAAAGGTCAACACCTGCCTTGAGGGGCTGCGCGAGCAGGGTGTCGGCGAGGACCGGATAGAAACAATACATGCCCCTGTCGGTATCGATATTTCTGCAAACACACCGTCAGAGATCGCTGTTTCCATTGCAGCAGAGCTGATCGCGGTAAGAAACAAAGAGGGCGCCACACCGTTTGTATGTCCCTCTCATGCGTGAGCTGCCGCAAAAATAAATAACGCAAAGCAGTTGTCAAACCGGGGCATTCTGCTCGGACTGTCATCCCCGCCCCGACTGCGCGGTTGTTTTTTTATCGCTTAAAAAATCCTGGATCACCCGGATAAACCGGGTGATGACGGTTTGTGCTGAGCTGTTGACCCTGTTGTCATTGCCCGGCTCCGTCCGGACAATCCAGTTATTTTGTGAATAGCAAAATGCAGATAAAATAATCAAAATCCCGCATGTGTCAAACTCTGTAAGTCTCTCGGCAGAGCTGGGGGGGGGTACTCATGATTTTTAAAACGCAGCCAAAGGCTGCTCCTGCCGGATATAACGTGGACAAAACGGCAAACCTGCTGCCTGAATCGAACGCATGAGCCTGCTGAGCGCATTTGATATCAAGCCTGAAATGCCCGGCCTCGTCTGCCTGGTCGGGGGCGGCGGTAAAACCACGACCATCTTCCAGCTCGCACGAGAGTTGAAGCAGCAGGGGTGTCGTGTCCTGGTGACAACCACGACAAACATGTTTCTGCCGGCTGAGGGTGAGTACGACTCTCTGGTCCTGACCGCCCTGGAGGACGAATCTGTCCTGGGAAGATGCCCTGGGGGCACTGTTGTGTATCTGGGCGCCGGCCTGGTGGTTGAGAAGCTGAAAATTAAAAGTGTTTCCCCGGATTTTCTTGACCACCTGTTTCGGCAGCAGCTGTTTGACCACATCCTGGTCGAGGCCGACGGTGCCAAGCGCAAGCCCATAAAGGCCCCGGCTTCATATGAGCCGGTTTTTCCCGCTCTGACGACCCTTACTGTGGGCTGCATCGGTCTCGATGCCGTCGGGCTGCCGGTTGACGAACAATACGTGCACAGGGTGGAGCTTTTTTGCCGGGTGACCGGAGCACGGCCGGGGGATGCAGTGGATGAGCAGATTATTGCACGGCTTGCCGCCGCTCCTGAAGGTCTTTTTAAAGGTGCCCCGGAAGGGTGCCGGCGGATTTTATTTTTGAACAAAGCAGATGTTAACGGGGGCAGGGCAGCGGCGGCGTCTATTGCAGCGTATTTTGGGAGCCTGAGCAGCGGGCGCTGCCCGGTTGTGGTCGGATCGGCTGCAAGGGGTGCGGTATACAGCTGACATGAGTGTGGGAAGATCCAAGAGAATGAAGCATCGGCGATAGCGATTTCGATTAGATAAAGATTCATCCGGTCCGTGGATCTGTTTTGGGCTGAGAAAAATGTATGAGCCTGAGCATAGACATACAAAAAACATACGGCGCCTTTACCCTTAACGTGTCCTGGGCCATCGGCAACGAGCTTGCGGTTATTTTCGGGCCGTCCGGATCCGGCAAATCCCTTACCCTGCACATGGCTGCGGGCCTGCTGCAGCCCGATGCGGGGGTCATAAAAACAGAAAAGCGCATATTTTTTGATTCCGCCGGGGGAATATGCTGCGCTCCCCAGCAGCGGCGGATCGGCTATGTGTTTCAGTCGCCGGCGCTGTTTCCGCATATGACCGTTCGGCAGAACATCGAGTACGGGGCAACCGGCCTTGCCGGGCCTGACCGGAGGCGGCGGTACCGGGAAATGATTGACCTTTTTCAGCTCTTCGGTATTGAAAGCAGGCGGCCGGCTGAAATATCAGGAGGGCAGAAGCAGCGGGCAGCCTTTGCGCGGGCCCTTATCAGAAAGCCGGATCTGCTGCTTCTGGATGAGCCGTTTTCCGCACTTGACATGCAGATCCGCAGCGAAATGTGGGATTTTCTGCGGGATGTCCGGCGGTATATAAAAATACCGGTAATAATGGTCACGCACGATGTGTACGAGGCCTACTCGCTTGCCGACCGCGTTATTGTATATGAAGACGGCTCTGTGGTGCATAGCGGCCGGCCGCATGAAGTGTTTAACGCACAGCACATGCCTGAGTACGAAAATCCGCTTTTTTTCTCATATATGTTTTCCAAGGGCTTTTATTGATGGCTCCGGGGAGTCTCTTCGTGACCCGGCACAGCGTCCCTGCTGCTGGTTCCGTTTTCAAAAAAGATATTGCAGCGCACATTGTTTTCGCTGCACACGTGCATGATGCGGCGGCGTCCCTCCTCGGTTAAAGACGGAATGGCGATAAAGGCCTCCTGCGCACCGGTTTTGCTTGCAACCCGGCCGATATCCTCAACAGCACCGAGCACCTGAATGCCGTGAATGCGGCGCTTTATCTTAAAGGGGTCATCGTCAAGAAACCCGGCCACGTGATACTTCATGCCGGGGTTGTTGCGTATTTCCCTGAGGGCCATTTCGCCTGCATCGCCTGCGCCGATCAGCAGAATGCGGCGGTCGCCAAGCGGCTGGCTCTCCAGATACTCCCGCAGTATGCGCAGGCAGAAGTGCGCCCCGCCTATCAAAAGAAGCGTCAGCATGGCATCGACCACGAATACGGTGCGGGAAAAATACTCAAAGCGTGCATACATGAGTATCACGCTCATGATGACCAGCGAGCTGATTGCCACGGCTTTCAGAATGTCGATAAAATCGCGCACGCCCACATGGCGCCAGAGAGTCTGATACAGGCCGAAATAATAAAATGTGAGTATTTTAACGACAACCACGAGCGGCACTGTCTGCATAAAGTAGCGAAGCTGAAGATCCGGCACCCCGCCCTCAAACCGGACCAGGTAGGCGGCATAATAGGCAAAAACCACCAGAATAAGGTCTATGCATATTTCCATAAAGCGCTGGGCATTCACCAGAAACGCCTTTACCTGCCAGCTGCCGGCATAGGGAATCGGCTCCCCCCCGCGGGGGGTGCGGGTACCGGAATAGCCGAGATACACGCCGAAATAAAACAGGCCGAGGCAGAAAAGAAGCGCCGTCCCGGCAAAGATAAGGGGGCTGACTTTGGTGAACAGCAGGGCCCCCAGTCCGAACAGCGCTGAGATCGAATACAGGATAAGCACCGCGGTGCGCTCGCTGAATCCGAGCGCAACCAGCCGGTGGGAAATATGATCCCTGCCCCCCTGTGAGACCGGCTGCCCGCGAAGCTTGCGGGTGAGGGTCACAAAGGCGGTATCAAATATGGGTATGCCCAGAATTAAAACCGGCAGCAGCAGGGTGACGACGAGGCTTGAGGCGTGTTTCCATGTTCCCGATATTGACAGCGCCGAAAGCGTGAATCCTAAAAACATGCTGCCGCAGTCTCCCATAAATATCCGGGCGGGGTTAAAATTGAAGATTAAAAATCCGGCACACGCACCGGCAAGCGCCAGAGACAGAAGCGCAACGTTTTCGTTGCCGCTGGGAACGGAAAAAACAAACAGGGCGACGGCGCTTATCGCTGCAATGCCGGCTGAGAGCCCGTCCATATTGTCAAGCAGGTTAAAGGCATTGGTGAGGCCGACAATCCAGATAAAGGTAAGCGGATAGGCAAGCGCCGGCCAGGGGATAATTTCAACGACTGTCCCCATGGAAACCAGAAGCCCGGCGACCGCCACCTGAGCGGTAAATTTGACCTGCGGGGTAAGGCCGTGCAGGTCGTCCATAATGCCGATTGCGAAGATCAGCGCCCCGCACACGAGAACCGGAATCATGTCGAACACGAACGGGATCAGCGCACAGTACCCGGCGGTGAATGCTGTAAAAATAGCGATGCCGCCGAGCACAGGGGTCGCTTCCCGGTGCCAGCGGTCCTTCCGCGGTCTGACGACGGCGCCGTATCTGATTGCCGCCACGCGCACGATCGGCGTTACGGCGGCGGCTACAGCCGCGCTGACGGCAAAAATAAGCAGGGGTTCCAGAAATTCCATAAAACGGAAAAGATTCCGGGTTTGAGGTTCAGTGGCGGCTTCGTTACATTATTTTCGGCACTACTGAAAAATTATAGTTCACATCTACGGACAGACACCCCTCAACAGCTTCGTATATATTTACGAGTAATTCGTCAAAGGTGTCCCCCTGTGTAGCGCATCCGGGAATCGAAGGAATTTCAGACCAGTAGCCTCCTTCTTCTGCTTCATGCAGGATTACTTTCAGTTTCACTTTTACACTTCTTTTTGAGATTTTATGATGCTATCCCGCCGGAGCGTTTTTGTGCTGTTCCGCCCTGCCCCTCATCCGCTGTAATAGGCAATCACCCCGTCAATAATTTCCTCGATGCCGATTGTGGGGGAAAATCCGACGAGGCTGTTTGCCTTCTCAATGCTGGGGATGCGCCGGCGCATATCTTCAAAACCCTGCTGATATGCCACATCATAGGGCACATAGGTAATGTCCGAGCCGCTGCCGCTGTGTTTTTTTATGAGCAGCGCCAGCTCCTCTATGCTGATTTCCCTGTTGTTGCCGATATTGAACACATCCCCGACCGCGTCGCCGTGATCGGCAAGCGACACCATGCCGCTGACAACATCAGACACGTGTGTGAAGCTGCGCGTCTGCTTTCCGTCACCGTACACCGTCATAGGCTCTCCGGACAGAGCCTGCCGGACCAGCGTCGGTATAACCATGCCGTATCTGCCGGTCTGCCGCGGGCCCACTGTGTTAAACAGCCTGATAATGACCACCGGAAGGCGCTTTTCCTTGTGGTAGGCTAGCGCCAGAAATTCATCGATCGCCTTGGAGCACGCATAGCTCCAGCGCCCCTTTTTGGTGCTTCCCAGCACCATATCGTCTTCTTCGCGAAACGGCACGGCATTGCTTTTGCCGTACACCTCAGATGTCGAGGTTATCACAACCTTCTTTTTTTTCTTGTTTGCCAGCTGCAGGACCACTTCAGTGCCATAAATATTGGTCTCTATAGTATTAACAGGTGACTCGACGATAAGTTTCACGCCGACTGCGGCGGCAAGGTGGTATATGATATCGCTCCGGTCGACAAGCTCTGCAAGAACCGGCAGGTTGGTGATTGTGTCGATGGTATAATGAAACCGGTCGTGCTCCTTGAGATGAATAATATTTTCTATGCTGCCGGTGGATAAATCATCGATAACAAACACTTCGTCCCCGCGGTCAAGAAGCGTTTCAGCCAGATGAGAGCCTATGAACCCTGCTCCGCCGGTTATGAGCGCTTTCACAGTATGTGTCCTCCATGCTTGAAATGTATAGAATAATGTGCCAATAATAAAAAGAAAGCAAAAAATGTGCCTTTAAACAGCATATTCAGTAACGGGAGACAGTATGAAAGCATATATCAGGTGTGCCGGCGCTGTGTTCGGCATTATCGTATGGTGCTGTGCTGCAGCGGTACCTGCGCCGGGGCTGACAACGGAGGAAGTGATCCTTTTAAAGGAAAAAGGGGTTTCTGAGGAAACCATCCGGCTTATGATCGCGCGCGACGCTGCTCAAAACGAGCGTGATGAAACCTCCATCAGCATTACCCGCACCGAATCGGGCACCACCTGGTCGACCGGCGCACCGTCTGAAACGCCCCTGTCGCGCCGGGAGCGGGAAAATCTTGAGCGTGCCTGGGATATGCTCAGGGGCATGCGCATAGAGCTGGAAAAGTAGCGCTATTTTTCCTCTATTGTCTCGTCAACCTTCATCCCGAAATGTCTGCCTGCCTGCTCGGTAAACATGAGCACCCTGCTCCCTTTTTTGAGATGAACCACCGATACAGGCTCGCCGCCGGGGGCGGTAAGGCGGATGGTTTCCGCATTCTGCAATATAAGCGAGTAGGGCCGCTCCTGTGCAACCGCCTCAACAAAAAGCAGCGGCCGCTTCTCGGCCTTTATCCGGCCCACAACAGCCGGGCGCGTTTGCCCGGTATGGTCCACAATCAGCACCGAATCCCCGGATTTCAGCTCCGAAAGGTAGCGCGTTTTCCCGCCGGGTACGCGCACATATGCATGTACCGGACCCGCATTTACCCGGAACGGGCGCGGCTCGACGTAGGGATTTTCAATGCTCTCGGAGTGTACCAGCATCATGCCTGAGCTGCTGTTGCCGATGAGCATGCCCTGGCCGATGCTCATGTTTGTGCAGGTGTCGATGCAGATGCGGTCGCCCATGTCCAGCGGTAAAACCCTGCTTATTTCAGCTTCAGCGAGGTCAAGGGTTTCGGCTTCCTGCTTAAGCGAGGAAACGATTTGCCGCACGCTGATTTCATCCTCTGCGGCAACAACCACACCGTCAACCCCTTTTTCCAGGATTCCCGCCGCGGTGCGCGCCTCCTCGGGGCTCCCCACCTCGAACAGCAGGTTGCTGCGCTGCGCGATCAGATTCTCCAGCGGGATGATGGTCCAGTCCGTGGTGCGGATAATAACCGGCTTGTTTCCTGGAAGGGAAACTATTTTCTGCTCGTCTGCTCCGGAGGTTACCTCAACCTCGAACACGTCTTCACCAGGCTTCAGGTCTCCGTCTTCTGAAATGGTTGTGATAAGGCCGAGCTTTTTCACCTCATCGCTGAACCCCTTTTCCACGATCACCGCGTCTGCTCCCGACTCCAGCGCGGCGATGACGACGTCCTTATTCCACGGAATTGCTTTTACCCATACATATTTCACGATTCAATGCCTCTGTATTTATTGGATGGTTACTATTTCAGGCGATCTGTCCAAAATTTTGCGAGAGCAGGACTGCACCTTTTGTAGCGCAGCCAGATGCTGCTCTTACAGAAAAAAACGGCAGGACCGGCCTGTGGCCGGGGCAGATAAATGCCGGATACAATCTTTTTTGGATTCGCTGTGAATCAGCTGCCGGCTATTTTCAGAGCCTCCTCCACCGAGGCGTTTTCATGCACAATGGTGCTTATGGCGCGCACAATGAGGTCTGGGCGCTTGTGCTGAAATGCGTTTCTGCCGATCGACACGCCGGCGCCGCCGGCGTCGATGGAGCCCCTGACCATTTCCAGTATGTCCTTGTCTGTTTCCATTTTTTCGCCCCCGGCGATCACGACCGGAACGAAGCACCCCTCCACCACGTCGCGGAACGTTTCGGGCGTGCCGGTGTAGGGAACCTTGACCACATCGGCGCCCAGCTCCGCACCTGCGCGGGCGGCGTGCTTGACCACTTCGGCATCATAGCCGTTTTTTATTTTTTTGCCGCGGGTATACATCATGGCAAGCAGCGGCATGCACCACTCCCTTGCCTCGCGGGCGACCAGCCCCATGTCTCTGAGCATTTCCTTTTCGTCTTCGGCGCCCAGGTTGACGTGCACTGATACGGCATCTGCGCCGAGCTTTACCGCCTCTTCAACCGTGCAGCACAGCACTTTGGCGTTCGGGTCGGGAGCGAGGCTGGTGCTTGCCGACATATGTATAATAAGCCCCACGTCCTTGCCGCTTCCGCGATGGCCGTTTTTAACCACGCCCTTGTGCATGACGATTGCATTTGCTCCGCCTTCGGCCACTGCGTTGACCGAGGTCTTCATGTCGATGAGCCCTGCGACCGGACCGACGGTAACGCCGTGGTCCATCGGAATAATAACGGTTTTGCCCGTTTCTCTGTTCTGGATGCGCTCCAGTCTGATCTGTTTTCCTATCATGGTATCAACCTCTCGTAATTCCTGATGTCATTTAACGCATGGTACTTGTGCGGAAGGCAGGCCGCACATCCATCCGCGTGCCGCATGCAGCGGCACACACGGGGTATAGATAAAAATCATATAATTTTATCAAAGCTATCATAACATGTAAATAAGTCAAATGTTTTTATTATATGAGGTTACTCTCTTGACACCTTTCAGCCGCTGTGATAACAAGATAAGCAGCAGCACTCTTTACAGAGCCATCCGTACTTTCTTTTTTTGAATTCGATTCTTGTTTTCCCCCGGTGCCAGCAAGGGACCTGCAGCGTTTTGTGAAGAGCCGCATGCCTCGTCGCGGCCCGGTGCATGGTGCAGAATCAGGCATCCGGGAATATGCTCCGGCAGGTGACTGCAGGCTCACGCCGACTAGAACGCATTGGCGTGAACTGTTATGCGGTTGTTGCAATTTCATATTAAGCAGTTAACTATTGTGCAAGAGAGGATATGGTGAAGGAAACCGTTATTGTCAGTGCCGTGCGCACCCCGATAGGAAATTTCAACGGAACGCTGAAAGATATGTCGGCCGCAGAGCTCGGCAGCATTGTTATTACCGAAGCGCTGAAGCGCTCAGGTGTGGATCCTGAACAGGTCGACGAAGTGATAATGGGCAATGTGCTCCCCGCAGGGCTGGGGCAGAACCCCGCCCGCCAGGCCATGATTAAAGCCGGCCTTCCCATGGATACCGGCTGCCTCACGGTTAACAAGGTGTGCGGATCCGGGCTGAAGTCCGTCATGCTCGGCGCGCAGGCAATCGGCGCAGGCGATGCTGAGGTCGTGGTCGCCGGCGGCATGGAAAGCATGAATCAGGCGCCGTTTTATATTGAGGGCGCGCGCTGGGGCTGCCGGATGGGCAACGCCAGGGTTGTGGACGTCATGATTAATGACGGGATCTGGGATGTGGTCAATGATTTTCATATGGGCTATACCGCTGAGCTGGTCAGCGACAAGTTTGGCGTTTCCCGCAGCGAGATGGATGAATTTGCACTTATGTCCATAGAGCGCGCTCTGGAAAGCATACGCTCAGGGCGCTTTGCAGACGAAACCGTTCCGGTGCCGGTGCCGCAAAAAAAAGGTCAGGCCCTGCAGTTTGATGTCGATGAAACGCCGTCACCCACGACGCCGGAAAAGCTCGCGCAGCTCAGGCCGGCATTTAAAAAGGGCGGAAATGTTACCGCCGGCAATGCCTCAAAGATCAGCGACGGCGCCGCTGCGCTGGTGCTGATGGAAAAGCAGCGTGCCCGTGAGCTCGGCCTCACCCCGATTGCCGCTGTCGGCGCGCAGGGCTCCGCCGGCATGGCGCTTGAAGATGTGCTGGTAACGCCCATGAAATCGATACCGCGGGTGCTTAACAAAGCCGGACTTTCGCGGGATGATATTGATCTGTATGAAATAAACGAGGCTTTTGCGGCCTCAACGGTGGCAATTGCACATGAGCTCGGCATCGGCTACGACAAGCTGAACGTCAATGGCGGCGCAGTGGCGCTCGGCCATCCCATCGGCGCAAGCGGGGCGCGGGTGCTGGTAACGCTTCTGTATGCCATGCAGCAGCGAAACGCCCGGCGCGGCATGGCGTCGCTGTGCCTGGGCGGCGCGGAAGCGGTCAGCCTGATTGTCGAAAGGCAGTAACCGTGGAAAAGTATAAAACCATTACCGTTGAGCACAGCGAGCGCGTAGCGATACTCACCTTCAATCGCCCCGAGGTGCTCAATGCGCTCAATACGGAAGTAATCACTGAATCGCTCACCGCAGTTGAGGCTCTTTCGCGGGATGACCGCGTCGGGGTTGTGGTGCTGACCGGTGCCGGAAAAGCTTTTGTCGCCGGTGCGGATATAGCCGAAATGCGGGACAAAACAGCTGATGAGGCCGCTTCCTATGCAGCGCTCGGCCACCGGCTTATGAATAATCTTCAGGAAATGCCCCTGCCGGTTATCGCTGCCGTGAACGGATTTGCGCTGGGCGGCGGGCTCGAGCTGGCACTTGCCTGTGATATCAGAGTGGCCGCGGACACGGCTCAGTTCGGCCTGCCCGAAACCGGCCTCGGCGTGATACCCGGATGGGGCGCCACGCAGCGGGCGGCCCGCCTGATCGGCCCGGAGCACACAAAAGATCTTATTTTTACGGCAGAGCGCATAAGCGCACAGCGCGCCTGCGAAATAGGTCTGGTGAGCCGTGTTGTTCCCCGCGCAGGGCTTATGCCCTGCGTCATGGACCGGGCCCGGAAAATCAGCGCAAACGGCCCTGCTGCGATCGCACGTGCAAAGCGCATTATTAATGAGGGCATTGACAAAACCCTTGCGGACGGCTGCGCAGATGAGATCGATGCGTTTGCCTCCTGCTTTACGACCAGCGATCAGAAGGAGGGTATGAGCGCATTTGTTGAAAAGCGGAAGCCGGCGTTTACGGGCCGGTAGCCCGGCAGCTGCCGTGAAAAAGCGCAGTAAAAAGACAGGAGGGGCGGAGCCCCTCTCCCGATACATCCCTTTAATAGAGAAGGAGTAACATTATGTGCCCTGAACATGACGATCATGAAGACAGGCCGAGCTGGCGGGATATAGACAAAAAAAAGGACCGCAGCAAGCATGTTTCCGATGATTCCCAGCAGGCCAGGCCCAAATCGGCTAAAAAGGAGTGGGTGCAGAAAATGTACCTTAAAGAGATAGAAAATCTTTTTAAGGGAAAAAAGGCTACCAGGGAGCACGCAGAGGCGCTGGAAGCCATTCACCAGCGTGCGGGAACCAAAAAGTTCAACTCAACCGTCAAAAAATACATCAAAGAATATGGTATGCCCGATGACTGGAGCACGCTGTTTCTGCTGCTCGATTATCGCGAAATAAAAGTGGTGAAGCAGGCCATACGGCTGCTTATCGAGAAAGTTCCCGAGGAGTCGCTTGCCAAGCGTGAGGGGCTTAAGAGCAAGCTCAACATTATGGCCATGACAGGCATAAACGAAGACCTTCGCGAGCTTGCCGAAGAAACCATCGAAGAATTATAGGGGCGGCCGGCGAGCCGTCCCTACCGGTATATTTCCTGAATTTCTTTCAGCTGCTTCAGATATTCCCCGCGATACTCCAGGTGCGCACACAGCTCCATTTCCTTCAGAAGAGCGTCCGTATGGGTGCGTATGTCGATACCGTAGGTGTTAATCCCCTCCCGCTGCGTTCTGTCCAGAATAAGAATACAATAATAGGTGAGAAGCTGACGCAGCCCGGGGTCCCTGCGAAGCAGGTACATTTTTCCTGCAATGGTGTGCAGGAAATAGGCTGCATACTCATACAGCGCTTCTGCGGGCAGGGTCAGGCTGTCATTCATATAGCTTTCGTGCCAGGGTGCAGCGCAGATATACAGAAGCGCGGCATCCGTTTCGATATGGTCCCGCTCCCCGGACACAATATCTCTGAGCGCCAGCAGCCGGTTCTTGCCAAGCAGGCGGTAAAAGTAGGTTACATTTCTCAAAAGGGTATATATATCCCGCACCTCCTCTGACACAACCGGGCGCGTGCGCTTCATTGACTCTGCGATGGCTGCAAACAGCCGGTGTGTATCGGTTTTCAGGCCATGGTCCGAAAAATAGCTGCTGCTGTCAATGCGGCTGAACAGCTGTTCTGTTTTTGCCGCAGCCACTTCAGGGTCTCGAATCAGCTCTGCGGGGGACGGTGCGTTTTTCTGTGCTGAAGCGGTGGCCGCGCCCGGCATCTGCTCCTGCTCCGCATCGCGCTCCGATTCTCCCTTAAGGCGCATTATTTCCGCCTCGAGGGACCGGCGCACACTTCTGCACTGTTTTTCTGTCCGGGCGAGCGCGCTGAGCGCCTGCTGTGCATCTACTTCTGCCGACCGGGTGCACTGGTAGAAATAAACAGCAGCTCCCGCTGCTGCAATAGCCGCTATAACCGTCACCGCTACAGTAATGACTGCTTTTTTCGGCATATACCCTCCCTTGCGGCATATAAAAATATGAGCTCTTTGTTGACTTGTCCTGTTTATACTATTATTATTTAAATAGCAAAACAAATTTTTTACACATATTTATACAGGGGGCGAAACGGGTTCGACGGAGGTAGTTGATGCGTTGATTGCATGCCGAGGTCCCTGCCGACTCGTTAAAAAGGCGGGAAAAAATATAGTTGCAGACGACTACAACTATGCCCTGGCTGCTTAATTGACAGCCAGCGCTCCCTTCGTTTTTGTCTGTCGGGCGGAACGGAGCGTCATACAGGCAGGCTAGCGGCCTGTTTTCTTCCGCGGGACATGCTGCGAAGCTAAGCGGAACAGCCTTTGAAGCACCCTTCTCCCGGGGGGCTCTGAAGGTAATGCAAAAACGGGAGATAAGCATGTAGAGGTCAGCGCTGAATGCCTTCGGACGGGGGTTCGACTCCCCCCGCCTCCACCATAACTTGTGAAGTAATTTCAGATTCTTGCGGTATTCGGGACGGCAAAAAAACCGTCCGTCTACCGTCCGTATCATTACTTCATGCCCTCCATAACCGCCCGCATAGCGTCCATGCTGACATGAGCATATTTGCGCGTTGTCCGTGTGTCTGAATGACCCAATATCTCCCCGATTATCTCAAGTGAATGGTTCTGGTTTACCAACTGGCTTGCAAAAGAATGCCGGCAGCCGTCATACAGCCGGACCCCCTCAAGATTTTTTTCTTTACATGATTTTCGCCACAGCTTACCCAGCTTTGATTCATAGTATGGCTTTTCTTTGTACGTAAACACAAACGGCACGTGCAGTAGACGCGGCAACCCCCCGAAAAGCTCAGCAAGTGCAGTGGTAAGCGGTATCTTGCGCTCCTCCCCGGTCTTTGTCGCCGTCAGCACACCGTCTGAAAAGTTATGTCTGATTGTTATTTCCCTGTTTTTGAAGTCAACATCGGTCCAGTGCAGCGCCCGTGCTTCTGATGGACGTGCCCCGGTCATGAAAAGAAAACGGAATATGGGCCGGTGTTCCTCCGGGATTTCCTGCAACAGTTCGCTTTGCATAATGGTGTCAATCCACCTGGGTTCTTTTTTCTGGTAATGGATTTTAGGAAATTTCGGCATGCTATGGATTACGTCACGGTCAAGGAGGTCCTGCAGGAAGGAATGTAAAACCCCCAGCTTGTTATATTGCGTCTTTTCCGTTACTGCACCTACAAGCATTTCATAATAATCCATTACCCGATCGGTGCCGATGGTCCGTACATCCTCATTGCCGAAGATTTTATTAAACTCTTCCTGATACTGGCGAAGTTTCCGGATATATCCCGGCTTGCGGGTTTTTTCTTTAAATGATACCCACTTCTCATAACGCACAGAAAAAGCATACTTGTTTTTTGTCCGGGCGCCGCTACCGCGGTAAAGCCCCGGCTTGAATTTCCCCTCAGCTATTTCCTGTTCAATACTCCCGGCTTTTGTTACTGCCTCCCGGAAGTTGTCGTAGCCGTACAGCTTAAACCGTTCGCCGCGATAGAACCAATCGAGGAAGTATGTGTTTGGAGTGGTCTTCTGGTGGTTGCCTCCCGTACAAACAAGCCCCCGGCCGGTGAGTTTGAACGTACGGCCGCAAATAGGACATTTTTCAAGTGTTCGTATTTTTACTTTCATGTCTGCAAAAATCCCCCGATCTTCCGGTTGATCAAACACCGAAAGGTTACGCCCGGTATCGGCTGGAGTCAATATTTTTTGGTATTCTTGCAGCATGTGTTTATTTGGTCCGCGTTCCTGTGGTTAGCCGCAGTATGGTGCCGTTTTTGCGGGAAAATGATCATAGGGACAACCCCCCACGGCTTAAAGTTTAAGCAGAGGGGTAAAGCTACCCGGCAGCTGAAACGGCCTCAGGAATACCTCCTATATGCTCTTTTTTGCGCGCAGTGGTTTTGATACGGTACGGATAAAGCGGGCAGTCATCAGCCGTGCATTTTCGCACTTCATTAATGCGCCCGTCCATGCACCACCGACAATACGCCCGGATCGCCCGGTCACGCTTTTTGGGATCCTGCCGCCCCCTGCCGTTCCGATAGAGGTGCAATGCACAGTCTGTCATGTTGCAGTTTTCTACCGCTGCATTCGACCATCCGCAACAGTTTTTGCACCGTTCCCGGATCGCCCGGCGCCGGTTCAGCTCCACCGTTTGGTGTCCGTTTTTGCCTAAGATCGTAAATCGCATAATTGCCCCATTTTTGACATTTTGTCACACTTTGCGCTAAGTGACTGACATTACTTGTTTTTTCTTAAAAGCTATATTCATTCTAAACTTCCCGGATTCCGGATCTATTTGTTAACATATTGAAATTACTTTACTTTTACAAAAATGACCGTTGGTCAGATTTTCTGACAGGCGCTCCAGCGTCCGGTTAGTAATATGTTTTGTTCACTGTGCTGGTTAGAAATATCTGCTCTTTGTTTACCCCCCACCTTTGGAGACTCTAAAGACAGTATAATTTTTAGACTGGGGAAAATACGCTACTGGTATGAAAAGTAGAACAGTAGTCAGCGGGGTCGTTTTAAGCGAAACAAGCTACAGGTCTAAAAACAAGACCACGGCTGGTCTATTTTTTGTACTTGCCTTTTTTCCAGGCCTTGCCAAACCCACGGGATGCGTCTGTCGTTTTTTTGAGCAGACCGGGCTCGAATAATCCCGGCTGCCCCCATTTGTAGAAACGCGTGCTGAGAGCATAGGTATTCATGCTGTAGCCGCCGCTCTTCAGGCCGCCCTGCTCGGTCATGTCGATGAAACCCTTGTTCTCAAGCTCGATGATGGCATTTCGCACAGCCTGTCGGCTTAGTCCGGTATCGCCCGCTATGATGCTATACGGTGTTTTAATCGGCTTTGCAGTGGCGGTTGTGCCCCGGAGCGGGCCGATTGTTTTTGATCGAAAAAAGAGATACACCTTCACCGATGAACCATTGAGACTTTGCCATGCCTCTGATTGCAGCAACTCCTTTTTTTCCAACATAACGAACGGCGGTGATTTTGAATTTTTATTGCGACTCAAAATAAAGCCCTCCGGAATGGCTCAAAGAATTAATATCCCGGCCATAATTTCATTGCTCATCATTGATGTAGCAGGCGCTCTCAGGAAGCCCCAGTACCGCCGCTAGTTTCGTAACACGCTTGTCACCGGGTTTTGGCCGCAGGCAGCCGCTTGTGATCTGATATAAGGTGCTGGGATGGATACCCGCCGCGTGCGCGGTAAGGTACATCGGTTTGCCCGTGTTGCGTATGGCTTCGTGAAATTTTGTTGATAGCATTACTTACCCCCTTGTTAATTGTTATTGTGATTCTTATTCTACTCGCAGGTCGAAAACATTGATGGCTCCGTAAAAAGTCCAGATTGATAACTATTTGAAAAAACTTAATAT
>CAZUMW010000041.1:0-40399 GCA_964621615.1 uncultured Thermodesulfobacteriota bacterium
TCGCTGCGCTCGAAATGACAAAAATATATCATTACGACACAGCCTCTCCCTCCGGGCAATCCAGTACTATTTTTCAATATCAACATGCAGACAAAATCATGAGAATCCCGCATATGTCAAACTCTGTGAGTCCTCCGGCAGAGCCGGTGGTTTACCTATGATTATTAAACAAAACGCATAGCATCCCTGTATGCCGGACAAAGCGGCAGCGTGTCCGGCTTCTTGTTTCTCCTTCTATTACATGCCCTTGTTTCATCAAGGCACCTTTCTGAAGGGCGTTTGCTTTATTCCCCACCTGATTGGCGGAAAAGTGACCGGCAATGCAAACTCAAAAAATATTTACCTCTTTCCCGGCACATGAATTGCATGAATAATGTATTACGATTTGAAAGAACAGTTTTCCGGCCATGAATGGGCTGATTATTTCGATGAATAACATGATCTGATCGGAGGAAAAACATGATTGTACTCAGCGCAGGCATGCCGAAATCCGGTTCTGCATGGTTTTTTAACATGCTCAACGACATGCTGGTCCGGGCAGGCCACGATGATGTTCGAAACATTCGTGAGCGCTTTCATCTGGAATCGGTCCTGCAGCATTACAATTGCAACGTTGATGAATTGTCACCGGAAAAACTCTCTCGTATTCTGATTCCCCACGACAGCGGACATACATTTGTTATAAAAACACACAGCGGCCCGACGCCGATGGCTCAGGCCCTTATTGAAAAAGGTACGATAAAGCCGGTCTATATTTTCCGTGACCCCCGTGATGTTGCTTTGTCTGCAATGGATCACGGAAAACAGCTTCGCCGGGCCGGACAAAATCATGTCTTTACCCGATGCGACACCCTGGAAAATTCTGTTCAGTATGTCAAAGAATGGCTTCAAATATGGGAACAGTGGACACGGATCCCGCAGGTATCGTGCGTTCGGTATGAAGATCTGAGCGCTGATCCACAGGCAGTGCTTGAGCAAGCCGCAGATTTTTTAAACCTCAACGTCACGACTGAAGCAATACGCCGCATTATCAACTCATATGACAAAAGCGGAATCACTGAAGAAAGTGCCGAGTTTCTCCATTTCAACAATGGAACGGCTCAGCGTTTCAAATCCGTTATGAGCAGCGATGAGCAGCACTACTGCACACAGCAGTTCGGGCACTACCTGCACAAAATGAATTGTTCGATTTAGGGGGGCCGTGCTGCTTTTTTTTTGTTTTAAAATACCGTAAACATCACTTACCGGACTTATGCGAAACGGTTTTTTCTGAATAACCACCCCGTCAGGACCTTCTTTGATATCCACCTCAATATTTGGGAACAATCCATACTTCTCACGAAGCTTTTTGGGAATAGCCACCTGACCCCGCTCCCCTATTTTCATATTTCACACCTCCTATTTTCATATTTTAAAAATAGGATAAGCAGAAAGGTTCAATAATAAATCAAGGAGATATTTTTTTTTAGTCATACCCCGGCTTGTCCGGGGTATCCAGCATACCGTAGAGCTTTTTCGTTACATCACATGCTGGATTGCCCGGACTGATGCCATGCAAGGACCATAACCGCTTTTAATGGACACATTCTCATATAATAAACAATGCTACTGTGACACAGCCTCCCAGCCGAGTGATGCCGATCGTGGCGAAACTGCCGGGTATCTCGTTATATTTTATTTGATACCTGTGCTCGGTATTTTCTACAAAAGTTCATACAGGGTATTAATCCCGGCATATATTCTCTTAACAACCATGCCCCCAAAAAACCATTTGCGTTTCAAAAAAGCGGAAACAATTTTGACAATGTATACCTTTTGTCTTTTAATTTTGATAAACATGTTTTTTTTCTAAAAACAATCTTACCGAACAGAAAGGCAACACGAAAATATATGGGGGAAGAAAATGGTTAAAAGCAAAAAAAAGTGCCGCTTGATGATTATGAAACTGACATTCTGGAAGCTTATGAAAAAGGGGAGCTCAAACCTTCTCGTTCTCAAACCGACTTTCAGACTGTTGCCGCAAATACAATGAAAAAAAATCGTAAAATCAATATACGCATATCAGAAAACGACCTTGCCGCTCTACAGCGGAAGGCGGAACGGGAAGGCATTCCATATCAAACCCTGATCGGCAGCGTGCTGCATAAATATGCCAGCGGATTTCTGAAAGAATCAATGTAATACCAAAACAAAAAAGCGATGGCCGGCCGAAGAATACAACAGCCGGCCATCGCTTTTTATTTTTATCTCAATAGACCGGAAAGAGTCTTTTTTGCCGATCCGGAGATCATTCTCCTCCAACCATCACTTCCATTACCGGCACTATTGCAGCCATCATTGCAGCAGCGGTCTTTTTGAGAGCGGGATGTTTTTTCATTGCAGCGGTCAGTGAATCAGCCCGCTCATAGTAGATTTCTATAATTTTTGTGCCTGTTTTGTTTTTCGCCAGCACGCGGTCCCGGAAAGCGCGGACAGTTTCCAAGCGCGGATCACTTTCCCCCATCGCATAGGCAATCGGGCATGCTCCGCTGTCGGTATTGAACTTCTGTATGCGGTGGTTTTCCGTGTCTGCAACGTACACATTGCCTGCTGTATCTACAGCGATACCTTCAGGGAACTTAAACTGTCCCTGTCCCGTACCGTTATCCCCCCATCTGACAATCACGCTTCCTGAGCTGTCAAGCTTGGTTACTTCCGCGTTTGTGCTGTCTGCCACATAAATATTTCCTGCGCTGTCAACAGCAATCCCCTGCGGATAGGCAAACTGCCCGCTATTCCATACCGCCGTAACCTCCCCTGAAGAATTAAACTTTTGAATTCGTGAATTACTGCTGTCGGCTACGTAAATATTACCCGTTCCATCAACTGCGACTCCGCCCGGATAGCCGAATTTTCCTTCTTCATCACCGATTGATCCGATTGATGATTGATATTGCCCCTGTGCATCAAATATCTGTATCCGGGCATTCATGCTGTCGGCAACATAGACGCTTCCAGTCAGATCAACAGCGACATCATCCGGCATGTCGAACTCACCAGCGCCGGTGCCGCGTATTCCCCACTCAGTCACAAAGGTACCATCGGAACTGTATTTCAGTACAACATTCCTGCTGCTGTCGGCAACATACACAAAGCCGCCCGTGCTTACGGCGATACCGGCTGGATTTATAAGCTGGCCGCTTTCGGGCCCTTCTTCACCCCATGCACTCAAAAAATTTCCGTTGGAATCGAATTTCTGAATGCGGGCATTCAGGCTGTCTGAAACGTAGACATTTCCGGACATATCAACAGCAACATCCGCGGGATATGCAAACTCTCCTGTGGCGCTTCCTTCCTGGCCCCATGAAGTTACAAACTGATAGCTGTCACCGGCAAAGCACAGACCCGTGCATACAAACAGCAGAACCGAAAGCGCAACAGCCCCTATCACCAAGAGCCTCATGATATTTTCCGTTGAACCCGCCAAGCTTTCAGTTTCTGTGTAGTGTCTTGCTCCTGCATGCTTCTTCATCATTCTGACCTCCTCTTATGCTGATTAACGGTAGTTTATAAATAATGTATGGAGCGCTTTAGAAAATCCCCCTAAATCCCCCTTTGCTCAAAGGGGGACTGGTTTTGGCTATCCCCCCAATTTTTTTCAAAGCAGGACTGGTTTTGGCTATCCCCCCGTTTTTTTTCAAAGGGAAACCGATCCTGGCTATCCCCTTTTTTCACCGTTTCGTTTCCCCTCTTTGCAAAGAGGGGTCAGGGGAGATTTTCCCTTTGTAAATACAGGCCGGGAGGGGGTTCAATTCTGAACTCAAATTTAAAGCAAATAAAATGCCATGCCTATTATTAAAAGGGGCCAAAAAAAGGTAAAAGAAGCTGTTTGTTTTCACTGTTAAAAATATATGCAGCAATAAAATTGCTCAAAATTAACATCATATTAAACACACTGCAATCCGGGACAAGGCCCGATGATAAGAATTTTTACCGTTAATTATCCCTTGTATCCGGCTATCTGCCTGTTTCTTTTTTGTGTTTAGTGTCCATAGGTAAATATTGCCGGTATTTTGACAGGCCTTTTCCGGTATTTTCAGATGGTGCCGCACAAAAACCAACATAACATCTTGTTTTTGCTTTTTATTTTTGTTTGGCTCAGTATTTGCTAATCATTCAGTCAGTAAACGAACAATAATCATTACAGGCCCTGACGCTATGATCAACAATTTTGACTCTGAATTTTTGATACCAACAAAACAGCTGCGACGGCTTTCAGTGCTGACAACCATTGCGCATAATCCGAAAGTCAGCCAGCACAAAATCGGCAAAGCAACCCATATGAGCAGCGCAATGGTGAACAACTATATAAAAACGCTGCAGGAAGATGGCCTTATACGGATCAGCGGCCAGACAAACAGAACTCAGAAATATCATTTGACAGATGACGGGCGTGACGAACTGCTGACGCTTTTTCACTCTTATTCCGCTGAAATATTCAGCCTGTACAGCATCACGAAGCAGCAGCTGATAAAAAAGCTCACAGATATTCACCGAAGCGGCGTTACCGCTGTTGCCCTGGCCGGTATTTCAGACACAGCCGAAATCATTTATGCGGCGATACGGGAAACACCGTTACAGCTGACCGCTGTGTGTGATACAGACGAGCACAGGCAAGGCATTGCTTTTAACGAATATATTATACAGCCGCTTGAATATCTCCGTGCAATACAGACAGATGCAATAATTATCGGAACACGATCAGAACAGGAGAAATTAGCCGGCGCTATTCAGACAGCAGCAGGACCGAAAACAGTGATCAAAAACCTGTTTGAGCCATAAAGGATACAGAAGGTGACACTGCGATACGATGACAATCCCCGGCAGATGTACCCGGATGATCTGTTTGCCTGCCGGGAAAAGGAGACGCTCTGGTGGGTCGCACACACCGGAAGCCGCCGTGAAAAAGCGCTTGCGCACTTTCTGGCACAACGGCAAATCGGCTATTATCTGCCGATGCTGCCCAGAAAACAGGCATCAAAGAACAGGGTGCGCTTTTCGCTGATGCCGCTGTTTCCCGGATATGTTTTTTTCCGGGGGAATGCGGAAAGCCGCACGTGTGCCTGCAGCTCACGGCACATTGTCCGGGTCATCACCATACACGATCAGCACACATTGACAGCACAGCTGCACAATATCCGCCGTGCCCTTCATGCCGGGCTCCCCCTGTACAGCTGCCGCCCTTTTACAAAGGGACAGCGGGTGCGCATCGCCTCCGGGCCGATGCGCGGTCTCGAGGGGGCGATCGTGAGGCAGAGCCACAACCGGCGGCTGATTCTGTCTGTTGACGCAATCGGACAGGGTGTTGCCGTTGATCTCGATGCACACATGGTAGAGGCGGCTTAGCAATATAGTTTTCTTTAGAAAAAACACAGGATACGGGGTGCAATCAAACATGCACTGCGAACAACAGGATCCGTTAAACAATCCGCCACACAAAAAAAAATCAGAAAACAGCGCTTTCGCCGGGCCTCCTCAACACAAAACCGCCCAAGAGCTGAACGCATACGGCGAAGACTGGTTTGCGGCAGGCAACAGAGAAAAAGCAGCGGCTGCGTTTGAGCAGGCCATTGAGGCCGACCCCTACTTTGCGCCGGCATGGAATAACCTCGGCGTTCTGTGGTACTCCGAAAACAGGGAAAAAGCGAAAACATATCTTGAGACCGCCTACCGGCTTGCCCCCGGAGACAAAAGCGCTGTATTAAACATCGGGCGCATCTACGCCGGGATGGAAGAATACGAAAGAGCCCGCAGCTGCTATGCCGGATATCTTAACGCCTGCCCTGAAGACGAAGATATTCTGCAGCGCATAGCCGAACTACCTGAATACAATGCTCCGGCGCAGGAAAAAGGCAGCGCCGGATTCAAAGCGGCCCCTTCATCGAATAAGCCTCATACGGATTCACGCACACACCCTCTAAGGGTGGAGCTCGGCGCCGGAGGCAGAAAACTGCAGGGCTGGATCTCGCTGGACAAAGACCCCGGAGCTGATTTGTGTCACGATCTGACAGATCCTCTTCCCTTTGAGGACAAGACAGTCGACGAGCTGTATGCCTCGCACGTGCTCGAGCATTTTTCATACCCGCAACCGATGTGCGGGCTCCTGGCTGAGTGCTGGCGGGTTCTCAAGCCGGGCGGCCGCCTCCGTGTCTCGGTGCCGAATGCCCGGATATATCTGGAAGCCTACTTTAATCCGGAAGGATTTGATCCCGGGACATGCCGCTATAAACCGGCGTTTCATTACAACTCAAAAATTGATTTTGTCAACTACATTGCCTATATGGACGGGCATCACCGGTATATGTTTGATGAGGAGAACCTGGTTGCCGTGCTTCAACAATCATCATTTAAACATGTGGGGCTCAGGGATTTTGACCCTGCAGTTGATCTTGAAAAAAGGCGCTATGAGTCAATCTATGCAGAGGCATATGCCTGAGCATGTGAGCGCACTGTGTTAATCAGTGACTTGCTGAGAATCTCTTGTTAAACATCCGGCAATACGCAAAATACACTGTAAAGAGCAATGAAGCATTCCACAACAGGCATCATCGTTTTCGGGCACACACGCTCCCGGCAGCTGCACAGCGTACTTGAAAGCCTCCGCCGCCAGGATGCCGGGCTTGATATCCACGTCTGGATCGATGGCCACAGCGAGCGCATGCTGATTAGAGACGCGGTGCAGCAGTGCAGAAAATGCGTCCAGGATAATTTCCCTCAAATGCACCACACGTTTTTAAACGGTCATATCGGTATTGAAAAAATGACGCTCGACGGCCTGACATGGATGGCCGGTCATTATGACCGGATTATTGTCCTTGAGGATGACTGCTTTCCGACCGCCTCGGCCATATGCGTGTTTCAGCAGGAGCTGGATACCATAGCTGATATCCCGGATGTTTACTCCGTCTATGGTCATCATTTCCTGACAGACAGCGAAGGCGAAACCATAACCCGATTTCAGGGATGGGGGTGGGCAACCACCGCTGAAAAACTACAGCGCATACTGCCCCGGCTTCGCGACTGCTTCTGCATGCATGAGCCGGACTATCTGCGCTGGGTGGATCAGCAGCTAACTCACGATATTCAAAAGCGGCTCGATGTTACTCCGGGCAGAAACTGCACAGACGTCCTGAAAAAGTTTTTTTCCTGGGACAGCTGCACCTGTCTGCTTACCGCACAAATGGGCCTTGCTCATAAAAAAACACACAAGCGCGTTATATACAACTGCGGCATGGGAGACCATGGCGGCCATTTCCCTGTGGACAGCAGATTCCGCCATCCACCGTTTAACATGATATCCCCCGACGAGGTATGGCACTATTTTGACGATACACATACCGCCAGCAGTGCGGATCCTTCAGCTCTCAACAAACAGGGAGAGAAACTTTTTTTGCGGGGCGACATCGAGGGTGCACGCAGGGCATTTGTCAGTGCACTAGAGCATGCTCCTGAATGCGCTGATGCACACAACAACCTGGGGGTTGTATATGAGCAGTCCCGGGAGCCAGATAAAGCCTGCTGTCATCTTGCAGAAGCCCTGCGCATAAATCCCGACAATAAATATGCCGTAATAAACTATGCCGATGTTTTGCAGAAGAGACAGCAGGCTGCTGAAGCTGCCGCTGTCTACCGTGAATATCTGAAACGCCATCCCGGTGATGATGAAATTGCCCGCCTATGTGAAAAAATACAAACACCGTCTGCTGCAGCTGACACATCACAACGGCCGCTGCTTATTACCGGCGCTCACCGATCAGGCACGACCCTTGCCGGGCGGATTTTGTCGGCTTCCCCGGAGATAAGCTACATCGATGAACCGTTCAATCCCAATCACGGACGGTGCTCCTGCGGGTTTCAGCTCAAACGGTGGTTCGAGTACGTAAATGCAGATAGTGAAAACATGGTGCTCAGCCATATGCATCACCTTCTTGGCATGCACAGCAGCGCTGCCGTAAAAAAAAGAGCTCTCATCAAAGACCCGATTGCCCTGCTGTCAGCCGAGTGGCTTGCTGCACGGTTTAATATGGATGTTGTCATACTTATCAGACATCCGGCGGGATTTGCCGGCAGCCTGAAGCGCCTTGGCTGGGAATTTCCCTTTGAGCATTTGCTTCAGCAGCCCCTGCTCATAGGCGATCATCTGCAGCCGTTTGCAGACGAAATCAGGCACTTTTCTCATCACAAACAGGGTATTGTCGATCAGGCGATCCTTCTGTGGAACGTATTGTATTCAGTGGTTCAGCGCTATCAGCACAGGCGCCCCGGCTGGCTATATATCCGTCACGAGGACATTTGCCGAAACTCTGAAGGTACGTTTAAGAACCTGTGCTCCAGGCTCGGCATTGCTTTTGACGATACAATGTCCCGGGCTCTGCACGAATGCTGCAGCCGTAAAAACCCGGACGAATCACCTGTCGAGCGCCCTCACGAAGTAAGGATAAACAGCGCATCGGCTGTATGGAGCTGGCAAAGCAGGCTAACAGCTTCCGAAATAGAAAAAATATATCACAAAACCAGAAACATAGCCTCGCAGTTTTACTCTGATGAGGAGTGGGGCGTTGCCGTAAAACAATGTGTGCACGTGCAATAAACGCTGACCCGATGAACGCGCTCGGAGAAAATATCATATTCATAATCTCGCAGCCGCGGGCAGGCTCTACGCTGCTGCAGCGGATACTTGCCGGCCACCCCGATATCCATACAGCAGCTGAGCCGTGGATTATGCTGCATCCGCTGTATGCTTTGAAGCATAGCGGCTATACAGCTGAGTACAACGAGCAGTGGGCACAATGGGCGCTGGAGGACTTCTGCGAAACGCTGACCGGCGGCGAAGACACCTATATCAGCGCAGTTCGCTCTTTTGCGCTCACCCTGTACGGAGACTGCCTTTCACGTTCCGGAAAACGGTTCTTTCTTGATAAAACGCCGCGCTACTATCTCATCATTCCCGAGCTGTACCGCGTCTTCCCGAAAGCACGGTATATATATCTGCTCCGCAATCCGCTCGCCGTACTATCGTCCATTCTGCATGACTGGATAAAAACAGACTGGCAGAAGCTGGCTTTGTACCGCACAGATCTTTTATCCGCCCCTCAGCTCCTTATCGACGGAATCAACCTTACCGGCCCGCAATCTGCGGTTATACGATACGAAAACCTTGTGACCCGTCCGGAAGATGAAGTAAAGCGACTGTGCAGCTGCCTGGGTATTTCTTTTGACCCGGGAATCCTGCAATACACCGGCAATCCTGCTCCGGCGGGACGCATGGGAGACGATGTCGGGATACACAAGCACACACGCCCTGATGCCGATAATCAACACAAATGGCGTAAGAACATTGCGCTCTATCCGCGGAGCGCTATCGCACACCAGTACCTTGACTTTTTGGGCGAACGGCTGACAGGTGATCTCGGCTACACTTTTGATGAACTGAGAAATGCCCTGCCGCCGGAGAGAGCAGATGCCGCGAAGGAGCCGCATTCAATAAAAAACATTCTGAGGCTGGCAGGGCTTAACCGGCTGGAAAGCCCTCCGTCTGCCAAACCGGACAAGGCAGGCAGCGCCCGGCCCGGTGCACCGCACAACCACACTATCGGCACGGCCGCCGGCAGGGAGCACACATGTGATAAAGATATACCGGTTATCGTATATCAAATGGGAAAGGTCGGCTCAACCTCGATATACAGATCACTGAAAAGCTATGTTCCGGCTGAAAATCTATACCATGTACACTATATATCCCCGGCCAACATTGCAAAGGCCGAGCGCTATCTGAGCGATAAGCCGGAATTCCGATATCAGGGGCATCTGGAAACAGGCAAAAAGCTTCAAAAAATGCTCGGCGATCAGCTCCCCGGCTGTAAGTGGAAAATCATCTCACTGGTCCGCGAGCCGGTGTCACGCCGGATTTCGGCAATATTTGAAAACCTTGGCCATCTGAAGGACATAGACCGGTCTCATCAAGATGCTGCTATTGCATCGATACAGGAAAAATTGTGTGAGGAATTCAGGACATTCAGCGATACAGCCGACAGGGCCGGCACATGGTTTGACACCGAGCTGCGCGATATGTTCGGCCTTGATGTCTACTCTATACCTTTCCCCAAAAAGCAGGGATACCATATATATGAAACCCCGAAGGCTGACATTCTGATTGTGCGGCTTGAGGATCTTGATCGGTGCCACAAAGAGGCATTCAGCCGGTTTCTCGGCATTCCCCATTTTGAATTACTGAAAGCCAATGTTGGTAATGACAAAAACTATCGTGCATTATATGACCGCGTAAAAAATGAGATCGCCATTCCGGATGAGTATCTTGATACGATTTACAATTCGCGGTACTGCACACATTTTTATACAGACAGCGAACGGGCCGGTTTTAAAAAGCGTTTTGCCCCGAATCAGATACGCTCCTCCCCCGCAATACAATCAGGCGCTATTGCTCACGCACAGGCTGCATCTGATCAGCTGCCAACGATATCGGTGGTCACCCCATCTCTCAATCAGGCACAATACCTTGAAGACTGCATTGTATCGGTTCTCGATCAGGGCTATCCGAATCTCGAATACATTATCATGGACGGGGGCAGCGCAGACGGATCTGTCGATATTATTAAAAAATATGAAAAGCACCTGACATGCTGGCAGAGCAAACCGGACGGGGGCCATTATGCAGCGGTCATGGAGGGCTTTTTGCACAGCAGCGGCGAAATCATGACGTGGCTGAATGCCGATGACATGTTTCACCCCGATGCGTTTACCACTGCAGCAGCAATTTTCATGAGCCGAAGAGATGTCGACTGGCTGACGGGACGGCCGAACACCTTCAGCCGAAACGGGCACCAGCGCTGGATCCACAAAGAGCCTCTGCAGTGGTCGCAGCGCAAATATCTGAACCGGGAATACAACGATCCGTTCATACAGCAGGAGGGAACGTTCTGGCGGCGGCAACTCTGGGAAAAAGCGGGCGCGCACCTCAATACAGATTTCAGCCTCGCCGGAGATCTTGAGCTGTGGACACGCTTTTTCCGCTATGCTCAGCTGTACAGCGCTGACGCGCTGCTGGCTGGGTACCGCTATCATCAAGGACAGCGCGCCCAGTCACAAATGGACGAGTACCTGAAGCAAGCAGAGCGCATCATAGACCGCGAGCTGCAGAATGAGCACTCACCATCCGCTCACCCGGGCCCGCCTCCGCCGATAACCGCTGCCGAGATAAACGGCTTTAAGCAGGCGTTAGGTCAGTGCCATAATGCGCACGGTAAAATAGCTGACAATTCCGCAGCCCGGGGACCGGCTTTTGTTAGCGGCACGGGAAGCGCGCCGCGAATTGATATCGTTCTGCAGGCAACCGGCGTTCACGGGTGGAACATTTCAGGCGGTTTTGAATCTGCAGCAAAAAAGGCCGGCGTTTTCCACCGGACATTCGCTCCGCGCGGCACCTGGGGAGCACGGGAGCCTGACCATGATGACGGCCTGTTTGCATACCTTGAAAACCCGCAGGCAGATCTGATCCTTCTGCTTAACATGAACTGGTCCTCACAAATGCTGCACGTTTCAGAAAAATGGCGCGAGCGATGGCTCAGCACCTCCATAGCAAAGGCGCTGTATATTCACGAGTCAATTGAGGATAACTGCTGCATTCTCGGCTCTGACGACATGAAGGATATGACCCGCTCTGCCGCCTCGTGTGCTGACATCGTTGTATATAACGACTTAACCGACAGGGCGTTTCTCGAATCGATACACCACTGTGCCCGATGGCAGCCCTTCGGTGTCGACGATACACTGTTTACAGCTGCGGCTCCGTTTTCTGAACGAAAAAACCGCGCTTTTTTCAGGGGAAAAACCACACCGTTCGGTACAGGCCGGACTTATCGCCGCCGCCGCCAGCTGCTTTCCTTTATTCAAAAAAACGATCTGGCCGACCTGCTGGAGTTCGACGACAAGCCCGTCTCGCCCCGGCAGATCGTAAACGATTTCAACGCCTACCGGATAGCGCTCAATCTGCCAACGCTTGGGCATAACTTCCCCTCACGCGTCTATGAAGCTCTCGCATGCGGCTGCTGCCTGCTGACAAACCTGACCGGCGTTCCGGAAAACGACGCCCTTTTTGAGCATAAAAAGCACCTGCTCTACTACCGCGACGAGCAGGAACTCAAGGAAGCAGTAAGCCTGCTGACAAGCGACAGCGCATATGCTGCGGCTGTGGCTGAAAGGGGGCGTGAGCATACCATTGAAAACCTGACCCTGGATCGGCATATCCGCCGGATACTGACTTGGTCTCAGGACACCCCTGAGCGCGGTGCTGAAACAGCGGCAATAAGCACTTCGGATTCCGCCGCCCCCGTCTGCGCTGATGCGCACCTCAGCAGCGCCCCGACCAATCCGGACGCTGAAATAACATCAGCTGAAGCTGCTGCTCCGGCGCCCGGGCCAATACTTATCGACGGCGTGATTTTCCAGCTGCAAAAAGACCGTCCCGCGGGCATCAGCCGCGTATGGAGCTCCCTGCTGCAGGAATTATGCAAATGCCCGCTCGCTAAGGACATAATTCTGCTGGACCGCAGCGGGACTGCACCGTCTTTTGACGGCCTCGAAACCCGCCGCATTCACTCTTTCGATATGAACCGGCTGCAGCGGGATACCGCCATGCTCGAGGATATCTGCCGCCGGGAACAAGCCTGCCTGTTTCTGTCGACCTATTACACTGCACCGGAAACAGCGCCTCTGCTGCTTATGCTTCACGACATGACGCCTGAGGTGCTTGGCTGGGATATGACAATTCCCGAGTGGGCTGCTAAGAAAAAGGCAATCGAAAAAGCATATGCCTATATCACTGTTTCAGAGACAACAAAGCAGGATTTTTTACGCCTGTATCCCGGCCATGCACACAAGCCGGTTACTGTTGTGCCGAATGCCGTATCTGATATATTTCGCCGGCATACAGAAAAAGAAATTGGCGCGTTCAAACGTAGATACGGCATCACAAAGCCGTATTTCATGATTACCGGCCACCGATGGCCTCAGAAAAACGTCCGGCTGTTTTTCAGCGCTTTTGCCGAACTGACCGGGAGGGAGCGCTTTGAACTGCTGATCGCCGGCGGCGCCCCCGAACTGGAAAATGATCTGAAGCCGCTCACCGGCGGGACAGCATATCACGTACTGTTTTTATCAGACGAAGAGCTTTCCGCTGCATACAGCGGTGCCGCTGCGCTTGCCTATCCCTCGCTGTATGAAGGGTTCGGCCTGCCGATGCTCGAAGCCATGAAATCGGGCTGCCCGGTTATTACCTGCAAAAATGCAGCGCTGCCCGAAGTGGCGGGCGACGCTGCGCTGTACGTTTCAGATTCAGACACAGGGGATATGATCCGCGCCCTTGAACAAGTGCAGAAAGCGGACGTCCGGAACAGGCTTGTTGCAAAGGGGATCGAAAGGGCACACCGGTTCTCATGGAAGCAAAGCACACAAAAGCTTATCGGATGCATAGCGGAAATGCTCGGCGGCAGCAATTTTTCAGCTGCACAAGCCGCTCCGCGTGTAGACAGCCCCTGCGTCGAGCCCGCCGGGGGCTATCTGGTAACCGCAATAGTATCCACCTATAATGCCGAACGCTTCATGGAAGGGCGCATCGATGACCTGGAGCGGCAAACCATTGCCGACCGGCTAGAAATTATCGTCGTTGACAGCGGATCGGAACAGAATGAAAAACGGATCGTCGAAGCATTTCAGAAACGATACAGCAACATCACATATATACGAACCCCTGCGCGGGAATCACTGTATCGATCCTGGAACCGGGCAATCAAACGGGCACGGGGGACATACATTACCAATGCAAACACCGATGACCGTCTTCGGCCAGATGCCCTTGAAATAATGTCCCGTGCGCTTGACAGTCAGCCTGATATAGATATCGTCTATGCTGACCAGCTTATAACGCCGGTTCCGAACCAGACATTTGAAACAGCCACACCGTCAGACCGGTTCACCTGGCCCGATTTCGAAATCGAGCGGCTGCGCATCCGCTGCTGCGTGGGCCCACAGCCCATGTGGCGAAGATCGATCCACGAAACATTGAATCTGCTTTTTGATGAGCAGTTTGAAATCGCCGGCGATTATGATTTCTGGCTGAGGGCTGCTCACCGCTGCCGGTTTAAAAAAATACCGGATGTGCTGGGGCTGTATTACCGCTCAAAGCACAAAGAAAACAAAGAATTTCAGGATCCCGCAAAAACAGACCTGGAAACATACCGCGCACAGCGCCGTGAGTATGTGTCGGCAATGGGCGGCACAGCGAAACAGCTGCTGCAGGAAAAGCTCAAGCAGGTGAGCGCCGGGATCGAGCATCTGACCCGAAGCATGCCGCCTGAGCCGCTGTCCTATGACATGAAAAAGCATCTCGAATATTTGTTCTGGCAATCGTGCGTGCTGCTCGAGCTGCTGGGAGAAAAAGAGCGGTCGCGCACATTTGCCGGTAAATTTCTGGAGTTCATGCATGACTCATACCGACTGCGGCTCCATGTGCAGGAGATCGACAGGCCAGGCATGCTGAATACGGCTGATGCGGCTTTATCTTCCGCTGAACAGTGTGTGCCCGAGCCGTCATCTTCAGCCCGGGGGCCGTCTTCCTGTAAAATGTCGGTTGTTATTGCAACATACAATCGCGCGCCGACTCTTCAAACCTGCCTCGATGCGCTGGCAAAGCAAACAATGCCGGCTCATGAATTCGAGGTCATTATATGTGATGACGGCTCTACCGATGACACTGAACACATGGTTGCCGGGAGGCAGCTACCGTTTAAATGCGTTTTTTTACGGCAACAAAACCTCGGACCTGCAGCCGCGCGCAACAAAGGAATTCGCGCCGCCGGCGGTGATTATATTCTTTTTCTCGATGATGACTGCTTCCCGGAGCCTGAATCAGTTGAGCGCCATTATCATGCGCTTCAATCAGCCGGCAGCCCGTGTGCTGTGCTCGGCAGCATACGCACATTGCCTGAATATGTTCAATCGGTGTTTGCCGCAGTGGCCGACAATTCCGACCTGCTGCTTGCCTGCCCCCTCATGGAAGACGGCCATCTGTATGACTACAACAGCTTTTTTGCCGGCAATATAAGCATTGCCCGCCAGGCGCTGATCGATGCCGGGCTGTTTGATGAGGATTTCACCGGCTCCATCTGGGCTGCAGAAGATATAGAGCTCGGCTACAGGCTGTATCAGCAGGGGTTTTCGGTTTTCTACAGCAGCAGCTGTTCAGCCTGGCATGCGCAGGCACTATCGCCTGACGGGTTTTATGACAAATATATCAAGCGGGGCGGCGGCGGTGTCAGAACCTTTGCAAAACACCCTGACCTTCCGCACCACTACCGGGATATAACGCGCGAGGATGTCTCCCGCTGGAAGCGTGACACCGAAGCGCTTACCCCCCTTGTTGAAACCTTAAAAAAGGAAATACGCCGGGCGCACGAGCTGCCGTTCTGCACTGAAAGCATACCGGACCAGCCGTTTTCCGAAAGCCGCTCGTTTATACAATATAAGCAGCAATGGATTCTTGATGAACATGAGCGCGCCGCTATAATAAAACGCCTTGCTGCATCAGCCCGGGAGGCAAACGACCGCTTAAGCACCGGAACAATATCCACGGAGCTGTTCCGCGCCGAGGGGCGGAAGCTTTACGAGGCAATAAATTTTCTGAAGTGGCATTATGACACGTGCGGCATCACATCAAGCCCCTGGCTGGAGCGGTATCTGGCTGCGCGGCGCCGGGATGAGCCGCCCGAAAAACGGCAGTACTATGACCGGCCCGGCATCGATCCCGCCGACGAGCTGACCGCCCGCAAAATGCGGGAGGGGAATTTGTCGTTCACTGCTCTGACTAATCTCGGCTCGATCATGCTGAGCAGGCAAGCAGCGCACAGCCCGCATCCGGCGCGTGTAAAAAGCGCCGTTTCCTGTATCAAGCGCGCCTTTGAGATCAGGCCCTATAATCCGGATATAGTGAACATACTTACAAAAATTTTGAACAGCAGCAGCGCTGACGGCTGGAAAAAACAGCTCAAAGCCTGCCGGGATTATATCGGCATGTGCGCACATTCAAACGGATTTAAGAAGAAAGCGTACCATTTTGCAGATAAACATGATTACGACAAGGCTTTTTTCTGCTTTAGCGAAGAATCGCTCAAAAATCCTGCAGATATTGAATCGGTCTTCGAGGCATGCGACCTCTGCGTGCGTATGGGGCGCATCGATAAGGCTGAAGCATTGCTGTCAAAGCACGTCAACGGGAAGAGCGACCATCCGTTTCGTTTTCTTGTCCTGAAAAAACAGGGGGAATGGGCATATTTACATGGTGATTATGAAAAGGCTGAGCACTTTCTGCGCATGTCCCTGGAGGAGCACTGCACCACCGCGGCACTCAACATATATGCCGAATGCCTGGTGCGCTTGGGGCGGAAACAAAAAGCGCTTGAGTGCTGGAGCAGATCTCTGTGCATCGATGACACACAAATGCCCCTCTGCTACAAGCTCCACAAGTGTATTTATCATAGCACACACCGAAAGCGCTCAGTCCATGATTCCTCAATTGTTATCGCAGTGACGTTCAGAAGAAGCGCTGATGCCGCTGAGCGGTTTATGGACATGCTTTCCCGGACAGACACGGGAAACGCCCGCCTGTATATTCTGAACGGCACAGGCCTGCCGCTTCAGGAAATGCAGCGCCGCGCCGGGTCATATTTCCCCGGCAATGATATAATCGTGGATACTGCCCCCGAACCGATTCACAATACCGGGGTTTGCGAATGGCTCCTGAGCAGGCCGAACATCAGCGCCAGTGAATACACGGCATTTGTCGACGAGGCCGTTACGCTTCCTGCTGACTGGCTCCAGATACTGATTGACACCCTGGACACGTACCCCCAGGCAGCCCTTGCCGGCGGGAAAGTGCTCTTCAGCCAAAGGCCGCATGTGTTCTATTATACCTACCGTTTTATCGACGCAGTCTGTGACCGTACCATAGGGCTTTCACATCTGCACCGACATGAGCCGGACCTTGGGCAGTTTGATTATGTGCGCACATGCGCATCAGTTCACAGCAGCTGTTTTATGGTACGAAACAGCACAGCACAAAAACAGCAGGCTTTTCTTGATCCCGAACATATACACAGCCCGTCCGGAGATCTGGTACTCCCGGCGGCAGGCCGTGAAACGATATATAACGGCAGCCTCGCCGTGCTCTATGACGATACAAAGCCTGTTCCGACCGTCAAAGCGGCGCAGCAGGAAAGCACGGGCCCGCCCATGGGCACAGCATTCCCGCAAACCATGCTGAGCGTAAAAAAATTCACCGAAACATGTGACAAAAAAGCCTTGAACACAATAATAAATCTGCTGCACAGGGACGGATACATAAAAGCTGTACCCGGCAGTATGGAGAGCATGCTATGACCGCGCTGCCGCGCTGCAAAATACAAACACCACTGCAATCAGCCCATTCCACAATATAAGGAGAAACCGGTATGATGATTTCATCTGCTCAAATGCAGCAAAACAGAACCCGCCTCGACGAATTCAACCGCCTGTACAGCGCAGCAAGCAGCAGGAGCAGCAACGGTCAGGAAGCCGACCGGCATGCCTCATTCTGCCCGCGCGAGCTTTTCCGCAGAAAGGTCCGGGAAGGCAACCTTACTGCCGACAGCGCGGTCGCGCTCGCACATTTTCTTCTCGGGACGGAATCGGAACAGGTTGATATGGATTCTGCACAAATGGGTTTATACTGTTTTCAAAAAGCACACGAACTGTCGCCCTATAACACGGGCATTATCGATACGCTTATGCAGCTGAAAAAAGCGCTGAACAAAACCGGCGGGCTGTCACAGCTTGAGCTGAAAAAGTCCCATTTACAGAAAACAGCCCCTGCGAACGGCAAGCTGAAGCTCGGCATCAGGTATCTTGCCAAAGGCAATCACGACAGAGCCGAATATTATTTTAAGGAATCCTGCTCTCTGGATAATGCCGACATCGAATCAGTATGTATGCTCGCGGATTTATATGCCACGGGAAATAATCTGAACGAATCGCTGAACATGTTCTCGCGGATTGAAAAAGCCTTCACACCCGAACATCCTTTTTGCGGGTATTTCCGCTACAAGTACGGTCAGACAGCGCTTCTTGCCGGTGATGCCGAAAGGGCTGTACACTGCCTTAAAGGATCTGTCGATCATGAGCCGCTGCCCGCCTACATAAATCTGCTGGCCGAAACAGCACTGGCCCTCGGCAACAGCCGGGATGCCATATCGCTGTGGGAACAATCGCTGAAACTGGACAATCAGCAAATACCCCTTTATCTGAAAATGCATGATGCTGCAGCCGGAACCATGCACAGAAAGGCAGACAATATCGGCCAATATGCTGTCAATATCCTCATTTATACCTATAACAAGCTCGATATGATCAGAAACACCCTGCAGAGCCTCGCTGCGACCGATATCGGCACAGCCGGCATTTTTGTTCTCGAAAACCATTGTACTGACGGCACCCGGGAATTCCTCGAGTCTGCGCAGCAACTGTTTCCGAACAACCGGCTGACCGTTATCAATCTTCCGACCAATATCGGCGCACCCGCAGCCAGAAACTGGCTTCTTGCGCAGCAGGAGAACAAACACACCGATTTTCTGGCCTACCTTGACGATGATGTCATTCTGCCGCGCGACTGGCTGAGCCGCCTTATCGGGACTATGGAACATGCGCCGGAAGCAGGCGTTGCCGGTGCAAAAGTGATCAATCAGTCACAGCCGAAATCCATACAATATATTCACCGGTATCTGGACACCATTCATGAAACCAGGCTTATACTTTCTTCGAAACACCCTGATGAAATCGATTTCGGCCAGTTTGATTATGTGCGGAAGTGCCTGTCGGTCATGGGATGCTGCCACCTGCTGCGCACATCTGCCGCAAAGGACGTCGGTGAGTTTGACATCAGGTTTTCTCCCTCTCAGATTGACGATATCGACCATGATATCATGACCTGCCAGAAAGGATATGAGGTTGTCTACAACGGATATCTTGAGGTCGTACACTGCCAGAAGGCGGGAAAAGAGGCATTTATCAGCCGGCCATCTATGGGGAACATTATCGGCAATGACTGCAAGTTTGCCATGAAACATACCCCGGAGGAAATGCTGCGGGTTAAAGAGCTTAGCGAGCAGCAGGACAAACAGGATATCGCCGGCAAAATTCGCGAGCTCAGACAGATGGGGCTTCTTTCCGGGGTCGGAGAGGTGCCGTTTGATATCGTTTAGGAGGGCCAATCAATGCAGCTGAGAGCAAACCCGAACAATTCGAAAACAACATACACGCCGAAGCCGAACCCCCGTGTTCATATTCTTCTGTATACCTATAACAAAGCGCAGGAACTCAGAGACACCCTGAAAAGCCTTGCCGGAACGGCTTACCGGAACTACAAGGTTTTTATTCTGAATAACGGCAGCACCGACGGCACGCAGCGCCTGCTTTATTCAATGGCAAAGCAGCTGTTTAATGAGATTAAGATCATCGATCTTCCGGTGAATGTCGGGGCGCCTGCAGCACGAAACTGGCTGATACACGATCCGGAAAACCGGTATGCCGATTTTGCCGCGTATCTCGATGACGACATTCTGCTGTCTCCATCCTGGCTTGCAGATATGCTCAACACATTTGAACGGTTTCCGGATGCCGGCGTGGTCGGGGCAAAAATTCTGTTTGCCGGAGCACAGAAAATAATTCAGCACACCGGCGGCATTATTACCCAAACACAGGATTGGGCCCACCATATCGCGGCACATTCCTTTGAGCGGGACACCGGACAGCATGATTATATTGCACGGCGCCACTATGTTATGGGATGCGCCCAGCTGTATCGCCGGGAGGTGTTTGATGTGGCGGGGGACTACGATCTGCGTTTTTCACCGACCCAGTTTGATGAAGTGGAGCATCAGCTGAGGATGCGGCTGTACGGATATGAGGCTGTCTATAACGGCTTTATCGAAATTACCCATATGCTTAAGTCGGGCATGCAGCAGTCGGAGGCGGCACAGGTAAGCCGCGAGGCAAACCGGCTCAAAATGCTGCCGCTGTTCTCACCTGAGGAAATAGCGGCGCTGGTGGATGAAAATCTGACCGCAGAGGAGCCGCGGGCAAAAGCTGCGGCGGTTTCATAAAAAACCACAGGGGAAAAGGAGGCATTATCCGGACAAGGGGCAATGCAGCAATTGGATGTTTAACAATGAGGCTTTCATTCTGCACCCCGTTTTGAACCGGTGGACTCTTCCGTGTCCACCCTACGCAAATGCCGCATCCCGTAGGGCGGACTAAGCGAAGCGTGTCCGCCGATAAAGGAAAGCATTGATGCCCCGGATATTCCGGGCGCACAGGAATTCTTCACCAGGAGGTATCATGTCACTTCCGAATCTCGTTATTATCGGTGCCATGAAATGCGGCACCACCAGCCTGTATAAATATCTGGACATGCACCCTGAGATACGGATGTCCGAGCTGAAGGAGCCCGATTTTTTTGTCGATACCTGGGAGGAGCTCTGGGATCTCGGCATGCCGCAGGGCAGATGGCACAAAGGAATTGACTGGTACCGCTCTCTTTTCACCGGAACTGAAAAAATACAGAACCGGTGGACTCTTCCGTGTCCACCCTACGCAAATGCCGCATCCCGTAGGGCGGACTAAGCGAAGCGTGTCCGCCAATGAATGATAACCCGGATGCCCCGGATATTCCGGGCATGGAAAAAAATGAATCAGCGTTTTTGCGCGGAGTTTGAACCGGTGGACACATCCGTGTCCACCCTACGCAAATGCCGCATCCCGTAGGGCGGACTAAGCGAAGCGTGTCCGCCAATGAATGATAACCCGGATGCCCCGGATATTCCGGGCATGGAAAAAAATGAATCAGCGTTTTTGCGCGGAGTTTGAACCGGTGGACACATCCGTGTCCACCCTACGCAAATGCCGCATCCCGTAGGGCGGACTAAGCGAAGCGTGTCCGCCGATAAAGGAAAGCATTGATGCCCCGGATATTCCGGGCGCACAGGAATTCTTCACCAGGAGGTATCATGTCACTTCCGAATCTCGTTATTATCGGTGCCATGAAATGCGGCACCACCAGCCTGTATAAATATCTGGACATGCACCCTGAGATACGGATGTCCGAGCTGAAGGAGCCCGATTTTTTTGTCGATACCTGGGAGGAGCTCTGGGATCTCGGCATGCCGCAGGGCAGATGGCACAAAGGAATTGACTGGTACCGCTCTCTTTTCACCGGAACTGAAAAAATACAGGGTGAAGCAACGGTGAATTACACAAAATTCCCCCACATCGCCGGCGTGCCGAAACGAATGCACAGCATCATACCCGATGCTAAGCTGATCTATGTAGTACGAAATCCCCTTGAACGGCTGCAGTCACACTATGTTCATTATATCGCCGACGGCTGGGGCACAAAAGATCTCAAAGACCTGCTCGGAGACCTCGACACGAATTATTACATCAACTGCACCCGGTATTATCTGCAGCTCGAGCGATTCCTCGAATACTACCCTCTTGATCAGATTCTTGCAATCCGGTTCGAGGACCTCAAAGATAGAAGGCAGGAAACGCTGGAATCTGTTTTCCGCTTTCTCGGCGTTGACCATGAGTTCACCCACCCTGATTTCGGCCGGGTCTTTCAGCCGACCAGCAAAGTGAAATGGACACCACTGGGTGACTTCCTGAATAGAAAGCTCGATAAAAATCCGGAGCTCATTCCGATCGTAGAACACCTTCAGAACAAAAAGCCGCATCTGCTCGGCTCTCCTGTGCAAAAGCCCCGTATTGACAGTGATCTGAAAAAACGAATCCTCGAGTGCCTGTATGATGACATTAAAAAGCTCGAATCCCTCATTGGCTGGGATCTCTCAGCGTGGTACAGCGGAATTGGTTCTGCAAAAACCTCCGCGCTGCTCAGGCTGAGTAAGCATTATCAAGATCACGGTAACGAAGACCGTGCTTTATATTATGCACAGCGCGCACGCAGTGCAGGAGGATCATGAAAAAACCAAAGGACATTCAAAATGGCAAATGCACCCTACATAAACAGTACAGCTGCTGAGCACCGGCAAAGCAGTGTCCGGGAACAGCCCGCACCGGCTGCTGCACCCAGAAGCCATGAAAAAAGCCCTGTTTTCGTGGTGGGCGAGTGGCGCTCCGGCACCACGCTTATGCGTGTCATGCTTGACAGCCACAAAAATATCTGCTGCGGTCCCGAAACCCAGTTCATCGTGCAGCCCGGCCTTGAGGAGTTTCACAACACATTTACCGACCGGTGGTTTTTCCGCATTAAGGAATTCGGATATCAAAAGGATATCGTCGACAAAATGATCGCCGCAATGATCGATGAGTTTTTCACCACCTATCAACTGCAAAAGGGAAAAAAAAGATGGGCTGACAAAACACCCCAGGGGGTGCTCAAGCTCGATTACCTGCTTCGGCTTTTTCCCCGGGCGCAGTTCATTCACATGATCCGTGACGGGCGTGATGTAGCCTGCTCGGCGATGAAAAAAAAATGGGGTCCAAAAACAATTGAGGATGCTGCGCACCACTGGATACTGTGCATTGAA
This sequence comes from uncultured Thermodesulfobacteriota bacterium, assembly GCA_964621615.1. Lineage (GTDB taxonomy): Bacteria > Desulfobacterota > WTBG01 > CAIYCZ01 > CAIRTM01 > CAZUMW01. The sequence continues at coordinate 22,689 of CAZUMW010000041.1, forward strand.
AAGGCAAAAGCGTTTTCACAGAAACATCCGGAAAAGATTTTTGAGGTGCGCTATGAAACACTGGTGCACACTCCTGAGCAAATCATGCGCGAGGTGCTGCGTTTTCTGGGGGAACCCTGGGACCCGCATGTGCTCAATCATCACAGCACAAACCACGATCTGGCACTGGGGCTTGAAAGCAGCGCAGAGCAGGTGCAGCAGGCGGTATACACCTCATCCATCGGCATCTGGAAAAAAGAACTGCCGGAAAAAGACCGGGACCTATTCCATTCTATAGCCGGCCGCACCCTCCAGGAGCTTGACTACCTGTAATACTCAGTCATTGAGAAATATTTCTCAATGACTGAGTATTATATCCTTTTCTCTCGATCAAAAAATAATTTATATAAAATTATACTTTTTTGTTAAATATTGGCGCTTGCAAATTGACTATTTTCAAAGATCCGACAGCCAGGTTTGAAAACATGGTTTCCGCAGAATTGTGGCGTGCCGTTACCGCGTGGAACGAAATGGGTTACGGCCGCTACAGACTGCATTTTATAAAAAACAAGGAGCAGGAAGAGGTCGATTTTCTCATTGCCGCCAACCGCAAACCCCTGCTGCTTATAGAGGCAAAATATTCGGACGACCAGCCCTCGCCGTCCTTGAAAAAATTCCAGACAGCGCTTAAGATACCCGCTGTCCAGTTAATAATCGACGGCGATGTGTATAAAATCCTTTTAAATCGGAACCAGCCTATCCTTGTTGCACCCGCGTATCAGTGGCTTGCACAATTGCCGTAACCGGCGGCATATCTGCAGATTCGTTTTCTATTTACCGGACTCTTTACCGGCGGCAGCATACCAGAAAGAGGCTTCTTCATACCGTTCAAGTAAAAGACAGCAGAAAAAGGCAAGCTGTGCCGCTGCCGGCTCATGCAGAAGAGACCACGCACATGAAGCATGTTCTAAAGCCGTCTCCGGATCTCCCGCGTGAAGACGGTTCCGGGCGCGGGATGCTTCCAGATAAAACACGCGAATGATATGTGCAAGCGGTGACAGATCGCATGCACACCGGCTGCATTCGGCAGAGACCCTGTTTATCTTCCGGCAGGCCGGGCATTGTATCTGCATTATTCTTCCAGATAAAACAGCATATCGGAAAGAGAATCGTTCAATTCGGCAAGAGTGTCCATATCCCCGTCTGCCACAGCCCGCCGGCTCTGCTCCAGAAGGTCCCGCACCTCTGCAGCATCCTCCTCATTCATGTCCGGCAGCAGCTTCTCTGCACGGGCGCGCAGCTGTTTTGCGGTTCGAACTCCGGGCGAAACGCTGTCCGAATTATCGGCTGAGAGGTCCGTCTTCTGCCCCGGGCTGTCTTCAGCCGAATCATAACAGGCATCAGCCGTGGTATCCATGGCAACGGATTTTGTAAGACCGGTCACCTTCTCTTTTGCCGTTACCTGGAGTATTCCGTTCATATCCAGAGCCAGATTGAGCAAAACCGGGTTTCCCTCCGGCACCTCACTCAGGCCCTGTATCATGAATTTACCGATAAATGTATTTTCATTCACATTTTCAGCTTCGCCCTGATAAATCTCCACAAGAACCTCTGTCTGATTATCGACCATAGTACAAAACACCTCTTCTTTTTCAGCGGGCAGGGGCGTGTTTCGTTTGATAACGGGAACAAACCGGTCGAAATCCGGCATACCGCCGTCAATGGATACGGCGCGGGTTCCAAAGGTATAGGGGGTGATATCCACCAGTATTGAACACGTTTCAACACCCCCTATCGCACCGGCCTGCATAGCGGCTCCCATGGCGACAATCAGATCGGGATTTATCTCATACCGGGGTTCAATCCCCATATCCTCCATGAGCATCCGGTGCACAAGGGGCGTCCGGGTTGAACCGCCGACAAGGATTATCCGATCGATTGCTTTCGGCAGAAATGCCGCATCGGTAAGGCATGCATGCACACATTCCATTGTTTTCTTCAGCAGCGGGCGTATCATTTCTTCATATGCATCACGCGACAGCTCAATATTCAGATGCTCCTCACTGTATATATACTCCTCACGCAGCATGGTATAGGGATGATCGGACAGCTCCCGCTTTGCCCGCTCTGCCGCAAACAGCAGCCGGTTTCCGGAGACAGGGTCATCACGAAGGTCCACCCCATACACCTTTTTAAACTCTTCTGCAACATAATCGCACAGCAAACGGTCGAAATCGTCACCGCCGAGACGGGTATCGCCATGGCTTGCCTTGACTTCAACGACACCGTTTTCCACCACAACGATCGAGGCATCAAAGGTTCCTCCTCCCAGGTCATAGACAAGAATGTTCCGGTTCTCCTCATGGCCTGCCTCATAGGCAAGCGAAGCCGCTGTGGGCTCGTTTATTATTCGCATCACCTCAAGCCCGGCCAGCTCTCCGGCTTGCTTGGTTGCTTTTCTCTGAAAATCATTAAAATATGCGGGAACGGTAATAATCGCTTTTGCAGGTTCCGTCCCGAGACGGGCACCGGCTGCATGTTTTAATGTTGAAAGAATGCACGCCGATATCTCTTCGGGGCTGTATTGCTTACCGGAAAGGTGTACGTGCCTTTCGGTTCCCATGAGTCTTTTTACTGAAAAAACGGTTTTATCAGGATCGGATATCACCTGATTGCGCGCTTTTATGCCGGCGAAAAGCTCCCCGCTATTATCAATGCCCACACACGAGGGCATCATCTGCTCTCCGTCGACCTCGACAATTTCCACCTGCCCGTTGCGCCAGACCGCCACAGAAGAGTTTGTCGTTCCCAGATCAATACCGACAATAGATTCATTCATCGTCTTTTTTCCTTTTGGATACAATGACTGCTGCATATTTAATTACGGTTCCATCCAGCCTGTAGCCGGGACTAACCTCTTTCAAAACGATTCCTTCCGGCACTTCACCGGACACCGCAGTACCCGAAGCCCTCATACGCCCGGCATCGAACTGCTGTCCTTCAGAAACAATTCTTTCAATACCACGGCTGTATAAAAAGGCATCAAAATGAGCAAGCACAATGGCAACCGCCTCCTGCATTCGCTGAAGAGATGCCTGTTTTTCCGCTCCACTGTCCTTGAAACCGAAACGGCGTAGCAATGAAATGACAAATCCGGCCCCCCTGCCCTTCCTCTGTTTACCGTCAGGGCTCACGCCGGCCGGCCGGCCGGCAATACGCTGCAGCCGTTCATGCAGCTCCAGGATCGGCACAAAAAATTCTTTTTTTGTTTTAGATTCTTTTTCTGCCGCTCTTTCTGTTAAATCGGCGATCATGCCGCTCATTGAATTAAGCCGGGATTTCATCCCGGCCAGCTCATCGGTGAGGCGGGCCGCATTTTTGTGATTTTTACGGGCATCGGTTTTACATTCATGCTTGACGGCACAAAGCTCTTTATACACGGAATACAGATCCGGCATTGTATGCCTGCCGTCTACATCGGGAAGATGCTCGATTCTCTCAAGCCAGCGTTCGCAGTTTGCCCGTACCGAGTCTTTCAAACCGGCAGGCCGCTCACCGCCCCGGTCATTCCCGGCTGCATCCGGTGATAAATGCTCAGCTGCTTTTTGTTCTGTTTTGCCGGTATAGATCATACAGTAAATCCTTCATGTCCGGAAGCGGAAGCGGCGTCCGTCCTTTGTGCTGCTCCACAAACCGGACAAAGGTTTTCAACGGTGATTCCGCCGGTTTTTCCGCGTTAAACAGATAATGTTCGATACGGGACCGTTCATCTTTAACCTGCTCATAGGCTGCCTGTATTTTTTTGAATGCTTCCGGATCTTTTTCCGGAGAAAACCGCCGCACCTTGTCAAGATACGCTTTCCGCACTGCAGCATCGCCGGATTCCGGACCGATACCCAGAATTTCAAACGGATTCATCATCATCCTCCGGGTTTATAAGGTCAAAAAGTGAGCGCTGGGTTCCTGCCGCATTTTTGTTCTTACGTCTCTGCGGCTTTTGCCGCTTCGGAGCTGGTTCCGACAGATCATCATACAATCCTCCAAGCATGTCTTCATCGTCAAAAAAGGGCGCATCCTCTCCGGATCTGTCCGGTGCCAACGCATCAAGCCCGAACTCGAGAGTACCCGCAATTTCAATAAACCGCTTAACCTGCCCGATTTCCCGGCTGACAATCTGCACAAGCTGCATATCATTTATTTTTTGCGCCGAGCGCAGCACCTCCTGCAGCGTTTCTATGTCTTTTTCACCGGGGATCGATTTGTGCATGTTATTGCGGAAAGCATAATAGCGAAACCACGGGTCGCCGGGATATTCTGTGAGCATCTTTTTTATAAGCGTATTTACAAGCGTCCGTGCATCTCTGTCCTCCTGCATCAGCGCATAGGCGATAATATGCTTTGCCGATTCAGGGTCACAGTCATTTTTGACCGCTTTTTTTGCACAAAATATGACTTTTTTATGCTCTTTCCGGATCCACGGCATCGGCATATCAATACGGCTGATATATGAAACAACCCTGATACGGGTTACCGCATCTATGCACCCGGCATCGGCAAACGCGCTTTTCATTTTCTTTTCATATTGTTTCACCAGAAAGTCCGGGACCTTATATGCACGCCAGATAAGCAGGGCAAAATAAAGGAGTTCCGTATCGCCTTCGGCTAAAATCCGTGCGCTCAGCTGCTCGGCCTCTTCCCGATTGCCCGCAACAGCCTCAAATCCGGCAAGCCGAACCCGCAGATATGCCGGGCAAAAAGTATACATATTCTCCGAGCCCGGATCAAGCGCTGCTGCAGCCTGCATAAATGCCCGGTACCGTTCAGGTTTTTTCTTTTTTGCATAATGAAGCGAAGCAAGAATATAGCCCAGGCAAAGACTCTGCTTGACGGACGGATCGATAGGATCAAGATTATGTGCTTTTTCAAGATATGTAATACCTTTAAGATATGCTTTCCGATTGATACAGTTGTTGCCGTTTTTAAACAGCACAATTTTATCATCCGGAAACAGCGCGCTTATTTCATCCAGTTTTTTGTTCAATGCCCGGGTGTTACCGGTTTTCTCATACAGGTTAACCAATTTGATATGCGCAGTTTTATCGCCGGGATTCAGCTGAATACTTGATGAATACATTTTTTCCGCATAGGAGGGGTTGCGCAATCGGGGGGTGCCTCGGCGAAACAGCGGGGGCAGAAAGGTATCCTGCTCCTCTTCAGCGGAAAACAAATCTCCCAGGTGCTCATATATGCGTGCGGCAAGCGCGTCATGTTTTCCATAAACCGTGCAATAAAGAGACAAAAAGTCCTGCCACCCCGACACTAATTCTTTATCGTCGACATAATGCTGAAAATATAGACTCAACACTTTCTCCCACTGAACAACCGCACTGTCAGGGGCACGGCGGGATACAGCCAGCTGTTTGTAAACCGCTTCAATATATTTCTGGTCCTGCGATCTGTCTATATCGAAAATCGCACAGAGATAAAACTGTGAAAGCAGTGCGGCAAAACCGGTGCCGTCTGCGGGAAACCCCTTTATATTTTTTGCCGTATACACAAAAGAATCCTTATAGCGGCCCGACTGCCAAAGATACTCGGCACGGGGCATAACCGATGATGCAGAATTATCCCCCAGCAGCGCACACAGATTTTTGTAGAACGGTTCTTTGGGCATATCCCGGGGAATTTCAAAGCCGTCATCGTCATGAATATACCGGTACAATAACGATGTTCTGCCCGGAAGAAAATCAGGGGATAATTTAGAAAATGCTTCCCGTGCACGGCCGTCCGAGCCGGAATAAAAGGCACACAAGCCTTTTATGAAAAGTTTCCATTCGGAAAAAACAGATTTAAACGGTATGTCACGAAGGTTTTCAGCAGACTGTTCATACCCCTGCAAACAGAGGCATTCAAGCGCACGATGCACTGCCGCTGCATCCCGGTAAATGCGCGGACATATCTCCTCGAGATCCCTGATATGCGAAAAGCCCAGCACCAGAATATCGGCAATAGCTTTATCGGAGCTGTCGGCAAAGGATGCATCCTGCACCGAGAGCACCTGCTCAACGGTATGCACTGCCCTGGCGGCATCTCCGGCACGCATTGCAGTGATTGCCTCGGGAATCGAAGTACCGGCATTGCGGCCGGTCACACTGCGAAGTTTTTCCCATACCTCTGCAGCCTTGTCACTGCGGCCGCTATCAATAAGCTGGTCGGCAAAGGCATTACAGCAGTCGACAAAAATATGCTCAAATTTTTCTCTGCTGCGGTTAAACAGCTCCTCGGCAAGCAGAACCGCCCGCCGAAATTTATCAGCTTCCATGTTTTTATAGACTGCGTTTATGAGTTCGGATTCGGAAAGCCCTGCAGTTAAACGGGTGGGTAGCAGCTGCTTTTTTTGTTTCTGTTTTTTTTTATTTTTTTTTCTTTTCGACATATGAAAAAGCGGGGCCCCCCTGCGCCTAAATCGTGAGTTAAATCACTAAAACGTAATTTTACCGTGCCTGCCCTCCGGAACCGGTGGACACATCCGTGTCCACCCTACAAAAATTCCATCAGCTTTCCCCTGGGGAGCCGGTCTGTGAACCATTCATCGTATCCTCCGAAGAAAAGAAGGAAAGCATTTTTCGCCATTCGATTACGACACAGCCGCAGTATTCGGGCTTTCTCCTATGATGATTATTTAGGACCGAGGATTACATGTCCGGTTGGACTTGTTGAGTAAACTATAATTTTACGATTATCAGGCGTGGATGTCAAAAAATACTGCATACCGTTGTGCTTTTCCTGCATGCTTTTTTTTCAGGCAAACGCCCGCTCATAAATAGCGATGACATCGTCGCGCGAAAGCGTAACCGGGGTCAGCTCGTAGAGAAACCCCATAGCATTCAGCGAATTGTCTGCAAGTTCTGGCAAATCTTCCCTTTTAACGCCATATGCCGACAGCTTTTCTGAAGACAGCCCCGCCGCCGCAAGCAGATTTTCCAAAGCAGCGATAAATGCAGCAGCGGCCTCCGCATCGGAAAGCCTATCCACTTCCGCACCCATCGCCCGTGCCATGGCAGGGAATCTGTCGGGCTTGCGCTCTGCAATATATGAAAAATAGGCTACTGCAAGCATACCGAGCCCTGCCCCGTGAGGCATATCAGGATAGAATGCACTCAGCGCATGCTCCATGGAATGGTGCGAAATACAGCAGGAAAGGGATTCGCACATCCCTGCCTCGCAGGCAGCCCAGGCAAGACAGGTTCTGGCTTCCAGGTTGCTGCCGTCTTTGACGGCTATTGGCAGATACCGGGTAATGAGTGATATCGCCTCGAGCGCGTGGCTGTCGGAGGCTGGCTGGCTGACAGTGGCAAGATAGCCTTCGGCCGCATGGCAGAATGCATCGATGCCTGTGTGTGCCGTTACGTCAGGCGGCACAGACAGCATAAGCTCGGGATCAACGATTGACAGCACCGGAAACGTTTCAGGAACACCCCAGCCGATCTTCTCTCTTGTATCAGGGTTGGTGATAACCGTCCAGGGGTCGGACTCGGTGCCGGTTCCCGCTGTTGTGGGAACCGCTACGATAGGCAGCGGCTTATTCGGGGGTATTTTCCCCCCGCCGGTTCCGCCGCTTATATAGTCCCAGTATGTTCCCGGGTTCGTTGCCATGACCGCGATGCTTTTTGCAGAATCGATGGTGCTTCCACCGCCGAGGCCGAGCACAAAATCGCACCTGTTTTGCCTGGCAGCTGCAGCTCCCTGTTCCACATGTTCCACGATGGGATTTGCAATAATTTTATCAAATTCAACTGTCTCAACACTGTTTTTGCTAAGGTAGTCTTTTACGCGATCGCGGTAGCCGTGCTTTTTCATAGCTCCTGCTGCACCGGTAACGAGCAGTGCCTTTCTTCCCGGCAGAAATGTCATTGAGGCAAGCTCCTTTAGCTTTCCTGCTCCAAAAAGAATCCGTGTCGGCATGTAATAGGCAAAATCAAAATTCATGGCAGACTCCCCATGTGTTAGTGGTTGATCATTCCATTTGTGCTATCTTTAACACGTTTACAATAATACCGGTGGTAATGATATTCAAGTGCTTTACAAAAACATAAAATTTCAGTAGGATTGACTAAAAACAAATAACTCAAAGCAGTTGACAAACCGGGGCATTCTGCTCGTACTGCCTTACCCCCCCCGACTGCGTGGTATTGTTACAACGTTAAAGAAAAACCGTCATCACCCGGATGAACCGGGTGATGACGGTTTGTGTTGAGCTGTTGCCCCTTGTGTCGTTGCACGGCTCCGTCCGGGCAATCCAGTTGTTTTGTGAACAGCACAATGCGGACAAAATTATTAGAATTCCGCAGAGGTCAAACTCTGTGAGTCCCTCGGCAGAGCCGGGTGTACCCATGATTATTATGGCTGTAGCTGGAATAAAACAACAAAACATGAACACATAATTTCACAGGAGGTATTTGCCATGAAGATACTGGTCATGTATTATTCACGCTCCGGCAATACCCGAAAGCTTGCTGAGGCCGTCGCCTCCGGCGTACGACAGGTTGAAAACGCTGAGTGTGTTGTGAAACAGGCTGCAGATGTTACTGAAAATGATTTTCTTGACTCTCACGGAATTATAGCCGGATCGCCGGTATATTTCGGCTCCATGGCTGCGGAGCTCAAAGCGGTGTTTGATCGCTTTGTCGGCTTGCGAAGCAGAATGGGAAACAAAATCGGCGCTGCCTTCGCCACATCCGGCGACAGCACCGGCGGCAAAGAAACCACGCTGCTGTCCATTATTCAGGCAATGCTTATAAACGGCATGATCATCGTCGGCGATCCGCTCGACGCAACAGGTCATTACGGCACAGCGTGTGCCGGTGCTCCCGACAAAACCACTATCGAAAACGCTGAAAAACTCGGCAGGCGTGTCGCAGAAATTGCCCTTATAATACACAGCTAACACTCAGCGGAAACCTCGCATGGACGCCATGCTGGAACACTTCAACAGTTATCTGCAGTCTTCGCCCGGCATGGCTGTGCTCACCGCTTTTCTGGCCGGGATTCTTACCAGCTTCACCCCCTGCGTGTACCCTCTTATTCCGATTACCGTTGGGGTCATCGGGGCAAAAAGCAGTTCGAGCAGGCTGCGCGGCTTTTCTCTGTCTTTGTTGTATGTCCTCGGGATGGCTGTGGTCTATGCGGGACTTGGCGCGTTCGCTGCGCTCACCGGGCAGCTGTTTGGACAAATAAGCACCAGTTTCTGGACCTATCTGATTGTCGGGAATATTTTTTTCATATTCGGCCTTTCAATGCTTGACGTATTCAGCCTGCAGCTGAATTTCTTTCAGCAGCAAACACATACACGCCCAAAAGGTGCGCTCACGGTATTTATGTTCGGCGGTCTCTCAGGTCTTATCGCCGGCCCCTGCACAACACCCGTTCTGGGAACTCTGCTTACATATGTCGCCTCGCGGCAGAATATAGCGATAGGATTCATAATGCTTTTTGTGTTCGCATTCGGAATGGGCGCCCTGCTGCTGGTAGTGGGAACCTTCACCGGAATCCTTGCGTCGCTTCCCCGCTCAGGCACATGGATGGTTACCGTTAAAAAAGCCTTCGGACTTGTAATGCTTGCCGCAGGTGAATATTTCATCCTCAAGGCAGGACAACTTATGATATAGGAGAGCTCAATGAATGACAGATATTTACCCGTGCTCATTGCTGGAGCGCTTATGGCGCTTCTGACATGCTGCAGCGACAGCCCGTCAGAAAATACCGCGGCAACCACCGGCCTTATGAAGGGACAGCGCGCGCCGGATTTCACCCTCCAGGATCTCGAGGGCAACAAGATATCCCTTTCGTCATTCCAGAACGAACATCCGGTGTGCCTTGTGTTCTGGGCAACGTGGTGCCCGCACTGCGTAAGCGATATCCCGCTGCTGAAAAAAATACACAATACATACCACCCGCAGGGACTTCGCATACTCGCAGTCGATATTGCAGCCAACGATCCGCTATCACGCGTCAGAGCCTTTCAGAAAAAATACAGCATACCCTATACCATCCTCTATGACGCGCAGAATTCAGTATCCCGTCTTTACAGCGTAACCGGCGTTCCGGTCAGCATTATTATCGACAAAAAGGGCATCATACGGTTTCGCGGGTATAAGCTTCCCGGCAGTATCGGGTCGCTGCTTGATGAACTTGTATGACAAAAAAAGCCCTCTCAAAAAAGAGGGCTTTTTTTGTTTACCTGTTAGGACGGTACTCTGTGTGCACACTTTTTTGGACACGGCCGACCGGTACTTATTTCAGCAGATAAATCAGCCGCGGTGTGGCGACTGCCTCGCCGACAACAGCTGCCAGACCCGATGCATCGACCTCTTCCAGAATGTAGCTGCAGGTAATACCGTTTCGAAGGCCGCTGTCGGTAATTGCATACGAGGCACCCTGCGTAGCAGAGCCGCTGGCAGCGATAAGCCCGTCATTAACCTGCTCATAGTCCCCGCCTCCTGCGGAACGGTACACATTAAATCCGGCGCTGTGTATCTCTGAAGCAGTTTCCCATCTCAGAACGACCTGCCTGAAACCGGCCTCTGCCTCAATCGATGAAATCTCAACAAGGGTGGCATCGCCTTCCTGTACCGCATATTTCAGCGAACCGGCAGTATAGTCATTGTAGCTTATGTGCATACCGTCCTGTGCATCAAGTGCCAGTGCCGAATGCTGGCCGACGTCGCCCGTCTCAACAGCCTCAGCCGTCCACCCGGCTTCTGTTAAAGTTGATTCCTCTCCCGTGGAATACACTGCAACGCGAATACTCTCATCCTCTTCTGCGTAATAGCTGATTCTGGGACAATCCTGTGAATCAATAGCAATAGAACTGTATTGTCCGGCATTTACATTTTTACTTATCAGATTGATCCCTAACAGACTGACCAGCGCCTCATCACAGCCATCGACAATAGCACACACCCAGCTACCGCTCTTGTTCGTGGCATATTTGAGATCATCATCATCATCGTCATAATAGCTGATGTGCGGCACATCGGCGGAATCAAGCGCGATTGAGGAATACTGCCCGAGATCGGAAGTGCTGTCATCGATAACTGATACATTCCAAGTGCCGCTTTCTTTAACCGCATACATCAGCCGGTTGTTGTCGGCATCATAAAAACTTACATGCGGGGTATCATCGGAGGCAAGCGCCAGAGAAACTGTGCCGTCAGGGTCGTCAGTATCATAGATCAGCTCCGGGGATGACCAGCCTGAGCCGTCATAGGACACCAGATACAGCGCATCTTCACTGTCATTGACATAACAGATAACCGGGTTGCCGGAGCTGTTTATTGCGATGTCACTGTAGCACCCGTTATACTCTGCGACTGCTGCGGTCATAATCGTCCAACTGCCGTCGCTTTTCACCGCGCATTTCAGGGCATCGTTTTTACCGTCCGCATAGCTGATATAAATAGAACCGGCGGGCCCGATAGCTATTGCAGAGGCGACCTTCAAGCCATAATCAAGCGTTTCCACTGTTTCAGTAAACCAGGCGGTTCCATCGTGTACGGCATGCTTCAGTTCATCCCCCGCACCATAGCTGATATGCGGATTACCTGAACCATCTGTCGCTATGTCGGTAAAAACACCGCCGTCCGTATCAACTTCCGTAATATCCCAACCAAATGCAGTCCCCATACTCAGCATCACCATAAGTATTACTGCAGCAATTATTTTTGTTTTTTTCATTTCCGGCTCCTTTCTTTTTCTTGTCGGTTTTTATTGCTTTCAAGTGTTGTGCAGTATGTACTATGCAAAGCCTATGCCATTCCGTTAACAGCAATATTATGATGTTATTTCAAATTGTTATACAATTAAAACAAAATATGAATTATTATTCTCGCACATCAACTTTCTCATTAACGAGAAAACCATATAAAAAAATAAAAACAGGCCGGATATCCATGTTTTTTTGTTTTATCACAATTGGCAATTTTTCTCAAAATAGAGAAAAAGGAGCTTCGAGGTGTACTAACGAGTGTTCAGAAAAATAAAAGTCCCCTTTTTATTAAAAAAAGAGGACTTTTATCAATACATCTGCATAGGAGGGCGAGTTTATTTGAAAATATAAATCAGTCGTGGGGTGGCTGTTGCTTCACCGACAACCGTTGCAACACCGGAAGCATCAATTTCTTCCAGAATATAGGTACAGACAATGCCGTTTTTCAATCCCGTATCAACTGTTTCATATGATGCGCCTTCTGTAGCAGAGCCGGTTGCAGGGATCAGCGAACTATTTATCTGCACACTTTCACCGCCCGCAACAGAGCGATACACATTAAACCCGACCGAATTGATCTCGGCGGCGGTTTCCCAGGATACAGTTACTTCACCGCAGCCCGGCTGTGCCGTGATTGACGCCAGTTCGACATACGTGGAATCACCATTTATGCAGCAGGGGGTCGGGTCACCGGCACCCCAGTTCGAAGGGTCATCATTGTTCTGGCTGGGGTCAATAAGCTGCAGCGCTTTACCCGTGCCGTCCGCTTCCTCGGGCCACGGCGATTCCTCATCATAGGTAACTTCATCAATAACCGCAGCTCCCTCATCAGGATCCCCGTCATACAGTACAAGCGTTTCGCCCGCATTGGCAAGACTTCCAAGCTCCTCAACAATAACACAGCAGTCACACGTATCGGAAATGATATTATCGTCAATGAACACCAGATAACAGCCCGCACCAAGAATTGTATCCTCGGGGACATAGTGCTCGGTGCCGTTTAGCAGACAATAGCCGCTGACATCGACGGCCGTATCCGACGTATTAATGATCTCCACAAACTCTTCGTTGAAGGGATCATCAGGATGATAGTTTATTTCATTAATAACCAGATCGCCAAAAGCTGCTGCAGGCAGAATCATACAACCGCAGATCAGCATCCCAAGTATTCCAGATAACTTTTTCATACTACCCCCTCCTTCTCAAAAAACCATGATTGATTAATAAAAAAAATCTGTATTTGTTGCCGGAATATCACCTTTACCGGTCTACTCTCTGTTTAAATAAAGACTACAGCCCGTAACACATCCCAATATGAGATTAAAAATCTGCCTGACTGACGATTGTCTGTGCGGGCCCGACTATTTCGATAATATCTTCTTCAGCGTAGGTAATAATAACCGGTTTTTGATATTCTTTTTTGCTTTGCATGATTTCTCCCCCTTTTCAAATAAGGTTATTATGCGTGTTAATTTGCACTCAATGCAACTTGCAACCATCATACCAACAAATACACTTATAATTTCAAAGCAAATTCAAGCAGTTAGGAATTGCGTGCAGAAAACCGGCACATACTCAGCCGGTCTGGATTCTCATGTATGATAGCACAAACCGATCGATAACCTTAACTATCCTAAATATCTTGTCATTCTGCTTTTATCAAAATTGAAACTTTTTCTCAAAAAAAAGAAAACATTCTTGATTCATCACACCTCCTCTGGTATAGTTCACAAAAAAATGCCCTATATCCAAAAATGTATTAAATTTTTTACTATCATGGCCATGCTTTCCCATCCCATTGTTGCCATTGGAGGGTCACCGTGACCAATATTCCCCGGGACAGCGCATTTCTTGAGGATATTATCGAAGCCTCATATGACGGTATTGTTGTCATACACATTGACGGAAGCATTGTTCTGGTGAACAGCGCCGCCGAAAAAATTACCGGACTGCAAAAAAATGACATGCTCGGCAAAAACCTGTTCGACCTTACCGCCGGCGGCGGCAGCTCCGAAGCACAGCGGCAGCAATGGATTGACCATATCCGCACGCATAAGCGGTTTTCATTTGAAACACAATTCACCACACCGGACGGACGCACCGTCTATATCGAACAGGGCATCACCTCCCTGTCAGAGGACTCCGGCGACACCCCCCTGGTAATAGCCATTATCAGAGACATAACGGAAAAGAAACAATCAGAAAAAGCCCTCCGGGAGGCAAACCGCTTCAGAAAGCAGTTTTTCACCAACATAACACATGAGTTCCGCACGCCACTGACGCTTATCATGGGGCCGCTTGAAGATCTCTTGCGCGGCTCGTTCGGCAAAATCAGCAAAACAGCCAGGGAGCAGGTCGGCGTTGTTCTGCAAAGCACTCAGCGCCTTCTCAAGCTGGTAAATCAGCTGCTTGACGTCACTATGACCGAAGCCCATCTGCAGCCGCCGGAATATGAAAAAAAAGATCTCAACATGTTTATCAGCGCGGCGCTGGACGCCTTTGCCGCCCCTGCCCGGAACAACGCCGTTAAGCTGGAATTTTTCCGCCCCGATAATACCCCGGAGCTGTATATCGATCCCTATAAAATGGAAAAAATTCTGTACGATCTTATCGGCACAACACTGAAGAAAACCCCTTCAGGCGGTGTTCTCGCCGTTACCCTGCACGACACAGGCGGCGGCACTGAATCTGACGCTGAGCCCCCATCACCGGGCAGGATAGCCGTTTCAATATCGAACAGCGAAAATCCGGGGGACATACACGCTGAACAAGAATATTCCGGGGAGTCCGCGGGAAGCCCCGCGGCACACCCTGAAACCAACATCAGCCTCTTCCATGCAAAAGAAATGATAGAGGTGCTCGGCGGCACACTTTCAGTTCTGCAAAGCAGTGACAGCGCCCTGACCTTTTACATCGATATCCCGTCCGGACATGAGCAGACAGACACTGAAAAAAAAGCCCGCCGGCAGCATCGCGCCCCGGCAACCCAGCCCCACATAGAGCTTTCCGATATTTATCAGGGAAAAGACGCCCTTGAGCAGCGCATTGACGGCAGCCGCCCGCTCATCCTGATCGTTGAGGACAATCCTGCCGTCAGAAAATATGTATCCACGCTGGTCAAAAGGAAGTATGACTTTATTGAAGCGGGCAACGGCGTCGAGGCCCTGGAAAAGCTTGAGCACTACATCCCCGACCTCATTCTGTGTGATGTCATGATGCCCGAAATGGACGGGTATACACTGCTGCGAACCATCAGGCGCACTGAGCGCTTTAACAGCATTGCATTTATATTTTTAACCGCCCGGGCGGATACCGCCACAAAGATAGAGGGCCTTGAGGGCGGGGCCGACGATTACATCGTCAAGCCGTTCAATTCCCTCGAGCTGTTGGCGCGCATAGAATCACTGCTCAGGCTGAGAACCCTTATGGTAAAAAGCGCTGCGCAGGAGAAAAAAATAACCACCCTGACACAAAAGCTGCAGGAAAAATACTACTACGGTCAGATTGTCGGCAAAAGCAGCGCTATGCGCAAAACATACCAGCTGCTCGAAACGATAAAAGACAGCGACGCAAACGTGCTGATTACCGGCGAGACCGGCACGGGAAAGGAGCTCATCGCCAACTCGATACACTATAACAGCCCCCGGAAAAACGCTCCGATGGTCTCGGTAAACTGCGGCGCAATCCCGCGCGAGCTGATGGAAAGCGAATTTTTCGGCCACGCAAAGGGGGCGTTTACCGGAGCTGTCGAAGATAAAAAAGGCTATTTTGAAGAAGCGAGCGGCGGGACGCTGCTTCTTGACGAAATAGGTGAAATGAACAAGGACATGCAGGTCAAGCTCCTGCGGGCGCTCGAGCGCGGAGAAATCACCCGGGTGGGCGATTCATCGCCGACCCGCATAGATGTCCGGCTCATCGCAGCAACCAACAAGGACCTGCACACCGAAGTGCGGAAGGGCAATTTCAGGGAGGACCTGTTTTATCGGCTGCATGTCGTCCCCATCCACATTCCGCCGCTCAGAGAGCGGCGCGAGGATATTCCCCTGCTGATCCAGCACTTTCTCAAAAAAATCAAGGACCGCCTGAACACCGATCCTCCCCCGGTGACGGAAAAAGATATGACACTGTTCATCAATCACCCCTATCCCGGAAACGTCCGAGAGCTCGAAAATATAATAGAGCGCTTCTGCCTGCTCGGCAGCAGCGCACGGACGCTGCTGAGCGAGCAGCCCGGCACGGCCGGGCGCATGGGGCTCAACCCGGCCTATGACGAAGTCATGGCCGACACACATCCCCTCAAGGCCGCATGCTCCCGGACCGAAAAAGAGCTGATTCTGCAAACACTCGCAGCCGCCGGAAATAATTACCAGGAGGCTGCAGCGAAGCTCAATATCGGCCTGTCATCGCTGTATCGGAAAATAAAGGAGCACGGCATCAGGCAGCAGATGATCTGAGGTTCAAAAACTCAGGGGGGGGTATGTCGTTAGAGGTTAACTGGCAAATCTCATCACATCGTCGACACTTTTTAGTGGCACTAGCTGTTTCACCACATCGTCGACACTTAACAAAAAGCACTCACAGGGATTCTGTTTCTTACAGGCTCTCTGAGCTCATAGGATACGGTTTTGATTAACTCTTTAGGCGCCGCAGCGGTTGCCTGATACCAGAATTTCAAATGTTCATTGTTTGTATCTATAATTGCCCAGATATACTGAAAACTTAATTTCTGTTCGACATAAAACATTTCATTCAGGATGCTGATATTGCCATCACCGTCAACCAAACGAACAAAATGTAACCGGCCTCGAGTTATAGGCAGGTGATAGTCTGGATCGAAATTAAAATGTTGCGGTAAAAATCGTGTTGTATACTGTATGGGTGTGTGTTTCTTAAAAGTATTTTTTCTGTAATGTTGATAGTCATTGTGTTTGTTCCGAAACTTTTTTGACTCTGCCCGAATATGGGCAAGATCTTTGAAAACAACAGGCTGCCAGAGCATTTTATCGAATCGGCTGTTGAAACTTTCAATATGGGCGTTTCGCCATGGCTCATTAAACGGAATGAAAACAAGCTCAACGCCGAAGTTCAGGCAGAACCGGCTCAGCTTGCCAAAGGTTCTGGGATGATACAGGCTTCCCCGGAATGATGCTTCATTGTCGAGCTGCATATACCGGGGTATACCGAATTGTTTCCAGTCCTTGATAATAAAGCTGATAATACTGTCGGCTCCTTTGCTTTGGTACTGTTCTAAATTGGCCTGTGCCGTGTAAACATCGATCCGGTTAACAGAAATGACGACGCCGAATCCTTTGATGTAGCGCGGCGTCACCAGGTCAAGTTGATGCACGTGGCCGGGATGCCGAGGTATTATGTGTGGATAATATTGCTTTGAAGTGGGCTTTTTACTATCTGTATTTTTTTGTTCAAGGAGATCGTTTCGTTTTAAGACACGGTTAATTGTAGAAAGAGCCGGCTTGTGGCGGTATCCCAGATTGTCAAGTTCCTGATGAATGGCAATGGCACCACAAAAAGCATACTGGGTGTGCACAGTTTCACGTTTGGCCAGTTTTATTCTGCTGTTTATGATCGCCTGCTCCATATCGTTGTCAATTTTGCTGGGCTGACGATGCGGCGCCCTGGAAATGTCGAGAAACCATTCGGAATCGCCGGAGGCAGCGCGCTTGAGCCATTTATAAACCCAATCTCTGGTACGATTAAGTTCGTTATGTATCTGTGTTACGGTTTTGCCTTCATTCTTTAATTGTAAGCATCGTTTGCGAAGCAGGATTTCCTGATCGCTGTTCCTGTGTTTTTTTTGCCATTGTATATTCTCCTTTCTGGTCGGAGATTATACAATGTGTCGACGATGTGATGATACACCAAGTGTCGACGATGTGGTGAAACTCGCCAGTTAACTGCTAAGGTTGCAATAAAACCGTACAGCAAAGTTGGTATAAAACCGTAC
>CAZUMW010000042.1:0-40292 GCA_964621615.1 uncultured Thermodesulfobacteriota bacterium
CCAAGGCGGGGACGGAATCCGCAGACGGGTGATAAGCTGGTGATTGAGGAACGGAAGGTGGCCAGGTTTAAGACGAGTGCGGTGTTGAAAGAGAGGATGAACCGGGAATCATATCCTTCAGATCCCATCACCGCATAGTCATACTGACGACGCCGAATCCTTTGATGTCGCGCGGCGTCACCAGGTCAAGCTGATGCACATGGCCGGGATGCCGGGCCGTGATCGCGGGATAATACTGTTTTGAAGATGTTTTTTTATCCTTTTTGTGCTGTTGCTCGACAAGACCATTTCGCTTTACAACCCGATTGATGGTTGAAAGTGCCGGCTTGTTCCGGTATCCCTGGTTGTCAAGTTCCTGATGAATGGCAATGGCACCACAAAAAGCATACGAGCAGTATTGCTGGCGTATGTTGCCCTGAGCGTTTCATTGTCAAGATCTGCAGATATCGAATACGCCTCTTTGTAATATTTAAGGGATGTATGTACGTCGCCGCGTGCCTGATGTACAATGCCGATGTTGTTCAGGAATTTGCTGGTATAACGCCTGTTTTTTTGTTTCCGGGCCAGCCGAAGGCCTTTTTCCCAGCACTTTTTTGCATTTCGATAATCAAGATTGTCTGCATAGCGAATTGCCTGCCTGCGCAGATTTTCAAGTGCAGCATTGCCGGCAGTACATGGTTCAGCAGCCAGGATCAGTGCGATGGCAGCTATTACAGAAAAACATCGTGTCATCGCTTTCTTCATAACCGGTTATTTCGCTCCATTTTTTGAATTTGTTTCAGGATTCGTTTTTTCAGCTGCCCGTCCCCAAGCAGGGGTAGTGCGTTTTTGTAATACTCAGCCGCCTTTTTATTTTCGCCTTTGTTTTTATAGATGTCTCCCAGGCTTACATAGGGGTAGGGAAGGCTGCCGTCCAGGGTAATCGCTTCCTTGTATTGGCTTATCGCCATCAGCTCTTTTCCCTGCTGCTGATAGCAGTCGGCGAGGTTATTGCGGATTTTTGCCAGAATGGGTTTTTGCTCACAGGCGCAATCAAGTGCATTTTTCAACAGAGTTTCTTTTTCAGACAGGGCGTCTTCAGAAAGCGAGCGGTTATACAGCTCAGCTGCTTTGGCACAGCCAGCTGATATCGCCTGTTTTTCTTCTTCCCCTCTGATCAGTCCGGGGTCGGGCTCAATAAGCTGTTCGGGCGTACGCGGGACCGGAATCGGCCGGTCCGGGTGCGGTCCGTACCGCAGCACCGCTGCAACAGCCAGAATAACCACAGCAGCCGCAGCACCCTGCATGATATACCGATATGCGGGGCGCCGGGAACACAGTTTACCCCTGTCGGATTTCGTATCCTCTTCAGGGCTATGCTCCGGCTCATCGGTGTCACCACCGTCTTCTCCCTTTGTTGCGTAGAATTTAGTGCTTTTCGCATATCTTTCAAAGTCTTCAGCCGCAATACTTTCCTCAATTTGATCCATAACCTTATCAGCAAACCCCCGTGGCGCCTTCACCGGCTTTGCGGAGTCAAGCAGCTGAACGGCTGTTCGCATCTCTTCGAGCTTTTCTGTGCACTCGGAACATTTTTTGAGATGCTTCTCCAGCTCACGGTGAAGTTCGCCGGAAAGCCGCCCGGTCAGGTATGCATATAAACGTTCCTGTATCTTGTGGCACTTCATGTCTGTTTTTTTCCTGCCCGCTCAGTTTTTTAAACAGCGCCGAAGCAGCGGGGCAGCCCTTCTCAGCGCCCTGTTAAGCCTGGTGCCGACCGTCCCCGCCGGACAGCCCAGCGCCTCTGCGGCCTCGGCATAGGTGAGCTCTTCAAAATGAACTTTTTCGATAACCTTCCGGTATTTGCTGCCGAGGCTTTTCAGGACCTGCCTGACGCATTCCGCATCAACGCTGCTTTCATCAGCAGTATCTTCCGTGCCGGGATTGGGGTCTCTCAGGATGCCGTCAGGGCCGACAGCCCTCAGATGCCGCTCTTCTTTTTTCCGGATGTTTTCACAGTGATTTCTTGTAATCGAATGCAGCCAGGTGGAAAGCTTTGATTCACCCTGAAAGCTGTCTATATGGTTGTATGCCTTTATGAAAATATCCTGTGCCGCATCCTCGGCAAGCTGCCGGTTCCTGTCAAGGTGATAATAGCACTGTTTGAACACCTTATCCTGGTATCTTACAACAAGCTTTTTGAAGGCGTCCCGGCTTCCGCGACGGCACAGTTGTGCAAGCTCCAGATCTTCTTCATGTGCTCCGGGCATATTATCCCTCACTGCGTAAGACAAAATCAGTGAATTAAATATTTCATTTTATAACAAAAATACTCTTTTTTGTAAAACCGATAAGTGGGGGCACCGTAATTCACCGGTGTCCCGGTAGCAGCAGGCTTTAGGCTGCGGTACGGAAAAATTTTTATAAAAGGTGAAATTATTTTGCGAGCTGCGTTGTCCAATGCTTATGAAAACACTCGCGAGGTTTTCGATCTGAACAGCCGAAAAGGAGGTGATGCCGCCCCGGAAAAACTGATTGTGTATATTGAATGAATATTGTTAAACCCTTTCAAAATTGAACCGCAAACGTACGGAGGATTAATCAGTATGAAGAAAATAACAGCATGTATCGTGAGTATCGCTTTTTGTTTGTGCTCAGCTCCCTGCTGGGCCGGGTCCAACTTTTTCAGCTCTTCAAACGAGCAGCTGGGAATTCTTGCCCAGTATTATGACAACGCAGCAACATATGCGCTGGTTGACGCCAACGCAGCATATGTCTGTCATGTGCTTGCAACCTATTCCGGAGACTCCGAAAGCGCAGACGCGGATTATGAAAACTATGAGCAGTATTTTGAAAAGGCACAGACCGCGATTGAAAATGCGGACACCTGTTACAACAATATCCTGCTTTCAATTTCCGATCCTGCCGCTGCATCATCTGCAAGCGCACTCAGACTTGATGGAGATGCGGTACCTCACCGCCTGAATGTGCCGCTGGTGAAAAAGCCGCGCCTTGAGCCGGTACAGTAACTGGCCGACACCTCAGGCCGCCTGCACTGCATGCGGGCGGCCTGAGAATAAATTATCAGTGCGTTTTAAAAAAAATTTATGAGCTTGTGACCTGATCTGACACAACCATGTTCTATAATATAAAAAAAAGATCATCTATCAAAGGGGGATATGTCATGAGAACCATTTTTCTGACAGCGGGGTTGCTGTGTATGGGAGCGGGTCTGATCCCGGCATTTGTTTCCGGGCTGCACGCCGAAGAGGTCACCGTGTTCGATTACAAGAATGGACAATATCGCTATTATGACGTTGAGCGGTCAAACGGCTCTGTTGATGTCTACGACTGGAAAGACGGCACCTACCGGTATTACGATGTGGATGAGCGCAGCGGGTCGATCTACGACTATCAGAAAAACAAATATTATGACCTTGATATGGACCGGGACGGTGACAGCGGCACGGTGTATGACTATGAAACCGGCAGTTTTTATGATTTTGAAATCGGCCGGTGAGCAGCTCTGATTGTGAAAAAAGGGGATATTCTCCGGTCCCGGAGGCTGTGCCTCATTGGGGTTTTGCAGCCGCACTATCGGTAGGTCGGACAAATTTTGTCCGGCAAATAATCCAGCCGCCGGATCCTTCATCCCTGGAGCGGGTCGATGACGGTGAGAAAACTGAAGCGGTGAAAGTCGCTGTCGCGCGTATAGATGGTAGCAACACCGTGTTCCTTCATGAGAATGGCCGTATGGGCGTCAAACACAAGATTACCCGAAATGCCCCTGTTGGCCTGAAAAACACCAGCCGCAATCCGGGCATGCTGTTCTGTTTCCGTCAGGACGGTGAGCGGCGGTGAAGCAAGCAGCGCCTGGATAAATGACCATGCATCGGTGTTTGTGAGTGGGTTGCGAAAGACGCGCGGATGTGTTGCAACCCTTAGAAATTCATAGACAATGCCCCACGTAAGATGCCACGGGGTCGCTTGTTCACGCCATTGCAGTACGAGATTGCGGCAGGTGGTATGCTCGGGAGCACTTCGATCGGCTGCGTATAAAAGGATATTGGTGTCGACAACAAACACTGTCAGCGTTCCATGACATCATAGAGCATGTCGCGATTGGCAATATTAACCAGTGCGCCGCCACTGTCGAATGCCGGCAGGTCCGGCAGATCGGCAGGCGGTTGCCGGTGGGTCAGCAGCGCCCGCAGGGCGGTCTCCACCAGTTCCGACATTGTTTTTCCCTGGCGGGCGGCTTCCTGCTTCAGCTGGCGCATGACGGTGTCGTTTATGGTAAGTGTGGTCTTCATATGGAAAACCATACCATCTGTATGGCTGGATGTCAACCGGATTGTTTAATCTGGCAATCAGGTACAGTCAGAGGGGAGAGGGGGCAACCATTAAGGGTTTCCCGTTACCGGGCGTCCAAACCGGCTTTTTCTGCATGAATCAGACGTTAATTACATTTTAAAAATTTTTGAGTTTGTGACCTGATCTGACACAAACATATTCTATAATCCAGTAAAAATGCCGGCAGGCCGGGACGGATGCGTTGCGTTTACCCCTGAAGACCGGAAGCTTCAGAGGAGCGAGAAAAGCAGGGGGTAAATAAAAAGCCACGGTTTAAAGAGTATGTATTCCGGTGGGAGTATTATTTTGTTTTATCAAACCCGAAAAACGTACCCGTCCCGCTGAAGGATGTGCAGGATCTTGAGGAGCATATAACAAAGTGGGCGGAACAGCGCGGGCTTGAAGTGACGGAATTAAACGCCCAGTCCAGTATGGCTGATGAACGCGATAGCGGAGGGGAGCGATCATGAAAGATGCATTTGGAAGTTCCGGTAGGCCGGACAAATTTTTGTCCGGCAAATAATCCGCAAAGCCCTTCATCCCTGAGGAATAACAAAAAGACAGGAGAGCGCACTCATGAAACATGCATACGGAAGTATTGTCGGAAAGCGCATTAAAGGCGTTGTGGTGAAGGAGGCGGATTCTCCGCCCACCTGCCAGGTGTTTCTCGTATTTTCAGATGACACCCATTATGAGCTGTACACCCCTTCGGGAGATATCCGGGGTACCGGCGGGGTGGATCAGGGCGGTTTTGAGCATGTGAAAAAGTACATGAATTCTCACAGCCGGATTGTTTTTGAGTTTTGTGAGGATTGGGGTGGGTGAAGTTTCGCGTCATTATAGAGGAATGACTCTTTGCCCACCATCCGCTTACCACGCATTCTTATTGACGTATCACACTGGATTTTGGTACTAATGACTGCATATTATTTCTTTTTCAAATAAATCGTACGCTAATAACAACTATTTTCTCTGTAGCGGTTATCACACCGAATGATTGATATTAAGACGCAGGGTGCATGGAGATGTTATAAAACAGAACTCTAAAATAAGTGTAAAAGGTACAGAGATCACGGTCTATTCGGATGGAGACATGGATTTCATTTCTCTGACGGATATGCTCCGGGCCAAAGATGGCGATTTCTTTATCTCGGATTGGCTGCGGAACCGGAATACCGTCGAGTTTCTCGGAATCTGGGAGCAGGTGCATAACCCGGCTTTTAATTATGGCGAATTCGCCACAATTAAAAGTCAAGCCGGTCTTCACAGCTACAAGATCAGCGTCAAGGAGTGGGTGGCCAAAACCAATGCATCGGGTTGGTCGCCAGGGCGGGCCGCTACGGAGGCACCTATGCTCACAAAGATATCGCCTTCGAATTCGGCATGTGGATCAGCGCTGAGTTCAAGATTTACCTGATTAAAGAATTCCAGCGACTCAAAGAGCAGGAACTCCAGCAACTCGGCTGGGACATCCGCCGCAACCTGACCAAAATCAATTACCGCATCCACACCGACGCCATCAAGGAGAACCTGATTCCGCCCGAATTAACATCGAAACAAATCAATGTCATCTACGCCAGCGAGGCGGATCTGTTGAACATGGCCCTGTTCGGCAAAACAGCGAAACAGTGGCGGGACGAAAATCCGGATAACAAAGGCAATATTCGGGATGAAGCCAATGTTTCCCAGCTTGTCTGTCTGGCCAATCTCGAAACTCTGAACGCCCATTTCATTCATCAGGGGCTGCCGCAGGCCGAGCGGTTGAAAATTCTGAACCAGACCGCCATTCACCAGATGAAACTCCTGCTTGCCGACAGAAATATCAAGGAGTTGGAGGTAAATGACTAAGATGAACCGCGAAGAGTTATGTCAGGTGTTTCTCGTTTTTTCAGACGATACCCATTATGAACTGTACAGCCCTTCGTGATATCAGGGGATCGGCGGTGTGGATGAGGCCGGTTTTGAGCATGTGAAAAAGGATATGTCCTCTCACAGCCGGATTGTTTTTGGGTATTGTGAGGATGGGGGTGGGTGATGAAAATTAGAAGCAAAAAACCTGTTTAACAAAAAAACGCACAACAATTAAATTTTCAGTCTACCCGCTGGTAGACTGAGTATGATTGGACCATTGCACCTTTATAAAAGTATAGCCTATACTGATACCTGTGCTGCAGCACTTGGAAAAAAGTGAAATCTGGAAATCTAAATCATGGGTACAAAAAACGAGGAGGTTATACTGATGAAAAAGGTTTTATGTTTCTTTGTGGCAGCGATCATGTTGTTTTTTGTTTCGACTTGTTATGCCGGTCCGAATATCTTCAGTTCCAATAACGAGCAGTATGCAGTTCTCGCCGATTATTATTTTCATGCTTCGACGCAGTCTCTTATCCTGGCGAATATGGCTATGATGGCTCTTGATGAGGAAACATTTGAAGATGCTACGGATATGTATGAAGAATACCTTACCAAAGCCCAGGAACAGATGGATAACATTTATTTTACTGTTCCCATATCCTCTTCAAACGCTGAACGAATGGAATTCATGAGCCGTATTCGCAAGGCTTATCTGACCCCGTGATATCTAAAGACAGGAGGAGGGTACTTTATCAATTTCCAGTACCCTCCTTCTGTCTTGCGTAATATTACCCCTATTTTGAAATTAAAATGATTAATTTGAAATCTATTGCGCTATAGAAAATTATTTTATATATTTTTAACATTATGGATTCACAAAGCTCTAAAAGAGCCTATAGATTAATAAAATTAATTCAGGAAATAAAATGCTCCCCCGGCAGAACCATACAGCAGCTTCTTGAAACCCTTCAGATCAGCAAGGCGCAGTTTTATAAAGACAAAAAAGCATTGGCCGGTCTCGGATTTGAATTTTCCTACGACCGTTCACGTGCCAGGTTTGTTATTACCAGGGATGCATATCTGCCGGTAGAAAATCTGAGTATAAGCGAGCGTCTTTCTTTGCTGATGGCTGTTCGGCAGCTTTCAGCCGCCGGTGATTATATACTGAGTTTTGAAGGTTTAAATGCAGCACGAAAGCTTACCGCAGACTTGCCGGCACCTCTTCGAGAGAACGCTTTGTCTCTTTTTGATGACCTGGTGCTAAAAAAAGGATTCGGCTGTGACCGGAAAATTATGGAAAAACTTCAGACCGCAATAACCGAGAACAGGCGGATTGTATTGAAATATAAAAGGCCTGATCGGTCGGCAGTCACCGAAGATGATGTCGACCCTTATCATATTTTTTTTAAACGCCGTGCCCTGTATCTGGAAGGTTATTCCTGGACGGAAAAAGGTATTCGCATGTACCGGCTTAACAGGATTGACGGTGTTTCCTTCACTCCCATGTGTTTTACCGTCCCGGCCGATTATGATTTCGGCAAACGCCATCGCAATGCTTTTTCCGCATTTCCCGGTGAAAAAACTCAAAAAGTATCAATCCGGTTTGCAGCCCCGATCAGACAATACATAGAAGAATCACTCTGGCATCACAGCCAGCAGGTTGAAACTCACAAAAACGGCGATGTTGTTTTCACCGCTTATGTCGCCCAGCCCCGTGAGGTCATGTGGTGGGCGTTTCAGTGGGGTGGGGAAGCGGAAGTGCTTGAACCTGACTGGCTGCGTGAAGAGGCATGCAGCCAGGTTGAGAAGATGCGGCAAGCTTATATACGGTAAAACCGAATAGTAAATCTGCCGGTGCTAAATGAAACAAAAACAAAAGGCAAAAAACTCACCCTTGTAAATATTATTCAGAGACACATTAAATCTGACTAATAAAAAAGTGCTATCCCCCAAAAGGAAATACTATGAAACATTTCCAGTCTGAATACTTTATTTTGCTGACAAGCGAAGAGTTGAAAAGTCTAGTTAAAGCTCAAAACAGGGATGATTATCTACCTGATTTGAAACTTTTTTTGCAGCAAACAAAGAATCTGAAATTACTTCGACAACTTAATTTTGAACCCAACGGGCTTCAATGGACATCGCCGTCTTTTTCTGAAAATGAGAATGGTGAAATTTTTGATCGGTTCAGCAACAGGAGAGGATATCGGAAAATATTACCTTTGCCTGCCAGACCAGGTGAACCGCAAATGGCATTAAGCTATGACTGGTTTTGGGAGCGATTTTGTGAATTTCTTTTGAAGGAGTATGTTTTTGCTACCCTTAAAGAATCTGAACTACAGATAGTTTGTTCACAGCAAGATGTAAATAATATTTTGAAAAATTTGTGGGTAAAATGTTGGGATAAACTTTCTAATCGAAATAATTTACAACAAGCAACAGAGTTGTATCTTAACAATAAAACATTATTTAAAAGTCAAGCAAGTCCATGGACCTCAAAGGCAATCACCATTATTTCTGAAGAACAGTCTTTGTTTTTGATCAATTATTATCAATATGGCTCAAAACACAGGGCATTATTTAAACAGCAAAGTATTGCATCTGCAGTCATGGATTTGAAAAAGGTTGTTAAAGAAAAACAATATGTTGAAATTCCGTTTCCTTCCAACTCAGGTAACTCATTTATAAAAGGTGGAGATTTCCATAAAATGGAAAAAAAAGTTTCTTGTGCGGGCTGCGGGGAACTTCTGAATAAAGAAAATGGTTATCCAAGATCTGCACTTTTGCTGAAAGACGCTGATGAACGTGCACAGTCGGCAGAGCATAAAGATCAGTTAAACACCTATTGCCCAAGATGTGTTGCGACGGTTTTCTTTTGCCCGGTCAAATTGACGCCGGAAACATTAACTATAAGATTTATTGATACGAAGGGGAAGTTGGAACAATATTCTGCTAATCCGATTGTTAGTAGGGAATTAAAAAAATATGTTGCTCAAAGTTTACATGTTTTGGCAGGAAACTTCGTGAGTATACATATTGAGGAGCGTGTTGATAGAAAACCCCTTAACAACACAATGGGTTCCTACCACTATTCTTTATGGAAAATGGGTATCACATTTTCGCCTGAGCTTTTTGAAAAAGGTTTTGGCGTTGAAGTTTATCCCGGTGAGGAAACATTCCGCATACCGCTATGGCAATTATGGCTTATTTCTGCTTTGGCATCATGGGATGATGTGTTTCGATACAAATGTTATGGGAATAAAGAGTTTAGACCTCACTTTAACCAATATCTCAGATTTATTTCCCGAGGCAAAATATTCCAGGGTTTCTATACTCTGCTGACAGGTAAGCTGATATACCACAGCTATGCGGGTTTTTGGAAGATGAATATTTTGCAGGATATTTGGAACCGTTTTGAAACAATTTTAAAAAAGGAGGAACCGATGCCAATACCTGATTATCCAATGATTGTCGGATTTGCCGGCTTGTTGCTTCCGCTAGCCCAGAGAGTTGAACATATGCAGCCCCCTAATGAAAAAAAACGGGCTGTAACAAAATTACTTGAAGAAGTCGACAAACCGATACAGTTTGCCTATACAGCTTCACGCGAAAGCGGTTCAAAAGAATTTATTTTCTGCAAACGTCCCGCAAACAAGTATTTTTTTGATAAGGCAGTGGAGTTGCTTGAATATGCCGGAGAGGATGTCCAAACATTAATGCAGGAAGCTGAGAATGTTGTGAACGATAAGGAGTCATTTGCCTGGGCGCGGAACACTGATCAAAAAATGTTTATTTCTACTGATCAGATTGCACGAGTTACCAGCGCTCTTGTTTGCGAAGGTGAAAAGCCTTACGCAAATGAAGCTGACTGGCGGGCATTTGCTTATCAGGCAAAGCTTGCTTTGTGGAGCTTTTTCCCTGCTTATCTCGGAGCTAAAGAATAACAATAAAACCAATCTGTACAGGAGAAAATATTATGGCAAAAACATTAAGCGGCATCCCGGAAACGAACTCGGAACGTAAGCATTATGATATATATGCGATTTTTGAAGCTCCCCAGGAATTGTACTTTGGAGACGAAAAAGAAGTAAACATAAATATTGTTGAGAAGGTTCGGGTGTGGTCACCGGATGGAGAAAAACAAAAATGCTATATCAGTCCTACAAAGCGCAGAGGAGTTGAAAGACGCTGTCTGTTATGGAGCGATGCCGGCGGTAAGCTTTTGATGGATAAGTTCAATTGCGGTATTCCAAACACGTGCTGTGAAACATCCTGTCCTGTATGTTCTGTATTCGGCGGTCTTGTTGCAGGAAAAAAAACGTTTATTGGAAGAGTGACACATTCGGGCGGTGTATCAGTAACGCCGCAAATAGTGCTTGAAAAACAGCGGGCAATGCATCCGGCACTGGTTCATAAAGATGATCAAACAGAAAAAGAGTTGAAAGAACCGATGCCGTATCGCAAAGAATATGCACAACCAGCCCTGTTGTATCCGGTAAGCAACCACTGTCTTTCTATTACGGAGGATGAATTTTCAACTGTTGCCTATGCTTTTTTAATGAGTCTCAATCGCCTGGGAGCAGGTAACCCGAAGGGTGTGGCTTTCGCTCGGACTTCCTGGGCTGATGGACAAAAACAGGAACCGTTAGTGGTTGTTGACGAATATCGTGTTCCCATGGCCGAGCGCCCCATTCTGAGCCCCTCAATTTGCGATAACAGTGAAGCTGTTAAGGTTTTTGTCAGCCTTGCCAAAACTGCACCTGATAATGAGCAGAAATTCACGCGGGTGATTGGGGCAGAAGCCCTTCAGAAGCTGCAAAATTCAGCAAAGCACTTTGAAGAGATGTTTTTACAGTAATGAGGCCTATTATGAAGTCAATCTGGTTATGCCGTATTACTTTTAAGCCTTCGGGGCCGCTCACCTTCAGAAAAATGCCGTCCGGGATTCTCCATATTATGAGTTATCCTTTTATGCCGCCGACGACTATGAGCGGTTTTCTGGCGCGCCTTTTACTTGTTTCGGAAGGAAATGATTGGCCGGGCTATGGAATTGATTGGTTTAACGGGGTTGAAATTGAAAATGATTCAGGTGCAAATGGAGCGAAGCCCGGGAAAAAAGGAAAAGGGAAAAAGAAAAGCGCCAAAATTAAGGCGGGCTGTGAATACACACTGACCCTTGATAAAAATTTAAGAGCATTGGGGGCTTTCCCTGACGGTAAGAAGTGGAGAATACATAAAACCCGTCGCCACGGGCCAAAAGATTTTAAGCATTCTGAATTTTCGGAATTGCATCGAACAAGCCACAAAGCCAATTATCAACTTCATCATTGGGATTATCTCTTTTGTGATGAATTGACGGGATTTGTTGCTGCAAATGCAAGAGCACCGCTTGAAAGATTGCTTGGCATAAAAAACTTTGGAGGTAAGGCCGGCAAAGAAGGCTATCTTACTGTTGTTTCTGTTGAAGAGCCGCGTGAGGTTGCCGTAAGTAAAGGAAAATATATACCTTTTGGTCTTGTTCCAAATCCTGCACGGCCATCATCAGGAACCTACTATAACACATACAGCCATCACTGGAGCAATGACTATTTGTGGTCTGACGGTTCACAGGGAGGCGTTGTCGGCTATACTCAATCGGGAGCATGGTGGAATGTTGAAAGTATAGAAGGAGAGTATTGGGAGCTGGATGAAGTGACAGGTATTCCCGCTCATGCGCCGGATAGTTTTTTAATTGGAGAAAGAGAAAAGTTTTGGGAGGGCAGCGATGAATGAATGGGGCCGTATTTTTTTTATTAATGATGAGAAGGGAAGCCTTGATGCAATTTATGCTCAACCCCTGTCAAATCATACAGAGAACTGTCTTTCTTTGCTTAACCATTTTAGCCCTTCATTTTTCCACAAGGAAACAAAAGAGCGTTTATTTACAGCTGTGGAACTGCACGATGCGGGAAAGGTAGAAACATTTAGAATAACTACAGATGAAACAAGATCAACAAGTGGTAGTTCTGCCGGGAGCGCCACAGGCAGAGCACAAAGATCTTTATCGAAAAACAAATTAAAACCCCAAGTCCTTTTTGATAAGTCAGGAAACGGAGATAATCTGCGGTACAGCTTTGCAGGCCATCGTTTCCGAATAAAAACCGATGATACTTACATTGCCGCTTTAATCCGGGCACATCATGAATACTCTGTAGAGGAAATTAACCGTACCCGGGCGCTGCTTGATCCCGAAGAGAAAGTGTTTTTCCCCGATGATTTATACTTGTTATGTATGGCTGACCAGCTGGAGGCAGAGTTAGCTGTAAAGACTGTCGAGAAAAAGGACGATATCCCCCGAACATTTATGGAATTTACATCAGAGCGGATGGATGATTCTTTTCGTGTGTTTACGGTCATCCCTTGGCCCTTTTGTGTAGATGAAATTAAAATTCCAATCAAACTTTTTGAGCTGCCAGAGGACATGCATTCTCATAAAAGTGCAAAAGCAATTGAAAAAAATTTAAAAGAACGGTCGTTGCCCGAAAAGCCCGATATATCCATCACATTGAAAGGCTGAGCTGCAATGAATATTAATGAATATTACAACCAGGTGGTTGATTTCAAGCCAAATCCGCTGCAGGAAACAACATGGGATGCTTTTTTTCGCAATGAACATCCGTCGTTGCTCATTAAAGCAAGTACAGGAACAGGCAAAACTGAAGCCGTATTGCTGCCTGCTCTTGCTGCAGGTCGGCGTATAGTTATGGTGCTTCCTTCAAAAGCCCTGATAGAAGATATGGGGCAACGTATTGCCGCTATTGGGAAAAACTATACAAGGACCTTTGCAGAAAAACTGGCTGTGACGGTTGATATGGGAGGGATGTGTACACGATTTTTATGTCAAAACGGACAAAGTAAACGCAATGATTACCATAGGCATTTATTTGTTGACGATATTATCGTTACGACCCTTGATAAATTTATTTTCAGATTGTTTGGATACGGTGAAAAGATAAAATCGTATATTTTTCCCCACAGGTTATTTGGATCAGCACTGGGGAAAAAACCGTTTGTAATTTTTGATGAAGCTCATGATTATGATGGGGTTGCTCTTAGTAATTTCAATAAGTTGGTGGAAGCATTTTTCGTTAAAGGTAAAGACCTTTGTGTTATGAGCGCAACGTTGCCCGAAAATTTTGCAAATTTTCTTGACGTGGTGGATGCTACAACCGGTAAGCTTCGTGAAAGACAATCGTTGTTTCATGAAAATATCCAGGGCATGACTAATAAAGAGAAAAAAATTTTCTTATCTGAGTCCTTAAAAGCAGGAATTGTCGAAACAATTACTGAAAAAGTAAGAGAAATCTATTCACCTGAAAAACGGATCATTGTACGCACAGAGTTTGTAAAAGATGTACTGGAGCTCTATGGTGCTTTGAAAGATTTATTACCATTGGTTTATCACGGCCGTCTTGTGTATCAGAAAAGAAGAGAAGTTGTTGAGCAGATAGTAAAAAAACAAAGCAATAATGAAGGGTTTCTTATATTAACGACGTCCGCAATTGAAGCAGGCTGTGATATAGATGCTCATACCATCGTAACGGAGATATGTAATCCTGATAGCCTTGTTCAATTAGCCGGAAGACTTAACAGGCGCGGCAAAATGGATGATTCCCGACTTATAGTAGTCGGTGATAAGGTAAAGGCAAATACGGTTATGCTCAATGATGAGAGAATGAAACAATATTATCGTGTTTTGGCAAGTATGGATGGAAGCAGTTTTGATCCTGAAAAATTGAGGGATTTTTTTGTTGTTCCTGATACGGATTGGATGGGCGAGGTTCTTTTTGACATGCTGTGGGATTATGTCTATGAAGCAGATCTTTCCTGTAAGCCGCTGTGGGACCGTGGAATATTGGTTACCAGAAGCTGGGAACCTTCTGTTACACTATGCACAGGGCTTACGAGTAATAATATTCCCGTTAATCCTATACAGATCGGTATGAGTCGTCTTGCCCGAAAATTTAAATATGACCAGGATAAAGATAAAAGAGCTGAAAATTTAGGAAAAATAAAAACGTCTGACATGTTTTCCGTTACGTCAGATGGACACTGGCATGCTGAATTAAAGAGGGTTTATTATAATAATAATGGCGGGAGATATGATGAAAATGTTATATCAGTTTACCCATTCCCGACCTACAGGTTAAGTGCATATGAAATTCATTTGTTGTGCATTATCAATGAGCAATTCGTTGACGAATATTTTGATCCTGTTTTGGGATACAAAAAAATCCCAACCCTTTTTCTTTATGGTTTCAAGAATGGTTATGAAAGAACTTTGCAGTATAAGCCGGAAATAAAGCACGATACTTTTAAACTTAATACAAACAAATACCCGGAAGCAAAATCCGGCTCTGTCTGGTTTCTGGAGAAGTAATCATGCCCGCCACAGCAATTATTAACATGCGTGCTTTGACCGGTGGCCGGATGCCTCGTTCATTTCACTGTCTGGTGCACCCGCTTTTTCTCGATAGAATTTCAGAAGCTGATGCTGATCTTGGAAAAGCCCTTCATGATTCAGGCGGCATGGCACCCTATTCAATATCTCCTGTGATGGGGAAAAAAATCAAGGGTTCAGTGCTTGCCGGTGAAAGTTACTGGGTTCGTATTTGTATGCTTGACGAGACACTGGAAGATGCATTCTTACGCACGCTTGAAAAAGGGTTTTGGAATGAACCGCTGTATTTTGGAGAACTTTCGTTTATGGTTGAGGATGTTGTGCTGGGAGAACAGGATGGAAACGTCTGGTCCGGCAGAACAACCTATCAGGAGTTGGGTATGAATTCTTGCGGTAGAGAAAAAATATCTTTGCGCTTTGCCAGCCCCACATCGTTTAAGCGCGGGGATATGCATTATCCCTTGCCTGAACCGGTGCTTGTATTTCATAATCTCATTAAGCGCTGGAACGCTTTTTCGCCACCAGGCTTCAAAGCGCCGGATGATTTAAACTTTGTAAGCTTTTCTTTTTTGGATATACGGACTGAAAGGTACTCGTTGCGAAAAGGAGGGACCGTATTGGGGTTTGTTGGTGATGTAACATTGCATTTTAATGTAAAAGATAAACCCGCACATTATTTTGGTGCTATTCTTGATTTCGCCTTCTATTCCGGCATCGGTGTGAAAACAACACAGGGTATGGGTATGTGCCGGGTTATCGGGTAAAAAAACGAGGTATGTATGCTCAGTTTTAATGAAAAAACCGTTTTATCTAAATTGAAAGAGCGAATAAAAGAAGAATGTCCCGGTTTGGAACTGCGGTTGTATGGTTCACGTGCGAGAGGAGATAATGAATATGATTCCGACTATGACATTTTAATCATTGTTCCGAATCTGACAAAAGAAGTCAAAAATAGAATAAGACATATCGTATGGGAAACAGGGTTAAATAACGATATGTTTATTTCAGCGCTTATCGTGAGCCAAAGCGAATGGTATGAATCTCCTTTGCGTGTTTCGCCGCTTAAAAAGACAATTGATCGTGAGGGTGTTCTTCTATGAATGAAAAAACAGAACTTATTGGATATCGGCTGAAACAGGCAGAGGAAACTCTTCAGACTGCTCGTTTTTTATTGCAGAACCGACAGGATATGCAGGCGATAGCAAACCGTTTATATTATGCCTGTTTCTATTCTTTGTTAGCGTTGCTTGTTGAAAAGGAAATCGGCACTTCCAAACTCTATGGAGTCATTTCTGCTTTTGACAGAGAATTTGTTAAGACAGGTATTTTCGAAAAAGAGGATTCAAAAACCGTCCATGAGGCATTCGATGTCAGGCAGGAGTATGATTACAAGGAATTTGTGACCTATGATATGGAAAGTATTGAATCCCTGTATGTGCGTGTTGAGGGGCTTGTCAATAAAGTTATCAACAATTTAAAACCGGCTTGATATGGATAAAACCGTCGAGCTTATTTCTGTTTCCTATCTTAATGCCTGTGTTTACTGTCCGAGGAGATTTTTCCTTGAGTACGTCCGGGGTATGTTTGAAGACAATGAAGATACCGAATCCGGCCGCAGTCTGCACAAAAATGTTGATGCAGCCGATCGGGAGGCGCGGCCGCGAAGGAAAGATGAGTTTGTTCATTGCAGGTCGGTTCGGCTTTCATGCACCAATTTGGGTATAACCGCAAGGCTTGATCTTATTGAATCAAAAGATGACGGACAGTACTATCCGGTCGAATACAAAAAGGGAAAGAAACTGAAAAACCGGGAGCCATGGATCAATGATCAGGTACAGCTGTGTGCCCAGGCTTTGCTTATGGAAAGAAACGGTATGGGAATCCCCGCTTATGGATATATTTACCATATCGGTTCACGGGCGCGCACCGAAATAAGGATAACCGAAGAACTGATAGAGAAAACCCACTCAACGATCAGCCTTTGCAGGGAAATCAGCGCAGGTGACCAAGTTCCCCCTCTTGCTTCAAACAGAAACAAATGTTTCGGTTGTTCGCTTAACGCAATTTGTCTGCCGGAAGAAGAGGAGGTCCTGAGCGGGCGCAAACAAAATGCCAGGCTTGTTCTTACCCCCTCGCTTGAGGGGGATCTATTGTATGTGGATACCATTGGTGCCTATGTGGGGCTTTCCGCAGGTGTGCTGAAAATTTCAGAACCGGGGGGTGCCGAAATCGGCAGCGCATCCCTTGAAACATTGAAAGAGGTTGTCCTGTGCGGGCCGGTAAATTCTACCACCCAGGTTGTGCATGAGTGTTTGAAAAATAATATACCGCTGCATTACCTTAATTTTCACGGCGGATATCTTGGTTCATGTACCCCCCTTTTCAGCGGCAACGGTTTGCTGCGAGAGGCGCAGTGGCGGTTGCATTTTGACAATAAACGATGCCTTGAAGTAGCACGTGAAATCGTGTGCGCTAAAATTGTCAATATGCGAACCTTAATGATGCGCTATCTGCGAGACGACCGAACCCGTGAGGATACTGTTAATTTTCGCAGGCTGAATTATCACCGCAAAGATGCAGAACGGGCTTCTGACCGGGAAAGCATGCGGGGATTTGAAGGGATAAGCAGCCGCCTGTATTTCAGCGGTTTCTCCCGGTTTGTTAAACCGGAGCGCCGGGAATTTTTTGGTTTTTCGGATC
Organism: uncultured Thermodesulfobacteriota bacterium; assembly: GCA_964621615.1. Lineage (GTDB taxonomy): Bacteria > Desulfobacterota > WTBG01 > CAIYCZ01 > CAIRTM01 > CAZUMW01. The sequence goes on from CAZUMW010000042.1 coordinate 17,327, forward strand.
GCAATCGCAGACCGCCTCGTGACCCGGTAAATGCATTACTCAGCTTCGGGTACAGTCTCCTTGCAAAAGATTGTGCCGGTGCAGCCATGCGAGTCGGATTTGATCCGTATTGTGGATTTTATCACACTATGAAATACGGCAGACCCGCACTTGCCTTGGATATCATGGAACTGTTTCGGCAGCCGGTAGTTGATTCTGCCGTTCTGTCGGCAATAAACAACGGTGTGTTTAAGGAATCCGATTTTTACCGTTTTCAAAAGGTATGTTATTTGAACGGACGGGGCCGGAAAAAATTTCTGGCCCATTATGAGATGCGCAAAAAAGATATGGTGACGCATCCTACGTTTCATTACCGGTTAAGCTACGAGCGGACGATCGAGCTGCAGTACCGTTTGCTGGGCAAGTTTCTCCTGGGGGAAATAGAATCATTCCAAGGGTTTCACATTCGATGAAAAAGAATTACATAGTCGGATATGATATCTCAGATCAGCGCCGTCTTGCACGGGTTGCAAAAGTAATGAAATCTTTCGGCGGGCGGATTCAATACAGTTTTTTTCATTGTTTTATTTCGGACAGCCAGAAAAAGAAAATGCTTGAACGCCTTAAAAAAGAAATACACCAGCAGGAAGATCAGGTTGTGGTTATTCCGGTTACCGAAAGACAGCTAAATGAAATAGAATGTGTCGGCTATAAGCTGAACCTTCAGGCCGAAGGTATTATTATTGTCTAAAATCGCGGGAGGTGTCGGAGAATGAAAAACCCGGCAACCGCCCGCAATGAGAAAAGATGTTGATTTTAGTATGTTTTTATGGGGTGAGGAAGCATGTTTGCTCCAGTTCGGATCAGGATTATATTGAAAGACAAACACCTCTCGAAAAATATCAGTAAACGTATTGAAAAAAGAGGTTGGAGTGGCGGCGCTGTTACATAAAATGAATTCCCTGAAAGGGATTGAAACTACTCTCTGCCGGCGCATGTGATAGTAAATTGCGGCGTTACATAAAATGAATTCCCTGAAAGGGATTGAAACGTGGTTGGTATCAAGACTGGCGATGAGGGCAGAAAGAGTTACATAAAATGAATTCCCTGAAAGGGATTGAAACGAACCGATGTTCCGGTGTCATGCCTAATTTTTTGCAGGTTACATAAAATGAATTCCCTGAAAGGGATTGAAACATAGAATACCGTTGGAGCAGCGGGAATTGACGCCTGGTTACATAAAATGAATTCCCTGAAAGGGATTGAAACCCTGACACTTCAGCAACTTCTTGTTCTCTGCTTGCCCCGTTACATAAAATGAATTCCCTGAAAGGGATTGAAACTACAGTACCAGCCGCGATCATGTTGTGTGCTTTAATTGGTTACATAAAATGAATTCCCTGAAAGGGATTGAAACTCGTTTGGAAACCAGGGCGAGGTGATCGCAGAATACGGTTACATAAAATGAATTCCCTGAAAGGGATTGAAACATCAGAGCTTCGCGTGGGGCGTGGATTTCTACTACGGTTACATAAAATGAATTCCCTGAAAGGGATTGAAACTTCTCAGCTCAGGTACCCGAACGGATCAATAATCCGGTTACATAAAATGAATTCCCTGAAAGGGATTGAAACCTGTCTTTCTGACCGTTCCCCCGCTTTCTCTGCTGCGTTACATAAAATGAATTCCCTGAAAGGGATTGAAACATACGCATCCATAAGTTTTTTCATGTATGTGTTTGTCAGGTTACATAAAATGAATTCCCTGAAAGGGATTGAAACATCAAAGTAGAGGCGATCTTGGGGGATGGGTACACGTTACATAAAATGAATTCCCTGAAAGGGATTGAAACCGAACATAAGCCTTCTTCCGGATGATCTTTTATATCGTTACATAAAATGAATTCCCTGAAAGGGATTGAAACGTAATATTGCAGATTTAAACGCACCTGCGCGGGCGAGTTACATAAAATGAATTCCCTGAAAGGGATTGAAACGAGCTCCCAGCCATTCACTTTTCTGCTTTTCTTTGCGTTACATAAAATGAATTCCCTGAAAGGGATTGAAACGAGCTCCCAGCCATTCACTTTTCTGCTTTTCTTTGCGTTACATAAAATGAATTCCCTGAAAGGGATTGAAACTGAGTAGCGCAATCCCTTAGAATTGTTTAATATCCATGTTACATAAAATGAATTCCCTGAAAGGGATTGAAACTTAGAATCAGACGACGGGAAGGCGCAAGATCGCGCCATGTTACATAAAATGAATTCCCTGAAAGGGATTGAAACTGTTTTAGTCAGCAATGAAACCCAACTTTTTTGCCGTTACATAAAATGAATTCCCTGAAAGGGATTGAAACTACAAATATATCGGGAAAAAAAGTGGGGACGTCCATAAACAAATAAAATAGATTGGGAGCATGTTTGTCATAAGTATAGCCGTATGTCGCGAAAAAAAATTAGGCGGCATCCTGAATTGGTTGATATGGTAAAGCTTTTTTTGGGGGTGTGATAAATTTCAGTCTCTCAGGAGGGGAGGCAATATGGCGGATGACTGCTGTGCTGAGAATAAAAATCTCCCCTAACCCCTCTTTTTCAAAGAGGGGAATATTTAAAACTCATCAAGTCGGGAATAATGAACGGGCGCACGTGGCCGCGGCTTTTTACGGGCCGAGTGAAGCGGCAGGATATGTGGTTATTCGTAGTGAGTCCACATGCGAATGATTTTAACCGCCTCGTCTTTTTTGATGATCTGGTAGACCAAACGGTGTTGTATATTAATACGGCGGGAATAAGCACCCGCTAAATCTCCAATAAGTTTTTCATATGGCGGGGGAGTTTGAAGGGGATTTGACTGCAAAATCTGTAAGAGCTCCTCAACTTTGTCACGAAGCCCTGCAGCAACAATTTTTTTTGCATCCCTTTGGGCTTGTCTGGTGAAATAAAGTTGCCAACTCACCAGTCAAGTCTTTTTTTGCATTTTGATACGGGCGTTTCCAATCCATCTCGTATAGATTCTCTCATCCCCGGTATTGAAAGCAGATAAATTGTTTCCTGAATTGAGTTCCAGTCCTCTTCTGAAAGCAACACGGCATTTGACCTTTTGCCGGTAATAGTAATCGGCTGATGGGAAGAGGCCGCTTCATCTATTAATTTGTAGAGTTTTGATCGAGCTTCGGTTGCAGATAATGTTGCCATATATTTCTCCTGCAAAAGGTTTTATCATATAATAAAAAGTACGTTATAACGTACGCAAAGTCAAGTATTAATAATATTTCCACATAGGGAAAAAAAGTGGGACATCCATAATTAAATAAAATGCATTGGGAGCATGTTTGTCATAAGTACAGCCGCATGCCGCGAAAAAAAATAAGGCGGCATCCTGAATTGGTTGATATGATATGGTAAAGCTATTCTGGCGGTGTGATTACTTTCAGTCTCCCAGGAGGGGGGGCAATATGGCGGATGATTGCTGCGATGAAGAATAAAAATCTCCCCTAATCCCTCTTTGGAAAAGAGGGGAATGTTTAAAAACCAAATAAGTCGGGAATGACAGGCGTACTGTTTTAGTTAAATCAGATTCTGAAACCGTCGTGACCGGAAAAGATAAAAAACCTTGATTGCCCGGACGGAGCCGCGGCAATGACTGCCGGGCTGGTGGGAGTCAAATAATTTTCCGGAGTCAAGGTCAGCTGCAAAAAATGAATAAGTTTTTTGTATTACGGTAAAGGAAGGGGCCTTTGACGAATGCCGTCGCGTTCGACAACAGTAAAACGTGATGAAAGTGGAATATTGTCTTTTATTATATTTAGAATGATTTCGGCAGGCTCTGTCGGAGTAGCGGGATCGAACCGAAAATATACAACACCGTCCGGAGATAAATGCTGATGACGGTAGATCAGCTCACCATAATCGCGGTCGAAAGTAAGTATAATAAGCTTTTCATCATGAGCGCGTTTTACTATTTCATGATCCCGCGCCCCCGGCATTTCTTCAAGCACGCTTTTAACAGCGCAGCCGCTGTTGCGAAGATGAACAATGGTTTGTAACGGTATGTTTTCGTTTGCGAGAAAATTAATCATGTATTGTCTGAAAGAAGTATGAAGCGTGATTCTTCACGCATGCAGTCTGCCGCGAAAGCAAAAACGGCATGCAGGCTTTCGGGGGTGAGATTAGGGTAGTTTTCCAGCACCTGCTGCTCTGTCCATCCGGAAGCAAAAAGCCCCATAATAAATTCTACGGAAAGACGTGTGTTGCGTACAACCGGTTTCCCGATCAGAATTTCAGGATCGGAATGAATGAATTTTTTCCAGTCCGCAGAGCACATAGGGTCTCCTGATTTTGTTCCTATTAATGTTCTTTTCATATTAGCTTATGGTAAATAGTTCGTCAATCCGGAAAAAGACGGACAAGATTGTAGAAGTTGTATTAATGATATGGATTAATTGATATGAACGTGCACGGCTACGATGCATTTAACTACTACGCCGAAGCATACTAAAAGCTTCGCCTGTCGGAGTTCCCGGCTGTATGTCGGAGAAGGCCATGGTTGTGATTCGGCGGTGTGATTACTTTCAGTCTCTCAGGAAGGGGGGGCAATATGGCGGATGCCTGCTGCGATGAAGAATAAAAATCGCCTCTAATCCCTCTTTGCAAAAGAGGGGAATTTTCAAAAACCGAATAAGTCGGGAATAACAGGCGTACTGTTTTAGATAAATCAGATTCTGAAACCGTTGTGACCGGAAAAGACAAAAAACCTTGATTGCCCGGACGCAGCCGTGCAATGACGGCCTGGCGGGGGGCTAAACGTAGATCAACCGCAAAACGGAATAAATGTGAAGGTTATGGCCGGACAAAAATTTGTCCGGCCATAACCTTTTTGTCAATTAAAGGTGTGTTCATGGAAAGAAGGGCACGCCCTTTTAATTAAGCCGGCTATTGCTCGGCCGGAGCTGCAGCCGCTGCTTTTTTCCTGCCGCCCCGGGCTTTTTTGCGCTCCTCCGCCAGAATTTTTCTGGTTTCGGCGACCTCTTCGGGCGTCACGGTTTTTCGAAGCGCTTCGATCTGTTCCATGACTTCCTTGAAGCGGCCGCCTTCGGCTGCGCTGATCCATTCCAGCTGCAGGCGCTCAGTGCGCAGGCCCAGCTTCTCCATCTTTTTCCACATGCGCTTCAGCCGCTTTTCGGTCCAGTGATTGGCGTCGATATAGTGACAGTCGCCGATGTGGCAGCCTGAGACCAGCACCACCGGCGCCCCCTGCTCGAAGGCATGCCACACAAAGTCCTCCCTCACGCGGCCTGAGCACATGGTACGGATGAGACGGGCATTGGCCGGGTACTGCAGCCGTGACACGCCGGCAAAATCCGCCCCGGCATAGGAACACCAGTTGCACGCAAAAACCACAATCCGGCTTATGGGGTCTTCAGCCAGGATGGCATCGATCTGGGCCGTCAGCTGGGCATCGGTAAAATGATGCATTTCGATGGCGTTGACGGGACACTCGGCCGAACATGTGCCGCATCCCGCACAGGCTGCCGTGGTCACTTTGGCCGGCAGGCCCGAGCGTTTGTCGAACACAATGGCGTTGTACGGGCAGACACGGGCGCAGATACCGCAGCGGGTACAGGCATCCGGGTTGATTTCTGCGGTGATCGACTCAACCGTCAGCTTCCCCGGGTTCATCAGCCGCACCGCGCGGGCGGCGGCGGCGGAGGCCTGGGTCACCGATTCCTTGATGTCTTTGGGACCTTCTGCGCATCCGCAGAAGAAAACACCGCGGGTCGCCGAGTCCACCGGCTGCAGCTTGGGATGGGCCTCCAGATAAAATCCGTCTGCGGTTTTCTGGAGCGCCATCATCTCCTGAAGCACGTTCATATCTTCCGGCGACTTCACGCCGGTGGCAAGCACAACCATCCCGGCGCGGTGCTTTTCAAGCTTGTTGGTGGCAGTGTTTTCCGCCATCAGGACCAGGTCCCGGGTTTTGGCATCCTCCTGAACGGTTCCCGGCAGCCCCCGGATATAGCGGACCCCGAGCTGCTTGCTGCGCTGAAACAGGTCCTCAAAGCCCTTGCCGAATGCCCGGATGTCGATATAAAAGACCTTGACGTCCATGTCCGGATAATGCTCTTTGAGCATAATGGTGCTTTTAATCGTGTTCATGCAGCAGATGTTGGAACAGTAGCGATGGCCGCTTCGCACCGAGCGCGACCCGACACACTGGATAAAGGCCACCGAATCGGGTGCCTGATGGTCTGTGAACCGCAGTACCTCCCCGCCGGTCGGACCGCCGGCGTTGATCAGGCGTTCAAACTCCATGCTGGTCACTACATTTTCGTACTTGCGATAGCTGTACTCGTCGAGCGCAGTGGGATCGTAGACCTCCATGCCTGTGGCGACCACGATGGTCCCCACATCGAACTCCAGATGCTCATCGCTCATGTTGAAGTCGATGCAGTTTTTTTCGCACTTCTCGCGGCATTTGCCGCAGATGATGGGGTCGTGCCCCAGGCAGGCATCGATATCCACGACATAGGCCGACGGGATGGCCTGGGGAAACGGGGAATAGATGGCGCGGCGCGAGCTCAGCCCCATGTTGAACTCATCCGGGAGCACCACCGGACACACCTCGACGCAGTCCCCGCAGGACGTGCATTCGTCTTCCCTGACATAGCGGGTTCGCTTCAGAACCCGTACGTGGAAGTTACCCACGTATCCGGTAACTTCCTTGACTTCACTTAACGTTAGCAGCGTTATATTTGGATGCCGACCGGCATCGGACATTTTAGGCCCGAGAATTCATATCGAGCAGTCCATGGTCGGAAAGGTCTTGTCCAGCCGTGCCATAATGCCGCCGATGCTGGGCTCCTTTTCCACCAGCACAACCTGATATCCGGCATCGGCGAGATCGAGCGCCGCCTGAATGCCGGCGACCCCGCCGCCGATCACCAGTGATTTGCGCGCTACCGGTACCGTCAGCTCCTGGCGGGGCTGAAGCAGGCTGCAGCGGGCCACGCCGGAACGTATCAGGTCCCTGGCCTTTTGGGTGGCGCCCCCGCGGTCATCGGCATGAACCCAGGCACACTGCTCGCGCAGGTTGGCCATTTCCAGCAGATAGGGGCTCAGCCCGGCTTCCGCCAGGCACTGCCGAAAGGTCGGCTCGTGCAGCCGGGGGGAGCAGGAGCCCACGACCACGCGATTGATCCCCTGCTCGGCAATGTCCTTCCTGATCAGCTGCTGACCGGGTTCCGAGCACAGATAGGCATCGCTGCGCGACACCACCACGCCGGGAAGGGTTTCGGCATACTCGGCGACCGCCTGGCAGTCCACTGTGCCGGCAATGTTCAGCCCGCAGTGACAGACATATACGCCGATACGGATTTCATCGGTTTCGTTTTTTTGACTCATCATTTTTTGATCCTCTCTTGAATTCACCTCAACACGGTCGGTTGCTGCCCTAACGCTGCAGAAAACGCATGCAGCGCCGGAATGTACTTACGCAGTCATTGCCGGGACTGGCAGCCGTCGCGCTCACCCGGTCCACTCGATCCCTTCGGCCAGAATTCCGGTCAGATCCCGGATCTCCACATTGGTCTTTCCGCTGCGCATGGGGTCCCGAAGGGCGCAGGTCAAATGAATCATGCACTTCGGGCAGGCCGTCACCAGCAGATCGGCCCCGGTTTCGCCCACCTCGCGCAGGCGCTGGACCTGAATGCGCTTGCTGTAGGCATCGCAATTGATAAACCCGTTGTTGCCGCAGCAGATCGCTCCCCGGCCCGAATTTTCCATCTCACGCAGCTCAAGCTCCGGCACCTGCCTCATCAGATAGCGCGGGGCCTCGTAGCATCCGCTGCCCCGGCCCAGCCTGCAGGGATCCTGGTAGGTCGCCCGCCGCGCAAGCGGCTTGAAGGCTTTTCCGCCCTTGCGCACCTCTTTTGCCAGGAGCTCAATCAGGAGGGTCACCTTGAGATCCCATTCAGGAATCACCTGCGGCATGTAGGTTCCCAGCATGGTGTAGCACTCCGGACAGGAGACCACGAGCTCCTCGATGCCGGCTGCCTTGAATGACTCATAATTCAGGCGGCACAGGGTCTCGAAGTTTTCCCGGTCGCCGGTCCACAAAAGGTCATGGCCGCAGCAGCGCTCGTTTTTTAACAGTACCGGCTCGATGTCCAGAAAATTGAGCAGGCGGACGCTGTTGCGGGCAATGGACAGCGTGTCAACCTGAATGCCTGAAAAAAACACGTCAAAATAGGGCGCGCAGCCGGAAAAGTAGGCAACGGGGCCGCTGTCGGCGGTCCGCAGGTCTTCGGTCACCCAGCCAAGGCGGTTCTGCTTGAGCTCCGGGGACGTCATCATGCGCATCCAGGAATGCACGGCGCCGTCATGCGCCCGGTATCCCTTCAGCCCTTTGTCCCTGGCCAGCAGGGTCCGCATTTCCAGAATCACCTGACTGACCTTGACGCCCGACGGACAGCGCTCCTCACACAGCGAACAGGTCAGGCACTCCCAGACCGAGTTTTCGATGAACAGCTCATCGTCGCGCTCTGAAATCAGCTTCTGAGCCAGCAGTCGCGGGGAGTACTCCTTGCCGGTCAGCATGCGCGGGCATGAGGCCGAGCACTTCCCGCACTCAAGGCACTGGTAAAGCGCATAGTCTTTGATCATTTTTTCAATGCGCACATTTTCCATATCTAAGAGGCCTCCCGTTCCTGACGGGGCTTGGCCGGATTAGCTCCCATTTTTTTAATGCTCTCGGCAAAGGACCACAGCGAATCGGCCATCGCTTCCTTTTCGTGCGCCTGAAAGCTGTGCTCCACCAGCCGTTCCTGATCAATGCCCAGAAGATCAAGCAGCGAGCGCACCATCGCCACATTTGCATGGCCGACTTCCGGCCCGGGGCCGTAGCGGCAGTCTTCATCTTTGCATTCCAGCAGAATGACGCCGTCGGCGCCGTGTTCAAAGGCCTTCAGGATAAGGGCCTGATTGATCCTGCCGATACACATGACGCGGATAATGCGCAGGTTCGGCGGCAGCTCCAGCCCGGCCTTTCCGGCGGCGTTCAGACAGGACCACGGGCTCCAGTTGCAGCAAATGCCCAGCAGGTTCGGTCTCTTCATTACTCCTTTCCTCCCGTCATGGCATCGGTCACCAGCGCCTCCAGCACCCGGTTTGAGAAATAGGGCATATCCAGTGCCATAACCGGACAGCGCCCCACACAGGCGCCGCAGCCGACACAGTTATGACGAACGACCTCGGCCGTGTAAATACCCGCCACGCCGGGCACCAGCGAGATGGCGTTAAAAGGGCATATTTCTTCGCAGCGCCCGCACCCCCGGCACCGCTCCGGGTCAACCTGCGGGCTCAGCATGTGGTCCTTCAGAAACGCTTCCGCCGCGCCGCGTGCGACCTGGGCCGCCAGCGCTGCGCCGGCCTCGAACTCGCGGACCCGGTCCAGCGTTTGCGGCTGAACGCGGAAAAGCCCGGCCTGCGGGGTGTGAAAAAAGGCGAAATCATACCGGTAAAGCTTTTTCAGCCCGTCGGTATTTTCATCCAGCGCCAGCGACAAAACGGACGCATCGACCAGACAGACGATATCGGCCCGCCAGCGGCGGTTCGCATCCCCCTCCCGGGCCAGTATGGTGAAATCCCCCATGTGACCGCGGATATCCCGGATGGCGGCGCTTTCGACGTGGATGATTTTCCGCCCCTCTTCGGGGGGCGGCAGGGGGTGCGGGCGTCCGTCGTGCTCCTGCCCGTCCACCCGGGGGTTGTGCACCAGGCGAACGCGGAATCCCTGAAGGTCCAGGTTCATGGCGCAGCTTCGGCCGATGTCTCCGCCGCCCAGAATAAGAACGTTTTTGCCGATCCGGGTCGTGCCCTGGGTAAGCGGCCCCATATAGCGGGCGCGCAGAAAAGACGCCCGCAGCAGGTCCCGGGCTTTCTCAACAACGGCATCGTCGTCCATGTGATGCGCCGAAAGGTGGTCGCGCAGGTTGATGGTCTCAAACCGGCTGCGCGGCAGCCCCAGGCGCTCAAACAGATGGATGCGTGCGCGGGTACGCTGATCGTTGCAGGAGTTGCACTGAAATTCCAGGGGGCAGCACACACAGGAGGCAAGAACCACGCGGGTCAGCCCTTTTCGTTTCATCGTCTCGGCAATGAGGTCGGCGCCGCGGGGATGACAGGCGGAAACAATCAGCTCGCTGTGGACAACCCCGGGGGCGCGCTCGAAAAGCTTCTGCACCCGCTCAAGCGCACTGCGGGACGCCATCGTATCATTGCAGGTGCACAGGAAAAAACCGATTCTGACCTCGTCGCTCATATCCTGCACGTCCTTTTCATACGGCACCGCCGGCGCGCGCAGCCGCGAGGCCGCCGCCATGGCCCTGCCGGCGGCAACGCTGCCGGAAATCATAACATCCATCAGATCGTGCTGCAGGTCGACAACCCTGTGCACGTCTGCATCCTCCTGCAGCAGGGAGGCGTCGGGCAGCTCGCTTTCATCGGCGACGATAACGCTGGGACAGCTCAGCGTGAGCTGTTTCGGCATGCTGAAATGGTTGATGGCGCCGATCTGCTCGCAGGCTTCCTCACATGCCCGGCACTCACAGCAGACGCTGCATTGCAGACAGCGCCGGGCTTCGGCCACAGCCTGTTCCTCGGTCAGGCCCATATCTACTTCATCAAAATCCTTGCAGCGCACGCGCGGCAGCCGCTGCGGAACGTCGGGGCGCCGGCGGCTCAAAAGGCTGTCCGGAACGGGGTCATACTCACCGACCCCCCGGGAGTCTTCCGTGATCGTTTCAAAAGGAGACGGCTCGCCGCTGACATAGGTCAGAATGCATCCGGCCGCAGCCCTGCCGGCAGCCATGGCCTCCACGACGGTCGACGGGCCGCTGGCGACATCCCCGGCAGCAAAAACACCTGTGCGGGAAGTCTCGAACTGCTCGCCGATCAACGCGCGGCCGTCGCCGCCGGTCTCGATTTCATCATCCAGCCCGCTCTCGGTAAGGCGCGGGCGCTGTCCGATGGACACGATCACGCTGTCGGCCTCTACCGCGAAGGTTTCGTCGGAATCATACTCGATCGCCATTTTGCCCCCGGGAGCGATCTGCCAGCGGGCCCGGCGGCAGACAACCCGCTCTACCGAACCGCTTCCTTCAAAGGCAACCGGCGCAGCCCCCAGCTCGAAGACAACGCCCTCTTCCCGCGCTTCGCGGACCTCGCGCGGGTGGGCAGGCATTTGATCCTCGCTCTCGATACCGATCACGGTCACCGACTCAGCCCCCAGGCGCAGGGCCGTCCGGGCGGCATCCATGGCCGAGTTGCCGGCGCCGATTACGGCTGTCCGGCGGCCGGCCCGGCCTTTTCCGTTTAAATTGACGTCGCGCAGAAACGACATGCAGCCAACCACCCCTGCGAGGTCCTCGCCGGGAAGATTCAGCCGGATATCGCTATGGGTGCCGCAGGCAATCAGAACGGCCGCGTACCCGTCGGAAAGCAGGGCGGCAGCCGAAGATGCGGTCACGCCGGTCCGGATTTCCACGCCGGAGCCTTCAATGGCCTGGATTTCAACATCCAGCACCGGGCGCGGCAGGCGGAATGCGTTGATGCCCGCCCGAAGCATTCCCCCGGCCTGCGGCAGGGATTCAAATACCGTGACCCGGAATCCCAGCTGATTCAGATAATGGGCGGCGGTCAGGCCGGCCGGTCCCGACCCGATGACGGCAATGCGCTCAGCGCGCCGCGGCACCGCCGGCACCGCCGGGCGCGGAGGCCCCGAAGCGGCTTCATAATCGGCCAGAAACCGTTTAATATCCCGGATCGCCACCGGCTCTTCAATTTCGCCCCGGCGACAGTCTGCCTCGCAGGGATGGTGGCATACACGGCCGCAGATGCCGGGAAGCGGGTTGGCCTCGCGCACAATAGCCAGGGCTTCCTCAAAGCGGGATGCCGCCGTCAGGGCGATATAGGCCTGGGCGTTTACCCCCAGCGGGCAGGCAACCCGGCAGGCGCCCACTTTTCGCTTGTCCAGAACCAGCGCCCGGGTCGGGCACTGCGTCGGCCGGCGCTTGAGCGGCGGCTGATCGCTGCTGTCGAGCGGACACAGCTCCATACACTTGCCGCAGCCGGTACACAGGTCGTAATCGATATAGGCCGGGGCCTGGTATACCGTCACCGCAAAGCCGCCTGATTTCTTTTCGATGGCGCTGATCCGCGCCTGCGGCAGGGCTGTCATCAGCGGATGGCGGGTGACCCGCAGGTACAGCGGACGGAATTGAAAGTCCAGATCCTCGGGCCATTCCGCGGGAGTCTCTGCGCCCCGGGAGAGCTCCAGGAAATGGGGGCTGTCCGTCACCCAGGTCACCGGTATGCCCGATTGCAGCATATCCTCGGCCAGCTTCAGGGAGCCGTACCCCGCCCCGATGAGCAGTACGGTCTCATGCAGGTTGTTTTTTTTTGGCGTCATGTCGATGGCTGCTCCTGACGGGCGCGGGCCTTTAATATTTCTCCGCCGTACTCCCGCCCGCGGTCAAACGCGGCCGAATTTTTTTCAACGGTTTTGGGCGGTACCGATTTCAATACGGCATTTTTCAGAGAGTCCGGCGTTACCAGCTCGCACACAGCAGACACAAAGCCGAGCATCACGATGTTGGCCATCATTTTGTTGCCCATCTCTTCGGCAAACCTGGTCGCCGGGATGTTGTAGGCCGTCCAGTCGTCCGGCACTGCCTCCGGATTCACCAGATCGGTGTCCCAGATAATGGTTCCGCCGGCCGTCAGCTGGTCGCAGTTTTTCTGAAACCCTGCCTGACTCATGCAGATCATGACCTGCGGGTGTTCCACGTAGGGAAACAGAATCGGTTCCTCGCTGATCACCACCTGTGAGGAGCAGGAGCCGCCGCGGGCTTCCGGGCCGTAGGACTGGGTCATGGTGGCGTGCTTTTCATCGTAAATGGTTGCCGCCATGCCGAGAATATTGCCGGTCAGCACTATGCCCTGACCGCCGAAGCCAGTAATAAGTATCTCTTTTTCCATGATGTCTATCCTGCTTCTAGTTCCGGGGGTAAGTGTTTTTGTCGCTCGAGGTTCGGCCATTCGCCGAGCTGGCTGCTGTGAATCAGCTGGTAGTTATCGGTAAACGTCGGGCGCTCAATATCAACAAACTCACCGACCACGATATTTTCCCCGAAGTCAATGGTGGCCTCGCCCGGGTCGATACCGTTTTTGATAACCGAGCGCTCATGATAAAATTTAACGATATCCAGCGCCTTTCTCATCCGGTTTCGCCGGCCGAAGGACGTCGGGCAGGCCGCCAGCACCTCGACAAAGGAAAAGCCCGGTTTCAGCATGGCCCGGGTAATCGATTCGGTAAGGCGGCGGATATGGATGCTGGTCCATCGCGACACGTACACCGCGCCGCAGGATGCCGCCAGGTGACAGAAGTTAAAAGGCTCTTCCGGGCTGCCGGAATGGCTGGTTGTGGTCTTTGCCCCGAAGGGCGTGCTTGGCGCCTGCTGACCGCCGGTCATGCCGTAGTTGAGGTTGTTCACACAAATCACCGTCAGGTCCATGTTGCGCCGGGCTGCATGAATAAAATGGTTGCCGCCGATGGCAACCAGGTCCCCGTCGCCGGACGCCACCAGGACCGCTCCCTGGGGGCGGGCAAGCTTGAGCCCCGTGGCAAAGGGGATCGCCCGGCCGTGGGTCGTATGATAGGAGTCGACCTTGATGTAGCCGGCCATGCGGCCGGTACAGCCGATTCCCGAGACCATGGCAACATCGTCGAGGGCATATTCAGATGTGCGGATGGCAGCCAGCACACAGCTGAACACCGTACCGATTCCGCAGCCCGAGCACCAGATGTGCGGAATCCGCTCGCTGCGAAGGAGCTCCTCCTGGGGGTGCTGCATGCAGGGTGCTGTATTTATCGTTGTCATACCGCCTCCTTTAAGACTTCATCGATTGCTCCAAGAATGGCCGCGGGCCGTATGATGGATCCGCCGGGATGGCCCACCAGGCGCACGGGGCATTTCCCGCCGGCGCAGCGCTCAAGCTCGAGCACCATCTGCCCCATATTGATTTCAGGCATGACCAGGGCGCGCACCCGCCCGGCCAGCTCACGGACAAACGCCTCCGGAAAGGGCCATACCGTATTCAGCTTCACCAGACCTACCTTGCGGCCCTGCTCGCGGGCAATGCTGACGGCCCGCCGTGCCGAACGGACGCTGATGCCGTAAGAAACGATCACCACGTCCGCGTCGTCCAGGTGTTCTGCCTCGTAATTGAGGATCTCATCCAGATTCTTTTTTATTTTATCGATCAGGCGGTTCACCATAAGCGCCTGGGCCTTGTCCTCCATCGCCGGGTAGCCGTTCTCACCGTGGGTCAGCCCGGTCACATGCACCCGGTAGCCGTCGCCGAAGCAGGCCATGGGTGCTACCCCGTCGGCCTCGGGCAGAAACGGCTGAAAGGTTTCCGGCGATGCCGTCGGGCGCTTGCGGTCGACGGTTACGATCTCCTCGGCCGGCGGAATGACCACCCGCTCATTCATATGCCCCACCACCTCATCAGCCATAATCAGTACCGGCGTCCTGAATTTTTCGCTCAGGTTGAAGGCACGTATTGTAAAATCAAACATTTCCTGCGGCGAAGAAGGACTCAGCGCGATTATTTCATAATGGCCGTGTGAGCCCCAGCGGGCCTGCATCATGTCGGCCTGCCCGACCAGGGTCGGCAGCCCCGTGCTGGGGCCTCCGCGCTGCACGTTGCAGACAACACAGGGGGTTTCGGTACATATCCCCAGGCCCAGGTTTTCCAGCATCAGCGAAATCCCCGGACCGGAGGTGCTGGTCATTGCTTTTTTCCCGCCCCAGGAGCCGCCCAGCAGCGCCGCCATGGAGGCGATTTCGTCCTCCATCTGGATATAGATGCCGCCGACCTGCGGCAGCCGGCGCGACATGCGCTCTGCCACCTCGGTTGCCGGGGTAATGGGATATCCGGCAAAAAATAGACAGCCGGCAGCCAGCGCTCCCTCAGCGCAGGCCTCATCGCCGTTCATAAAGTGGACTCCGGTTAAAACCGCTTTTGAAGTCATAGCAGGGATCCTGTTGAAAAAATTAGGTTTGATTCTCCTGTGCCGCCGCGCCGCTTTGTCCGGATGGTGCCGGTCAGCCCCGCAATAACGGCAATTGGCGGAAACGGGCTATAGATATATCGGGAGCTTCGCACGGACAACGCGCCCGTACCCTACCATCAGGCGTCCGGCTGCTCCGTGACAAAAATGGCAAATTCGGGACAGAGCGCCTCACAAAAACGGCAGCTCACACACTGCGAGGCGTCTTCGACTTCAGGGAAGTGATATCCCTTGACATTAAACCTGGACGACATGACCAGTACCCGGCGGGGGCAATACTCTATACAAAACTCACAGCCCTTGCAGCGCTCTTCAATGATGACTATCCGGCTTTCATGTTTTCGAACCGTTTCCAGGTCCAGCGGCTTACGCCAAAATTCCATAACGCTTTCTCCGTGAGGGCGTCCCGGTCGACTCAGCGGCTTCGGGCCGGGCGCAGCGGCCCGGGAAACCCCTCCACATTATGTTCGACTTCCATGGGCATTCGATCTTTACAGGGATAGCGTCCCGCAGGACGCTTCGAAGGAAGGAGGCAGCCCGGCTCTGCGCCGGCTTTCAGGTCATAACCCATTCCTCGCGCGCACCACAGTTCGTCTCACCCAACGGCACGGCCCCATTTTTCAGTCTATCTTCAGAATCCTGCGTGTCTCAGAATCTGCACTCAGGAGGAGATGTACAAGGATACACAAACTGTAAAAAAAATGCAACCCTGACAGGAACCCCGGAAACGACCGGCTCACACAGAGCGCTGCAGGGTTCGGATAGTAACGCCGGCTCTGCGCGCGGCTCATCAAAACCATTGTATGGGCGGCACGCAATTGCGTGTATGATGTATCAAAAAAAATCCGGCCTGGTACAGATCGGGTTCTGCTTCACGCATGGGCCTTGCTTGTCATTCATATGCGGGGCTAAGGTGTTTAAGTATTTGAAATAACATTTTTATTTAGTTAACGATGTCGCTGACGGCTGTTGCGGCTGCGGTGATGACACCAAAAACGGCGGGCGCTGGAAGGGGGCGCGGAAGCAGGCTGCGAAGCGGAGTTTCTGAGGGGAACATGCTGATGTGATGAATATGTAAAAAAAAGGGCGCGGAGCGCCATTTTTTTTATTGCTGAATATGAACGGGCAGCTCGCTGTCGGGGCCCTTTTCGACAAAAAATGTTTCGTCCTCGGGCTTTTCCTGGTCTTTCTGCGTGAATGTTTCTGTTCCCTCAGGCACCAGGGCTATTTTCAGCACCTCGTCCATGTGATCGACGGGAATTATTTCGACTTTCTTTAATATCTTTTCGGGAATTTCTTTCAGGTCCTTTTCGTTCTCGCGCGGTATTATGATCGTTTTTATCAGTCCGCGGGATGCGGCGAACACTTTTTCCTTCAGGCCCCCGATCGGCAGGACGCGGCCGCGCAGCGTTATTTCACCGGTCATGGCCACATCTTTGTTTGCCGGCGTACGGGTCAGCGCGGAAACGATTGACGTGGTGATTGCGATGCCGGCCGACGGCCCGTCTTTGGGAATGGCTCCCTCGGGCACATGAATGTGCACGTCGAGATTTTTGTAGAAATTCTTATCAAGGCCAAGAATTTCAGCCCGCGAGCGGACATAGCTCATGGCGGCCCGGGCCGATTCCTGCATAACATCTCCCAGCTTGCCGGTGATCATGAGCTCGCCCTTGCCCTCCATGGTGGTGATCTCGATCATCAGTATTTCCCCGCCGAATTCGGACCATGCCAGCCCGGCGGTGATACCGATTTTGTTTTCCTCTTCGATTTTGCCGTAGCGGTATTTGGGAACGCCCAGATATTTTTCAACCGAATGCTTGTCCACGCGCACCTGCGTTTCCCGGCCGTGCCGGACCACTTCCGTGGCGACCTTGCGGCATACGGATGCGATTTCACGCTCCAGGTTTCTCACGCCGGCCTCGCGGGTGTAGCGCCTGATGAGCTTTAAAACGGAGTTGTCAGATAGCTCTATGTTGTTTTCGGTGAGGCCGTTTTCCGTCATCTGCTTGGGCAGCAGGTACCGCCGTGCAATGGCCAGCTTTTCGCTTTCCATGTAGCCGGGGATGCGAATGATTTCCATGCGGTCCTGAAGTGCGGGGGGAATGCCCTGAAGCGTATTGGCGGTGGTGATGAACATGACCTGAGAAAGGTCGTAGTCCACGTCGACATAGTGGTCGTTAAAGGTTTTATTCTGCTCCGGGTCCAGCACCTCAAGCAGAGCGGCTGACGGATCGCCGCGAAAGTCCATGGTCATTTTATCGACCTCGTCAAGCAGGAAAACCGGATTGTCGGTCCCCGCCTTTTTGAGGCACTGCAGAATTTTTCCGGGCAGCGCGCCGATATACGTGCGGCGGTGGCCCCTTATTTCTGCCTCGTCGCGGACGCCGCCCAGCGACAGGCGCACAAAATCCCTCCCGCTGGCCCGGGCAATGGATTTGCCGAGCGAGGTCTTGCCCACGCCCGGCGGGCCGACAAAGCACAGAATAGGGCCCTTGATTGACTCCACAAGGGTCTGAACGGCAAGATACTCGATGATGCGCTCTTTGGGATCTTTCAGCCCGTAGTGATCCTCTTCAAGTATTTTTTCAGCCTCCTCGATGTCCATTTTCAGATCAGATTTTTCGCCCCAGGGCAGCGAGAGCATCCAGTCGATATAGTTTCTGACAACATTTACCTCCGCGGACATCGGGGGCATCATTTTGAGCTTTTTGAGCTCTTTTTCCACCTTGGTGCGTGCTTCTGCCGACAGCTGCTTTGTCTTGAGGCGCTCCTCTATTTCCTCCATCTCGGATGCGCGCTCGTCTTTTTCCCCCATTTCTTTCTGTATGGCCCGCATCTGCTCGGAAAGATAATAGTCCTTCTGGGTTTTTTCCATTTGTTTTTTTACACGGCTTTTTATTTTCTGCTCAGTGCGCATGACCTCGATATCTGATTCCATGACCGTGTAAATGTGTTCAAGCCGCTCTTTGACATCGGTTGTTTCAAGAAGCTGCTGCTTTTCGGAAAGCTCAACGTTGAGCTGGGGCGCCAGCATATCGGCAAGCTTGGCCGGGTTGTCAACTGCAGACACCGTGGAAAGCATTTCGCGGGAGATTTTCTTGTTCAGCTTCATGTAGCCTTCAAACGATGAAACGATAATTCGCTTGAGCGCCTTTATTTCGCTTATGTCATTATAAATGTCATCGACCGGCTCCACCTGTGCAGAATAGTAGTCTATGACGTCTATAAGCTTTTTTACCCGGCAGCGCTGCTTGCCCTCGACAAGCACTTTAATGCTTCCGTCAGGCAGCTTGAGCATCTGCAGGATGCTCGCCAGCGTGCCGATGTGATATATGTGCTCCTCCTCGGGATTGTCGATGGAGGCATCCTTCTGGGTGCACAGAAAGATTTTTTTGTCTCCCTCCATGGCCTTTTCAATCGCCTGGATGGATTTTTGCCTGCCGACAAAGAGGGGTACGATCATGTGGGGGAATACGACGATATCGCGAAGCGGCATCATCATGTACATGCGGGCATTTGCTTTGGGGGATTTGAAAATCACGTTTTTTCCTTTAGATGGTTAGGCGGTTTCCTGCTTTTTGCTGTACACGAGGATCGGCTTCGCGTTTTTGGTAACCACTTCCTCGTTAATTATGCATTCCTCGATGTTGGTGCATGAGGGCAGGTCGTACATGATTTCGAGCATGATTTCCTCAAGGATGGAGCGCAGCCCCCGGGCACCTGATTTGCGGCTGATAGCCATTTCGGCAATGGCTTCAAGCACCTCGGGATTGAACCGGAGCTGAACGTTTTCAAACTCGAAAAATTTTTCATACTGCTTGGTTAACGCGTTTCGCGGCCTGGTGAGAATTTCAACCAGCGCCTCGCGGTCGAGCTGATTCAGGGTGGCGACAACCGGAAGGCGGCCCACGAACTCGGGTATCAGGCCGTATTTTATGAGGTCTTCCGGCTGTACCTCGCGCAGTATTTCGCCGATGTTGCGGTCGCCGCCGGCCTGCAGCTCGGCGCCGAACCCGATTGACTGCTTGTTGACGCGCTGCTGAATGATATTTTCAAGACCGTTAAAGGCGCCCCCGCAGATAAACAGAATATTTGAGGTGTCAACCTGCAGAAAATCCTGCTGCGGATGCTTGCGCCCGCCTTTCGGGGGCACATTCGCTATGGTCCCCTCGATAATTTTAAGCAGCGCCTGCTGAACGCCCTCGCCGGACACATCTCGCGTTATCGATGGCGTGTCTGATTTGCGGGAAATTTTGTCGATTTCATCAATATAGACGATGCCGCGCGAGGCTTTTTCGATGTTGTAATCGGCAGCCTGCAGAAGGCTCAGTATGATGTTTTCCACATCCTCCCCCACATAGCCTGCCTCTGTGAGCGAAGTGGCGTCGGCGATTGTAAAGGGAACATGCAGCATCCTTGCAAGCGTCTGGGCAAGCAGGGTTTTGCCGGTTCCGGTCGGCCCGATCAGCATGATGTTGCTTTTGTGCAGCTCAACGTCATCTTTTTTTCTGCGGTAATCGCTTCGCCGGTAGTGGTTGTACACCGCAACGGAGAGGATTTTTTTCGCGCGGTGCTGCCCGATGACATACTGGTCCAGAAATTCCTTTATTTCATGCGGCTTGGGAACAGCTGCGGGGCGCATTGCCAGGGCTTCCCGCTCCTGCTCCTCGGCTATGATATCATTGCACAGCTCAATACACTCATCACAGATATACACTGAGGGACCGGCAACAAGCTTTTTGACCTCTTCCTGGCTTTTTCCGCAAAAAGAACAAAAAAGATGCGTGTTTTTGCCCGAGCCTTTTTTTGTAGCCATGAACTACCCCTTATTGTTTTTCTGTATTTTATCCCGATCTTTTATAACCTCATCGACGATGCCGTAGTCTTTTGCCTCGCCGCCGCTCATGAAAAAATCACGCTCGGTGTCCATGTGAATGCGCTTGCGTGACTGTTTGGTATGATGCACCAGAATTTCCTCGAGCTCGTCGCGCATGCGCACTATTTCTCTGGCGTGAATATCGATATCCGTAGCCTGACCCTGATAGCCGCCCATGGGCTGATGCAGCAAAATCCGCGAGTGCGGAAGAGCGAAGCGCTTGCCGGTTTGGCCCGCTGCCAGCAGCACGGCGCCCATGCTGGCCGCCTGCCCGAAGCACAGGGTGGAAACGGGACAGTTGATGTACTGCATGGTGTCGTAAATGGCAAGCCCTGCGGTCACGTGCCCGCCGGGAGAGTTGACGTACATATGTATGTCCGCATCGGGGTCCTCCGACTCAAGAAACAGCATCTGGGCAATGATAATGTTTGACATGTGATCGTCAATCGCGCCGCCGAGAAAAATTATTCTGTCCTTAAGCAGGCGGGAGTAAATATCATAGGCGCGCTCACCGCGGTTTGTCTGCTCGACAACCATGGGAATCAGCTGCATTGCAGGAGGGGTATGCGACGAACCGGTCGAATGGTGGCTGGTGTTTGCTTGATTGCTCACGAGCATCTCCTTTTGCCGAAATTAGCGTAACAGACCAACATGAGTGGAAGGCTCTGTGTTTAATTAGTTATAAATTATATCACATGCATGCGCTTTCAGTAATACCTCCGGGACGTTTTTTTTTCAGGAATATCATGATGCATCGGTTTTTTGCTGCTCTGCCTTTATATTTTTTATATCGGCCTTTGAAATTATTAAATCAAGCGCTTTGCGCTCAAGTATTTGAGGAAGTATCATATCCCGGGAGACTTTTTCCTTTATCGTATCGGTATCAATTGAGTACATCTGCGCAAGCTCTTCGTATTTCTTGTCATAATCTTCCTGTTCAGCCTCAAGCCCCTCTTTCTGCGCTATGGCCTCGAGCAGCAGCGCGCTTCTGACCTGACGCTCGGCGGTTTTCTTGTACTGCTCGGCAAGCTGCTGCGGCGACTGCCCGATGTCCTCGAGCCGGACGCCCTGCGCTTCAAACCGCTGCTGCATGTCTTTGACCATGTTTTGGGCCTGCATATCAACCATTCCCTGCGGAACCTCGAAGTCATTTTTTTCAATCAGCGCATCAAAAATCTTCTGGCGCAGATCAGAATCCGCCTCGTTTTGCTTGCGGGTGATGAGATCCTGGCGGACATTATCCTTCAGGTCTGCAAGGCTGCTGTAGGTGCCCAGGTCTTTTGCAAACTCATCGTCAAGCACAGGCAGTATTTTTTCTTTGATATTTTTGAGAAGCACATGGAACTCGATTGTTTTTCCGGCTATTTCCTTGTCCTGATAGTCCTCAGGCAGCGTGAGGGAGAAATCCTTTTCCCCGCCAATGTTCATGCCGATAAGATGATCGGCAAATCCCGGCAGAAAGCCCTGATCCTCGACCCGTATGGAAAAATCCGTTTTTTTGCCGCCGGCGAACGGCTGTCCGTCAAATGTTCCCTCGAAATCAAAGACAACCTGATCGCCCCGCTGAACCGGACGCCCTTCAATATCCTTGAGAGTGGCGCAGCGCTCACGCATCTGCTCGATTTCCCGGTCCACGTCTTCGTCGCTGACCTCGGCGGACAGCTTTTCCAGCTCAAGCCCCTCATAGCCCTGGGGGGCGAGCTCCGGCTTGATTTCAACAACCGCAGTATATGAAAAATCCTTTCCTTTTTCCAGAAGGCTGTTTTCAATTTTGGGCTGAGATACCGGAGCGATTTTTGCCTCCTCAAGGGCCTGAGGATAGGTCTGCTGCACGAGCCTGTTTATCACATCCTCTTCGACCTGTGCTTTGAAGTGTTTTTCCAGGATGGAAACAGGGGTTTTGCCGGGCCGGAAGCCTTTCAGTGTGACTTTCTTTTTCAGCTCACGGTAGGCTTTGTCAATTTCGGTGGTTACCGAGTCAGAAGGAACCTCAACAGTCATTCTGCGCTCAACGTCATTAACCGCTGCTACGTCTACTTTCATGTTTTTTCCTCCGCCATGCGAGAGGGGGGACTCGAACCCCCACGGTTTCCCGCTGGGTCCTAAACCCAGTGCGTCTGCCATTCCGCCACTCTCGCTGATAACAAATGAATAATTTAATGCATTATGCTTGCCAAATCTATGCAAAACAGCCTTTAAGTAATAATATCTTTGCGGCTTTCTGTCAAGGACTTTAGCGTGTGAACGGCCGGTTTGCCAGTCCGGTTTTCAAGTAATTTCAATAAGTTCTTGCAAATCATACCGGACAGTAGTATAGGTAATATCCGGCCAGTCCATCCTGGCAGTGCTTCCAATGCAATTCTTTTATGCGCCCGGCATAAAAGCAATTAATAGTGTTTAAAAAAACAGCCCGGTATTCCAGGTGACGTCCTTGAAAGAAAAGTTACGGTGCTTTCGGGAGGTTATAACTCCCCGAAAGCTCTACAACCTGATCATGAGCACTGTGCAGTGCTCTTTGAAAAGCAGCACGCTTCGGTATCGCCCGACAAGAATTTCCATTGAAACCGGAAATATCTGCAACCTCCGCTGCCCCCTGTGCCCGACCGGCAGACAGGACACCTCTGTCAGGAGGGGGTTCATGCCTTTTGAGAAATACCGCGCCGTGATCGACGAGCTGTACCGCGATCTGCTTCTGGTCCGGCTCTATAACTGGGGCGAGCCGCTTCTGCACAAAGAGCTTGTCCCCATGGTCGACTATGCCGCGGCGCGCAGCATTGCCGTCACCATCAGCACGAATCTGAACATTCTCGACAGGCAAACGGCGGGAAGGCTGCTGGACGCAGGGCCTGCAAAAATGTTTGTTTCCTGCGACGGGGCGTCCGAGGCAACCTACAGCGCATACCATGTCGGCGGGGATTACCACAGGGTTATGAACAATATCAGGCTGCTTCTGGAGGAAAAGAAAAAGCGCCCGGCC
>CAZUMW010000043.1:0-39856 GCA_964621615.1 uncultured Thermodesulfobacteriota bacterium
ATAATATTAGTATGTGGTCGACAATAGGATTATGTCAAGGATCATGCCTGCAGTTGTTTTACACCAAAATAAAAAGAAGAAAGGACTGTCAATATAAAACACTATATGAAACACTTTTTTTTCTTTTACCTTTTGCTTTTATTTATGGGATTGGAAGCAAATTAGGTTCAAATATAAAACTAAGCAATATTATTTTTCCTTACCAATTATCACCTTGTTTTGACAATCATCTTTCATTTATTTGGGTTTTGTTATTTCTGGCTTTTCTTTCCATACACAATGTAAAAAAGCAAAAGCATCATAGCACTCTTTTCGTTGAGTTAATCATAATCATTTCAATTTACAACTTCTGCACATCCTTTCCGCCAATAATAAAAGCACTGGATAAGACATCACCTTATATCACATTGATCTACAGTTCTGGTATAATTCTGATATTCACCGTATATGTTGGAGCAGCGAAAAAAATTCAAAAAGTCAAATCATCGCCTCGAACAATATTTTTTTTCATTCTTCTTCCCGCAGCATTCATCATAATTTCAACAAATTATTTGCTGAATGCAAAAACGCCTGACCGTTTTCCCCAGGGAACAACCCATGGAAAAATGGCCAAAAAAAACCATGCAAAAGGACCGTCGGTTATTTTGATCGTGTTAGATACCGTCCGTGCAGACAGTCTGTCAATGTACATTAATGATATTTCCAGAACCCCAAACCTTGAAAAATTTTCTGAAAAAGCTCTGTTGTACAATAATTGCAAAGCGCCATCTCCATGGACACTTCCTTCCCATGCCTCTCTGTTTACCGGCCTGTATCCTGTTCAGCATGGTGCACATTATAAATTAAAAAAGAGTACAGGCCGATTTCATATTCCCGACCCCTTAGAGAATAAATACCAAACATTATCGGAAATATTTTATAAAAATGGATATACTACAGCTTTAAATGCATCGAATCCAATTTTTTCCTCCAACCTTGGACTGAATCAGGGATTTGAAATAATAAATAATCTAAAGGGTATAGGTACGCTTTATATCGCTCCTTTCAAACCGCTTTTCCATGTATTTTGTGCTTTCACCGGCGTGCTTCCAAAATATTTTTTGTTTTACCGAACAGCAGAAGATATAAATAAAACTACATGCAATATCTTAGGAAAAATTAACGATAAACCGCTTTTCTTATTCATCAATTATATGGACGCCCACGCCCCATATTCACCCGAATACGCAAAAAGAAACCTATTAAAACACTTCCAGACCCAATGGGCAAAATTAACTTTTCTTTATCATCAGAAATTTAACAATCTATACAAAGATGAAATGGACCATATACTCCAATCGTTATATCATGGAGAAATAGGATATTTAGACCGCCAGCTTGGATCTTTGTTTGCAAAATTAAAAAAGCAGGGACTCTATGATCCTTCTCTAATTGTTGTTACTTCCGACCATGGAGAGCTACTTGGTGAGCACGGTTACTATTACCATAAAGTGCCTATGTATGAAGGGGTTTTACACATACCGCTGCTTATTAAATTCCCCTTTAGTAGAATAACAGGTGACAATCAAACCATTCTTTCATTACAAGAAGTTTTTAAAATGATACTGAAAGAATGCTCTCTGGATTTATCCCCGAAAAATAATATTGATAAGAATAAACTTTATTTGGTATCCGAATTTTTCCATACAACCACAGGCACTCACCGTGTTATCTTTGATGAAACCTATAAGTATATGGAATATGAGAACAAAAAACCTGAATTATATAATTATAGACAGGACCCGTTGGAACAGTTTAACCTAATCGGAACAGAAACACATTTACAAAATACCTTAAAAAAGAAGCTTGAAATGTGGAAAAGAAAGCATGAAGTACTTAATGAGAACAAAAATCGAGCAGGAACTAATTCAAAAGATATTGAAGAAGCACTCAGAGCTTTAGGTTATATTAAATAATAAATTAATATATTTATTTTAATTTATTATATATAATAATGATTTTATTTGAAATAATATTAAAATAGTTTCGAATTTCTAAGCAAACCATCAACAAATTTCCTTTTCTCTGAAGATAGATGCCGTTTTTTTAGCCCCTCTTCAAGTCCCTTTTTAACAGTAAAAAGAATGGAAGCAGGTAGCTTTGACATAAGTGATTGGCATCGCTTCCACTCAACTGTGAGCATTTTTTTATAGCACGATGGCGGTATTTTATCAGGCGGTATAATCCGCCGCCAAAATCGACAAAGCGTTTCAGCAAAACCTATTCCGATTCCTTCATAAAAATGCTCCTGTAAATCCTGCGGAAGTGCAGAACCGATTTGCATGCTGTAGGGAAATTCAGGGATGGAAAAAGGAGCGAAAAGCATTTCTGCTCCCACAAAAACCCCTAGGCCTCTGACTGCAAAAGACTGGTATTTGCTTGGAATGTGTTTGATTTCGTCCCGAAGATACCTCGCTTTGTTTTGATACGCATTGACAAATAACTCATTGTATTTTGATAGAAAAGTTTTATAGAACCATTTTTCCGTACCGGGTATATTATCAAATAATGCTTCACGGTTAACCAATCCTGCCATATATTTATAAGCCAGAAAACGGAAGCCCCAGTATGTGTAAAACCGTTCGGGATATTTTTTTGAAACTAATTCGGCAAAAGGAACAAAGGATTCATGGGGTATCATTTGAGAGGTCCGGACAATTCCAAAAATAAAATCATCCAGGTATATAGCAGGAACACTCCGAAAATAATCATTTAGTTCCGATGTATTTTTCGATCCATTCAAAATGCTGAGAACAACATTACTTCCAAGGCACTTATACGCAGCACTTTTATTTTCACTTGGATATTCGGCTGCAATAGCTTCAGCCTTTTTTAAATTAAAAGACGTGTCCTTGCTGCCGTAAAAAAGATCAAGCATGAGAGCAGGAGCCAGCAAGTCATAGCTGTATCCCTTATAATAAAGTGTTTTGAAAGAATCATCAGCTGAATACATTTGCACGCTTTTTAATGCCCCGGCAAAAATAAAAAGAACACATAAAGCTACAGCGACATACGCATAGATTTTTCTATTATAATATCTATACAATACAACTGTCCCAATTGCCGCGACTGCAAAATAAAAGGGATAAAGTATATGTAAATACCGAAATCGTATGAAATCAATAGGAGGGAACGTAGCAAAAAGCCCAAGCCCCCGGTGGTATTCAAAGGGGGTTATTTGTTTTGATGAAAGTGCAAGACAAAAAAGAAAAAAAAGGGGGAACAAACAGACAAAAATGGAAAGCAGAGCTCTTGCTTGCAGGTTTTGAATATTGCTGATTTGAAAATTCCCGCTTACAGCAAAAACCCTTTTCACAACAATGAGCAATAGCACACACATTAAGAAAAACACAAAAAACATGAAGCATACTGACATCAGACCAAGCTGCTGGGATGGATAATTGTACCCAAGAGAACGGGGGACAGCATAAAAAAAAGTCTGCGCAACCTGCCACAAATCGATCCCTGAGCCTTTGAATAACTGTCTTAGCGCGCCAAGCCCTCCAGAAGTATAATACAATCGCACTATCCATGGAGAAAAACCGATGATTATGCCGCCGCCGAAAAATACTATTCTTCGAAGGGTTATGACCTGAGCCCTGAAGATTACAAAAAAAGCAATACAAAACAAATTAAAAAGAATATAGCTATAATAGGCGTAGGTTCCGAGACCGGCAAAAAACCCGAACCACAAAACAAGCCAGGGAGATATACTATGTTTATCTTTTTCAATAATCCTGAAGAGAAGGAAAATCTGACATGCGATGAAAAGGCATATCATATGATGCGAGCTGATGGTGGCGACAACATTAAGCCGCGCAAACATCGGCGGCGGAAAGGCAAATAATGCGGCAAAAATAACAGCAGCCGTATTGCCCCAATAGCGGCGCACCACCGAAGCCCATAGCAGCAAAGCGATAAAACTGCATATAAGCGGAAACAATTTCATCACAAGCAGTGAGCGCCCAAACATTTTATAAAAGGGGGCAAGCAAAACTCCTTCGATGAGGACTTCGCCGGTGAAATCGGTATACTGATATGCAAATATGGAGGCTCTCAAATTTCCATCAAGCAGATCACAGGTAAGCGTTCCGCTTACCAGTTCATCAATATGGGGATGGGCGATATGAGAGTAGCCGTATAAAAGCAACCCCCCCCGCTGCAAAAAAAAATACAGTATAAAAACTGACAAAACAATGAGGAACGGGCTTTGGCGTGAGAGTGGAAAATGCTTTTCTGCTTTTGTGGACTGCACTGCCTCCCCCCCCCGGGAAGAATGGAAAGCAATACTGCATTCAGGAGTCAGGATCAAGAATCCAGAAAAAAAGAGTTTTGGCCTGCTAAAGGGCAAACCAAACCGCACCTGATTTTTATTTAGCATTTAGCTTTTTTGCATTTTTTCCAACCGCTAAATGGCTAACTGCTAATAGCTGCTTTTCGGTTGCTTTTCTGCTGCCTTTCCGGCTACAGTTTCAGGGACCGGTCTATAAATACCTTTCTTGCTAAACGTATCGCTTTTAACGCCGGGTCATATCCGAATTTTTTATTATTCCATTTGTATTGATAATATTTTATAAAAGGGAAAAATACAGCTATGAAGAGAGTCCTTTGGATGGGATTTTTAATGGTTTTCAACCCCTTAAGCAGGTTTCCGCTGTACAAACAAATATCACAGGCATTCTTGAGCATTCTTTTTTGTTCATCAGTAAACCATGCCATATGTGCCTCATTATAAAAACTCCACGAGGCCCATTCAGCAAAATGTTCAGGCGGCACCAAACCGTTTTCAACAGCCACATTAAACAGCTTAGTCCCGGGAAACGGAGTAAACATATTTATACCTTCGATGATTGCATCGGGATTGTCCCGTTTTAACTGCAGCATCAGATCTATGGTCATCATAAAATCTTCGGTTGTTTCGGTGGGAAATCCTCCCATAAACGAGTATGATGGTATTATGTCATATTGCATTGCTTTTTTATTTGAAGCAACGATATGTTCTCTTGTCTGGCGTTTTCCTATAAATTCAAGAACTCTGTTAGAGCCAGATTCTCCACCGAATTTCAATACATCGGCACCTGTTTTCTTCATTAAGTGAATAAAAGATGAATCCATTTTGTTAAAAGTGTTTATGCGCGTCCCCGAGGTATACCATTGAACGCTGACTCCCTCTTTTATCATAATTTGAAAAATCTCTTCATTTCGCTTTAAGTCAACGAAAAAATTATCATCTCTGATCCAAATAGAATCAAGTTTGAACTTCCGAACATTGTTTATAATTTTATATGCAGCTTTTTCAGCAGTCATAGGTCGCCATTTGCAATGCCGAATCGCGCTGCTGCAGCAAAAACCGCATCCAATAGGACACCCTCTACTGGTTTCACCAATATCCAGCATTCTTTTTCCACTTTCAAGATACAGCGGCGTGGTAATATAGTTACCTACTTCAACCAGTTCCCAGGGAGTATCCGGCAGAGTATTCACATCCAATAAAGGCCGATCAATGGTTTGCACTATTTCATCATTATTGCTGTAACAAATACCCGCTATATCATGCAAGGGCATTCCTTGAGAAAGTGCGTCTGCAAGCTCAAGTACTGTTTCTTCCCCCTCCCCACGCACTACAATATCCACAAACTCACTTTTTAATGTCTGAACCGGCAATATCGAGGGATGCACCCCCCCCCATACCAAGGGTGCATCCGAGATGGTCCTTGCATATTTTGCTATATTCAAGCCAAAATGAATCTGACTCCCGGTCATACTCGAGATTCCGATAAACAGCGGCTTCTGCTTTTTTATTTCTCTGGAAAGTGATGCTTTCCAATGTCTATCAACTCGCTGATCAATTATTGATATATTATAGCCCTCTCTATAGGCAAATGAAGCTGCACACAACACACTAAACGGCGGGGTGATGGTTGCCCCTATATCTTCACCCGTCTTGGGAAATAACATAATTATGTCTGCCATATGAGAGCCTTTACGATTTTGAATAATTTTTCATCTTTATAAGAACTATTTGAATAGTTGACTTGACAGCGACCTCTAAAAGTTTCCACTTTTTTATTGAAACTTCACCGGTCCGGCGTTCAGTATGGGGGACGGAAATATTGCTGACTCGTTTATTTTTATATAAGAGCAATCCTGAAATAGCAATATTGGGAGCAAAAGTTTCGGGAGGTATCTCAGCAAGCAACTGTGAAAGAACATCTGCTCTGAAAAGCCGGTACGGACAGTTTACATCTTTGACACCGCTGCCGAATAAAATACGGACCACAAAACCTGACATGCTGCTGACAATTTTGCGGGAAAGCGGCTGTACCCGGTTATCACGAACACCGATTACGGCATCATAATCACTGCGATTATTCCATAAGCGTTCGAAATAATCAGCTGCAATTTCATTATCACTGTCAACCTGAAAGACCCACTCTGCTTCCTGTACTGCTTTATTGTACCCCTGAAGTATTGTCGGCCCATGCCCTGAATTAGCCTTGTGAATCACTGTTACCTGTGCATCACTATCATATGCACCCAAAACCCTCCTCGTGTTGTCGGTGGACCCGTCATTAAGTATAAAAATGATATATGAAAGGCCTTTTGATTGCAAAGCTGTTTTCCAATCCTCTATTACTGCACAAATGCACTCTTCTTCATTATAAACAGGAATCACGAGAGCAATATCAAGCATATATCACACCCTTATCTCAAAACAAATGGTTCTTCAGAATATATAATAATTATAGATCGGTCAATGCTTATCAGTCATAAGTCATAAAAGAGGGTACAGGGCATACAAAAATTTCAAAAACTCCGTGACACCTCACGTTACATTTAATTCAATTTTTTTCATCTTTCCAGAATCATCTTTCACTGATATCAAAAATTAGTATAAAAAGAACGAAAAATAATGTATAAATAAATAAAAAGCTGCACCCCGCTCACAGCAGAACAAATAATAATAAAGATTGATGTTTGGTATTTACGCCGATTCTCGCGGCTCAAAATTCACACCTCTACGGCACATTCCTACAATAAATCTTTGCAAATGACTGATACATCATCCTCGAAAAAAACCGCATTAGTATTATTTTCAATTTTTCTGCTGTCTTTAGTGCTCACCACTGTTTTTTTCGCACCCTCGGACATCATATCCACAGATCCGGTTTACAGCGATGATTATGCCATGCATTACGCAAACTGCCTGGCAGCAAAGCAATTCTGGCTGAACTATGGAAAGTGCTGGGGATATGACCCTTATTTACTGGCAGGTTTTCCACGGTGTGCTCTTGTCAATGCCGACAATAAATTGTGGGAATTGTTTGTGCTCATACTCTCTCCCTTCCTGGGGGACGGATTTTCCTTTAAATTGTATATTCTACTTTTATTGGCATTCTATCCTCTGCTCGTCTATGCCGGCGCCCGCAATTTTACTTTGTCCCGGGAGCAAAGCATCGCGGGGGCTTTCTTGTCGATTTTTTTCTTCCATTTATCCCTGCCAAACGACATGGTGCTGTGGGGGATGGTTTCCTATGTCTTTGCCTGCTTTTTTTCCCTGTATATCTTATCTGTTTTCTATAAACTGCTGAATAATTTTTCGTTTATACGCTGGCTCTTTTTCACTGGAGGGGCAACAATTCTTCTCACCATGCATATTCTGTCTCCCTTTCATGTAATAATCCCGTCGATAGTATTGTACTGCTTCTTCATAAAAAAACTTTCGGCACGTCAGCATGGTCTTATCATTGTATCTTTACTTTCAATTCTTGTTTTAAACAGCTTCTGGCTTATTCCGATTCTGGAATTTTATCAATACAAAACGGCCCGACCGGAAAACTATGAATTTGCTCTTCAGATAAAAAACATATCTGAACCTTTAAACGTATATCTTAGACAAAAACGGTCCATCCCATTACATGCACCGGAACTCAACAATACATTCATTGAAGTCATGCTGCTGCTGCTCGGCGGGGCCGGTTTGTTCATTTTCAACAAAACAAAATGCAAATCGCTTTTCTTATCTTTTTTTGCCGGCACTTTGTTCCTGTTCTTTGTCACGTATTACGGATCACATCTTCCTTTTTTTGCTCAATTCCAGCCGCAGCGGTTTGCCCTGCCATTAAACCTTTTGCTCCTCTTCCCGGCAAGTGCGGGACTCTGTCTTGTGCTGCAAAAAATTTTCAATAATCAAACCGGCTTCATCTCTGTGCTTTTCACCCTGCTGCTGATTATTATTGTTCTGTATCGTCCGGCTATCAGACCGTTCGGCATTTTTTACAAATATAGCTGTTACCGTCTCAGCTGCACCATGCCTGAATCTTTAAATCAACTTCTTGATTTCCTCGAAAACAATACCACTGCTGATGGTAGAATTTTGATTGAAGATTCTGAATCGACAAATGACGGCACAGGGATATTCAGACCGGAAGCATTTTATGGAACCCACATTCCCGGCCTTTTTCCCGCATATGTAAAAAGAGAGTATCTGTGCGGCCCCCGGCCCATGTACCCCATTAAGCACAGTTTTGCAGGCTTTTATGACGGAATCCTGTTCGAAAAACCGGTTTCTTCTTATAGCCTCGCCGAGTTAAAGCGGTATTTCTTTTTATTTAATGTAAAATGGATTGTATGCTGGAGTGAAGAATCAAAAGAAATGTTCGAGCATTTCCCCGGCTATATTACCAAAATACATCATATTGCCAAATTCAGCATATATGAAGTAAACCGTAAGCCGTCTTTTTTTCTTAAGGGATCAGGCACCATAGAAGCCGATTATAATCTGCTTCGTTTAAAAAACATTGTTCCTGACGACGGAGAGATTATTATATCCTACCACTGGCTTGACCATATGAGACCATCCCCTGATGCACAAATCGAGCGTATTTTTTCAGGCGGAGATCCGGTGGGATTTATTAAAATTGTATCCCCGCCGGAAAGTCTGGTATTGGAAAACAAATATTGAAAAAGCAGCTGTTAGCTGTTAGCAGTTAGCTAAAAGAAAAAAAAGGAGCACCTTCCGGATGCGATAATTCCACAAATAAAGAAGCATCTCCATCTAATTATTAAGGGATTGCTAAACAAAATGAGATGGGGTATGTGCTAAGAGCTAATTGCTGATAGCTAAAAACTGAGAGTTGGTTCCAGCTTCTTACTATCGCATCCACTTCCGTCATCGACTAAAATTGTATGAGTTAAAACCCTATCAATGAGTTCCATATGGACAACACAATCATCTTGGGCGGCGGACTTACAGGTTGCTGTCTTGCACATTTTCTTAATGAAAAAACACTGATCCTTGAAAAAGAGGAGCGGATCGGCGGGCTGTGCCGCAGCTACTCTCTAAACGAGATCACCTATGATATAGGCCCGCATGCGCTTTTTTCAAAAAACAATGAAATACTGTCCCGCATCACCTCTCTCGTACAGGCACACTCACTCAGACGCTCAAATAAAATCTTCTATAACGGCCGCTTTATCAAATATCCCTTTGAAAACGAGCTCTCGGCACTCGATGATGACGAGCGTGCCTACTGCCTGCAGGAATTTCTCAGCAATCCCTATGAAGGCTATCCGCCGGAAAATATGCTGCAGTTTTTTCTCAAAACATTCGGAGAGGGAATAACAAGGCTGTACCTTCAGCCGTATAATGAAAAGATATGGAAATTTGATCCCTCATTTATGGATCTGCAGATGGTCGAGCGCATACCGAAGCCTCCGAAAGAGGATGTCATTAAGTCCGCCCGCGGCATAGAAACAGAAGGCTACACACATCAGCTCTATTTTTATTACCCTGAATCGGGCGGCATAGAGCAGCTCATCCATAGCCTTGTCAAGCGCTCTGAAGACAAATCAACCTTTGTAAACCCGGTGACGATAACATCGATAGCCAAAAAAGGCAGCACATGGTCGATCAAAACTGATCAGGGCACATTCGAGGGGAAACGCCTCATAAACTGTATGCCGCTTCATGAGCTGTGTTCATGTCTTGATACACCTCCTTCTGTGCAGCAGGCCCTGGATGCGCTCCTTTTCAATTCAATTCACATTGTAATTCTGCAGACAAAGGAAGACCGCATTGGAAATAATTTTGCCCTCTACTGTGCCGACAGTGATGTTATCTTTCACCGCTTGTCTAAAATCAATTTTCTCGGCGAGCACTACCGCCTAAAAAACGGGGGCTCAACAATCATGGCCGAGATAACATACCGCCCGGGCAGCTATCTTGAAACAATAAGTCCCGCTGATATACAGGAGCGCGTGCTGAATGATCTTGATCGTCTCGGCCTTGTTCATAAAACTGATGTTTTTGACTGCAAAACACACACATTCACTTATGCTTATGTTATTTACGATCTGCACCACAGAAAAAACACCGACATTGTTCTTGACTATCTGCGCAATCAGGGAATACACTGCTGCGGTCGTTTTGCAGAATTTGAGTATATAAATATGGATGCTGTCTTTGAGCGAAGCCTCAGGCTCGCAGAGGCGCTTAATGGAGACAAAGATGACTGATGTGCTGCTTATTTCCATTGTCATGCCGAGCTATAATGAGGAGCAGGCAGTCGGAGTCGTGCTCGATGATATTACACGACATGGAGCGTCGTTTAACAAAGAAATTATTCTGGTAGACAGCAGCACCGACAGAACAGCAGAGATAGCACAGGATAAAGGTGCTGCAGTTATACAGACCCCCCCGGCCGGCCACGGGGCTGCTCTTCGGCAGGGTCTTTCTGCTGCACGCGGCGATATCATCATTACCGCCGACTGCGACAACACCTATCCTATGGAATATATTCCAAAGCTCATACATATAATACAAAATGAACCGGTTGATTTGATATCATGCAACAGGCTGACCGCACGCCTGAGAAAAGAAATGCCCTTTTCCAACAAAGTAGCGAATAAGCTTTTTGCGCTCCTCGTCCGTGTTTTATACGGTATAGCCGTACGGGATGTCGCCACCGGCATGTTCTGTCTAACCAGGAAACTGCGCGATACGATTATTCTGGAAAACAACCTCACCGTTCCGATCGAGCTGATTATTAAAACGCATCTTGCCGGGTTCAGACAAAAAGAGATCAATATCCCCTACAATGTCCGTATAGGGGACGTAACGCTCAGGAAATGGACATGCGGCATAGCGGCTCTGAAATGCATATTCAATTACCGTTTCAAACTCGATATCGATCCCCGGAAAATGTAGCCTGCCGCGCGTTAGCGTCAGCGGAGGCGGGCTGGATACCCCGGACAGGCCGGGGTATGACTAAAAAACAACTTGTGAATATTAAAAAAAGCGGACAAAGCGATACCGTTCACGCCGATTGAAAAAACTTTTATTTTTTGAATTCAATTACGACACAGCCTCTTATCCATATGATCCGGAATTTTTTCCGCGGTGGGAAATTGAACTACCACCGGCTACAAGCCGGTGGATTCAGTTTTACCGACGTGTCGGGACTAAAGGA
Organism: uncultured Thermodesulfobacteriota bacterium; assembly: GCA_964621615.1. Lineage (GTDB taxonomy): Bacteria > Desulfobacterota > WTBG01 > CAIYCZ01 > CAIRTM01 > CAZUMW01. Next base: position 11,511 of record CAZUMW010000043.1, read on the forward strand.
AAAACACATAACTACAAAAATTCTCCTGAGGGTAAGCACCCTATACGAACAGCACGTTCTGAGCCAATAATCATTCTTCGCCTATCGAAGATCCCGACGGCATATCGGGGAAGGCGAGGGTTTTAAACCCCGAAGGAGACAATAACATTTCGACACAGCTACACTGTCGGGGAAGCATCATATAAAATGGATGATACGCGTTACGCTCAAAAAATAAAGGAATACCTGATCGATGTGCCCTGTAATCTGTGCGGTGCGACGTCGGCAGCGGTTGTTTATAAAGCACGGTACGATTTTGACGATCCTGCAGAAGAGGTGCTGTCCCGTTTCAGATCCCATGGCGGTGACATGCTTTTTGATCAGGTTGTTCGCTGTAAACACTGCGGTCTTGTTTTTGTGAGCCCCCGCATGGGCGAAGATGTAATCCTGAATGAATACAGCAGCGCAAATATTCACGGATACCGCGAACAGTTTGTTTCTCAAAATGAAGGCCGTGAGCGTGCCTTTGAGCGCTTCATAAAACCGCTTAACAAACGCTGCCCCGCTAAAGGAAGGTTGCTTGATGTTGGCACAGCAGGCGGCACATTCCCTGCCATTGCCCAAAAATACGGCTGGGAGGTGTACGGATGCGAGCCGAACCGCTGGTTCTGCACCTGGGCAAAAGAGAACTACGGGCTGCATATCGACTGCGGAACTCTTTTTGAGCAGCAGTATAAAAATGAATACTTTGATGTGATAACCCTTTTTGATGTCATCGAACATGTGCCTGACCCGGCATCCCTGCTGGATAAATGCAACCGGCTTCTCAAACCGGGCGGACTGCTGGTGGTTACATACCCTGATATCGGAAGCTGGATTGCCCGCATCATGGGAAGGCGATGGGTATTTCTCATGTCCGTACATCTGTATTATTTCACTCGCCGCACGGCTTCGGCAATGCTTGACAAAACAGGGTTTACCGTGAAAAATATTTCACCGCACATACAGACGCTGCGGCTTGGCTATATTGTCTACCGGCTTCAAACATACAGCATGTTTTTACATAAGGCAGGAACATTATTTGCCGATATTTTTCACGCAGGAAATCTTATGGCGCCGTACTGGGTCGGCATTAACTGTATAACAGCTCAGAAAAGCAGGAGTGTACATGACTGAACAGCCGACACTTTCAGTGGTCATGCCCAGCTTTAACGAAGAACAGGCAATAGGTCCGATGATTGATTCGGTTAAGAAGCATACCGGATCATTTACAACTGAAATCATTGTTGTTGACAGCAGCAAAGACCGCACACCCCAGATTGCAGCCGATAAAGGCGCCCGGGTGATAACACAAAAACCCCGTGGACACGGCATCGCGCTGCGCACCGCTATTAGCGAAGCGCGCAATGACATTATCATTACCACAGATTGCGACAACACTTATCCCATGGACCACATTCCGCGATTGATGAATATGATAACAGCGGATAATTATGATATCATTTCATGCAACCGCCTCACTAAAGCGCTGGGCAAAGAAATGCCCTTTTCAAACAAAGCCGCCAACTGGATGTTTGCTTTTCTTGTCCGGAATCTGTACGGCATTCCCGTTCATGATGTTTCCACCGGAATGTTCTGTATGAAGCGAATTGTGAACGAGTCCATAAATTGGGAAACAAACTATTCATTTCCCTGTGAAATAATTATCCGGTCCAATCTCGCAGGATTTACATTCACAGAAACGGATATCCCTTACCGCATACGCATCGGCGACGTAACCCTGAACAAATGGCGAAGCGGCAAGGCATATCTTCGCTGCATATTTAATTACCGGTTTAACTTGAAGATTGATCCGGGGAGAATGTAACTTTTTAGCATTCAGCAAACAAAAAAATGCGAATAGCTTCCCGGTTAACTCATGAAACGTACCCGTACACAGCGAAGCGGTACACGTTAGCGTACACGAAAAGAAAGACGTGAGGAAAAACCGAGTACGTGAACGGGTACGGGTACGGGTACGGAACAGGCGAGAAAGGCAGCAGGTAGATGTTATCTGTTAACAAACAAAGGGCGAAATGCGAATAGCTTCCCGGTTAACTCATGAAACGTACCCGTACACAGCAAAGCGGTACACGTTAGCGTACACGAAAAAAAGGCGTGAAGAAAAACCGGGTACGTGAACGGCAACGGTTACGGAACAGGCGAGAAAGACAGCAGGTAGATGTTATCTGTTAGCAAACAAAAAAATGCGAATAGCTTCCCGGTTAACTCATGAAACGTACCCGTACACAGCAAAGCGGTACACGTTAGCGTACACGAAAAAAAGGCGTGAAGAAAAACCGAGTACGTGAACGGGTACGGAACAGGCGAGAAAGGCAACAGGTAGATGTTATCTCTTAGCAAACAAAGGGCGAAATGCGAATAGCTTCCCGGTTAACTCATGAGACGTACCCGTACACAGCAAAGCGGTACACGTTAGCGTACACGAAAAGAAAGACGTGAGGAAAAACCGGGTACGTGAACGGGTACGGGTACGGGTACGGAACAGGCGAGAAAGACAGCATGTAGATGTTATCTGTTAGCAAACAAAGGGGAAAATGCTAAAAGCTAATAGCTGGCAGCTAACAGCTAAATACTGGTCCGGCATCTGTTATCTTAAGAGACGAAATAGGTGAAATGCTACAGCTGCTATCTCGCCATTCTTAGAAAGAATACTATATGCGCGATTTCATAGACTTGAAAGTTTGGCAAAAGGCTCATCAGTGGGTTCTGGAAATTTATCGCGTCAGTAAAACGTTTCCTTCAGAGGAACGGTACGGCCTGACCAATCAGCTTCGCCGATCAGCCTCTTCGGTGTCAGCGAACATTGCAGAAGGATGTGACCGAAAAAGTGAAAAAGAATTTGCAAGCTTTCTTAACATTGCAGCAGGGTCAGCAAGCGAGGCCGAATATCAAACTATGCTGGCTAGCGATCTTGGCTATATTAACAAAGCCGTTTATGAACAGCTCAAAGGTGAGGCCGAAGAAATAAAAAAATGCTTAACACCTTTTTACAAAAACTGGATCCTTCAAAATAAAAAAAACAGTTAACACCAAATAACTAACAGCTAATTGCTAATAGCTAACGGCTAATAATTGCTTATGTCCCTCCTCGTCACCGGCGGAGCCGGATTTATCGGCAGCCATCTTATTGATGCGCTTATTGAAAGCGGAAACACCGTTGTGTGCATAGATGACCTTAGCCTCGGCACGCTGGATAACATTTCCCACCATATGGAAAACCCGCATTTCACATTTATCAAACAAAATCTGCTTGACACCGAAAAGCTGAACAGCGTGTTTGCAGAATATTCGTTTCAGCATGTATTTCATATGGCGGCAAATTCAGATATTCAGGAAGGAGCGCGCAATCTGCAGGTTGACCTCGACAAAACCTTCATGACCACTTTCTCAACGCTCTCCTGCATGCGTAACCACGGCGTGAAAAATATTGTTTTCGCTTCCAGTTCGGCCATATACGGTGAGCATACAGAGCTGCTTCATGAAAACAGCGGGCCCCTTTTACCAATATCTTTCTACGGTGCCGCAAAGCTCAGCGCCGAGGCGTATATTTCCGCTTTTTGTGAAAACTTCGGTATGCGCTCATGGATTTTCCGCTTTCCTAATGTGGTGGGAGAGCGATCAACCCATGGTGCCATGTACGATTTCATTCACCGTCTGGAAAATAATTCCGCCGAGCTCACAATCCTCGGAGACGGCACTCAAAATAAACCATACCTATATGTAAAAGATTTGATAGAGGGTATCCTTTTTGCCTGGGGAAACGCCGCAGATTCAGTCAACTGCTTTAACCTTGGCGTAGATGACTCAACAACCGTAACAACCATCGCCAGGATTGTCTGTGAGGAAATGGGGCATTCCGAGGTCAGCTTCATCTATACCGGCGGCGACAGAGGCTGGATCGGCGATGTGCCGTCTTTCCGGTACAGTCTCGATAAAATACATTCGCTCGGGTGGAAAGCCCGCCGCAGCTCGGATGATGCAGTACGTCATGCAGTGAGAGCTGAACTTAAGCGGCTGAAAGGTGTCTTATGAAGGCGGTCATTGTTGCCGGCGGAAAGGGCACCCGTATCGCATCAGTTGCAAGTGAAATTCCTAAGCCTCTGGTTCCGATAGGCAGCATTCCTCTGCTTGAACATCAGATCAACCTGCTGAAGCAATCCAATATTACCGATGTCATTATCATAACCGGCCATCTCGGTCACTGTATTCATAATTATTTCAAAGACGGATCATCATGGGACATTCCTGTCACCTGCTTCCAGGAACCTGCACCGCTTGGTACCACCGGCGGGATTAAAGAAATCGAAGGCTCTCTGACAGATGATTTTCTTGTTCTGTTCGGGGATGTGATGATCAACATGGATATAGACCGTTTCATCACATTCCATTTTCAGAAAAAAAGCCTGTGCACACTTGCCGTTCACCCGAACGATCACCCCTATGACAGCGATCTGGTCGACATGGATCAAACCGGCCGCATTACGGCCTTTTACCCCAAACCCCATGACCGGAATTCATGGTACCGGAACCTTGTCAATGCCGGCATGTTTATTATGAGTCGTTCAGCATTGCAACATGTTACCAGAGGCGTTAAGGCTGATTTCGGACGCGATATATTTCCGCAGCTCCCAATAAAGCTTCCCATGTACGGATATAACACCGCCGAATATATGAAAGATGTCGGAACACCGCAGCGGCTTTCCGAGGTAAACGGAGACTGGGCATCCGGTAAGATTACCCGCATGAACCGCCGAAGGAAAAGGCCTGCTGTTTTTCTTGACCGTGACGGCGTAATAAACAAAGAGGTCGATCTGCTTCATCGGGTAGACGATTTTGAGCTTCTTCCGGGCGTTGCAGAAGCCATACGCAGCATCAACCTGTCCGAATATCTCGCTGTCGTTATCACAAATCAGCCTGTTATTGCACGAAACCTGTGCTCAACAGACGAACTGAACAATATCCATAATAAAATGGAAACGCTTCTTGGCCGTGAGCGCGCAAAGCTTGATGGTATTTATTACTGCCCGCATCATCCTGACAGCGGCTATCCAGAGGAGAACCCGGACTACAAAATAGCGTGCAGGTGCCGCAAGCCCGATATCGGCCTGATCGAGCAGGCAGCTGCAGATTTTAACATTGATTTAAACAGATCATTTTTTATCGGGGATTCCGAACGCGATATACGCTGCGGCGAGAATGCCGGCCTGACCACAATAGGATTGAAAACCGGCAAAGGGTGTAAAAACAGTTCGGCTAAGCCTGATTATATGTTTGATGATCTCCCTGAAGCCGCCCGGTTCATCATATATTTAAATAACAAAATATGATGAACCTTTGCTCAAATCTGCCGATACTATCAGAACATATACATTCCATGAAAAAGATGGTATAGTTTTTTTAGACATGTAAAAATCGTAAAACAGCCGAAATAATGATAATCACAAAAACGCCATTTCGTATAAGTTTTGCCGGAGGCGGCTCCGATCTTGAAAAATTCTACAGCAAATCTCCGGGAGCGGTGCTCAGCTCAACAATCAACAAATTCATGTATATCTCCACCCACCGTTTCTGGGACGAGGAAATTATTGTCGCTAAATACTCAAAAACGGAAATGGTAAAATCCCTTTCCCAAATGAATCATCCTATTATAAAAGAGGTGCTCAAGCAGTTCAACGTATCCGGTGCACTTGAAATAAGCTCAAACGCTGATGTCGGATCAGGAACCGGCATGGGATCATCATCGGCGTTTACCGTCGGGCTGCTCCATAATCTCTACACGGTAAACGGCAGGTTTGTTACAAAGGAAAAGCTTGCCGCCGAAGCGTGCGATATAGAAATAAACCGGCTTAAGGAACCCATCGGCAAACAGGATCAGTATGCTGCCGCATTCGGCGGTTTAAACATTATCCGGTTCGAATCAAACGGCACTGTCATCGTTGACCCCCTTCACCTGCCCAAACATATTTATAAGACACTGCAAAACAACCTTATGCTTTTTTATCTCGGCACCCAGCGAAGCGCCTCGAAAATACTCGCCGAACAGAAAAAAAATTTAAAACTCGCAGATAATGTAACGTTTCTGCAGGAGATGGTCGGGCTTGTCTGGGAGCTGCGCGACATACTGTACAAAGGAGAGCTTGACCGATTCGGCCCAATTTTGCATAAAAACTGGACATTGAAACAGAAACTGGCAAAAAGCATTACCAATGACGGCATGCAGGCTGTATATAACACTGCACTCAAAAACGGGGCGACCGGCGGCAAACTGCTGGGAGCAGGAGGCGGGGGCTTTTTTTTATTCTACTGCGAACCGGAGCGGCAGGATCGCCTTCGATCAGCTCTGGCTCCATTAAAAGAAATGAAATTTAAATTTGAAAACGAAGGCACAAAACTCATTTATGTAGGCGATGAATACCTCGAACACTGAAAACCGGATAGTGAGCTTTTTTGCCAGAGTAACCGAAACGCTCGAGGCCATTGACCGGGCCGCTCTAACAACACTGTATGAGCAGCTTTTAACGGTATATGATCGTGGGGGAACGGTGTTTCTGTTCGGCAACGGCGGCAGCGCAAGTACTGCATCACATTTTTGCGGCGACCTGGTTCAGGGGGTTTCAACAGGAAGAACAAAAAGGTTCCGGGCGGTCTGCCTTAACGATAACATCCCAGCCCTTATGGCAGCTGCAAATGATCTTTCATACGATGAGGTGTTCACCGAACAGCTGAAGAGCTTTCTTTCACCGGGAGACCTGGTCATCGGTATTTCCTGCAGCGGAAATTCCCCCAATGTCATAAAAGCACTGCAATATGCAAATGAGCGGGGTGTATTCACTGCAGGGCTGTGCGGCTTTGAGGGCGGCGTTCTTAAAAATACCGCTCAGCTTGTGGTTCATGCTCCCATTAACGACATGGAGGTCTCTGAAGATATCCATTTAATCCTTGTTCACTGTTTGAAGCAGATGCTTATGGAGGCGCTTGACGGGTGAAAAGAAGAATTCAGAAGCCAAAAAAAAGCAGCGATTAGCTGTCAGCGGTTAGCTGCCGTTAGCAAAAGCGAAGGCAAAAATGCTAACACCTGAGTGCTAAAAGCTTCTCAGTAGGCTTTCAGCCCATGAAACGTACCCATCGCGTACACGAAAAGGGAAAGCAGCCGTTAGCTGTCCCAGCATATTATGTAAATGGTCATTGCCCGGCTCCGTCCGGGCAATCCAGTATTGCAGCTTTTGATTTCACGTTAAACGTTTTTCTTTAACTCTGCGTCACCGGACTGTCATACACCGGTTTGTCCGGGTAACCCGGTTGACCCAGGTGGTAGGATTATTGGTGCAAAAATAATAAACACATACTGCTTCACCGGGTGTACATTCTGTTATATTATTTGCTGAATTCTGACTTCTTTTTTTCGTGTACGCTTACGTGTACCGCTTTGCTGTGTACGTGTACGCCCTTTGATGAGTTAGCCGGGAAGCTATTCGCATTTTTTTTGTTTGCTGAATTCTAACAGCTGATAGCTAATAGCTGCTTTTTAGTAGCTGCCCATCATGCTTCTGGATTCTGAATTCTTTTCCGCGTACCGCGTCGCTGTGTACGTAAACGATAAATAACTCAGTATATTACAACTCATTGCTGATTTATAACCGCAATACTCCCATGTCAAAAAAAGTTTTTTTAATACGTCTTTCGCGCCCCTCATATGAGCTTACCGTTGTTCCTCCTCTCGGGCCGATGTACCTTGCCTCGGCACTGAGAACCTGGGGAGGTCATGACGTTGCCCTGTATGATATGAAGGTTGAGGGGGAGTCTTTAGAAAAAGCCGTTAAAGCTGCACGGTCTTACGGTCCCGATGTTATCGGCCTCAGCCTGATGAGCTTTGAAGCGCCGGTTATGACCTCTCTTTCCAAACTGCTGAAGCAGGCATTACCGAATACCTGTATAGTAGCCGGCGGGCCGCATCCATCCACTTTTCCAAACGACATTGTGAACGAAACTCATATAGACCTGTTTGTGCTTGGAGAAGGGGAAAAAACGTTTGCCGAGATAGTGAAACGAATCGACCGGGGCGACCCCCTTGAAAACATCGAAGGCACTGCGATTGAGGTTAACGGGCAGGCACAGATAATTCCTCTGAGTTCTTTTATTGAAAATCTCGACACCCTGCCCTTTCCGGCATGGGATCTCATACCGCTTGAAAAATATTTCGACATGCCGCGGATGGGAAACATCTATATGCACAAACCATTCATGACAATATTTACTTCACGCTCCTGTCCGTTTCGCTGCGTATACTGTCATAAAATATTCGGCAAGGGCTTCAGGCCGCGCTCGCCCGATAGCGTCTTCGAAGAAGTGCAGCTTCTCTACAACCGGTATGGCATAAAAGAATTTATGATTATGGACGATTGCTTTAACCTGCAGAAAAAACGGGCTATTAATATTCTTTCACGCATTGCCGAAAGCAATATGGATATCTGCCTCCGCTTCCCGAACGGCATGCGCGCAGACATACTCGATCCTGACGTACTTCATGCTCTCAAGGATGCACACACATTCGCCACCTGTGTGGCCATTGAAACAGCCACACCCCGCCTTCAGAAATTGATCAAAAAAAATCTAAAAATCGACAAAGTCTTTGATATCATCAGGCAGACCGACAAGCTGAACATTATGACGCACGGCTTTTTTATGATCGGTTTTCCCACGGAAACAAAAGAGGAAATGGAGGCGACCATTGACTTCGCCTGCAGATCACGGCTGCATTCTGCAGCCATCTTCCGCGTTACCCCCTTCAAAGGTACCGAGCTTCATCAAATGGCTCTGGACATGGGTTACGACATTTCCGACGACCCCGATTCATTCGAAATATATAAAACGCATGTCAATCTGAGCGCCGAACCGGAAGAGGAAGTTACCCGTCTGCAAAATGTTTTTTACCGGCGTTTCTATTTTAACCCATGGCGACAATTGCGCTTCATCAGACTCATGCCCAACAAAGCGGAAACCCTTCCCCGGCTTGCAAAAATCTTCTTCAGCCGGGCGTTTAGATAAATCCATCTATTGATTACTCAAAATCCCTGGGAACAGTAAGAACCGCATACCGATCGGTCTCAACAATGATATCAAGCCCCATGGTGCTCAATATATTCACAAATTTCCTCGGCACCACCTGATAGTGTACCAGCACTTTTGTAACACTGAATTTTTTCAGTATCTGCTTCCGGACAGCATTTGATGTTGTTGCGCTGAAGAAACGGTTCACATCTTTTTTCCGTTCCTCATTGTCCCGGACATGCGGCGGTGTATGAAACAGTGACACTATTTTCGCACCGGTATATACCGGCACGGACCATGATGTCGGAACATCTGAAAGCACCACATCGTTTTCATATATATAATTTTTCCACTGATGCTGCATACTGTTTGGGCTTGTTTTGTACACATAGGGAAACGTTTCCTGAAGGGAAAAATTCGGGATGATGTATTCTCTGCCTGTCTGAACAAGCTGACACATCACCCCCACCCCCAATAACCCGGCCAAGCTCGCAGAAACAATTAATTTTATTATTTTAGAATTAAAGGGTATTAGTTCTATCCGCCGGCACAGAAAGGCAAAAGAAAGCTGAAGACAAAACACCCAAAAAAAGACAAACCGCTCTGAAAGACTGATATCAAACACACAGCCCGCACTATAGATTGTGCAAAAAATAACAAAGCCCGCCGTTAAATAGAAAAATTTCTTTTTTATGGCACACCATGCGAGAACGGGCATACCTGCTATTGCCGGCAGTATCCTGACAGCTATATCAGAATATAAATACGACCTGGTCAAGCGGTAGTCCCAAGTTGCCCCCATACCACCGGCAGCAATTTGTCCGAGGTCGGCAAAAAAATCATAATATGGCCATATATGTACAAACACTATGCTACATAACACAATACCGGCATATTCGGCGGCACCCTTTTTTAGCGTTCTGGAGCGTTCGATATACAGCAAGGCAGAGCTGATAAAAAAAAACGTCCCGGTGAGAGGGTGATTAACAAAGCTAAGGGAACCAAAAGCGCACATGCCGGCTAAAGATAAACAGCCGCCGGTGCGAATGTGATGGAGCTGCAGCGAAAGTGCAAGAAGCGCGCAGGAAAACGAGACAACTGAGGGGAAATACGCTGTATACAGAAGCGCTGAAAACTTGTATGCGTTTGCACCGGTCCAGCCCGTTCCCCATAAACATAACACGCTGAGCAGTGCCCATGGGATTATCCCGGTATCATTAAAATATTCCCGGACAAATAGACTGGCAGACATAACAAAAAATAAAAAAAATACAATCAAAAAAACATCGATTGTTTTCAGGACACCAATATCTGAAGCCCGCATAAAAAGGGCCATTGCCAGAATGGAGGGAACAAAGCGCGATGAGGCAGCCTTGCAGCCGGCAAGCATAGGGTCGCCGGGATTTTTATAGTCCCGTGCTAAAGCCCTGACTGCTGCTCCGTGTTCAGCCCCGTCGGTATACGGAAAATTATAATAGTCAACAGCGGCAGCTAAAAAAACAAAACCTATTGACAGTATGAAAAGTAAAACAGAAGCCCGGGATGAAAAAAAATTAAAGTTTTTCATAAAAAAATGCCGGAGCTTTAGACATTTTGTCGCGCGTAGAAAGGCCGCTCAAAATATCTGTAAAAAATATATGAAACAAAAATGGTTATCGGCAATACAATTATAAATACCACGGTAAGGCTCTCAGCAGTATTGTTTAAATTGAAAGCCCTTCCACAAACAGAGAATAATTTGGGTGAAACAAAGAAATGGATTAAATATATGCTGTAGGATATAGTGCTGAGCTTCGCCAAAGGTTTTACGATTCTCCATTCAGCAACTGTTTTGTCGGAAAATATAAGAATAATAAATATCAGAGTAAACTTAACCGCAAACATTGCATCGCCGACAAACATCATGCTCTGAGGATTATACAAAAAATATCCAAGCACTCCTGCAAAACACCCGCAATCATACAGCAAACGCCGAGTGCCGAAATATTTTATTATCCTGAAAAGAAAAAATACCGCAATAAAACCGGAACCAGGATGTTTGAAGAAGAAATACATGATACATAAACGATGACGGCTCGAATTGTATCTTTAAAATATCCGTTAATATAAATAGTGCGGTTAAAACATCAAACATATACACAAAACGTCTTCTGAAACATACAATAGATAAAAATACTACTATATAAAAATGCACAAAATGAGGAAGTGTCCAGTATACTGCATTAAATCTGTTAGGAATCTCCATATGAAATAACGGTAAAGAAATTACAATCTCATAGACAGATGGTATGCTAACAAATGTACTTCCCAGTTTCTGCATTAAAAAAGCTATGCCGACACCGATTAAGAGGGAAGCGACATAGGGGGGATAAATGCGCTTTATGCGCTGCATGAGGAATTGCACGGAGGATTCAATCCTTCGTTCCGCTGATACACAGACACAATAGCCGCTCACAATAAAAAAAATGGAAACACCTTTTATACCATGAACCATAAAGAAGTAAAGAGCATCAAGCACAGATGATTTGCCGTAATAGGGGCTGAAATAGTAAGGATAAAACCAGCAGGTGTGCAGCATAACCACCCATAACGCTGCAAACCCTCTTGCTATGTCAAGGCTGTAAAAAAGTCTGTCATCTTTATCTCGCAGGAGTATATTTTGTACTTCCGTTATTTTTACAAGTTTCTCAAACATTATTATGCCGCATTATAACAGACAAATATAATAACAATGTTTTCAAACTAGATATAAAGATTAACATTATCAAAATATAAGCATATATAGTACCCCTTAAAATCATATTGTCAAACATATAAAAATAGAGTATCTTTTACGTCAATTAACGATTCCCAAACGTTAACTCATTTAAGGCATCGGATATGAGAGTAATCGTAACAGGTTCAAACGGTTTAGTCGGATCTGAGGCAGTGCTTTTTTATGACACTAAGGGCGCTGATATCATCGGTATTGACAATAATATGCGCCGTGATTTTTTCGGCTCAGACGGGGACACGACCTGGATGCTCGAGGTTTTGAAAAAAAAATGCCGGAGATTTACTCATCACTGTCTCGATATACGAAAACGTGAAGATATTTTTACGCTCATTAAAGAAAACAAACCCGATGCTGTCATCCACTGTGCGGCACAGCCCAGTCATGATCTCGCGAAAGACCGGCCAATAGACGATTTCGAGGTCAATGCGCTGGGAACTCTGAACCTGCTTGAAGCGGTTCGCATCTATGCACCGGAAGCGGTATTTGTATTCGCAAGCACGAATAAAGTTTACGGTGATGCTCCCAACGAGCGTAAGTTCCAAGAGCTTCCGAAACGTTGGGAATATGCGCGTGAAGAAGAATACAGCGGCATTGATGAAAACTGCCGCATAGATAAATGCCTTCACAGTCTTTTCGGTGCCAGCAAAACGGCTGCAGATGTTCTGTGCCAGGAATATGGGCGTTATTTCGGCATGAAGGCAGGTGTTTTTCGCGCTGGATGTATGACCGGCCAGGCACACTCCGGCGTTCCTTTGCACGGTTTTTTATCCTATCTTGTAAAAACAGCCGTACACGGTGAAACCTATAATATTATCGGATATAAAGGCAAGCAGGTACGGGATCAAATTCACAGTTATGATGTTATTACCGCTTTTGATGCATTTATTAACAATCCGCGCCCCGGCGAAGTTTACAACCTCGGCGGGGGCAGGGAAAATAATGCCTCAATTCTTGAGTGTATTGAAATGCTTGAGGAACGAACAGGCACCCGAATGAAAACAACCTATAACGACGTGCCCCGCCGCGGTGATCACATATGCTATATAAGTGATCTTGCCAAACTCAAATCTCATTATCCCCAATGGCATATAACAAAAGCTCTCGATGAGATTCTCGATGAATTAATCAGCACCGAAAAGAGAAAAAAATAATAGGGTATGCGGTGTTTTTTTCAATATCAGCTGAAAGCGGCCGATATACTCTTATATATTCCCTTTCCATCGGGTGCTGAACATGTACACGCAAGATTACTATGCTGCATATCTTGAGGAAAAAAAAGAACAGATACGCTCGTTTTATGACCGTGAAGCGCACCGGTATGCAACTCACTGGATCAGTAAGAATTCCTATTATTACAATCATATAAAACGCCTGCTTGCCAACTGCATACCGCCGGGAAAAAAAGTTCTCGATGTGGGGTGCGGATGCGGGCATCTGCTTGCTCACCTCTCACCGTCCTATGGGCTCGGCATCGATTTCAGTTCCGCAATGATAGCCGAAGCCCAAAAGCGCTACCCTGATCTGCATTTTCAGCAGATGGATATCGAGAGCGTGTCCACCCTGAACGACACGTTTGATTTCGTTGTTTCTGCAAATTCAATAACTGAAATGACCGACATCAGGCGGTGCCTCAAAAGCCTTCAAACGGTCATGACCCCCGAAACCCGCCTGGTTATTGTGACCTATAATTATCTCTGGCAGCCAATACTAGAGTGCGGAGCAAAAATCGGCGCACGGCCTGACAGCCCGGCTGAAAACTGGCTGTCTCAACACGATATTGAAAATCTGCTTTACTCTGCCTCGTATCAAATCGTTCGTGAGGGATACAGGACTATCATTCCTAAATATATTCCCGGCGTATCAGAGCTCTGCAATGATTTTCTGGTCAGAATGCCGTTTTTCCGCAAGCTGGGAGTTACCTGCTACACAATCGCCCGCCCGCTGATTTCTTTTCAGACCCCCGAAAAAATGACGGTCAGTGTTGTTGTACCGTGTAAAAACGAGGAAGGCAACATAGAGAGCGTTGTACAGCGTATTCCGGAGATGGGCGGTGGTACCGAAATTATTTTTGTTGATGACAAATCAACCGACAAGACAGCGGTAAAGGTTAAACAGGAAATCGAAGCACATCCGGATAGAACGATAAAAATGGCTGAAGGTCCCGGTCTTGGCAAGGGCGCTGCATGCCGCGCCGGTTTTTCCATAGCAGAAAACGATATATTTATGATCCTCGATGCGGACATGACCGTCATGCCTGAAGTGCTCCCTGAATTTTTTGAACTGATCAGCACCGGCAAGGGAGAATTTATAAACGGTTCGCGTCTTCTGTATCCTATGGAGGATGAGGCAATGCGTACGGCAAACATATTCGGCAACAAGATGTTTGCCATGCTGTTTACTTTTTTACTTGAACAACCGATCAAGGACACTTTGTGCGGGACAAAGGTAATCCTCAAAAGAGATTATACAAAAATTCTTGAATCACGGAAATATTTCGGCGACATAGACCGGTGGGGTGATTACGACTGGATTTTCGGTGCGGCACGGCATAATCTCAAAATAATTGAACTCCCGGTCCATTATGTAAGCAGGGAGGCGGGACAAACAAAAATGACCGGTCGACTGAAAAATGCCTGGATCATGCTGAAAATGTGCTGGGCCGCCTTTATAAAATTAAAACTCATGTAAACCAGCGGCTGCATCACCATTCCGCACACGGCATCCTGATAGTAGCGCAGCGGGATAAAAATACAGAAGATAGAGGTCAGGAGTCCGAATTAACAAATCAGAAGCATGGCATCAAAAAAATTTCCCTTTACAATTTCATGCATTTACCTCCTGGTCGGCAGTTTTTTGCTACCTTTATACAGCCATCAAATAAACCCTGACGGTATCTCATACATTACCATTGCCCGGCAATATCTACAGGGTAATTACGCAGATGCAGTGTCCGGTCACTGGGGTCCCCTTTTCTCGTGGCTGCTTATCCCGTTTATCGGATGCGGCATCAACTCCCTTTTTGCAGTAAAATTACTGAACCTTATTATTGGCACATTCACTGTCACAGGTCTTTATATTCTATCCTTTAGATTTCGCATGACACAAGCGCTGAGAATATGCATTTTAATCACCGCGATACCGGTCCTAGTATATTTTGCTTTTTACCTTATAACACCAGATTTACTGCTCTCCTGCCTGCTGCTTCTTTACTTTAATTATATTTTTCATGAAAATTACAGCAATCATGTTCGCTACGGAGTCTACTGCGGGATTCTGGGGGGCTTAGCCTATCTGGCAAAAAGTTACGCGCTGCCGTTTTTTATCTGTCATTTTTTGGCTATGAATATTCTCCAATATCTGTATAGCAGTGATACAAAGCGCAAACATACAATCGTGTTGAACGCCCTTATTGGATTTGCCCTGTTTTCCGCAATCAGCGCATCCTGGATCAACCTCCTCAGCATCAAATACGGGGAGTTTACAACAACCACCCAGACAGCCCATAACTTCCTTCTTGTGCAGCCTGACCCGCCTCCGACCTTCGGTCTTGTTGCGCCGCCATATGAAAATGCAACAAGCGTGTGGGTAGAGCCGTATTCAAGAATTGCAAAAGACAGGTGGTCGCCTTTCCAGTCCACCGATGATTTCATTCACTGGATGAACTATTTTAAGGGCAATATATATCCGACCCTATTGATATTTATAACATTTTCTCCTGTTATCTTTTTCCTCTGCATCTCCTATGTGCTGTGGTCTATTGCCAGACCCAAAAAGCTTTTACATGAAAAGGAGATTATATACTCATTTATAACCGGAGTTCCCTATACAGCTGGTTACTGCCTGGTCCTTGTTGATGAACGCTATTTGTGGGTTCTCTGTCTGCTTCTCATGATACTTGGAGGATACATCGTATCAAATCTTTTTAATCATTCAGTTATCACCAAAAAAATCAGATTGTTTTGCCTCGCCGTCTTTTTTGTATCTTTCAGCGTTCACCCTGTTCAGAAGCTCATTACATCAGCACATTCCGGCAAATGTATCTGGAAAACAAGCAGAAAGCTGCAGGAACATATTCCTCAACACAGCAAGCTCGCATCAAACAGCCATTTTTTCTCTACAATGTATATGGCATATCATCTTGATGTTCAGTATTACGGAACCACAGAAAATTTAGCGATAGAAGAACAGAAACAGGAGCTTAAAAAATATGCAATTTCATATTTTCTTTTATGGGATCCGAAAAATGCTCAAAATCTTTCTCACGATAATTTCCAAAAGATAGCCTCAGGCACTTATAACAATACACCGTTTATAGTCTATAAAATCAAGCATACAAAATCGTAAAACAGCCGCACTATTCCTTTTGTATTGTTATGTCATCTATTGAATCATGTCTTTTTTTAACGCTTTTCGTGCTTCTTCAATAGCATCAATTACTCGCCTTTTCTGTTCTTGGTCGATTTTCCAGGCACCATGCTTGTTATCATATAAATATAAAGCAGTCTGCGGGAACCCCAAGTCTACACACAATTCTATTTTCCTGACATATACCTCTGCAGGTGAAATGAGTATTTCCTTAAATTTATAACATGCGTTAAACAAAAACAATGATGACAGCATAATCAGACCAAAGGAATGCAATTTGCCACTTATCATTACCTTACGTCTAAAAAGATGCACCCCAAAATATGAGGCATAGATAATCATAAAAGGCATCATAGGGAGCCGCAGCTTTGTATTGCCTGTCGATACAGCAATGAGAGCACAATAGAATAAAATAAACAGAACAAAAACAAGCCGAAATGTGTCACGACTTGATGCAATCCCCCAAACGGCACAAAGAATTATTATGATATAAAAAACTGCAGCGGATATACATAACGTATCAGCAAAAAAAGGGTTGAACCGGTATAACTTGTTTTTTGCGAATGCTATAAACTTCTGGTTCGGTGACCACAAATAACTCAGCCGCTCAATACAGCTTTTAATATAATACATCGGGTCATCAGCAACAAAGCGAGCAAGAGTGAACAATATATTTTTTGTCCCGGTTTCCAGCAGTTCGGGGGAATATACACGCACCCCTTCAGGCCATTGCTCTCCACACTCATTTATTACATACAGAAGATTGCCCCGCACGTTCCCATAATCGGTACAGCAGTTTATCATCTTATTTGCGCCATGAAGAACTGAACCCATGCCGCTTTTAGAATTAAGCAATTGTTCACCCTGAAACGGCATGCACAGGAATCCTATTGCATACACTGTACAATAGGTGCAAATCAAAAAAATTGCCGCAGACTTAAGGTATGTTTTCCATCCGCTTTTATAAGTCTTAAAAATGATAACCAGACACAAGGCCACACTGAAAAGATGGACTCCCCCTCGTGTTTGTGAGGCCGCACCCCACAGAAATGCGCTGCCGATGAGCGGCGCCGGATGAAAACGGTCAAAATGTATCATCAGCAGCAAAAAAGAAAAAATAATCAAACAAATTGCAAGGGTTTCAGGGTATAAACTGGCTCCATAAAAAATAAAATTAGGATAAGCACCGTACACCACGGCCGAGAGAATTGCAGTTCTTTTATCATACAGTTTCCGTGCAAAAAGATACACACCTACGATTGAAAGCCACCCGACACATGCATTAGTTATTATCGGAGCAAGGATATTTCCACTAAAAACCCACAAGCTTGAAGCAATGAAAATAAAATTAAGAGGGGGGAAAAAATTGAAGGGGTTGTTTCCCTTTTCAATAATTGTTTGAGCGCCCCAAAGGTACATCAAAGGATCGGTATCACCCATTTGTATATGATTACCGCCGCTTGCAGCATAGCCGATATATGCCGGCACCATTCTGATAGCGAGCAGCAGCATGAACAGGACGATAAGTTTCCTGTATCCCATAATCTCCGACCTCTAAGCATAGTTTGTTATTGTAGTATATAGAAAAGGGGGAACACCAAGGATGGAACGTCAGTAGTCATAACAAACCGGGGCATTCTGCCCGTACTGTCATCACCGCCCCGACTGCGTGGTATTTTAACATCGTTACAAAAATCCCTCCCGGCCTCCCTTTCGAAAGGGAGGAGACTACCTTGTTCCCCTCTTTGGAAAAGAGGGGTTAGGGGAGATTTTTTACGCATTATCGCCGGACACGCTTCGCTTTGTCCAAGCCTGCGACTCTCATTCGTTCGAAATGACGCCGGTGCTATTGTTACACAGCCTCTAAACCGCGGGATGACGGTTTGTGCTGAACTGTTGACCGTTTTGTCATTGCCCAGCTCCGTCCGGGCAATCCAGTAATATTTTTCAGTATCAAAATGCAAACAAAATCATTAGAATCCCGCATATGTCAAACTCTGTGTGTCCTCCGGCAGAGCCGGAGGTTTACCTATGATTATTATTCCGATAATATAACATCGACGATTTCATTATCCCTGACTATATATTGAAGGCCGCAGCTGCAGGTATATTCATTTTTACCGGCGGGGATAGACTCACTGCACCTGCAGATAAGACTGTGAAAACGAGCGGGATTGCCGAATACCATGTGGTTGGGTTTGACCTCCCTTGTTACAACCGAGCCGGCGCCGATAAAGGCATATTCATGAACAGTAATCCCGCACACTATTGTTGCATTCGCTCCGACGGTTGCGCCTCGTTTTATCAGGGTATGTATTAAAGCATCTTTTTCTTTTTTGTTAAAAGCTCTGGGGCGCAAATCATTGGTAAAAACTGCTGCCGGTCCTACAAAAACATCATCCTCAAGAATTATATTACTCCACAGGGCAACGTTATTTTTAATGGTTACACCGCTGCCTATTGTCACGTTTTGTTCGATAAAACAATTCTCCCCGATATTGCAATTTTTGCCGATGCTGACTTCCGGCATAACATGCGCATTTCGCCAAATGCGTGTACCTGTACCGATGCGATCAGTTTCAACTACGGCTTCAGGGTGTATAAACACAGAAGTATTATCCATAATCTTGCACATCCCGTGAGCGTTTAGCCCTTTGTTTCGCTAACAGCTGATACCTGCCTTTCAGGTACCTGTCTCCTGAATTCAGAATTCTTTTCTTTATCTTTTTCCCTAACGGCTAATTGCTGAAAGCTAATACCCGCTTTTCCGGCTCCTGAATTCTGACTTCTGAATTATTTTCTAATCCCAAAACCAAGCAGAAACAAAGGCCGGAGAATGCTCCACCAGCCTGTTACCGGTTTCATTTTTGTATACCCCAGGCTTTTTGGTGGATATATTTTTGTTACGGGAACCTCTGTTGTTTTGTATCCGGTTTTAATCGCTTTAAAATATAAATACGGCTCAAGCTCGTATTCATCCAGCCAGCTTTGCCATAAATTGATACGATTATCCTTTAGCATGTCAGTCTTAAAGGCCCTGAATCCATTAGTACTTTCTGTAACCCATCGGCCGGCAAACAAAGAGAAAAGCAGGGGGTGAACTCGCGTTGCCAGTATTCTGTAAAAAGGCATATCGCTGAACGCACCGCCTTTTTTAAAACGGGATCCCTGTACCAGATCATACCCCTGTCGGGTAATGGGGCATAACAGGTCCGGTATTTCATGGGGTTCATCTTTGTTGTTGCCGGCAATAATAACTATTATATCGCATCTGTTTTCAACAGCATATTCTATGCCCTTGCGTATGGCTGCACCCACACCCACTGTTTTGCCGAGGGTGATAACTGTGGCTCCTTGAGCACGTGCTGTTTCAGGAGAGCCATCCGTAGAGCCATCGTCCACCACAAGCATCGTATCCACAATGCCCGTATCGTTGACTCTGGCAACGACGCGGTCGATCTTGTGCAGCTCGTTGAAACAGGGGGCTATACAGATAATTCGCTTACCGTCAAACACCGGTTTCCTTCAGCAGTAGTCAATAATATCAAGCAGGTTTTCACAGACATAATCTATCTGCGCATCGGTTATTTCCGGAAACATCGGTAAAGATATGATTTTTTTCGATATGTTTTCAGCGTTCGGAAAATCGCCCTCATGGTATCCAAGATATTCATAGGCTTCCTGTTGATGAAGCGGAATGGGATAGTGGATGCCGCATTGAATATCACGTTGGGCCAATTCTGTAAGTATTTGATCCCGATTTGCCGAAACCTGAACAACAAAAAGGTGGTACACATGGGTGGAGCCTTCGACTCTTGCCGGAAGGGAGATACTTTTGCAGCTTGACAGATTTTCAATGTATCGCTCGGCAGCGCGACTGCGTGCCGCATTCCACTCAGAAAGGTAATGTAATTTAACATTTAAAACTGCTGCCTGCACACCGTCAAGCCTGCTGTTAGTACCGAATGTGGGGTGAAAATATTTTTTCGGGGAACCATAATTTCGCAGGGCAAGCAGTTTCTCATATATATCTTTACTATCAGTCACTACTGCACCCCCATCACCAAACGCTCCCAGATTTTTGCCCGGATAAAAGCTGAACGCGCCGGCGCTGCCGAACGATCCGGCTTCACTACCCTTATATTGAGCACCATGGGACTGACAGGCGTCCTCTATCACGGCTATATTATGTTTTTCCGCCAGACTCATAATTTCATCCATCGGCACAACCTGTCCATACAAATGTACCGGTATGATCGCTCTGGTTTTTTTTGTTATAACTTCTTTCACAGCTTCAGTGTCGATAAGACACGTTTCCGGATCACAGTCAACAAAGACCGGCTTGGCACCTGCCAGCTCAATAGCTGCAGACGTTGCATAGAACGTATTAACCGCTGTTATAACCTCATCCCCGCTTCCGATTTCTTGGGCGCGAAGTGCAAGGTGGATTGCATCGGTTCCGGAAGCCACACCGGCTGCATATGATGTTCCTGCAAACCGAGCAAAATGCTCTTCAAAATCCTCTACTTCTTTCCCGAGTATAAATGCTGTATTTTCCAGAACGCGCTCGATTGCTTCATGGAATTCGTCCCGGTGATTTTTATATTGTAATTTAAGATCAACAAATGGAACCATGGCGCAATCCGTCCCGTCTTAATTAATAAATATAGAGATCTTTACCTCACCATCTTTTTATACGTATGCAATCGGAACCGACCTGCTTTCCGATTCTATAGACTCCATGGCGGCTTCTAGAGAACGCACAACCTGCAGTCCATCATGACCATCAGTTAAGGGTATGGTATTATCCCTCACACACTGTATAAAGTGAACACACTCCTCCATAAGAGGTTCGTTAAGCTGGATATTCGGGATTACGACATCTCCTTCACGAATCGAAAGCCGAAAACTGGTAAAGGTGTCATAGTAATCATCCTGTTTTTCAAAACTCTTGTTATAAATGCGAATCGGTTCCGAAAGGTTCATGTCATTCCAGATCAGCATTTTCTGTTCACCAACAACCGTTATCTCACGGATTTTCCTCGGATTAAGCCAGCTTGCATGCACATGCGCAATGACACCGTTCGGATATTCAAAAGTGGCGTATACAACATCCTGGATGTTGTCATTAAGATAACACCCTCCTCGTGCAGAGACCGACCCGGGCATATCATTAAGCCAGTAGGAAAAAATTGAAACATCATGAGATGCAAGATCCCACAGGGCATTGGTATCATATCTCACCGGACCGAAATTGGTCCTGTTGGCATCAATGAGATATATCCTTCCCAATTCACCGCTTTGTATATATTGTTTTGCCGCCCGGATACCGGCGTTATATTTAAATGTGTGCCCCACGAGCAGAACACGCTTGTTTGTTTCTGCCAGATTTATTAAACGCCTGCACTCTTCAGAAGAAGAAGCAAGCGGTTTTTCTACAAAAACATGCTGTTTTGCTTTAAGAGCTTCATGAGCAAGATGGAAATGAGTCAAAAGCGGGGTTGATATCACCGTGCAGTCTATAGCCGAGTCCCTAAAAATATCCGAAGGATCACTGGTACATTTTACATCAGGATATTTCTTTTGAATAATCTTTAATCTCTCGCTGTCTGTATCACATACTGTTTTTACCTCCACATCATCTATCGAGCAAAAATTGCGAAGCAGATTCGGGCCCCACCTGCCGGCTCCTATAAGGGCAGCATGAATCATAATTGTCACTCCTGTCCAATATCGTAGTGAATATCCAAAAAATTGTTATCGATTTTACAATACACATAATTAAAATACCATTCATTTTTCACATTATTCACTGGAGGCAATTGCCTCTTTGCTTTTAACGACGCGAGCAGTCATCAGTTTGAACCCCACAACACCAAGGATGTAGAAAAACAGCCCGAATGCCGGTATGCTATATGCATAATAAGAATCAAATAATTTATTGGCCACAACAGCATTTGTCTGGCTTAAAATCATGCCGCCCACAAAAAGTCCCCGAACAATCAGGGTTTCCCTGTTATCTGCCGGAATGGAAACAAAACAAAGCACGGGTATGGTAAAAAGCAAAGCGGTCAACTCGTAGTGGTATACCACATACGGCATGGCAACCATAAAAGGAAAATACAGCATAAGCGCCGCTTTTTCCTCTTTCACATTTATAAAACCTTTTTTTCTATGCACATACCAGTCACCGGCGATGCAGCAGGTAAACAAAACGATATAAATAAAAAGAGAAGATGATTTCAATATGTCCCGCAGAGCAATATGCAGATCGGCAAAGCTGATTAATTTTTGAAGCAAAGCGCCAAGACAATACAAGGCACACACCATACTGCCGTTTTCATATACTCTGAAAAAACCGACCGATCGCTGCAGAAGTCGTTCGTTGATATACTCATGCCATACCTGCGGATTTAAAAGATACAAAATCAGCATTACTGCGACAAAGGCACAACATACTTTATATTTCCGCATGAGAAATAACGGTGCTATCAGAATCACAGGATATACTTTCATGCTTACAGCAAAAGCAAGAAAAGCTCCCGATATATATTGACTGGAATGTATTGAGGCAACCGACACAATAACAAGAAACAAAACAAAACCGTCGATGTTGCATCGGTCAGCGAGAAAATGAAATGGATAGCTGTGCAGGATAATTACCAGACCGAATAGTATAATATATAAATTAAGCCGGGCATCCTGCCTGAAAAACACAAAACTGCTCAGAATATACCCCGCTATGACTATACCGGTCACCAGAAAAAACATGATACGCTGCGCCCGTTCCCATGAATACTTCACAAGGAAATAATTCATATAAGCAGGCACTGGCGGGGATAGATACCGGAAGACTTCATATGGGCTGCCGCCGCCTATAATACGTTTTGTTGCATTATAAAACGGGGTATAATCGGAACCCAGGCGCATTTTGTTAACTGGATAGAGATCCTTCTGGAAATACAGCTGAGCCATAGTGAAAAATCCAGCTACAGCTACAATCCCAATCGCAATGGTACAGACAATAACAATTTTGCTGCGCCGCACGAAACCTCTCCTTACCGCATCATATATTTCTCTGCCTGCTCCAACTTCCGGTGGATAATAGTTCGCTCGCGCATGTTACGGGGCAGTTCTGCATACAGCTGAAGCTGACGAACAGGGATATATTCGCCCTGACGAATGACAGCGGTTTCGGCTCCCTCCCAGATAGAATCCGGCGACTCGCCTGTAAAATAATATACTGTAAAATAAAAATCGCCCGATGCCGGCACGCTGTCAGCTGTCATAGTTCCACCGGCATAGTTGTCAGTATCGCTGTACCACAAAGAGATTCCCGGGCGTTTAGAATCATCCTCACGAAAAGTAAAATGATACTGTTTGTCGCGCGAGCCCGCAACAGGAGGAAAAAGAAAGAAAAACCGGGTATCAACGATGGTATCATATTCCAGCCTCATTTTTCTTATTATGTTTCCGGAGGCAGCATCCTGCAATGAAAAATAAATTCTGCCGGACGGTATTCGTTCAGGGTTTGAAAACATTACCCGTATGCCGCAGATTTTATCACGAGTGGCGTTAAACGTCTGCCCCACTGTATTGTGTTTGCCAAGCCCCTCTGTCCGGCAGCAGAACACAGGCTGCTTGATCATCGTATTGACCCGCGGCTCTCGAAAAGCAGGCTTCAGAACCCGAGCAAAAACATCAGCGCTTAAGCCGCACACAATGATAATAAATACGATACAAACGCTGTTTCTCCACCGATACGGGAAACAATGCAGTATTCCCATACACAAAGCAATACTTATCGGGGCAAACACGACAAAAAGATATTTCCCCATAAACACATACGCCTTCATATTCAGAATAAACAAAAACAACAATGCAAGGCCGATAGCTGATAAGCAAAGACAGATATATCTCTTGGCACCGGCCGGCTGACTTTTTTTCTCTGAAAGAAGTCGGCACAAGCCGGCACAGCCGGCAAGGGTAATGAGAGTGTAGGAGATGATATGCAGCCGGCCGATCGGTACCTGCAGCGCGCCAAAGCAGCCGAAAAAAGAAACGAACAATATTTGTGCATCGTGTATCAAAGAGCCGACACTGACCGGCACGTAACGCAGTGTAAACGGCAGCACCTCTACCAGTGCTTTGCTGAACAGCGGATCGTTATACACTATCCAGTTTCGCAAAAACCACCAGCCTGACACCAGACACGTTATCACCCCTGTTATCGAAAGAGATATAAAACAGTGCTTCCAATGGCCTTTATGCTTGAGCACAACGGCAGTGCATACTATCGGTATGTAAATGATCGTCGAAATTTTTGTAAGAATGCATGCGCCGAGTATCAGCCCCAAAACAAATATGAAAGAAGTACTCTCTTTTCCATTATAGTATTTCAGCAGGCAGAATAACAGGACAGCCGACAGCAAAGCGCTGAGTGTCTCATTTGAAACAGAAGCGCTGACATGGAGAAACTGAGGAAGTGTCCCTGCAAACACAGCCGCGGCAGCGGCAAAAAGGATTTGCCCCGGCACAATTTCAAGCGCAATAAGATAAATGAAATATACGGTAAGTGCGCCGAACAGAATAGACATTAGCCGAATAGCATAGGCTGACAATGCATCGCCGGAATAGGGAAATGTTTCTTCTGATTGCGGGTGTCGGATAGTCCGATAACCGGGACCGTCATGTACGGTTATCTTTTCGTGGATTGATGCACCGTCTTCAATGCACAGCGCAGAGGCAATAATATAATAAAGCGGCGGGTGGGTTGCCTCTGTTATCCGCACCCCGGCACTTTCAGGTCTGAGTGCAGGCAGCTCCCCTTTTTCGGCTATATATTCACAGTAAGCATAATGCCGCTCTTCATCGGGAGGAACCCACAGGGGTGTCACGGCACAATAACAGAGACCGAGAAAAAAACAAAGCAGTGAAGTACCTATGCCCGGAAGAATATGCTTCCCCATAGACCGACCGTCCATTATGTTTTTCCTCGAGATGCAGACTGAGAAGGGATGCTCACCGCAATACGGCACGGTTCAAATCGAACATATCGCTACTCAATCAAGCTGAAATTCATTGCGCCAGTCTTTTTCCTCTTTCCAGGCGGGCTGATCCTCTTTATTGAAAAGAAAATTTCCCATGACAAGGTAATCCATTTCTGTACGCATAAAGCAGCGGTAGGCATCATCAGGAGTGCAGACAATGGGCTCGCCGCGCACATTGAAACTGGTGTTCACAACCAGACCGAATCCGGTTCTGTCTTTAAAGGACTGTATCAGTTTCCAGTAGCGCTCGTTTGTGTGCTTATTGACGCTCTGAATGCGTGCGGAAAAATCAATATGGGTAACAGCCGGCACATCAGATCGTAAATGGTATAATCTATCATACAGCCTTTTCTGATAATAATCGTCCGGAAGCGGTTTTCTGCGGTCCCGGCGGACGGGTGCCACCAGAAGCATATAGGGGGACGGGCGATCAATTTCAAAGTATTCGGCGCTATCCTCTTCAAGAACGGTCGGCGCAAACGGGCGGAACCCTTCACGGTATTTTATTTTAAGATTGAGTTTCTTCTGCATATCCGGGCTGCAGGGGTTGCCCAGAATGCTTCTGTTGCCCAGAGCCCGGGGGCCGTACTCCATACGTCCCTGAAACCATCCGACAACCATATCCTGTGCAATGAGTCCTGAGACATCCTCACACAGCGCTTCAAACTGATCGTAATGAGTATAAACCGCCTTGAATTTCTTCACAGCTCGTTTAATATCCCGGTCACAAAATTCAGGTCCCAGATAGGCCCCTTTCATGCTGTCGGGCGTAGAGCTGTTATTGCGGGACTGCCCTCTCCCGATATACCATGCTGCAAGTGCAGCACCGACTGCGCCGCCGGCATCACCGGCTGCAGGCTGAATCCAGATATCCCTGAACAGGCCGCTTCTGAGAAGCTTTCCGTTTGCAACACAATTGAGCGCAACCCCGCCCGCCATAACAAGAAATTCTGAACCCGTAAGATTTTTCGATGTTTTGGCCATGCCAAAAACAACATCCTCGGTAATCTGCTGCGCGGCTAAGGCAAGATCCATATATTCCTGAGTGAGATCGCTTTCCTGCATGCGCTTCGGAAGGCCGAACAGCTCTTCCCATTTACGGTCATTGCACATTGTAAGACCCGTTGCATAGTTAAAATACTCCATATTCAGCAGGAGCGATCCGTCATCCCGGATATCGATAAGGGTATCGCGAATGAGATTTTTATAGCGCTCAGTACGCTCCGACCCGTCAATACCGTAGGGGGCAAGTCCCATGAGCTTATATTCTCCGCTGTTCACCTTGAAGCCGCAATAATAGGTGAATGCAGAATAAAACAATCCTAAAGAGTGGGGAAAATCAAGCTCGCGAAGTATCTCTATATCACTGCCTTTTCCCAACCCAATGGTGGAGGTCGCCCACTCGCCGACACCGTCAAGCGTCAGAATTGCCGCTTCCGCGAATGGGGATGGATAGAATGCACTTGCCGCATGTGACAAATGATGTTCAGGAAAAAAAAACGGGGGATACCGGTTATCGATTTTTGCAAGCTCGTCTTTGAGCATTTTACGCATAAAAAGTTTTTCTTTAATCCATACCGGCATAGCAGAAAGAAAACTTTTTAACCCCTTGGGAGCAAACCCGTGATAGGTTTCAAGCAGACGCTCAAATTTAATATACGGCTTATCATAAAAGGAAATCGCATCAAGCTGATGCAGCTGAATTCCTCCTTCATCAAGAACATAGCGTACGGATTCAAGCGGGAATGAGCTTGTGTGTTTCTGGCGGGTAAAGCGCTCCTCCTGTGCTGCAGCCACGATATCACCATCGACAACCAGAGCCGCAGCGCTGTCGTGATAATAGGCAGAAATACCCAGAATGGCACCCGATGACATATACACCTCTTGATGGCCAGTGTAAAGAAGAAGCAGCCGTTAGCTTTCAGCCATTAGCTGTCAGTAAAAAAGCTGAAAGAAGAATTCAGAAGTCGGAAAAGCAGCCGTTAGCTTTCAGCTATTAGCCGTAACCACAAAAACAACAAATGCTGAAAGCACATTGTCAGGATTCAGAAGCCGAAACAGTACAGCCCCCCTGTATCATGATCCCTCCGTACTTAAAATATGGTATAAATAAAGGGTGCTACCGCAGTTCCGCTGGTAAGCACGATGAGCACACCGAACAGAAGCAGCGTTACGATTATCGGCAAAAGCCAGAATTTTTTTCGAACCTTTAAAAAGCCCCACAGATCACTTAAAAATTCCACTGCATACTCCCTCTTCTGTATAGCAGTTAGCGTTTAGCATTTGGCTGACAGCTCCATTAGTAACTTCCCCTCCCCGTACACGTACACGTTCACGGTTTCCCTAAACTCCTTTTTCCCTCGTGTACGTTTACGTGTACCGCTTCGCTGTGTACGGGTACGTATTATAAACTAGCCGCTGTTTTTCTCCCCCATTCCGTTCCCGTTCACGTTCCCGTACACGTACACGGCTTCCTCTTCGCGCACCTGGGTCCCGCGCTCAATCATTCGAGTCAGCATTGACACTATACGGACCAGAATCCGCTTCCCTGCAACAGCCGCCTCACCGTCGACCACACCACACCGACTCAGGACGTCGATAATTGCTCCACACTCTCGGGCAGAACCGCTTGCGATTTGAAGAAAGCGCCCCCGATCTGCGGAAGGTATCTTGCCGCAGCCCTCAGCAATATTCAACGTGATCGATTGAGAAGCACGCAGAAGCTGATCCCGTGCATGCCTGTCAGCGCCTTTCAGTCTGCGAGACAGGTCGTATGCCCAGAACGCGAAATCTAAACTCGCCTGGTAGACGTCTAATCTCTCGTGGTCAAGCTCCATTTGCACCTCGTGTACGGGTACGTATTATAAACTAGCCGCTATTTTTCTATTCCACCCCGTAACCGTTCTCGTTCACGTACTCGTACACGGCTTCCTTAAACTCCTTTTTCCCTCGTGTACGTTTACGTGTACCGCTTCGCTGTGTACGAGTACGTATTATAAACTAGCCGCTGTTTTTCTACTCCACCCCGTAACCGTTCTCGTTCACGTACTCGTACACGGCTTCCT
>CAZUMW010000044.1:0-38836 GCA_964621615.1 uncultured Thermodesulfobacteriota bacterium
AACCGGCTTTTGCTCAATGCTTTCATTTATTGTGGACACGTTTGATCGCACATAATTTTTTTTATTACAATTTTTTATTACAATGAACGAACACGCTCTCATCTCGCTTGCAGGAATTCTTGTTATAGGCATCATGTGCCAGTGGGTTGCCTGGCGCGTAAAGATGCCGGCCATTATCTTTTTGCTCTTGAGCGGAATCCTGGCCGGCCCTGTGCTGAACTTCCTGCATCCCGATCAGCTGTTCGGAGATCTGTTTTTTCCGTTCGTTTCATTATCTGTTGCGGTTATTCTGTTTGAAGGCAGCCTGACCCTGAAATTCCAGGACATACCCGGCCTGGAGCGCATCATTCGCAATTTGATTTCCATCGGAGCCCTTGTCACCTGGCTCGGCACTGCGCTTACCACGCGATTGCTGCTCGATTTCTCATGGGAGGTTTCCTTTCTGTTCGGCGCCATCATGGTGGTGACCGGGCCCACGGTAATCGTCCCGATGCTGAGGACCGTCAGGCCAAATGAGCACATATCCAGCATTCTGCGATGGGAGGGCATACTGATCGATCCGATCGGAGCAACCCTGGCGGTGCTTGTGTATGAATTTATCGCAGCGGGCGGGGCCGAGGGCGGCTTTGCCGCCGGTGTGCTCGTGTTCGGAAAAACAGTTTCAATCGGCATCCTGCTCGGCGCTTCCGGCGGCAGCCTGTTCGGCTTGATGCTGCGGCGCCACTGGATTCCGCAATATCTTCACAACTTTGCCGCCCTGTCTCTGGTTTGCGCCGTCTATGTGCTGGCAAACACAATGGTAGTCGAGTCAGGCCTGCTGAGCGTTACAGTAATGGGCATCTGGCTCGCCAACATGAAAAATATTGAGCTGGATGAAATTCTCGACTTCAAAGAGAGCCTCAGCGTTCTTCTCATCTCGGCCCTGTTCATCATGCTGTCGGCACGAATGAACCCGGGGGCCTTTGTGGAGCTCGGCTGGCCCGCTCTGGCTCTTTTCGGTTCCATTCAATTTTTTATTCGCCCTCTGAATGCACAGCTTTCGGCCCTGGGATCAAAGCTTTCAATGGCGGAGCGCTTGATGCTTTCATGGGTTGCGCCGCGCGGAATCGTTGCTGCTGCCGTGGCCGCTCTGTTTGCCTTCAAGCTTGAATCCGCGGGCTATCAGGATGCCTCGCACATGGTGCCGCTGACCTTCCTGATGATCATCGGGACGGTTCTGCTGCAGAGCGCCACAGCCCGGCCGATCGCCGGATGGCTCAAGGTTGCCGACCCTGAGCCCAGGGGTTTTCTGATCAGCGGCGCGGACATGGTCGCAAGGTATATTGCCAAATCGTTACAGGAAAACGGATTCAGGGTGTTGCTTGCGGACCAGAACCGGGACAACATTGCCGCGGCCAACATGGAAGGCCTGCCGGCATACTGGGGCAATCCCGTGTCTGAGCACGCGGATCGCCATTTAAGCCTGATCGGTATCGGGCGCCTGCTGGCGATGACTTCCAGCATAGAGCTCAATGCCCTGGCAGCACGGCACTATCGCATGGAATTCGGTATAAACAATATTTATACAATCAGAAATCAAAGTGAGAGCGGTATCGCTGAAAGCAAATCAGCTTTTAAACATAGCGGAAGGCACCTTTTTGATGAGGCGGTGACGCACCAATTTCTCGCTCAGGCTATTGATGGCGGTGCAGCAGTAAAAACAACACCCCTGACCGAAGAGTTCTCTTTTGAAAGCTATGTGCGCTTGCAAGATGAAAAGCGCCTGCCGCTATTTGCCATTGACCCCCACGATCATATTCACGTATTTACCTCTAAACCTGATTTTATTCCCGGCGCCAACTGGAAAATCATCGGTTTGTCAATCGATCGCCCCCCGGAAACAGACTACTCAGCATAATTATGAAAGCCAGCTAAAAAAAGGGGCCCGAAAGCCTATGCGCAGCCATATAGCACAAAACAGGTGACAAACGGGTGCACGCTGTTTGTGCCGTCATTCCCGCCCCGGCTGCGGGGCTGTTCCGCAATGGTATTTTCCCCTCGCTTAAAAAAATTCTTGATCACCCGGATAAACCGGCTGATGACGGTTTGTGCTGAGCTGCTGACCCTGTTGTCATTGCCCGGCTCCGGTCCGGGCAATCCAGTTAATGTGTGACTATCACAATGCGGACAAAATCTTTAGAATTCCCGCATGGGTCATAACTCTGCAGATCCCCCCGGCAGAGCCGGGGGGACTATGTATTAATTATCAAAAAGCGCATGCGTTGTGACCGGAAGCGGGCCGGCAACCACAGCCGAGCCGGATGCGCTGACCGCTTCCACCGTATAGAAGTACGTGCTGTTCATGCACACTGCCCTGTCAGTGTATGAATAGGAGGACGATCCTGCCGCGACAGGGGTGCGGGTTAATTTGCGGTACGGGCGGTTATATTTTTCGGAACGGGACCGGTACACATTATATCCGGTTATGTTTTTTTCACCTTCTGTCTGCCAGCTGAGCTCAACCGCTGTCCGTGTTGCTGAGGCATTCAGGTCTGTCACCGTAACGCTGTCAGGAGATTCCTTCAGCCGGTAAATTTTGGTTGCAGCCTGTTCGGGAACGTCCGCGTCGAGATTTTTGCCGAAATAATAGCCGGCCGTCACGTATAAAGAATCATTATAGGTGCAGAAGGAATCGAAAAGCAGAACATTTTCATCGCCGAAGGCGTTCGAGGTTATACGCGTCCACACAAGATTATCCGCCGTACCGGTAGCCTTCCACAAATCTGCACCATCCCAGGCAGGATCGATAACCGGTATCGGATTGTCATACAGCTTCATCTTCAGCGTACCCACATACAGGGTATTATTAAATGTGAACAAATGCATTCCGACATTTGAGCTGAAGACCAGGGGGCCGGTGACGCCGTCGAACCCGTCCGGGAGAGCGCCGGTTTCATATCCCACAACAAACGTCCAGGCATCATCCGCTGCGCTTCCCGTATCGGTATAGGCCAGCCTGCAGCCCACCGGGCGGGCAACGCCGCAGAACAGCTTATCGTCATACTCCGTCCAGTGCCATGCCTGAAAATTCTGACGCAATGCATCACCATCAGCGTCATCGCCGAAGCCGTTTTCATTTGTTCCCTTCTCGTTATCATCCACAAAATAGTCGACGATAAAATGCCACTCGCCGTCGTCGAGGCGAAGCACCCGCGCTCCGTTGCCGTTGCAGCCGCGTGACCCGGTAGAGCCTGTATACAGTGTTGAAATCCCGCTGACATCGCTTTTGCCGAAATACGTGGTACTTGTACAGACCGGCACCCCGACCGTGTCCTCCTTTCCCTCATTAAGACAGTACCCTGTGGGGTTTCCCTCAAGGTCATAGCCGTGAATATTGCCGTGGGCATACTCGGTCATGCGGCTCCAGTTTTTACCGTCGCTTGATTTCCAGATGCTGGTTCCGTCTTCATAATTGTGTCCGATCGAGGCATACAGCTCTCCATCGAGCTCTTCAAGGTCGATAATGCTTTTGTTCCACACCTCGCCAAAGCCGTTTTCGTCTGTGCCAAGTGCTATTGTGTAGGAATCGCCCGTCTCGATAGCACCGACCGTTACTTCTTCGCGGTCCTCATCGGGAGCGTGCTCGCCGCATATGGTATACTCAACATCAACACCCGCCGCAAATGCCGCTTCATCCTCCTGAACGGTAAGCACGTTTGCCGTATTGCCGGTAATGCGAAGATAGCGGCCACGCCCGCTGCCTGAGGTCATTACCAGGCCGGCGCCCTTCCACTGGTCGGCCTCCCATGATTTGCTTTCATCGGTAAACTGCGCTGTCGTGTCGCCATCATCTGCGCTGCACCCCGATATTGCTGTAATTGTTCCTGATTCGTCATCGTCTTTGCTGTAGGAGGCGATCGGCTCCCAGGCAGCCCCGTCAAAGCGCCAGAGCTCACAGCCCAGACCGCGATAATAATATTTGCCCTCATATCCCGAGGAGGAGGCCACATACAGATGATCCTTGAACACAATCATATCGCCGTAGCCGCCTTGTATATAGTCATGCAGCACACTGTCAGTAAACCCTTCAACCTGGATTTTCTCCCAGCCCGCACCTTTTGTCCGCCACAGCTCACATCCCTCCGAGTCATTGCGCGTCAGGGCGTACAGGCTGCCCTGAAACGGACACAGCGCATCGATAGCTATGTTGTTTGAATTGCCGAAGCCCGGCTCGTTTACCAGCTCCCACACTGAGCCGTCCTCTGCTGTAACGGTTTCAAGCGCCTGCGGGATATCCTGTGCGCACACAGCGCCTGTCTGAGCGCAAAAAAAGATTAATAGAGCTGCAACAAAAATGTTCGCGGTTTTTTTCATGGTTTCCCTCCTTTTCCTACGGTTACATAAATGGTGCGTATTACATAACACCATACAGTTTCATGGAAATCATGTCAAATACACATCGTTTCTCAGAAAAGGGGTCCGGAAAAGAAAAACCCACACTATATACTTGAACGGCTTCCCGGAGGACAGGGGCGGCACAAAGAATGGACACAGCACCTCAAGCGCGCTGAGCGGTATACGCTTCAAGGTGCAGCTGATATACATTACTGCTGCAGCTGGGGCGTCATGAGCGAGGGTTTGATCCCGGATAATCCTGCGGCACGTTTTTTTTCGGGTCGGGATGGCGTACCAGGCCTGAAAAACTTACTCCGCGGTTACCTTGCGCAGCTGGTCAAGCGTCGTCTGCCCGTTCAGGACTTTTGCAACACCGTCCTGCAGGAGGGTTGTCATGCCCTGCTGCATCGCCAGCTCGCGAATTTCAGCTATGGTCGCGCTCGATGCAATCAGCTTTTTCATTTCCGGCGTGGCGACAAGCAGCTCGTGGATGCCGGTGCGGCCCCGGTAGCCGGTATTGCCGCATTTGCTGCACCCTTTGGGGCGATACAGCTTCGCCGCAGACGGATCGGGAGCCAGCTGACGAAAGCCCGCATCGTTGTTGTAGGTATGCGCCAGGTGCTCGAGATCCTTTTCTGCGGGTGTGTAGGGCTCCTTGCAGTCTTTGCACAGCGTGCGGACCAGTCGCTGGGCAAGCACGCCGAGCAGCGCGTCGGCAAAATCCATCGGGTCGAGCTCAAGGCCGAGCAGGCGCGTTATGGTCTCAGGCGCCGAGTTGGTGTGCAGGGTGGAAAAAACAAGATGCCCCGTAAGCGAGGCTTCAACCCCGATGTGGGATGTTTCCTGATCGCGCATCTCGCCGATCAGGATAACGTCAGGGTCGGCGCGCAGAAACGAGCGCAGCGCAGCGGCGAAGGTAAACCCGATCTGCGGCTGGGTCTGTACCTGCTGCAGCCCCGGCTGGGTTATTTCAACCGGATCTTCTGCGGTCCATATTTTACGCTCCGGAGCGTTGATATGTCCCAGTATCGCGTGCAGGGTGGTTGTTTTACCCGATCCGGTCGGCCCGACCACAAGAAATATTCCATGGGGGTGCGAGACCAGATTAAGCGTTTCGCGCGCGTTGCGCTCCGACAGGTTCAGCTTGTCGAACGGCAGCGCATCGCCTGCTGCAAGCACGCGCAGCACCGCGCTTTCCCCGTTGACGGTGGGAATGGTTGCAACGCGAAGCTCAATGGTTTTGCCTTTTAATTTTGCCGCTATTTTGCCGTCCTGCGGCTTGCGGCGCTCGGCGATGTCGAGGCGCGCAAGGATCTTGATCCGCGCAATGACCGCGCGGATGTGGCTGGCCGGAATCCGCAGCATCTGCCGGCAGGCGCCGTCGATGCGCATGCGCACGACTGCGTTGCTGTTTCCCTTTCCCGGCTCCACATGAATATCCGATGCATTCATTTTGCTGGCATCCACAATCAGCCGGTTTACCAGCTGAATGACCGTCGACTCGTTTTCATCCACCGATGTCAGCGTATCCCCGACATCATCCTCCTCCACCAGCTTTTCATCCCCCTCGAGCCGCCCAACCAGATCGTCCAGGTTGGAGGACTCCTCATCGCTTGTGACCGTCGCAGCCCCCTCGCCAAGATAGCTCAGAATGTCCTCGCGAATGCCGACTCTGAACTCATAGCTCTGAGCATTTAGCACCTGCTGGATTTCCATAATCCGGTTAAAATCATTCGGGTCGTCGATCAGCACCACGACTTTTTCAGCATCTCCGGCAACCGGAACCCAGCGGCTCGTCTTGAGGTAGGATTTATTGAGGTTTTTAAACAGATGGTAGGGAACCTGCACATCAGGGTCATATTTAAAAAACGGCACCTGATAGTATCGCTCAAGTGACTCACCGACTTCCTCGGGCGTCAGCTTGAGCTCCTGTATGAGCAGGTACGCAGTCGATTTTCTTTCCTGAGCCGCTTTCTTTTTCAGCTCACCCAGCTGCTCAGCGGTGAGCACCTTGCGGTGTATCAGAAAATCAAATGGCCCCTGTGTTGCCTGCAGATCATACTGAAACTTCTGTCCGATTACCGAGGCGAGCTCCTGGGCGTGCTTTAAATCCAAATCCGTAAAATCCCCTCCCGACACCCGGTTGATAATCTGCAGAATGCCCAGAAGGGTCTCCTTGAACTTGATCGGCACTACGATCATGGATCGCGTTCGCCAGCCCGAGCGCTGATCAAAGCTTTGATCAAAGCGCAGCTGGGGGTGGATGGCCGCAAGCGCCCGCTTGTCGTAGACGTTGTCAATGCGCACCGGCTTCTGGCTCAGGGCGACAAAGCCGGCAATGGATGACGGGCTCAGGGGAACCCGTATTTCTTTAATGTCTTTACCGGTTTTATATTTGGACACAATCTCACGGTCATGCCGGCCGCGCTGGTAGACCGTCAGGCGCTCGGCCTGCAGCAGCGCGAGCATCTCCTTTTCAACCACAGGCAGCACCTTGACAAAGCTTTCCGCCTCATGAATGGTTTTATAAATGTTGTTGAGCCTGGTCTGATACTCAAGAGAGCTCTGCAGATCACCGTTGTGCCTCTGTGCGGACGGCTGTGCTGCCATAGCTTTTTCCTCTGTGTAGAATTGTGGAAGGGATAGAAGAAATATTAATGAAAATCCGGTATGCTGTCAACGGTAATTAACAGACCGCCCCCCTGGCAGGCGTGTTCCGGCTAAAAACAGGCAGCAAGATGAGGCAACGGACAGAAAGATTGTCCGCATGCCGACCGCTTCGCGTTCCGGCGATGGTGTGCCGCCACGGTGATCCGCCGGCCCGTCACTGCTGCGCGCTTTTCAGGTTCATCCTGCTGCATGGGCTGTATGGGGTCTAATGGTATCAAATTACACAACACGTGACAAAGTCGTAAAACACACACCGAAACTCCGGGCGGTACAGGCGTGCATTTTACGGAACCATCAACATTTCATATGCCGGAGCAGGCGTAAATCGGCCAAAAAAACAAAAATCAGCCAACAGGGGGCATACTGACACCGGGGCATATTTTCCATTTTTCATGGACGGGTAAAATATCCTGTTGAAATCCCTTGAATTTTGCACGCAAAGAAGTCAAACCAACGATATGAGGCCTGCAGTTCCATTTTATCTATTTGAATTAACTTCACTTTTAAAAATTGCTCCATTTTTGCGCAATGTGGTAAAAACCGGTGATTGATAGGGCTTTTGGTCGTTATTCACAATGTTTTCCACAGCTTTTTGACACATTCTGTGGAATTTCCAAACTTAATATTAATTATTATTTCACAATAAACAACTCAGGATATTATAAAAAGTATTTTTATATTAAATATTACATTTTTTACTCCCGGGACTGCCCTTTTTCATGCGGTATGCGTTCGCCCTGCTTTGCCTCATCCCACAGCCGATCCATCTCCGCAAGCGAGGCCTCTTTCAGCGTCCTGTTTTTTTGGCGCAACCCCTTTTCGATATACTGAAAACGGCTGATAAATTTGGCGTTCGTGCGCCTGAGCGCCTGCTCGGGCTCAACCCCCGCATGCCTGCCGAGATTGACAAGGCAGAAAAGCATATCCCCGATCTCATCGGCAATCTCATCAGGCGACCCGCCGGCAAGCGCCTGCTCCAGCTCGCCCGCTTCACCTTTGAGCGATTCAAGGACCTGCCCTGCATCCGGCCAGTCAAAGCCCACCTCTGCAGCCTTCCCGCTCAGATAATAGGCGCGCGACAAAGCGGGCATGTTTTCAGGAATACCGTCAAGCCGCGACTCCTTTTTCTTTTTCCCCTCCTGCTGCTTAAGGACCTGCCAGTTTTCTTTAACCTCATCCGAGGAGCTCACCTGCGCGGCGCCGAATACGTGCGGGTGCCGATGTATCATTTTATCCCGTATGCCGGTAAGCGCCTGCTCGAGGGTGAGCGCCCCCTGCTCCTCGTACATGTTCACCAGAAACAAAATCAGAAAAAACAGATCTCCCGCCTCCTCGGCAATCAGGTGATGCTCGCCCGAGTCAATGGCTTCAAGAAGCTCGTAAAGCTCCTCGGTCAGGTACTCCTTGACGTGTGCCGGCGTCTGCTTCCGGTCCCAGGGACACCCGTCCGGAGCCCGCAGTCGGCGTATGATATCGCGCAGTTCCTGCAGTATATCCGGTGATTTTTTCATTGAAATTTCCCCGCGTGTGTGATCTATTATCCTTATTTTCCACCGCGCTGCCTTGACAATGAGCAGCTTTTTTCTTATCTGTTCACAGCTTATGCTAAAAAGGACGGTGCAAAATTGCAACCGGTTTTTTCTGTCGGTGGTGCTTTGCAAGCCGCTGAACGTGTCATTATTTTTTCCATGAGGAGGTACGGGTTATGGCAATCAAAGTAGGCATTAATGGATTTGGCAGAATCGGACGTCTCGTTTTCCGCGCATCGGTCAACAAGCCGGACATTACCGTCGTCGGCATCAACGACCTCATCGATATCGACTATATGGCATATATGCTAAAATATGATTCAACGCACGGCAGGTTCGACGGCGAGGTTGAAGTCAGGGGCGGCAACCTTGTTGTAAACGGCCAGACAATCCGCGTCACCTCTGAGAAGGATCCTGCCAGCCTCAAGTGGGGCGACATCGGCGCAGACTATGTTGTCGAATCAACCGGCCTGTTTCTCACCCGGGAAAAAGCCCAGCCCCACCTTGCCGCCGGGGCAAAGCGGGTTGTCATGTCGGCGCCCTCAAAGGATGACACCCCCATGTTCGTCATGGGCGTCAACCACACCAAATACGCTGCAGATATGGACATGGTGTCAAACGCCTCCTGCACCACCAACTGCCTGGCGCCGGTTGCGAAAGTGCTGCACGACAACTGGGGCATTGTCGAAGGGCTGATGACCACCGTGCATGCGGTAACCGCAACGCAGAAAACCGTAGACGGCCCCTCAGCCAAAGACTGGCGCGGCGGGCGCAGCGCATCCCAGAACATCATTCCGTCCTCAACCGGCGCTGCAAAGGCTGTCGGCAAAGTGATTCCCGACCTGAACGGAAAGCTGACCGGCATGGCGTTCCGCATTCCCACGCCTGACGTGTCGGTGGTGGACCTTACCTGCCGGCTCGGCAAGCCGGCCTCATATGATGATATTAAAAAGGCGATGAAACGGGCTTCAGAGGCAGAGCTCAACGGCATACTCGGCTACACCGAAGAGCCTGTGGTCTCAACAGACTTTCTCGGCGACGAGCGCACCTCCATATTCGATGCCGGAGCAGGAATCGCGCTGAGCGACACGTTTGTCAAGGTCGTATCCTGGTATGACAATGAGATGGGCTACTCGCACAAGGTGTGCGATCTCATGATTCACATGGATACGGTCACGTAAGGCTTTCCCGCATGGCGCGTGCGCAAAAAGAGCCTCCCGGGAATTACGATTGGCTTTTGAGCGGGCCCCTGCAGCGGTTCGCGCTCCGGCAGCCTGCCGGGCAGCTGGTTTTTTCGTGAGTAAAAACATAACGTGATATACACACGGGGAACAAGCCATGGCTGTTACATTCATTGACGACATCGATGTCAAAGGAAAGCGCGTGTTCGTCCGGGCGGATTTCAACGTTCCGCTCGATGGTGCTCAAAACATCGCTGACGACACAAGGATTCGGGCGACGCTGCCCACGCTGCAGCACATCCTCGACAGCGGCGGCGCTCTTATTATCGCTTCGCACCTTGGCAGGCCCAAGGGCTCGCCGGACCCGGGCCTGAGCCTGCGCCCCGTTGCCGACCGGCTGAGCGATCTGCTGGGAAAGCCCGTTCTGTTTGCCGAAGACTGCATCGGCGAGGATGCCGGGCGGAAAGCAGAGGGCCTGAAGCCGGGACAGATACTGCTGCTTGAAAACCTTCGCTTTCACAGCGAGGAAAAAAACAACGACGAGAGCTTCGCGCGGCAGCTCGCTGCCGCTGCCGATGTGTACATAAACGATGCATTTGCGGTGTCACACCGCGCGCACGCATCGGTGGAGGCGATCACCAGAGCCGTGCCGGTGTGCGCTGCCGGCTTCCTGGTCAAAAAGGAAGTCACCAGCTTTGAAAAAGCCATGAAAAGCCCCGCCCGCCCGCTGGCGGCGGTGATCGGCGGCGCAAAAGTGTCCGGAAAGCTCGAGGTGCTCGAAAACATTATCTCCAGGGTTAACAGCCTGCTGATCGGCGGCGGCATGGCCTACACGTTTCTCAAGGCCCAGGGCAAAAACGTGGGCAATTCCATGCTTGAGGAAGACCTGATCGACACAGCTGCCTCCGTTATGAAAAAAGCCGAGCAGAACAATGTGCAGCTGCTGCTGCCTGCGGACTGCGTTATCGCCGAGGAGCTTAAAAGCGGCGTGACCACCAAAATCGTCACGGTTGACGACATTCCCAACGGGTGGATGGGGCTCGATATCGGCCCCGATACCATACAGCGCTTCAGCGATGTCATAGCTCAGGCAAAAACCATTGTGTGGAACGGCCCGATGGGCGTCTTTGAAATAGAAGAGTTCTCGCAGGGCACCTTCAAAATAGCGCAGGCCATTGCCGGCTCTGATGCCATGAGCGTTGTGGGCGGCGGGGACACTGCAGCGGCGCTTCACCAGTCAGGCTGCGAAGGCGGCGTGTCATTTGAGTCCACTGCGGGCGGCGCCTTTATGGAGATGATGGAGGGAAAAACACTTCCCGGCATCGCCGCCCTGGAGCGGTAGAAAAAAATTATCGCCGCTGCGCTCCGCACAATGGGCGCGTTCCTCGAGGTCCGGCGAAGCCATTCTAATTGTTGTGCCGGGGGCGAATGAAACCCGCCGTTCGGCCTACCGAACACCAATTCATGTAACGGAGCAAAGATCATGCGGACTCCCATAATTGCAGGCAACTGGAAGATGCACAAAACAATCCCCGAGGCGCGGCAGCTGGTGCAGGATCTGAAAGCCGGCGTTTCAGGCGCAAGCGGGGTTGAGATAATCGTCGCCCCCGTATTTACGGCGCTGTCAGCGGTTGCCGACCAGCTTTCGGGCTCACCCATAAAGCTTGCAGCCCAGAATGTGTTCTGGGAAGAGCAGGGAGCCTTTACCGGCGAAATAGGCCCGGCAATGCTCAAAGACGCCGGCTGCTCCCATGTCATTATCGGCCACTCAGAGCGTCGCCAGTACTTCGGGGAAACCGATGAAACCGTGAACAAGCGGATCAGAGCAGCGCTTGCAGCGGGCCTGACCCCGATTGTGTGCATCGGCGAAACGCTTGAGGAGCGGGAGGCGGGCAATACCATGGCGGTTATCGAGCGGCAGCTCAAAGGCGGTCTTGCCGGGTTTCCGGCTCAGGAAATTTCACAAATGGTGATCGCCTATGAGCCGGTGTGGGCCATCGGCACCGGCAAAACCGCAACGCCGGACCAGGCCCAGGAGGTTCACGCAGCCGTGCGCAAGCTGGTTGCGGAAGCCGCCGACGCACCCACTGCAGAGGGAATCCGCATCCTGTACGGCGGCAGCGTCAAGCCCGACAATGTGGACGACCTGATGGCGCAGCCCGACATCGACGGCGCCCTGGTGGGCGGCGCCAGCCTTAAAGCCGATTCCTTTTCCCGCATCGCGTCTTTTAAAAAATAGCGGTTGCCTTTTAAAAACAAATACTGTATATTAAAAAATTTAATACAGTAACCTCACACCGGAACAGATATGATTTTATTTTTCATTATCATTCATGTGATTGTCTCAATCGCGC
Source organism: uncultured Thermodesulfobacteriota bacterium (assembly GCA_964621615.1). GTDB lineage: Bacteria > Desulfobacterota > WTBG01 > CAIYCZ01 > CAIRTM01 > CAZUMW01. Next base: position 12,109 of record CAZUMW010000044.1, read on the forward strand.
TGATACTGATCGTACTGCTGCAGACCGGCAAGGGCGCGGAAATGGGCGCGGCGTTCGGCGGGTCCTCCCAGACGCTGTTCGGCGGCGGCGGGCCGGCACCCTTTCTCGGCCGCGTGACCACCATCGCTGCAATAGTATTTATGGTCACCTCGCTTTCCCTTGCCTACCTCTCATCAAACCCCAACCGGGGATCAATTGTCGATGATGCAGGCAGCGTGCAGCAGCCGGTTGAAGCGCCCGCGCAAAACGCCCAGCAGGCACCGGCCCCGATCGCGCAGCCGTCACCCGCTGAGCAGCAGGGACAATAAAAAAGCTATTCATGCCGAAGTGGTGGAACTGGTAGACACGCTATCTTGAGGGGGTAGTGGGGAGACCCGTGCCGGTTCGAGTCCGGCCTTCGGCACCAGAAAACAACAAGGCGATTCCGTAACCATTAGGGATCGCTTTTATTTTTTTTTGCCATGGGGCCGTAAAACAAGGGGTTCTGAACACAACCTTCGGCACAGGCCAGATAAATACGTAAATTCAAAGAGTTGCAAGTGGCGGATTTGTAGTTTTTGTCGCATATAACCGCATATGCCTGGAAATATTAATCTTCCCATGGCATGTTATACCACGCCACGTACTCCCTGATTGTGTCTTCAGCAATACTATACAGCACCCCCCTTGATGATTCACGCTCATTTTGAAGACCAGCTTCGTTGCAAAGTTTATCAATGAAATCTGCTATGATTTCATATTCTTCAGATTGTTCATCTGCCAGATGGGGCTCTTCTTCAAGGGACAGAAGAGCCTCTCCGAGAGTTCCTTCATCATCGTGTGCCGCGCCGGTATTCAATGCAAATCGTAATAATGCGGCAATGACAACACTTATCCTGTGAGTGCGCGCATCAGGGCCGACACTTTTTAGCATTTGAATAAATATGGCGTATGCTGTATCCCCGATGATCTCCTTGAATTCTTCAATTGTCTTATGCATCACGAAATCCTTTTTTTATCTTATTCCTCGCAGCCCGATTTTACCGTCAAGTCGTCTGCAATTGTTTTAATTAAAAGGCCGAAAATTTTTGAAGCCAGTATGAAAGAAACTCGGACATCAAAATCAACACGTTCTTTTAAGCAGCCTGATTATTGGAGTGGTGTTTGCCGGGGAAGTGTGCTGAAGAAATTCTCTGTATGCGACATTCTTAAATTCGAACCGGATTTCAGACCGATCTTGAAAATTCCTTATAGCTGCCCCTAATCAAAATTCCGGCAATGGTAAAAAATCCTGAAAGAAGGCAGGTCGTGATTATTTTTCTGCGGTTAGTTGTAACTTTACTGATGAAGAATAAGGATATGTTCAACCTTGCCATGGTCCGGTTGCTTTCCAGTTGGCCTGAAATTTTATCTTGTTTTTCAGGCTTTCAGCTACCGGCCCGAGAAATGCAGCGATATCGTTGACTATGTGCCGGAAATCTTTCGCAGTGTTTGCTAAGCGATTTTTACGGACAAATGCCCGCCATTGAGTATGCTTTGGCGGTTCTGCTGAAAACTCAGGCGAAAAAACAGTTGGAGCAGAGGGGACATTTGTGCCGCGTTTTTTAAAGGTTTTACTGATGGCCTTCTGTAAAGTGCTGCCGTCGAAATCAAACTGGCGTGACAGAAGCCATATGTCATAAAAGTCTTTCATGCGGCTGTTGAGCATCCCCAGTTTGATCATTGCTTCGAACTTTTCAGCAACGGTGCTTTCCATGCTGTAGCCGCAGATTTGCGGCGCCGGCAAATCAAGTATTGTCGGATAAACAATCGTCTGAATCTGTGGGATGACCTCATCACCAAAGCCGATATCAAGCTGCATTCTTATCTGTGCCGTATCAAGCAAACCATTGAATTTGACACGAACCCCTTCATAGTCTGCATCTTCAGTGATGCGTTCTCCCGTAACGCTTTGCACGTTGAAAACTATCCCGTCCGGCTCAACGTCATGTGTGCAGACCCCTTTTGCGATGCCGACAATCGTATCGATACTGTTATCCAACCGGCCGAGCAGGTCGATATCCATTGTGGGGCGGGTGGCTGGTGCGTTCCATACCGTTAGCATCAAGGCACCTTTGAGAACGAATTTTTCAGCGTAGGGGGAACGCGACAAACGATAGAGAAAACGCTCCATAGCATAGTACTGGAGCAGTTCGTTGAATGGACGTCCAGTAGTACGTGCGATATTCAGCAGACGCTGTCGTACGGATGCGGAGATGTTTTTCGCCTGCCTGCTCACAGCAGCGCCTCCAGATAGGGGCGCATGACCTTCTCAACACGGCAAAGACGTGCAAAATACAGGATCTCATCAACGTCGTAAAATGTGCTTTTTCGGTACAGCTTGAGGGCTTCAAGAGCAGTATCGAGCCCGAGTTTGTTTCTGTACTTAAAGCAGTCGGCAATGGTTTTAGCCGGTTTATACATGCGGGCCGGTATTTCATCGACTGTTTCTTTTTGAATGCCTTCGGAATATGATTTTCCTGAAAAATGGAATATGCGCACCGGAGGAAAATCAATCGAAGGGGCAGCCGCATTCCGGGGTACTGCCAGGTAGATTTCATGGGGAATCTGTTTTGTCAGATCATAGTAGGCAAGAGCTGAAACGAGACAAATTACACCATGAGGAACACGCAGTGAAACTGAAACAAGATCCGGATTTCCCAGAGGGGGGCTTTCAGCCAGGCGATATAGGCCGCGGCTAAGTCTTTCTACAACACCAGCTTCCAGCATTGCATAAAGGGTGCGCGGATGAATGCCCGCACGAATCGCATCGGATGTCCTGAAGACGCCGCCGGTGCCTTTGAGGGAGGCCTTGGCCCGCTCATATTTTTTATGGGTTGTAATCATTGCATGGTCGGATAAAAGCATCAACATTTAAAAGCTTATGTATATGATTTTATCCATAATTGATTTTATATGCAAGCATAAATTTTCGTTGTTGTGCCAGCGGGATAAGGGGCCAAACGGGTCGGATAAAATGCGATTGAAATGCGATATTGCGGTTAAGACGCTCGTTGAACTCGCTCAATGCAGCTAAAACTCGCTGACAATTTATTAAGTTATTGATTTTGCAAAGCTTTTCATAAGTCCGGCCTTCGGCACCAGAAAAATAAAGCGTTTTCAGCTACTTGCTGAAAGCGCTTTTGTTTTTCCGGTAAATTGCCCCTTGATTTTCCATGCTTTTTTCTACCCCCTGCCTTCGACACCAAACAAGCAAAATCAGCAGGTTATAAGAACACTTCAAAATCCCCGTACACCATTTTCTTTCGATCATCTTTTCGACACAAGTTTTTGTCGGTTTCGCTGTTGTTTAAAGAATTAAACAAAATCAACATCCTATATTCACGAAAAATGCTCGGACGATTTATCGGAAAGGACCGGGCAAACCGGATTTTCAATGAAGTGATATGGTAATAATTTTTATAGTAGCCGAAATCCGTTGTGCTCCAAGCTGAGCCGGGATGGACAGTATATGGGATAGAACGAACGGCATAGGCCCGCATCGTGTTGACAACCGCCCCGATAACAATCTGAAGAAAAGCCGTAGTCCGGACCCGCCTACCAAAACCTCGATTTCAGGTCCGACGACCGTTGCTGAAACAGCTGAAAACATGGTCTCCATTCCCGGCGGCTATTTCCCGATGAACTGTTGTATATGAGATAACGGACGGATTTAGGAGCTGTTTGGGTTTGATTCATTTTTTGGCAAAAATCATGTAACCTTTTTTTCGTTATCCTCCACAATAGAGGTGTATACCGATCGGTAGGCTGGCTCATCACAAAAAATCATTAACAAAAGCAGACAGGAGTGTATCATGATGAAACATAAAGCTGTAATCATTACAATTGCTGCAGTAATCGGTCTTGCATTCAGTGTCCCTGCATTTGCAGGGTTTGGCGGAAAACCGTTTCACCGGCCGGGATTTCACCGGGGCGATGGCGGAATCATGCGGCTTCTTCGGGATCTTGACCTTACCGATGAACAAAAGGAGGCTGTTAAGGTTATAGTATCCTCTGCCCGTGAATCTATTGAACCGATTGCCGAGCAGCTGCAGGAGCTCGAACTGGAAGAGGCGATGTTTGCTGAAGAGATCAATGTGTCCGGTGTCGAACAGAAAATTGACACCATGGTTGGCCTGCGCAGTAAGATAGTATCCATTAAGGCAGACTCACAGATGGAGGTGTCCCGTGTTCTGACCCCTGAACAGCGGACAATCGTTCTGGAGCGCATACATAAAAACCAGCGACGGGCACAGCATATCAGAGGAAAGATCCGGGATTATGCTGAAGAGTAAGATGCTGAAGGTTATTGCAGGCGGGGACCGGTGTGCGGACCCGGACCCCGCTCTTTTATTCAAGCGGCTGTTTCATAGAGCCGGAAGCGGACCGGGCCAGTGATATAAATGAATGCTGAAGACAGCACTCTTGTCGAAAAAACCCTTGGTGGCGATAAGGCAGGATTTGATGAACTGGTTCAGCGATACAGCAGGCTGGTTTTTAAAACAGGTTTCCGCTTTTTTTCTGACCGTCAGAGCGTTGAAGATATCGCACAGGAGACGTTTTTGCAGGCCTATTGCTCACTGGGTACCTACAGCCGGAAGCACCCGTTCGGCAGCTGGCTGATGGCCATAGCGTTGCGCATTTGCTTTCGCAGCCTGAAAGAACAAAAAAGAAGAGCCGAGCTGGATTCCCATGTGAAACTGAATGAGGAAGAATTTGATCTAATGGAGCGGTTTTTCAGTTCACCATGGTCCGCCGCCGCGGTTGACCAGGGTCGACAGGCACTGTGCCGCGATCTGGTCGACAAAGTGTTGTGCAGGCTGTCAGCCAGGGAACATGTGATGCTGGTGCTGACGGAGGTTGAAGGCTATTCCGTCAAGGAAGCCGCAAAGCTTATGGGGCTTACGGTCGTTAATGCAAAAGTTTCAGCCTTTCGCGCCAGACGGCGGGCTCTCGGCATAACAAAAGAACTTATGAAAACCGGCCATAAAAAGGCGCCTGCGGGGTAAGATATCATGCCGTCAAAAGAATGCCGAACGGTTCAAAGAATTATCCGTTTACAGCGCAGCGGTGAAACGGTTGACGCCCTTTCTGTGCATAAGGCAGAGCAGCACATAAACCGGTGTGCTGCCTGCAGGGAAAAAGCATACAGACAAGGCTTTGCCCTCCTGCTCCAACAGGCATTAGGCCGTAAGGCGCCGGAGCCCTCTGCTCATTTCCACGCCCGGCTTCGAACAAGGCTGGCAGCAGCAGATCGGGGAGAGCCCGGCATGATTCAGGCAGCGCTCATGCAGGCGGGCCTGAAGCTCGTACCGGTATTAACCGCGCTGATGATTGTTATTGCGGGAGCATCCGGTCTTATGTGGAGGCTGACAGAAGAAACAAAGCGGGCTGAGCTTGGCGAGTATGTTTTTTTCAGCAATGCACGGCTTACAAACGAGCTGCTTGTTTCTGAAATTATCATGTATGAGGACAGACCATGACGATGTTGAAAATTCCTTTTAAGGCGGGTGCGGCAGTTGTGCTTATTTTTGTTTTCGGCTTTTTTGCGGGAATCGGTACGGTTACAACATTTCTTTTTGTAAAAAAGATACCCGCCCCCCCCGAACACAGACACGCACTGCCGCCCTTTGAGCACCCTGCCGGTCTCATTGAACGGATGGTTGACAGGCTGAATATTCGCCCGGATCAGAGAGAAGCCCTGGCCGATATTATTGAGAGCACCCGGCGGCAGCTGCACGAGCTTCGAATACAGCACCGTCCGGAGATAAAAAAAATTCTTGAAAAAAGCCGGAAAGAAATCCGGAGCCTGCTCGATGAAGAACAAAAAAAGCAATTTGACCGAATGGTTGATGAAAGAAGAAAGCGCTTTGATCGGGTCCGTAAGAAGTTTAACAGGTATTTCAGATAAAAAAACGGTGTGTGAAATGCGCAGGCTGATGAAACACATATGGGGTCTGCTTTTGACTCATGTACAGTCTGTTTTCAATATGCGTACCCCCTTTCTGAAACTGTCTGCCTCTCGCGAGCCATTGGCGCATGCGTGCAATGATGCTGCCACACGTGTACATCCCCCCGTTTACGTGACGCGTCAACAACACGTAAAGAGCCAGGAGAAAAACTGCCCCCCTTAGTGTCTTTTTTGTATTTAATGGCAAAAAAGATCAGATTTAAAAGACTTCGCTGACTGCCCAAAAACAGATCTTTTCCGGATTGTCCGGGTTAGAAGAGAGGTGTGCGTCGGACATCGATATGACTTATGAAGATGTGCCCCCATCTTTCCCAGTACTTGTCAAGTCTTTTTTGCTTGACAATAAATTATATCAATGCTAATACGTGTTTACACGTATTAGTATTTGTTACGAAACAATGTTCTCAAATACTGAAAGAAAAAGTCTCGTTGACGATTTTCAGAATCCGCTAAGACAGCGGCAATTGTACAGCTATGCCGAAACCCTTATGGAAGGTACCCGGTACAGCAATGTTTCGAGATTTATACGTTCGTTACAGGATGAGGGAATAATAAAGCCGCAGAAGCTGAAAGCAAAGAGCGGTAAAACCATAACTCTGTACGCATCTCGTTCTCTTGGTGAGATAAGTCCCTACGATCTGGCAGTAGCGATCTGCCATGAGGGGTACTTCTGCAACCTGTCATCCATTTACTATCATTCGTTAACGAACCAGATTCCGAAAACCATATATATTTGTAACGAAACCATTTCCGGAAACCGGACGTTTGAGACTGATGTATTGAGCAATAACAGGATTCGCAGCGCGTTTATTAAACCACACAGGCACACGAACTATGTGTTTGAAGTCAATGGTTACAAAATAGTGATCGTGGATCGCAAGAAGAATTCTGACTTCGGGGTTGTAACGATACATGATAAGAAAACAATATACCCGGACAAATCACGCATTACCTCCACAGAGCGTGCCCTGATAGATGCTATTGTGAACCCCCAGTACAACGGTGGAATTATCAGCGTATACACCTATTTCAAAAAGGCGCGGCAGAAACTGAACATTCGTAAACTGTTGGACATATACAGGCAGCTGGAATATGTTTATCCGTATACACAGACAATAGGGTTCTTTCTGGAAAAGATTGGCATGTTGAAACAGGCTTCAGCGATTTATGAGGAGTTCCCCCCTAAATACAAATTTTACGTTGATCACAATGCCAGGACATCCTGGAAATTCGATGAGAAGTGGATGATTTTTTACCCCCAGGGTCTCGTGGATGAGAATTGAAGAAGTTATAACCGAAACGATAATTGCCATTTACCGTGACCCTTCACTGTCGTCCCGGTTGTATCTTAAAGGCGGCAGTGCCATGCGCCTTTTCGACAAGCTGACTTCGCGGCTTTCCATTGATGTGGATTTTTCCATTGAGGACACGGTTGATAAAGACAAGGATTTTTTTACTGCTATAAAAAATAATATTGGCGCGAGTTTTCGCAACCTGAAATTTGACATCATCGATTTTAAATGGGGCAGAAAGCCGAAAACGCCGGGCAGAGAAAAGCCCGACTGGTGGGGCGGCTGGGAATGTGAATTCAAACTGGTTCCCTTCAGCCATCGCGGTAAGAGCATTGAAACAAAAAGAAGAAATGCCCTTGTTCCGGAAGGGGCAAATTCCTCAAAAGTAATCGTGGATGTCAGCGAACATGAATACTGCGGTAAAAGCAGAAGGAAGACCATCCTGGGTGTGAAAATCCTCGGTTACTCACGGGAGTTGCTCGTGCTGGAAAAGATCCGTGCCATCTGCCAGCAGCATCCCGATTATAAATATCGACTCAATAAGAACCGGGCCAGGGATTTTTACGACATATATGAGATGACTGCCGATGTGGACGACGAGTTCGCTCATAGGTGCAGCCGGCATATTGAGAAGGTCTTCAAGGCAAAGGACGTCCCGTTACACATTCTAGGTGCGCTGTGGAAAGACGATTTTATTGACGAACATCGTCGAGGTTTTGATCAGGTGAAAGACACCGTCAGAGGAGATTTGCAGAATTTTGATGTTTACGTTGAACATCTCCGGTTCTTGACCATGGAGATATATCCTCAAGCTGTGTCGGCGTGATCCTTATATATTATTCAATAAAGGTGCATTAAAAAAGCAGCCATATAGGCTGCCCAACCCCGATAAACGGGAGGAATCGTCAGCGATATAATGGCCGCCCCCGGGCCTTGCGCCCTTATGAGGCAGCCTGTCCCGCACGCACTGCGGGAAACCTCAGCACGGGCTACCATTTGTTTTCCTGCAAACAATTTTAATACCCCTTTAAAAAGTCATAAAAATCGGTCATTGCGAGGAGTGAAACGACGAATCAATCTCCTTTTTTCAACTTCTCAGGAAAGAAGAGAGTGCTTCGCTCGCAATCACACCAAAAGGTGCTTTTTTCGGCAATATCAAAATGTTAATAACAGGCATGCCTGCTTGTCACAAATTATTTGCACGGGTGGGTTGAGGTGAGCTTATGAGTCAAGAGCGGGCCTGCACCTTTTTTGCTGAAGCCGTAAACAAAAACCGATTCTCCAACCGTCATTGCACGGCTCCGTTCCCTCAGGGCAATCCAGTGTTTTTTTTCGCTCCGAACTTTAGATATCTCATAAAAAAGATACCAAGGGAAACTATCCCCTACCCCAAAATTTATAATAAGAGGTCGCGGTAGGAATGCCGGTTGCCCGGCACCCCCCGCACAGATCCCGGCATGCGCTGCTAACGCACCGGGCTCCTGCCTTGGGTATTGACGCACAGTCGCTTTAACGGGTACGGATGACAGATAGAAGGATTCGGCAACCACCGAGCGGCAATTTCGTACATGCGTTCCCACGTTATACGGTGCTTCTGGCTGCGCCGCCGAAGTGTCCTGCACCACAGCCGCATTACAACCCACCTGAATCGTGACAACGCCTTGCCGTTCCACGGTACGCCATAATATCGATAGTGTCCGATAAGCACGCTGCCGAGCCACTTCCCAACCTCAGCGATACGAAGATGCATCCTTCTTCTCAGCTCTGTTTTCACTTCTTTCAGCTTCCGCCGCACCTTGTTCGCGTCGGTTATCCTCAGCACCATGAACTTGCCCGGCCTCGATCGACTGCAGATGTGCGTAAATCCCAGAAAGTTGAATGTCCCCGGCTTTCCTGCTCCGCGCTCCCTTCGCCTCTGCGCTGCATACCGCCCGAACTCTACAATCCGGGTTTTCCTGCCATGCAGCCTTAGGTTGAACTTCCTGAAACGCCTCCGCATTTCCACCAGAAACTTCTCTGCCTCCTGCCGGTGTTGGAATCCCAGTATGATATCATCAGCATAGCGAACCATGATGACATCTCCCCTGGCTTGTTTCTTCCTCCAGCTCTGCGCCCACACATCAAACACATAGTGCAGGTAGATGTTAGCCAGCAGGGGGCTGGCGCTGCCGCCCTGGGGCGTACCTTCCTTCGTCTCGCCCCACTGCTCCTTTTCCAGTATCCCGGCTTTCAGCCACTTCCTGATATGACGCACTACCCGTTTGTCCTTTATCCGGTGCTCGATGAATTTTACCAGCCATTCGTGGCCGATTGCGTCAAAAAACCCTCGAATGTCCACATCAAGCACCCAGTTCACTTTCCTGCCCTCTATGGCTTCCACCACCGCATCCAGTGCATTGTGCTGGCTGCGTTCAGGTCGGAATCCGTAGGAAAATCCCATGAAGTCAACCTCGTAGACAGCACCCAGCACTTCCACCGCGGCTTTCTGGACAATCTTGTCCTCTATTGACGGAATGCCGATCGGCCGCTGTTCGCCGCTACTCTTCGGTATATATACCCGCTTTACCGGCCGCGCGCGGTATGCTCCCCGCTTGAGCCGATCAGACAGGTCCCGAATGTTGTCCTCAAGGTCCTCTGCGTATTCCTGCCATGTCTGTCCGTCCACGCCCGGCTTTGCTTTGCGCTTTAAACTGAAAAACGCTCTGCGCAACCTGCCGATATCGTAGACATGGTGCCATAGGGCCGTGAACTGTTCCTCCTTGTTCCTTTCTGCTGCCTGCCGTATCCGCTCCAGCTCTTTTGGCGGAGTCCACTGGCCCTGTGTCCAGACCCCGTTTCGCTTGGATGGATTCCCCTTGGCCGACCGCCTTCTCTCCTCCCTCTCCGCCACCCGCTTGTTGTCACGGGTTTTGTTCGAAGGATTCCCCGATACTATGCGACCGTCCGACTCCCTGCGCCTATCCATCATGGCCGTGCCCCCTTTCGGAGTTCTCCATGCGTGCCGCTGTGCAATCTGCAGCGGCCAGTCGCAGGGCCTCCCGATTCCCGCTCAAGGTGCTTCCGTGCATGCATGGGGTCTCCGACCCCGCCGAGCCACCACCTGCCTTGCCATACCGGTTTGTGGTATGTTGCCTTCCGCGCATTTGAAAACCGTCGGCACTCGGATTCATGTCTGTTTCGGGGCTCAATACCCAGCCTGCACGTTCCCCTGTCAACGCTTCGCTACGCCCTTGCGGGTCGTCAACGCATGACTCGGGGCCAATGTGGTTGGCTAATCCTTCATTGTCGGAAACTTTCATTCCTTACACCTTGCCGGTTTTAATCGGCGCTTTCTCAAAAGCAAATTTGCCCCCCCCATTTTCTTCTATTCAACTAATTCAACAACGTTCCCAATGTTCTCCTTTTAATTTTTCCGGTTCACATTCACTTTTTTCGTTCACCCCGCCCAAGCGGGCTGTCATTTCACGGCTCCGGAGGCTGTGTCGTAATTCAAATCGAGAGCTGAAAACTGAATATTTCGGATAGGTCGAACCCCTCAAAATCAAAAATAATTGATTGCAGACTAAATGTGAAAGCCTCTTTTTTTTAACAATCAATTGCGACACAGCCTCTCCGTCCGGGCAATCCAGTGTTTTTGTCTTCTCTGCCTGGATGCTGGATTTATGGATTCCGGGTTTGACCTGGCTTGCCGGGAATAATATCAGAGGTTAATGCTGCCTTCAAAAAAAACCCAAAGAGTCAAGAACAGACATGACTCTTTTCATTAAAATTCTTTTTTCAACGTTTGCTGAAATTATGTTTTTTAGTGAAATTTAGTATTGACACACCCATTTTTTCACTATATTGTTAATCTCAGCATCAGTTGAAATTTATTTTTACAGTGAAAAAATTATGAAAAACATAAGGCAAGAAGCAGAAAAAACCCTGAGAGCCTGTCTTGAAAGGGTTCCCTTCCTTAACATTGAAGACGTCCAGTTACAAAAAGCTGAGCAAGGCTTTGTGATTGATGTAACAGTAAAAACATCAACTCCTGACGGTGAACAGATTATCCTCATGGCAGTCAAAAGCAACGGCCAGCCTCGAATTGCACGGGATACAGTAAATCAGCTGCTGCGCTACAAAGAGGCTTTCCCGAATGCATACTGTGTTTTTTGTGCTCCATACATTTCTCCCGCAGCGGCTGAAGTCTGCCGGCAGGACGGAGTCGGCTTTGTTGACTTTGCAGGGAATTGCTATTTGAGCTTTAACCAGATTTATATCGAGCAGGCTGGAAAACAGAATCCCAACCCCCAGCGACGTGAGCTTCGAACGCTGTACTCACCCAGGGCAACCAGAGTTCTGAGGGTACTGCTGACCAATCCCGGGAAAATCTGGAAAACCCAGATGCTGGCCGCTGAAGCAGGTGTCAGCCTGGGGCTGATTTCAAATATCAAAAAACTCCTGGAAGACCGAGAAATGATTCAGGCAGGAAGCCAGGGCATTACACTCCGTGCTCCCGAAAATCTCCTTACAGAATGGGCAGATAATTATAATTACAGAAAGAATCAGGTCCGGAATTTTTATTCCCTGAAGTCAATACCGGAAGTCGAAGACGACATTGCCAGGATCTGCAGCCAAAAAAATATTGTTTATGCGCTAACCGGATTTTCCGGTGCGGCCAGATGTGCGCCTGCTGTGCGGTATCAGCGGGTCATGGCATTTGTCGACGGTGATATTGATGCAGTGTCAGATCAGTTGAATTTCAAGGAAGTCACCAGCGGATCAAACATAATGCTTTTCTCGCCATACGATGAAGGTGTATTCTATGGCATGCAGAAGGTTGATGACATAAATGTGGTGTCATCCATACAGTTGTATCTCGATTTACAGGGATTCCCCGGAAGGGGAGAAGAAGCAGCTGAGGCATTACTGGAAAGGATCATCAGACCGGCATGGTAACAAAGCATGATTATACTCAGGAAGCAGTCGATGCTGCTCGAGCTGTTATCATCGAGCTTGTGCATCTGCTGGGTGAGTACCGTAATCACATTGTCATCATAGGCGGCTGGGTGCCCTATCTGCTTTTGCCGGAACAGAAGGATTCTTTTATCGGCAGCATGGATGTTGATCTCGCACTGAATCATCAATCTCTCCATGAGGAAGGATACAAAACAATTAAGGAACTTTTACTGAGCAGAGGCTATAAACAGGGCAAACAGCCTTTTATATTTCTTAGAACAGTTCAGTTAAAAGGAAATCCGGTTACGGTGCAGGTTGATCTTCTCTCCGGAGAATATGCCGGTACCGGCACATCACATCGTCATCAAAAAGTGCAGAATATTCTGGCAAGAAAAGTGCGCGGTTGTGATCTGGCCTTTGAGCAGCCCTATGAAACGACTGTGGATGGTGAGCTACCTGACGGAGGAAAAGATGCTGTGCAAATTCGGGTTGCTTCAATTGTACCCTTTTTGGTGATGAAGGGGATGGCGCTCCATGAACGCCTGAAAGAAAAAGACGCTTGGGATATATATTATTGTGCAAGGAACTACCCGGGGGGTCTTGATGCTGTTGTCAGTGCGTTCACCCCCTATCTTGGCAACACTATGGTCCGTGAAGGACTGGAAAAAATTGCTGAAAAGTTTGAGACAGAAAATCATATCGGTCCGGTGCATGTTGCCGCGTTTGAGGACGTGGAAGATACAGAAGAAGGGGATATCCTGAAACGTGATGCCTTTGAAAGAATCCAGTATATTCTTACGAAGTTAAAGATGTAATTTTAAAATATTGAGAACAAAAACCGATTACCCAACCGTCATTGCACGGCTCCGTTCCCTCAGGGCAATCCAGTGTTTTTTTCCGCTCCGAACTTTAGATATCTCACAAAAAAGATACCAAGGGAAACTATCCCCTACCCCAAAATTTATAATAAGAGTTATAAGCAAATTTGCCCCCCCATTCTCTTCTATTCAACTATTTCAACAACGTCCCCAAGGTTCTCCCGGTTACGGTGCAGGTTGATCTTCTCTCCGGAGAATATGCCGGTACCGGCACATCACATCGTCATCAAAAAGTGCAGAATATTCTGGCAAGAAAAGTGCGCGGTTGTGATCTGGCCTTTGAGCAGCCCTATGAAACGACTGTGGATGGTGAGCTACCTGACGGAGGAAAAGATGCTGTGCAAATTCGGGTTGCTTCAATTGTACCCTTTTTGGTGATGAAGGGGATGGCGCTCCATGAACGCCTGAAAGAAAAAGACGCTTGGGATATATATTATTGTGCAAGGAACTACCCGGGGGGTCTTGATGCTGTTGTCAGTGCGTTCACCCCCTATCTTGGCAACACTATGGTCCGTGAAGGACTGGAAAAAATTGCTGAAAAGTTTGAGACAGAAAATCATATCGGTCCGGTGCATGTTGCCGCGTTTGAGGACGTGGAAGATACAGAAGAAGGGGATATCCTGAAACGTGATGCCTTTGAAAGAATCCAGTATATTCTTACGAAGTTAAAGATGTAATTTTAAAATATTGAGAACAAAAACCGATTACCCAACCGTCATTGCACGGCTCCGTTCCCTCAGGGCAATCCAGTGTTTTTTTCCGCTCCGAACTTTAGATATCTCACAAAAAAGATACCAAGGGAAACTATCCCCTACCCCAAAATTTATAATAAGAGTTATAAGCAAATTTGCCCCCCCATTCTCTTCTATTCAACTATTTCAACAACGTCCCGAAGGTTCTCTATAAATGCCGTTCTCGGTATCGGGGCGTGGTTCGCTTAAAAAAAATGGAGGCTCTATCTCATTGAAATTAAATAAATATTTTTTTTCTTGACAGGAGCACTATAGGATGTCCCCAAGGTTCTCCTGAATGCGTTTTTGACCGTATATGACATTTCAATATGATAAAATTTTCTAAAAATAAAGTCATTTTGACTAATTGACACTTTATGGGGCATCTGATAAAGTTGTAAAATATTGCATTAATTATATATTTATTTAGTAAAAATAGCTATATTCTAAATGTTTTGTTGCATCGCAATGCTACAGCTGATATCGACCAAGAAGGGGCTCAGGGGCTATGCGCAACAAAGTATCAGCACTGCTGGCGGAGACCGGAAAGCTATTATGTACCTATCTGAATGATATCCTTCCTACCCTTTCGGATGATTGGTGGAACGAGGTTGTTGTTGCCTGTCTGACATTTGCGCAAAGGCGGAATGTTGAACAGAGGAATATTACCTCTCTGTCCGGTTTGGATCTGGCGGCATTAATTCGGGTTCTGGACCGGAACTGGAATGCTATTTCAGGATCCAAAAGTCTACCGATCGAGGCAAGAAATTATGTCAAAGAAATGATGACGGTCCGAAACCGGTGGGCGCATGCCGCTATTGCAGAATTTTCTGATGATGACGTATACCGGGACATCGATACTATTCAGCGTTTCGCCGGCACTATTGAAGCAAACAGAGCTTTTATAGAAGAAGTACGCTCATTTAAAAAAGAAGTTTTTACTGAAAAGGACTCAGACAAAAGTATGTCATCCGGCACTGACGATGAGCCTCATAACGAAACGGAATTTTCCATAGGACAGCTTGTTGTACTCAAATCTGATCATTCCAAACAAGGTGCAATAACTGCAGTATACCCCGGCACACCAGAAAACAGATATTCTGTTTTTCAAGAGGACAAAGAAAAAAATTATTATGCATCACAGCTTCAATTACGGCCCAAGCAAGGTCCTGACGTTTCCCTATTGCCTCTTTCTGAATTTCATGCACATTTGACGGCCTTGCAAATATGCCATCCCGGGCTGTCCACTCTTTATTCTTTAAATGCCGCCAGAGTTGATTTTATTCCCTATCAGTTTCGTCCGGTTCTGAAGTTTATACGCTCAGACAGACCACGTATGCTTATTGCTGATGGCGTGGGTGTTGGTAAAACGATTGAAGCCGGATTGATGTTGCGGGAGTTGCAGGCGCGGCGTGATATTCGTTCGGTGTTGATTATTTGTCCCCGGCCGCTGGTTACTGAAAAAAAGTGGCAAAATGAAATGAAGCGGTTTGACGAACGTTTTACACATCTGAATGGTGATGCTCTGCGATATTGCATTTCAGAAATGAATACCGAAGGTGAGTGGCCGGAAGAACACTCCAAAACAATTATTCCATTTTCTCTCTTCGATGAAGCGCTTTTGCACGGGAGGACAACTGCTGAAGGCAGGCAACGAAATTTCGGATTGCTTGATTTGGAACCCCCCCCGCGTTTTGATCTCGTTATTGTAGATGAGGCTCATCACATAAGAAATACAGACACCTTCACCCATAGGGGGGTGCGGTATTTTTGCGAAAATGCGGAGGCTGTACTGTTTCTAACCGCTACCCCAATTCAACTTGGCAGCCATGATTTGTTTGTTCTGCTCAATGTTTTAAGGCCTGATCTTGTTATCGACACGGAAAGTTTTGAACATATGTCTGCTCCAAACCCTTTTATCAATCAGGCTATTGATTGCGCACGAGCCTGCATGCCGGGCTGGCAGGATCAGGCATGTCAGGCTATGGAAGCGGCAGCGGCTACGCCGTGGGGGCAGTCAATTCTGCAGGACAATCCGGAGTTTCAGCGGGTCTATGATCTGATGGGCGAGACTGATATAGCTGATAATGACCGCGTGTCCTGTATAAATACTCTTGAAGAGTTGCATACTTTTTCGGCCATTATCAATCGCACTCGAAGAAGAGATATCGGTGATTTCACGACCCGACGGCCCGAAACGATAACTGTAGATTTCACACCGCAGCAGAGAAAATTGCATGACGATATTCTCCAGGTGCAGGCATCCGTGCTGTCACGTCTGCATGGTGATCGCAATGTGCGATTTATGATGACGACGATTCGACGGCGTGCCGCAAGCAGTATTTACGGTCTCATACCATTTCTGCAGGCTATTTTAAGCCGGCGTATAGACGATTTGATGATGGCAGAGTCCGATGATGATCTCGAGACTCCGGACAGCAGTTTTGTGCAACGAATAGAAGGGCAGATTCGCGATATATTACATCAGGCAGAAAATCTTGATCCTGCTGATTTAAAACTCCAGGCTTTACAAAAAATAATACGCGACAAACAGGAACTTCCCAACAATAAGATAATGATCTTCAGTAGCTTCAGGCACACTCTCGGGTATCTTTATGATGCGCTTGGCAAAGATGGTTCTCGTCTTGGCCTTGTTCATGGTGATGTGCCTGATGAAGAAAGAATGTATTTGAGAAAGAAGTTCATGTTACCCAGGGAAGATAGCGATGCTTTGGATGTGCTGCTTTTTTCTGAAGTCGGATGTGAAGGGCTCGATTATCAGTTCTGTGATTGCATTGTCAATTATGATCTGCCTTGGAACCCGATGAAAATTGAACAGCGAATTGGTCGTATAGATCGTAATGGGCAGCGCAGTGAAACAGTATCTATCTTTAACTTAATTACACCGGATACTGTCGATGCAGATATATATGATAGGTGCCTCATGCGCATAGGTGTTTTTAACAGTGCACTGGGTGCGGGGGAGGAAATTCTCGGTGATATTACCCGGGACATAACCAACATAGCTGAAAATACCGAGCTTACTCCCGCAGAACGACAGGCCAAATTACAGCAGGTTGCCGACAACAACATCAGGCTGATAAACGAGCAGGAGAAACTGGAAGAAAAAGAGGTAGAACTGTTTGGTATTAGACTTCCGGAAGAATTGGCGAAAAAGCAAATTGAGGAAGCCTCCAGCTTTTGGTTGTCGCCTTCCTCGCTTCAGAACATGATTGTGAAATATTTTGAATCTGTTTGCGGGGAAGGGCATGACTATATTCTTGGCGAAAAGCAACTGAAAACTCTTCGCCTGTCCCAGGAATCGCGAAATCTGGTCCTGCGTGATTTAAAGAACCTCGACCGACAGAGATCCCCGGTCTATCGAGCCTGGGAGCAGTGGCTTGGTGGTGATAACCAGCATATGCAGATCACATTTGAATCATCCTGTGCGCTTGAAAATCCAAGTGTCACATTTATTATGCCTATTCATCCACTGGCGCGACAGGCAGCACGGATGTTTGAGCCTAAAGACAGAATTGTAACTGCTGTTACCGTAGGCGATAAAAATATCCCTCAGGGAGACCACCCATTTGTTATCTATCAATGGCAGTATCATGGCATTCGGGAAGATATGGATTTGAAAGTTATCACACAGAACCCTGCAGTTGCTGATAACCTTATCACTTTGTTGCAAGTAGGAAAAACAGTCAACCTGACTTCCGAAGAGCTGCCTGAAATGACTATGTTTGAGGCATTGGATTCAAAACACTATGATTTATGGGCAGCAGCGAGGCAAGCCCACCGTGATAAAACCCTGCAGCTCGCCGGCTATAAAAAAGAGAGCTTAAACACAAGCCATCAGGCACGGATTGCGCTTCTGAATGAACAGCTAAATCAGGCTACCGAAGAAAAGATCATACGGATGAGGCAAGCGCAGATCACCGGAGCGCAGGCAGACTTTAACCGCAGAATAGAAGAACTTGAACGCGCAGTTACCAAGGCTGATGTCACGGCCCAATCGGTCGCGTTTGGCATAATACGGGTAGTGCAAGGATAGCTTTATGTCCAGTGATTATAAAAAAATTACTGAAGACAACATCAGGCGACGTGGTGAGGAGTTTGATGACATAGGTGAACTGCTGTCAGAACAACTATACAGCGACAGAACTCATTTTATATATGAGTTGTTGCAAAATGCCGAAGACGCTTTAGCCCAGAGAGAACAGGCAGACCCTGCGAACGGCTACCCGCGAAGCGTCAGATTTTCCCTTCTTGCCGATCGCCTTGAAGTTCGACACTACGGAAAATATTTTGATGAAGCCGATGTCCGAGGAATTTCAGATATCCTTAAAGGAACAAAGAAGGGTGAACTCGGCCAGATAGGGAAATTCGGCATTGGTTTTAAATCAGTATATGCCTTTACTGCTTCACCCGAAGTTCATTCCGGCGATGAGCATTTCACTATTGAGCGTTACATACGGCCGTGTTCTGTTGCGCCGCGCCAGGTGAATGACGGCGAGACGTTATTTGTGTTCCCTTTTAACCATAAAGATGTCCCCCCTGATAAATCGATACAATTAATCGGAGATAGATTACGGAAACTCGGATTGCGGACGCTGCTTTTTCTGAAACATATTGATGAGATTGAATGGCAAATTGGAACAGAAGCAAAGGGTATCTACTTAAAGGATGTAAAAGATATTAATCATTTCTGTCAGCAGGTCACGCTGGTAGGTCAAAGTGTTAAAGGCGAAAAGGCAGAAGACTGGCTCAAATTTCAACGCAGTGTCCGGCTTCCGGGGGGTAATTCGACGGCAAAAGTAGAGATTGCTTTTAATCTGGGGCAAGATCCCAAAAACAAAAAAGATACGATAGCCAAACTGAATGAATCTCCGGTTTACGTGTTTTTCCCAACGGAGAAAGAATCACGCCTGGGGTTTTTAATACAAGGGCCTTATCAAACCACCCCGGCACGTGACAATGTTCCACCAGACAACGATTGGAATAAAAAGCTTGTAAATGAAACAGCCGGTCTTGTTGTGACTGCGTTGCGCCAACTAAAAAAAATGAATTTCATTAATGTCGGACTTCTCGACGCATTACCCATTAATCCTGAAGGGTTTCCTGAGGGGAGTTTCTTTCGTCCTGTTTTTGATGCAGTTAGGGCTGCTTTTATTGGTGAACCATTATTGCCCACAGACGATGGGCGTTATATTGCAAGTGGTAACGCTAAGCTTGCCCGCGGGGCCGAGTTAAGGGATTTGTTGAACGACGGTAAGCTTGCCTGCCTTTACAGATCAGAAGAGGATCTGAAGTGGCTCACAGGTGATATAACCGAGGGAAGAACTCCGGTTTTAAGATCGTATCTGATTAATGAGCTTTCTATAGAAGAACTTGATCAGGAATCATTTGCAAAAAAAATTGATGCTGATTTCCTGGAGGAGCAGGGTGATAACTGGATTATTAAATATTATACAGTGCTTTTGGGGCATACTGCACTGTGGCGCAAAGCTCGAAGCTATCTGCGGCAAAGTGGGCCGTTGCGCAGCAGACCTATTCTCAGACTGCAAAACAATAAACATGTATCACCCGACTCCTCGAATGTTTTCCTTCCTCCTCCGGAAGAGACAGACTATTTAATCATAAAGAGAAATATTGCCTCAGATGAACAGGCCTGTGATTTCTTAAAGCAACTGGGGCTGGCTCATCCCGATATTGCAGATGATGTAATATCAAATATTTTACCTAAATATAAGAACAAAAATTCAGAGAGTATTTCTGGGGCAGAAAACCTTCAAGATCTAACCAAAGTATTTTCTGCGCTTAAGACGGATTCTGTCGAGAAGAAGGAATCACTTAGCAAGCTCTTGGCTGAAACGCCCATTGTCCGCGCTACGAACCCGGCGACGGGAAAAAAATCATATAAATCACCTGGGGAAATATATATTAGTACTCCAGACTTGACTTTGTATTTCCAAGGGAACCCGGAGGCATGGCTGGTTGATGATTATGAAGAGGCTGTAATAAAACAGCTTAAACAACTCGGTGTGAATTCTTCTGTTCGAATATCTTGCAAAGAAACAAATTATGGTGGTGAAGTCATTATCTGTAATTGTCATGGATTACACAGGAAAGGCCTCAACGGTTTTGATCCCGATTGCACAGTGGACGGGCTTGAACATGCTCTGAACAACATAACCGCTGAAAAGGCAGCTTTCATCTGGAATAAGATTCTCATACCGCACCGAAAGCACATATATGGCACGGTCGTATCCGCCACCCGTCAGGACTATTCAAACAAGGAAGAAGAACAAAAATATTCGCCGCTGGGAATGCTGGTGACGACGCTTCGATGGATCAACGTTTCTGAAACAATTCTGAAAAAACCGTCCGACATAACCGTTGATGATTTGCCCTCGGCATTTGTGAAAGATGATGAGCTCATTGAAACGCTCAAAATCGGAAATAGTAAAGCCGCTGTCGCCAAGGAGCTGGAAAGAAAGCAGAATTTTGCACGAGAACTTGGTGTTGAGCTTGATGATATCGAATTGTTGCGACAGCATCACGAGGCATTTCAAAAGTGGAAAACTGAGGTAATGCAAAGCGAGCAGGCACAGCCTGCTTTTCCTGTTCGCAACTCTGCAAACCCGGAGCGGCGTGCTGAAAAAACCGGCAATGGTTTGGGCAATGCAGCTCAGAAAAAATATGAACAAAAAACCCGGCAGGTCAGAACTACAGGTCCGGACATCGATAAGGATGTTTGGCTGGTACATAACTATACCAACGATGACGAGCAGATGATTTGTCAGATCTGCAAGCAGGAAATGCCCTTTAAAAAGCGAAACGGGCAGTATTATTTCGAGGCTGTTCAGCTTGTTGATGATGCAGAGATCGAGCATCACGAACTGTACCTCGCACTTTGTCCGGTATGTGCAGCAAAATTTAAAGAGTTTGTAAAACGGGATCCTGAGCAAAAGGAGAAGCTCGTATCATCCATTATTAACGGAGATTCAGCAGAAATACCGGTTCGTTTAGATGAGGCTGAAACAACAATCCAATTTGTTGAGAGGCACTTTATCGATCTGAAAGTTATCATGAAAGATTTACATGGCAGAAATCAAAATAACGTTGTGGAAGCTTAAAGGAATTGAAGAAAGGTTTATGAGTAATGTCTGGCTTTTTCCCAGAAGGACTTTCGGGCAAGGAATATGATGCTCTCAACAGGTTTGTTGATGAGACCAAAACGATTTCTCTCGAAGATTTGCTTAAGGAGGCTGAACAGCACGTTGATAATACCCGTATAGCTAATCAGCGAAACGGTATTGCCAACGTCCGACTTGCAGAAGCCATCTATGACGTTATTGCGGCTGTTATAAAAAGCTGGCAAAAGATCCCTGCTCATGCACGGCCCTGGTGCCGTGGTATGATCCGGTATTTTACGATGCAATTCGATGAGGAGGATGACTTCAACTCACCTATCGGTTTTGATGATGATGCTGAAGTAGTTAACGCCTGTCTGAGACTGGCTGGTCTTAAGGAACTCGTAATAAACCCTGAGGAATACGACAATGTCTAATCATCCACCACTGACCCCTGGAATGCGCGTTTTGTGTCGTGATGCTGAATGGCTGGTTACAAGAGTAGATGCTGCCGATGCCTATCATAATGAATCCATCGTTCACTGTATCGGCGCCGACGATCTCGTTCGCGGCCATGAAAGTATTTTTATCACACAGCTTGACAGCATTGTTCCGGTTGATCCACGGAACACAAAACTGACACCGGACACCTCAAACGGTTACAAACTTGCCAAGCTGTTTCTTGAAGCACAGATTCGGCAAATGCCGGCTACCGGGATTGAACCGGACTTAGAGGGGTTAGGTGCTTTTAAACCCTTGAAATTTCAGGAGGAGACTGTTCGGCGGGCACTTATGCAGCTTCGCCCGCGGTTGCTTTTGGCCGACGCTGTTGGGCTGGGGAAGACTATTCAAGTCGGTATGATTCTTACAGAACTTTTGCGGCGTGGTCGAGCCAATCGAATATTGGTGCTTGCGAAGAAATCAATGCTTACCCAGTTTCAGTCTGAACTGTGGAACAGGTTTTCAATACCCCTTGTGCGTCTTGATTCGGCAGGCATAGCAAAACTGCGCTTGCGTATTCCGGCTAACAAAAATCCATTTGAGGTATATCATCGTGTGATTATCAGTATCGATACGCTCAAAAATGTGGCCCGCTACGAGCATTTTCTTAAAGATACACGCTGGGATGTGGTTGTGATCGACGAGGCACACAATGTTGCCGGCGCAAGTATTCCTGAAAGGCATCTCAGTAACCGCCTTGCACGACTGCTTTCACGGCGCGCAGACAGTCTTGTCCTGACAACAGCAACTCCGCATAACGGGAAACGGGAAACCTTTGGCCGCTTAATATCATTGCTTGATCCATCGGCCATTCCCGACCCCAATCTCCGTGAATACACAGCCGATGACATAAAAGACTTCTTCTTAATGCGGTTTAAAGAAGATGTCCGTGAGGATGCCGGTGATATGCTCTCGGAGAGGACCGTTATTCCGTTGAACCAAACCTCGGCCGACGCTACTGAAGTCGAGGAGGCAGTCTATGAAATTCTGGGACAAATGCGAAAGGCTGCGCTTGATAACCGACAGGGTATTCTGGAACAGAAAAAAAGTTGGGCCAGTCATGCGCTCGTACAGTATGGTTTTTACAAACTGTTTCTTTCCAGCCCTGAAGCGTGTCTGAAAACAATATTAAAGCGATTAAAAGAGCTTGAAGAAAAAGATCCGGAAAATCCGGAGATTGATTTTTTAAACCGAACATCGAACACTTTGCAACAGCTTACCATTACAGAAACTGCCCGCTACCACCTGCTGAAAACGCAATTAAAAGACATTGGCTGGAACGGCAAGGCGCAAAGTCCGCGCGTTCTTATTTTTACCGAGTATGTCCGCACTCAGGAAAGCCTTGCTGAAGCGCTGGCCGCAGAATTTAAGCTCACATACAGTTCGCGCTATGAGGACCAGGCAGGTCAGGTTGTTGCAGCTATTAACGGATCATGTCCGGATGTGCATTTAATGAAAACGGTTGAGTCGTTTGCCACCGGTTCATCCCCCGTGCGCATGCTCATTGCAACCGATGTCGCATCAGAGGGAATCAACCTGCATCACGAATGTAATAATATCATTCATTACGACCTCCCATGGTCGATTATTACGCTCATACAGCGAAACGGGCGTATCGATCGTCTGGGCCAGATGAAAAGTCCGGTTCTGCGATATCTCATGGTTAACACGCAGCAGGGACTGCTGCAGGGAGATCGGGCGATATTCGAACGCCTGATTGAGAAGGTTGAGGAGATCAACCGTTTGCGCCAGTCAAGCGAAAGTGTTTTGCAGTTATATGACCCTGAAGCAGAAGAGCAGTATCTTGCTGAAAACGGCATCCTTGGCGGCAATGCAAATGTTCTCGAAGCACCGTCCCCAAAAGCTTCAACAGAGTCAGCCGCCCTAGAATCGATCCTCGGAGAGGCCGCCCGACAGGGTCATGAGGACTATCTCGATTTTCTGCTGGGTGAAACTGAAGATCAGATAGATGAACCGTCCGAGAACCAGACTGCTGCCACCGATGGAGATCGACTTCGTTTTTTCTCGGATCGGGATTTTATGCTTGAAGGATATCGATTCCTGTCAGATAACATCCAGGGATCCTATCAGCCGATTCGCCCCTCGGGCCATGTCGATTTGATTACCGCCCCGCCCGATTTGAAGCGTCGCCTGGGTGCTCCTGATGAGCTGGGGGATGTTATCTTTGGTGCAACGGCAATTCCGGAAGAAGCCTGGCCGGAAAATGACCAGTTCCGTTTAACGGCAGATCCGAAAAAAGTCGACCTGGCAATTGAAGCTGCACGGCACACATCGGGATACTGGTCAAGCGAGCTGCTTTGTTCTGAACAGCATCCGATTCTGCAGTGGATTTCAGAGCGGCTTGTCATGCAAATCCGCCGTGGAGAAGCTCCAATAATACTGTCAAACCACCTGAGTCCGGGTGAACTCTGTTTCTGCTTCATTGGCCAGGTCAGTTCGAAGTCCGGTACACCGCTGGTTGTGGATGCTCATGCCATCTCTTTTATGAAAGGCGGTGGGTTTCAGCACCGGCCTCTCAAAGAGGCCCTCACACAGGCCCGGTTTGACGACCTGATGAATATCGGCACACTTCCTGATGTTTCCGCGACCGAAACACTCATCCATGCCGCTGTTGAAGCCAGTCTTGAGCATATGCGCAATCTGAGAACCGACCGGGAAAAACAGATGGTGCCGCTTTTGCGCAGAGAAGAGCGAAGGCTTCGTGCCTGGCGAAAACGGCGAACCGAGCTTATCACTCAGAAGATAACAGAACTTGGGGAGAACAATCCCCGAGCGCGACGTTTTAAACGTGAGCTTGAAGAGATGGATCAGTATTTAAAAGACCGGCAGCAGAACTGGCGCGATGCCCATTTTGTCGCTGCAGAAGAACCCTCAACCCAGCTTATACTTGTTATCGGCGGACAGCAGTTTGGCACAGCATAGGAGCAGCATACATGCCTCTTGATACCTGTATTGCCAATATTGGCGAGTATTACAGTTCACACTATCTGGACAGCACCTTTTCCAGTGACATTAAACAACTGGCGGATCTCTGGCGCGAACAGGGCACACAGTCAACGCCCCGCAGGCTGCAGCAGCTTAGCCAGCTTTATTTTCGTGCTAAAACACAGGCCCTTGAGGAAGACCGTCCCGAAGCCCGATTTCAGAATAACGGTGATATTGATGTCTGGCACCCACAACTGCTCGAAGCCCTGGGCTATACTGACCGGGAGCCGGTTGATGTCCCGATAGATGCCGACACGTACTTTGTGCCGTCTGTTTCCAGAATAAACCGATATAACAGACCCTGGCTTCTTATATGTGAAACGGTTTTTTGTTTGCCCGATTCGAGCCTCAAGGATGGTATGCCCAGTGAAGATCCTTTAAGTATGGCTCCATTGGCAGCGCAGCTCGATGATCAGACTCACAAACTGTGTGAAGGCGATTGGTCGCGAGCTGTCGGCAAGGTGTTTACCGAAGAAGATGCACCACGCTGGATTCTGTTTCTGGCCGGAAGCCTGGTTCTGCTGCTTGATAAACACACCTGGGCGCAGGGCCGGTATCTAGCGTTTGATTTTGACGATGCCTTCGGAAGAAACGAACGCACCACCTTCGACCACATTGCTGCTTTTATTTCAGCGGAAGCTCTCTGCCCCGGTGGTGAGTCGGATGAGGTTTTGCACGACCGCCTTGAAGAACAGAGCCACCGCTTTGCTCACGGAGTTACCGAAAATCTTCAGTTTGCGGTGCGAGAGGCCATAGAATTTCTGGTCAACGAATGGGTTGAGGACCGCAGACGCCGCAACCTCCCTTATCGCCATCTCAAGGCACATGAAGTTGAAGGAGAACAGCAGCTTGAGGTGACAGCTGAAAACCTGAAGCATGAAGCCCTGGTATTTGTGTATCGGCTATTGTTTTGTTTTTATGCTGAAGCACGGGGCGGCGAGCTTGAAATACTTCCCATCACCGACGAAATATACAGACTTGGCTACAGCCTCGAAGCCCTGCGCGATCTGGAACAGGTTCCCCTTACCCCCGCCACAGAGCAGGGATCTTACTTTTACGAGCACCTAAGAAGGCTTTTTAAAATCATACATTCCGGTTTTAATCCGGAGGAAAAAACCGAAAGCTCTCAGCAGCATGCCTTTGAAAAGCTGAACCGCACATTTGTTATTCAACCCTTGACGGCCACTCTTTTCGATCCCAAAAGCACCCCGCTTTTTGACCGTGCTCGTTTTGCGAACAACTGCATTCAAAAAGTCATCCGCCGCCTGTCCCTCAGCACAAACGACAGAACGCGAACGACCGGCCGGGTAAACTATGCCGAACTCGGCATCAACCAGCTCGGTGCGGTATATGAAGGGCTTCTTTCCTATAAGGGAATGTTCGCAGATCAGGACCTTATTCATGTGAAACCGGCAGGTGACAGCTTCCGCGACAAAAAAACACCAACCTGGTTTGTGCCGAAAGAACGCCTGCCCGAATTTGAAGAGATAAGCCCCGATACGGTCGAGCGGCTTGAAAACAACAAGCCAAGAATTTATCCACAGGGCACCTTTATTTTGCACCTTTCGGGGATCGACCGTGAACAGAGTGCTTCATATTACACTCCCGAAGTGCTTACCAAATGTCTTGTCGAAGAGGCGCTGCGCGAACTCCTGAAAGATTACACTCCCGACGACGCCGATAAAATTCTCGATTTAAAGATTTGTGAACCTGCGATGGGTAGCGGTGCGTTTTTAAACGAGGCCACCGAGCAGCTGGCAGGGCATTATCTTGAGCTTAAGCAAAAGCAGATCGGCAAAACGATAGAGCCGGCCCGCTATCTCGATGAGCTGCGCCGGGTAAAGCACTACATCGCAACGCGCAATGTCTATGGTGTTGACTTGAATGCAACAGCAGTTGAGCTGGGGTCCCTCTCACTCTGGCTCGGCTGTATTCACAGGCTGTTGGTGCATGAGGGTGAAAACGGCAGTTCCGATAAATTTCAGCCCGGTGCAACTCCCTGGTTCGGACTGCGGCTAAGGGCCGGCAACAGCTTGATCGGTGCGCGGAGGGCCGTCTGGACGACCGACCAGCTGCGCAACAAAGAGCATTTCGGCAGCAATGGCGCAATACCGCGTCTTCTCAAGCCCGGTGAGCAAAGAGCTGATAATGAAATATATCACTTCCTCGTATTCGATGAAGACATGGTGCCGACCCACACTGCTTAATCCCACCGAAAATGACCGCAAAATCCCATTCAAAATGACCGCCAAAT
>CAZUMW010000045.1:0-37460 GCA_964621615.1 uncultured Thermodesulfobacteriota bacterium
AAATAACCTGGTTTCTTGATTTTATCATTTTTTTGTACGGGATATACAAATTCCCGCTTACCTGAGCAGCATCGCAGTTGCAAACTAATACTGTGTGATTATTATATCCCAGGAGGAGCGCTATGGAAAAAGTCGTTGGAAAAGAAATGCCGTGGGAGAAGCAAAAGCAGCTACTCATTGAAATGGGAGCCCTGAAGCTCCCGCTGCTGTATCAATCGCTTGTGAACCTGTATGGAGAGGAGAAGGGCACGGATATATACAATGACCTCTTTGAGGAAAACTTCAAAAGAAGGTCTGCGCAGTTTGCCGGCAAAGATATCGGTGACATCATGATGGCTGAAATAGACATGTTTCCGGCAATGGGCTGGAAGCTCTGGATTGAAAAAAAGCAGGAAGACGGCGAGCCGGTATGGTATGAGCACCTTGAAAAATGCCCGCACCTTGAAGCAACAAGAAAGTACAAGCTTCCCGATCCCTGTGCGCTCATTTGTGATATGGACTGCAAAATGGGCCGGCAATACAATATCGGTCAGTGGCAGAGAATGAAGCATATGCCGGCGGGCGATACGGAGTGCTGCTTCAGAATTACCAGGTGCTCTTAACATACACCATTTACAAAAACCATACAGTCAAAAAGGAGGGGACACCATGAAAGCGAAATCTTATCAGAAAAAATTTTTTCTACCTTTTGCCGCTGTTTTTTTAGGGGCGTCGATGATACTGTGCCCTGCAGCCTCGGCACAGATGATCGATTTTATCGGCAGCGCAAAACAAAGTCTCAGCACGTTTATCGGCGAGCCCGTTGAGTTCGATGAAACTCTTGCTCATTATGAAGGCGAGGGCGGCACGATTGACCTTGAAGTCTATACGAGCGACAAGATCGAAAAAATTGTTTTCTCCTCAATCCATATAGAAGAAAACGATGTCTGGGAAGAGTCTGTTTTCATCTATCCCGCAGAGGGGTATGAGTTTCCGGTGTTCTGGGCAAACCTGACCAGAATGTTTACCCTGGTTAATATTATGATTTTCGACTTTCTTCCGCTACAGGATCTGGTCATGACACCATCTTACGGGAAACGGTATATGGAGCCTCTTGCTGAAACGAAAAAGCAGGTGATGGATGATGTTTTGAAGCGGACCGTCCGTGACAAAGCTGTCTTTTTTGCCAGCCCCTTTATGTATGTCTATTCTCCGTACAAAATGCTGGCACAGGTATCCATTCCGGGCGCTATGCGGATCGCGGATGTGGTGGATGCCTACGCCGAGACGTACATCTCGCTGTGCGACAACGCCACCATGCTCGATGAAGGCGAGCGGCGCAGCTATGCCGAGCAGAAACTCGCCACGCTTCGTGAATTTCTCAGCGAAAACGATCCCGGATATGAACCTATGACGAATGCGTTCGGCGAGGAAAAAACCCAGGAGATTATGGATGTAATATTCTGACCGGAACAGCCCGCACCTCCCTCTTTGCCATCGGGAGGTGCGGGCTTCACCCCTGCTGTGCCGCGTGCGCCCCTGCACAGCTTTGACGGTTTCTCCTGAAGCCGTGCCCTGCATCATTCCCCCCCCGCTTCACATGCTCTTCCATGGGTACATACCCGAAAAAAATGTATGCCATTCGAGACATAATTATATCGCACCCGAAGGGTGCTTCCGAGCTGTTTTGCAGTATACAGGTCGGCAGGACCGTCCTTCGTTTAGGATATAAACGGGGCAGCAGGCTCTGTTTTTCAAAAATATAAAAAAAATAGGGGATTCACCTAAAGTGTTTCCCGGCAAAACCGATAACTACCAATAAACAACAAAAATCCCCCATGGAGGAACCTGCTATGCACGCACACAAAAAGTCTGCACACACCCGCATCCTGTACACCTTTCTCGCTGCAGGATGCTTTTTGCTGCTCACCGGGTTAGCAAACAATACCGCCGCTGCAGAACCCGCTGTGCAAAAGGTCAGCGTCACAGAGGATTCCTCGCTTCTTGAACGGTTTTCCCGCCATACAGTCACCGGTATTACGACAGATTTGCCGCAGCTGCCGGATGTAACCGATTTTACCACTGCAGGCTACCTGACAATCGGCGATATCAATCAGGACGGGATAAAAGAAATCCTGTGCACCTCGCTGCTGGGTGAAAGCACCGACAGGGAGGTCGCTGACAGCGCGGTCGTGCTGTTCACCTGGGACGGGCAGGATATCGATTCGTGGGCCAGAACCGTCCTGAATGACACCTTTGCGTTTGCCAACGAGACCGTTCTGCGGGACATAGACAATGATACCGACACCGATATCATAGTGCTGGACAATTTTATTTTCGGCGATTATGCCGGCGGCATTTATTATCTTGAAAATCAGGGCGGAGACATCGCGGATCCGTCAAACTGGATCAAGCGGGAAATCTATACAATAAATGATGAGTCCTGCTGCTACTCATACCACCGTGCGGCATTTGTTGATCTTGACGGCGACGGGCTCGAAGACATGATAACAACCCGCCTGTGCCTTCAAAACAGCTTCAGGGGAGAGCAGTATACCTGGCTTGAGTGGTTCAAAAAGGAGCCGGACAACGAAACATACCCGGGCGGCTTTTCCGGACCGTATGAAATAGGCGACGGGGCAGGGTTCGTGTTCACGCTGTTCGATGTCGACAAAGACGGTGATCAGGACATTCTGGCACCGCAGTTTTTCATCACGCGCGCGTTCGGACGCGTCCGCGGCTCACGCTTTATCCACAACCCGCGTGGCGACTCCCTGCGCTGGTTTGAAAATCCGGGAACCGGTGAGAACGTCTTTGAAATCTGGGACAGCTACACCATCGACAACTGGTACACCTCGGAAAACCCCATGGGCAAAGTCTTTGAAGTCATTGCAGCCGACATAGAAAATGACGGTGAACAGGAGCTGATTGTCGGCACCCACAATCACCAGGACTATATGCTCGGACGCCGGGTCTGGCCTTCAGGGGTTTTTCTGCTTGAGGTGCCGGACACCCCGAAGATAACGGAAAGCTGGCGTCCGGTGACCATCGACTCGGGCGACCCCGATCTCGATCCCCGGAATGAGGAGGCGGTTGCACAGGACCCGTACGCGGTGGACCGCCCGGGCGGGCCGACCTCCCAGGGATCGCCGGGCCTTGTGCGGGCGGGGGATATAACCGGGGACGGCCTGCCTGAAATCGTGGTGTCAGGCGACGGAAAAGGTGCCGACTATTATTATGAAAACGGGGGCGTTACCGGATCAACGCTCGCGCTTATGCGCGCCACATTGTATAAGGATGTCGCCTGCATGCCCGCCGAAGCTGAAATCGTGGACATTGACGGCGACGGCGATCAGGATATCGTGGCAGCTATTTACGACACCAGCGTCAACAAGGACTCCTCGTCGAGCTCGATATTTATATTCGAGCAGGAGTGAGAACGGGGCGGGCTGCGCCCGGACAGCGCCACGAACAGCTGTAACAGCTCACTCGTCTGAGAGATCAGGGTAAAGCCGCTGTGCACATTCCGGACACAGGCTGTGGCTGAACTGTGCGTCCGAATGCTCATGTATATAGCGCTCAAGGTTCTGCCAGTAGCCCTGATCATCGCGTATTTTTTTACACGAAGCGCAAATAGGCAGCAGCCCGCTCAGCTTCTTTATGCGCTCAAAAGCGGCTCTGAGCTCCTGCTCTGCCTGCCTGCGCGTTTCAACCTCCTCTTTTAAGCGGTCGTGGGCCTTCTTCAGCGTGAGGGCGGACCGGCAGCGGGTGTGCAATTCTGTTGCATTGACCGGCTTTGTTATAAAATCGAACGATCCCGCTTCAAAGGTCCTTTCAATCGTTTCTTCGCGCTCAAGCGCCCCGCCGGTCACCATGATGACCGGGATGTCCGCTGTTTCCCTTCTGCCTTTCAGCTGCTCACAAAAAGAAAACCCGTCCATATCCGGCATAACAATATCAAGTATTATCAGATCCGGCTTCTCTCTGAATGCCGCTTCAAGCCCTTCGCGGGCATCGGCAAAAGATACAATGCTTTTAAAACCCTTCTTTGCAAGGACAGCCTGCATCATATCGATACTGACAACATCATCATCAACAATGAATATCAATGCATCGTATAGCGTGTCCATTACTCTCCAGTGTCGTGAATGCTGCCCGATATCTCAGGGCGTAGAGGATTTTACGCTGCGTGCGATTTCCTTCCAGCGTGTTATCTTTTCAACGGCATCATCTGCAGCCTTGAAAAGCTGCTCAAGCCGTGCCGGCTTAATAAAATAGTCGCTGAATCCGGCCTCAAGGCAGTCTGCCACCTCAAAAAGCGTCGCATATCCCGTCAGTGCATAAATGATTGATATAGGATTATCCTGCTTTACTGCTCTGCACAGCTCAACCCCGTTCATTTCAGGCATTTTCAGGTCAAAAAACATGATGTGCAC
This sequence comes from uncultured Thermodesulfobacteriota bacterium, assembly GCA_964621615.1. Classification (GTDB taxonomy): domain Bacteria; phylum Desulfobacterota; class WTBG01; order CAIYCZ01; family CAIRTM01; genus CAZUMW01. The sequence continues at coordinate 4,416 of CAZUMW010000045.1, forward strand.
ATTTTCCCGCCTCAGAATATCGAGCGCCTCACGGCCGCCAGAGGCCGAAAATACCGCAAACCCCTTTTTGCGGAATGCCGTCTCAAGCATCTGCCGAATAGATTCTTCATCGTCAACAACCAGTATTCTTTTATCTTCCTGCATGGCAAAACCTCCTTTCAATGTACCATCAGTTACTATCCGCCTCGTCGGATGCTTTATCAATATCAACAATTTTCCGGCTCAGATACTCTTTTGTTTCATAGGCGGTCATCCCCATCAGCTTTTTTGTGATCGCTCCCATTCTTTCGCTGTCGGCCTGAATGGCTTTGAGCAGCCCATGGGCATGGGGTTTATCGCTGCTGTCACACGCAAGCAGCTGCACGTTGCCCAGAATCGCCTGCAGCGGCTGATTCAGCTCGTGGCATACAGCTCCGGCAAGCTCCAGTATGCTTGCAAATTTTTCCTGCTTCATGCGCTCGGCCTCTGCATGCCTGCGATCCGTTATATCACGAATAATCAGCGCATAAAACACGGACTGCGCGGTTTTCCACGAGCAGTTTGAAACCTCCGCCTCAACTTCATCGCCGTTTTTGCACAAAACCGTAGTCTCAAACGTGGTGCCGGTATATCGGGAAAGACCTTTTTGTTTTATTTCTGCGAGCGGGACCGCTGCCGCCTGCCGCCTGCGCTCAGGCACAAGAATCAGGGCCGGCTTTCCCATAATCTCCTCAGGGCTGTAGCCGAACAGCTTTTCAGCGCTCGGGTTGCACAAAACAATCCTGCCCCCCTCATCTATAACCAGCACCGCGTCAGGGGTTGTCTCGATAATCGTTCTGAAGCGCGCCTCGCTTTCGCGAAGCTCCTGCTCCGTTTTTTTCCGCCTGCTGAGCTCGGCGGTCATGAGATCCCGGGTCTGCTTGAGCATAAGGGCGCCGCGGACCCGCGCCATCAGCTCGCGCGCATTAACCGGCTTGGCAATAAAATCGGTGGACCCGGCCGCAAACGTTTTTTCAATGGCTTCCTCCAGATCCTCTACACCGCCGGTAATCATAATAACCGGTATGTGCATTGTGGCCTCGCAGGACCGCAGCTGCCCGCACAGAGCAAACCCGTCCATTCCGGGCATGATGATATCGGTGATAATAAGATCGGGCCGGCTGCGCCGTATCCCGCTAAGAGCCTCACGGGCACAGCTGTAGGCAGTGATGGAGGCGTAGCCGTTTTGCTCGAGTATCGCTCTGATAACGTCTATACTGAATGCATCATCGTCAATGATGCAAATATGCATTTCCTGCAGCGATTGGCCGCTGTGTGCGTCAGGATAATGCTGTTTCATGGCAAAGCCGCCTTCTTAAACCGGTCAAATGCGGTCCTGAGCGCGGGCAGGAGGTCACGGCCCCCGGCCGCATCGCCGCGCTTCAGGCTGGTTTCGATATCAAGGGCAATGTTGCGCACCCGGTGCGCGCTGGCATTGGCCGCCGACCCCTTAATCGTGTGCGCCCACCTGGCCGCCTCATCCGTATTGTCTGCATCGATGGCTGTTTCCAGCCGATCACAATACTCGGGAACCATTGATGCAAATCTGCCGAGAATTTTTTTCACAAGCGCGTCATCCCCGGAAAGGCGCTGCATCATTTCCTGCCGGTCATATATAGGTGCTTCAGAAAACTGGCCACTTGTTTCAGGGGTTTCCTGTCCGGCGCAGCTGCCCGGCTCCGGGACTGATTTCTGCAGCTGCTCCCGGAGAGCGCTTTCAAGCGTTTCAAAGCTGAGGGGCTTTGAGACATATCCGTCCATGCCGGCCGCAAGGCAGCGCTCGCGATCGCCCTGCATGGCATGGGCGGTCATAGCGATCACCGGCACGCCGTGATCCAACACCGGTGAGGATTCATCGCGTATAGCAGCCGTTGTCTCAAACCCGTCCATTTCCGGCATCTGGATGTCCATAAGCACAATATCCCAGCACGATTCTGAAAGCGCGCGTATCGCCTCGCGCCCGTCCTGCACCCAGCGAACCAGCTCATAGCCGAGGCTCTCGAGCATGCCGGATGCGACAAGCCAGTTTGTTTCATCATCTTCAACAAGCAGAATGCGCACCCCCTGTTTCCTGTCAGGTTCGGCAGGTTTCTGTGTATCCGTTTTTCCTCCGGCATCAGCAGGGGAAACCCGCTGCCGCACAACCGACTCAAGCCGGTCATATAATTGCACATAGCTGACCGGCCGTGCCAGGAACGTGGCTCCGGCTGAGCCGGCCGCCGGGCCCTCTTCGGCAGCGGCGAACAAATCCGTTAGCATGACAATTCTGTCCGGTGAAATCACGCGGTTTTCAGCTGCCAGTTTAATAAACATTTCCGCGCCGCCGGGCACATGCTGATCGATAATGACCGCATCCGGCGGATCGGCTTTCTGCGACGCCCTGAGCGACACGAGCGCCTCTTCTGCCGTGCCTGCGGTTTCAACGCGGCACCCGTAATACAGCAGCTGCTCGCACAATGCTTTTTTTCGCACATCCCCGCTGTCGGCGATCAGAATCTGGCGTCCGCACAGCTCCCCGTACAGCTGCGCCTGTTTTGCCGAAACAGAATCCGGCTGTTTGTCGAAACAGGCCGTAAACCGGAACGTGGTGCCCCGGCCGACGTCACTGTGAACCTCGACAGACCCGCCCATAAGCTCAACAAAATGTCTGCTGATAGTCAGGCCCAGCCCGGTGCCGCCGTACGTTCTGGCTGTGGAGGATTCAGCCTGGGAAAATTTATCGAAAATATGCTCCAGCTTATCTGGAGGAATGCCTATGCCGCTGTCTGTCACCGAAAAGCGCAGCTCTGCCCGATCTTCGGTCTCTTTTACAACATCAACATAAATGCGGACAAATCCTTCGCGGGTGAATTTAACTGCATTGCCGGCAAGATTCACCAGCACCTGGCGCAGGCGCACCGGATCGCCGACAAGCAGCGGCGGCACCCGGTGGTCGATGCAGCATACATACTCGAGCCCTTTTTCATATGCGCGCATGCTCAGAATATCACTTATGCTGTCACAGACAGCGTGCAGGTTACAGTCGAGATGCTCCAGCTGGACTCTCCCTGCCTCTATCTTTGAAATATCGAGAATGTCGTTGATAATGTCCAGAAGGCTCTGAGCGCTGTTGCGAATGGTTGCCGCATACTGCTGCTGGCGGGGCGGCAGCGTCGAGTCGAGCAGGAGCTCCGCCATACCGATTACCGCATTCATCGGCGTGCGTATTTCATGGCTCATGTTTGCCAGAAAATCACTTTTTGATGCGCTGGCCATTTGTGCCTGAAGGGCAAGCTCGGTCATCTCCATTGACTGCCGCTCCAGATGGCGGTTGAGCTCCTCTGTTTCACGGCGCGATGCATCGATCTGCTGCTCCATGTGCGTTCGCTCCTCAACCTCCTGCTGCAGCTGCCGGTTGAGCGCAACGAGCTTGGCGGTCCTCCCCTGCACTGCCTGACTCAGCCTGTCTATGCTGTCCTGCTGCTCTCGCGCAGCTATCCTCTCGCTGGTAAGGTCTCTGCCGAACACGATTGTGCCGATCATAAGGCCTTCGGGGTTTCGCAGCACCGACATGGTTTGCTGCGCCGGCACGGCCACCCCGTCTTTCCGGAGCAAATAAAGCTCCTCGGAAACCTCGCCGCACTCATACAGCGTGCTGAGCGCCTCAACCGAACGCGCGATATATGATTCGTCAATACATATCTCACCGCCGGTCGTGCAGCGATAGGTCCCTTCGGTCGGAGCAAGGCTCACAATGTGCTCCCCGGACAGCTCATCTTCACAATACCCCAGCAGATTCAGCGCTCCGCGGTTGATCATTCGTATATAGCCGTGCGCGTCGACGATGACGATAGTATCCGCTGCATGCTCAAATATCGCCCGCAGGGTTTCCTCAGTCTTCCAGGTACCGCTGAGGCGCGCCCAGTTACGCTCGCTGCCGGCCTGCGGAACAACTGTAACACGCGCGCCGGCAGCGCCGCCGCTTTCGCTCTGCATCAGGTGAGAATGCATTAAAACAGGGACCGTTTCGCCGGATTGGCATATAACATCAAGCTTTACCGGCACTTCACTGGATCGCAAAAAATAATAAAAAATATATTCTTTCAGGATGATATGATTGTATTTTTCCTCAGAAATAATACTGGAAAACGGCTTTCCGGCAAGATCCGTTTCAGCAAACCCGGTGAGGCGGCAGAATTCGGGGGTGAGGCGGGTGAAACATCCCGACGCATCAACACAAAACCCGCACATACCCTCCCGGCGTTCAGAGCAGTGCTGCTGCTCTAATGAAGCGCTGGTGTATTTATCCGTTTTTTCTTCGTTTTTTTTATGACCCTGCATATATATAACGAAACGCGAATAAAATGTACTCATGTTTATATCGGCACTGCAAACGGAGCAATTGAGCCGTTAATGCCTTTTTTCAGACAGGCAGGTTTCCCTTTTCAGCAACCTGTGTATCAAGAACTTCCCGAATGGTGTGCGCCATAACATCTCTTTTGAGCGGCTTCATGACAAACGCCCGCGTCAGCCCGGGCTGGCTGGCGTTATCCGACTCAACATCATTATATCCGCTGCACAGAATAACAGGCACATCTGAGCGGATATTTTTCAGCTCCGCGGCAAGCATCAGGCCGGTCATATTCGGCATGGTGTAGTCGGTGATTACAAGATCATAGGTGTGGGGATTCCTCCTGAACCGCTCCAGTGCCTCGGCAGGGGTCTGGACCGCTGTGACGGTATAGCCCAGTGACGAAAAAAACTCCGGCGCCATTTCTACAAGCTGCAGCTCGTCGTCAACAAAAAGGATATGCTCACGGCCGGCAGGCAGATCACCGGCTTGATCATCACGTGCCTGTGCAGCGGTATCGACCACCGGCAGCACGACGCTGCACGCCGTCCCCATGCCGGGTGTGCTCTCAATGCGCAGCACCCCGCTATGCGTTTTTACAATTCCCTTAACCACCGCCAGCCCCATGCCGGTTCCCTTGCCGGCCTCCCTGGTAGTAAAAAACGGCTCGCAGACTTTATCAAGTATATCCGGCTCGATTCCGCACCCGGTATCCCGCACGGTGAGCCTGACATGCTCGCCGGGCCGCAGCCCGGGGTACAGGCCGGCATCTGGCTCCCCCACAGTAAATGGAGAAAGCTCTACAGACAGCACCCCTATGTTCTGCTCTATTGCGTGTGCGGCGTTGGTGCACAGATTGATGAGCACCTGGTGCATTTGTGTGGGGTTTGCAATGACCGGGCCGCACCGCTCATCGACCGACTGCTGAATATCAATGGTGGCCGGAATGGTCGCGCGCAGCAATTTAACCGCTTCCTTAACCACCGGCTGCAGCGTGACCGGCTGAAAATCCTGTATCGATTTATGGCTGAAGGTCAGTATCTGGCCGGTGAGCTCTGCCGCGCGGTCGCAATAGCGTATAATAACATCGAGAAACTCTTCGGGGCGCTCACCCTCCGCAGCGGCATCCTTTGCCACCTCTGCATATCCCATGATACCGCTCAAGATATTGTTGAACTCGTGCGCGATGCCGCCCGCCAGCGTGCCGATGGCCTCCATCTTCTGCGATTCCCGGAGCTGCTCTTCCATGCGAGCCGTATCGGTAATATCCCGGTATACAGTAACAAAGCCCGCCGGCGTTCCCGCGCTGTCTGTTATCGGAGTGGCCCGGATATCAAGCTCGACACGGCCTCCATCCGGCTTGGTAAAACCGACGCGCCCGGACCAGACCCTCCCCCGGGAGACATTGTCTTTTACCTGCCGGTATATGCGCTCGCGCTTCTCATTATCGGTAGAATCACTCCTGCTCCGCCCGACCAGCTGCGCCCGCTCACGGCCGAACAGGCGCTCATGTGCAGCGTTAACGTAGCGAACCGTTCCGTCGCTGCCCTCAATCTGTATGGCATCGGTTGCCTGCTCGATGGCGGCGCCGAGGTGCACAAGCTGCTCTTCGGCGCGCTTTCGCGCCGTTGCGTCGCGCACGATAACCGTTAGAAAAACCTCATCCCGAAGAGTAAAGATATTAAACGCGGCCTCGATGGGAAACCGCTTTCCCGCTTTGCATACCGCGGTCCCCTCCAGGGGCTTTCCCCCTCCGGGTGCAGTTCCCGCTGAAACCGCCTTTTGCAGCAAGCGCTCCTGCTTGGCGCGATCCTCTTCGGGCAGCAGGCAGAAAAACCACCTGCCGATGATCTCGTCCGGCTCGTAGCCATATATGCGCTGCGCGCCGATGTTCCAGGAAAGAATTGTTCCCCTTCTGTCAGCTATGAATATCGCATCCATGGCGTTCTGCACCACCGAGCGGTACCGCTCCTCGCTGAGCTGCAGCGCGTGCTGCGCCTTTTTTCGATCGCTTATGTCGCGCACGATAGCCAGCAGGTGCCTGCGGCCGCGATACTCGAAATCGGTTCCGGTCACTTCAATATCAAAGCAGGTTCCGTCTTTTCGCACATCAACCGACTCGCAATGAAACTGCCTTCCGTCACACACCTCGCGCTTAAAGGACGCAAACAGATGATGATAGTCCGGGTGTACGATATCGCGGCCGCTCAGACCGATAAATTCGTCACGTGAATACCCGTACATTTCAGCGGCTTTTGCATTTATATCGACCACCCTGCCGTCCATATCAAATATCAGAAAGGCATCGCCGGCGTGATCGTAAATGCGCTGCAGGCGTGTTTCTCTTTCACGCAGCACCTGCGCATCGCGCTTCCGTCCGCTGATATCCCGGGCCACGCCCCACAGATATTCAACGGCGCCGCTGTCGTTCACGACGGTGAACGCCTGCATCTCAACCGGAAACACGGTGCCGTTTTTGCGGATGTACTCCTTCTCATATATGCCGGAATAGCCGTAAGTGAGCAGCCGTTTGCGCCAGATTTCCTCATGCTCCCAGGCGTGCCACGAGGCCGGGGTTATATCAAAGAAATGCCGCATTTCCTTTAATTCATCGCAGCTGTAGCCCAGCATATCGCAATAGGACTGATTGGCATCCAGAAAGCGCCCGCTGATGTCAACCACGACAAACCCGTCACGGCTTCTTTCAAACAGCTCGCGGTAGCGGCGCCGTTGCTGCCGGAACCGCTCCTCGGCATTTTTCTGCTCGGTGATCTCGCGCGAAAACACCACAAAGGTTTTTGGGCTGCCCGGCCTGTCATACGGCGTATAGATATCTTTAAAATACCGCTCACATCCGGCGCGCGTGTCAAAGCGTGACGTTTCCACGGTAACGGCCCTGTTTTCACGAAGCGCCTGGAGCCCGTAGCCGAGGCGCTTACCGGCAACATCCCGGCTCATTACGTCATGAAAGGTTTTTCCGTCCACTTCGGCACCTGAAAAACCGAGACTTTTTCGCATAGCGGGATTGGTTTTAAGAAACGTGCCGCGCTCATCGACAAGGGCCATGAGATCAGGGGAAAGGTTGAACAGGGATTCATACAGGCAGGTATCGCTATTACCGGCATCGCCTTCGGCTTTTTTCAGGCGTGCGACTTCTGCTCGAAGTGCTTCCAGCTCCTGCAAAAGCACATGCCGCGGCCTGTCTTGATCGCACATACCGAGAGCCCCGCGGAATAACGTGGTTCATTACAAAGGAATGCATACCACAATACTCCGTTTTTTATCGGATTTTCCCCTACATGCTTAATGCTTTTTTTATCAAAAAACAACAAATGCTGAAAAAATGGAAAATTTATCGCATTTTCAGCCTGTTACTAATGATACTCCCCGCAGCACGCTGCGGGGTATCCCGGTAATTAATATTGATTATTTTGATACATTCCGCTGAACCCGCACTGCCGTGCGGAGTATGCGCGAAACGATTCCGATCAATAAACGGGCTGATCGGCGATCCGGAACGCTGCGCATTACGGGCGGAAGTGTTCCCGCGTCCGGTTGTAATAACCGAACTGGAGATACGGGAATGTCCGGGAAAGAGCTTCTTTTACCCCACGCATGCCGATTCCCGGCGCGGGAGGCACGTTCATTTCTTCAAGGTAAAGCAGCGGGTCGATGTTCAGGTTCTTGAAATGGACCAGATCCGGACGGGTGTCATCTATAAGCGAACACAGCGCGTCAAGCTCTGCCTGCTGATCGGTAACCCCGGGGAAAATAAGGTAATTAATCATCACGAATATACCCTTTTGCCGCGCCGCCTTCAGCGACGCGATCACATCGGCAAAACCATAGCCCCGCGGGCGGTAATAGGCGTCATACAGGTCCCTGCGGGCGCTGTTGATGCTGATTCGGATGCTGTCAAGACCGCTGTCACACAGCTCCCGGACGTAATCGGGCAGGCTGCCGTTGGTATTCAGGTTAATGGTGCCCGCAGCCGTTTGTTTTCTGATTTCGCGAATTGACTCGGCAATTCTTTTGCCCTGCAGAAGCGGCTCTCCCTCGCAGCCCTGGCCGAAGCTCACAATCGGGTCAGGCGCCTCCTGAAGGTGCCTGACAAACGGCTCTGCTATTTCACTGCATGAAGGCACAAAGCTGATCCGATCCTGCGGGGCATCGCAGCCCTCACCGGGCTGATGGGAAATGCAGCCGACACACCCGGCATTGCAGTCCGGGCTGGTGGGAATCGGGGCCTCCCAGCGCCGGTAAAAAAAGTTTTTCGCCGCAAAGCAGTGATATTCGCAGGCGCACCGCTCAAGATGACGGACAAGGCGATTGCCGGGATATTCCTTCCTGCGCTGATCGACATGGGACAGCAGCTCGGCATCGTCAAAGTGCTCAGGATCCCAGCGGAAATTGTCATCAATTTCAAATGCGGGCACCCAGTAGGTATTCCGGCTGTAGCCTACGGCGCTGTAGGCCCACAGAGGAAGCGTGTAGCCTTTTGCGCTGTAATCCATTGCCGGCAGCAGCAGGCGCACCCATCCCTGCTGAATAAATGCAGAGACCGCATGGCAGCGCACCGTTTTTTTGCCGATTTTTGTCTCGGTCAGCAGCACGACGCGCTTTTTTTTCGGATCATAGCCGTATGGCGGGCATCCCGGGTGAAAATACAGCCTGCTCATTTCCGGAAACGGCACAAGATCTGATGCGTCAGGACGCACCACCGTGTGACCGGAGCATCCGGCCATTTCAAGATAGGGGTGATCGTAAATCGTTCCGCTGTCGTCGGCAAAAAGCAGGCTGGGGCGGCTTTGATCTGAACACATAGCTCTATTCCCTCAATAGCTGAAAAAAATAACACGCAGCGTACCTTTTCAGGTTACGATACTTTCTTGTGAAACCGAAGCAGGCTTACAACGAGTATGCCGAGCCCCAGCAGGGCAAGCAGCGCACCCTCGTCCCACAGCACGGCAAGCCCGACTCCTTTTAAAAAAAGGCTTCTCACAATCACGGCAAAATAGCGGATCGGCATCAGATACGTAAACAGCTGAACCGCGGGCGGCATATTCTCGATGGGAAAAATAATGCCTGAGAGCAGCACCATGGTAATCAGAAAAAAAAAGGTGACAATCATTGCCTGCTCCTGCGTCCGGGTAACGGTTGAAACAAAAAGGCCGAGGCCAAGGGTGCTGAAAAGGAAAAAAAATGAAAACACAAACAGCAGGACAGCGCTTCCCTTGAGCGGCACCTGAAAAACCAGCAGGGCCGCAGACACAATCAGCGCGACGTCAAAAAGCCCGATAACGGTAAACGGGGCCAGCTTGCCCAGCAAAAGCTCGGCGCGGGTTACCGGGGTTGCCATAAGCTGCTCCAGGGTCCCTATTTCTTTTTCGCGCACTATGCTGATGGCGGTCAGGTTCGTCGTTACGATAAGCAGCACCATACAGATGACACCCGGCACAAAAAACCAGGAGCTTGAAAGCTCGGGGTTATACCAGATGCGAAGCTCGTTATCAATAATAGATGCCGACCCCGCTTCGCGGCGCCAGGAGCCCAGAAATCCGCCGGCGCTGAAGGCGGCCGTGTCTATGTGCCCGAGAGCAAGCCTGGATGAAAAGCGGCGCGAAATAATTGATGCATATGACAGCGCGATCGTCGCCCCGTTTGATTCGGTGCCGTCGATGAAAAGCTGTACCTGGGCGGGCAGGCCGCTTTTGAGCTTTTCCTGAAAGCCCAGCGGGATATCGACGCCGACTTTTATTTCACCCCGGTCAAGCAGGCTGCACAGCTCTGCTCTGGTTGCGGCTCTATAGCACACATCAAAATAGCGGTTGTGGGAGAATGCATCGCTGTAGGTTCTGCTCAGCTGCGTCCTGTCCGCATCGTATATGCCCACCGGGGTATTCCTGATATCGAATGTTGCGGCATAGCCGAGAATGATGAGCTGAAGCACCGGTGCCATAAAAAGGATGGGGTACATTTTTTTGTCCCGCTTCAGCTGGTGAAACTCCTTAACCGTTACCGCCCATACCTTTTTAAGCTTCATTGCCTAAAACCTCTTTCTGAAAATGCGGCTGCTGACCGCGACAGCAATCCCGGCAAACAGCACCAGCACAAGGGCCTGGGGATACAGCACATCAAGCCCGACACCTTTGAGTATTATGCCGCGCAGTATCGTAAGAAAGTAGCGCACAGGCAGCACAAGGGTGATCGCCTGAATCGGGCGGGGCATGCTTTCGATCGGAAAGATGAAGCCCGAAAGCAGTATCGAGGGAAGAATGGTCAGCAAAAAGCCCAGCAGCCAGGCAACCTGGGACGTCTGCGACACAGCGGAGACAAAAAGGCCGGTGCCGAGCGCGGCGGCCAGAAACACCAGCGACAGAGATAAAAACAAAGCGACGCTCCCCCGAAACGGAACATCAAACACATAAACCGAAAACACAACGATAATCAGCAGGTCTGCAAACACAATAACCACATAGGGCACGATTTTGCCGATCATAAGCTCAACAGGCCGCAGGGGGGAAACCAGTATGCTTTCTATCGTGCCGGATTCCTTTTCTTTGACCAGGGATATGGACATCCGTATAGCGCCGATTACCATGATAATAATGCCGATAATCCCCGGAATTAAAAAATACATACTTTTGAGCTCGGGATTGTACCAGATAGTGGGCCTGACATTCACAACAGGCAGCCGGCCGGTGCTCATGCCGGGATTGGCATTAAAGAGCGAAAAAAGAACATCCATTGAAGCATCCTGCAGAATAGCGGTCGCGTATCCCATGACAATATTCGCCGTGTTGCTGTCGGTGCCGTCCAGCAGCACCTGTACCGGCCGGCGCTTGCCGGTCAGCAGGCCGCGCTGAAAGTTCTGCGGGATGGTCATAACGGCTTTGACTGCACCGCGATCAAGCAGATCGCCGATTTCGCTTTCATCCGAAAGGCGGCGGGTCAGTGAAAAGTAGCCTGATGCGACAAAGCGCTCGACGATATTCCTCGACGTTTCGGTTTTATCCCGGTCAAGAACCGCAAAGGAAATATTTCTGATATCAAGATTTATTGCGTAGCCGAAAATACACAGGATCGCAACCGGCAGGACCAGCAGCAGCATCAGCGCTACCGGATCCCGTATGATCTGAATATATTCCTTACGAATCAGAGCGGCTATTCTGCGGACCATTGCCCGGCCTCTTTGAAAGCGCAACAAAGACATCTTCGATTGAGGGCCGTATCTGCTGGAGCTCCCGCACGCCGATATTCTCTTCAGCGAGCAGGCTTTCAACACGGGGAATTACCGATCCGGCATCGTGTGCGGTGATGTGAATATCATCGCCATACAGATTAACGTCGGCAACCTGCGGCTCATTCTTTAACAGCGCGTATGCCCGGTTTTTGTCGTCGCAGTTGAGGTTTATCACATCAGCCTCCATATAGCGGTCTTTTATGTTCGCCGGGGCGTCGCAGGCAACCAGGCTGCCCTGCCAGATAAACCCGATGCGATTGCAGCGCTCAGCCTCCTCCATATAGTGGGTGGTCACGAAAAGGGTGGTGTTCTGGCGAGACAGCTCATAAAGAAAATCCCACAGAACGCGACGCGACACCGGGTCGATGCCGGCGGTGGGCTCATCCAGAAACACAATCTCAGGCCGGTGAACAATAGAGCATGCAAGGGCAAGGCGCTGCCTCCAGCCGCCCGACAGATTCGCCGCCAGATACCTGCGATAGGGCTCAAGCTCCAGGAGCTCCAGCGTAGCGGCTATATTGTCCCGGCAGGCTTTCCGGTCATCTATATACAGCCTGCCGTAAAACCACAGATTTTCCTCAACGGTCAGGTCCTGATACAGCCCGAAGTGCTGGGACATATACCCTATTTTTTCCTTTAATTTCTCGGCTTCGCGCAACAGATCGCAGCCGCCCACCCGGCCCCCGCCGCTGGTGGGCTCGAGGATGCCGCACAGCATGCGGATGGTGGTGCTTTTTCCGGCGCCGTTCGGGCCGAGAAATCCGAATATCTCACCTGTGCGTATGGAAAGATTCACATCATGAACAGCAACGGTGTGGCCGAATTTTTTGGTCAAGTGATGTGTTTCGATGGCGTTTGTCATCACGTTGGTGCGCTCACTGTGATAATCGCTTTAATCACCATATTGCTGCCGCTTATAGGTAAACGACTGCTCAGCAGAGGGCCCTTCAGCCTGAATGATGACATCGGCGGGCATTCCCGGCTTGAGCAGCTCGCGGGCGTTGTCTATTTCAACCTTAACCCCGAATACCAGCTTTACCCGCTCTTCTTTGGTCTGGACATTTTTCGGGGTGAACTCAGCCTCTGATGAAATATAGACAACCCGGCCGGGAAATGTTTTATCAGGAAACGAATCAACGCTCACCGACGCTTTCTGGCCGGTGTGAACACGGCCCAGGCTTTTTTCCGAGACATAGGCCATAATCCAGCAATCCTGAAGATCGACAATTGAAAACAGCAGGCTGCCGGCAGACACAACCTCCCCGTGCTCAACATAGCGCTCATCGACAATGCCGCTCCCCGGAGCCGTAACGGTCGCATCCTCTATCTGTGTCCGTATAAGCTGCGCCTGTGCCTGTGCGCTTTGTTGTGCTGCGCGGGCTGCCGCTATCTCCTCCTCACGGAACCCGCTCGAAACCATCATATACTGCTCGCGGGCCTGCTCGCAGCGCTTACGGGCTGATTCGCAGGCGGTATAGGCCTTGTCACGCTCATGATCGGATGCAACCCCCTCCTTGTACAGCTTTTGAATACGCCGGTACTCCCTGAGCGCGTTTTCGCGCTGCACGTCTGCCTCCTGAAGAACTTTTTGCGCCTTTTCCACTTCCTCCCGCCTGTAGCCGTGCTGCAGCAGGGCAAGGCGGGCATCCATTTCCGCAACGGCGGCCTGGGCTCTCTTGAGCTGCCAGTCAAGCTTTTGATGATCAATGTGAGCCATTACCGCCCCCCGCTCAACGCGGTCGCCCTGATCGTAGTTCAGGGCACGCAGCATGCCGCCGACTTCACACCTGACATCGATCTGCGTTGCCTCTATCGTTCCGGTCGACTCAACAATGCTGTCTGCCTTTCGGGCGCATCCTGCACAGAAAAGCAGCACACAGGCAGCCGCCGGGATCAGCCAGCGCCGTGCAGCATGCGGCAGCAATTCCCCGCAGCAGCTCCGGCGGAAAACCCGCTGCCGCCGCACCTTCATAGACCAACATGCCTGCTCATTCATATCCGCCCCACTCCTTTTATCAGCCTGTTCGTATTAATACTATAAACACACATGCGCACTGAATCTTTTTTACACCCTCAAACCACTGTTTAACAAGCAGGGAATCACATAACGGTAACAATACCGTATCCACTTCCGTACAGCAACGTGAAATTCTACAGCACGGACCGATTTGACACATATGGAAAGACTTTTGAGGGTGTGAAAGCGCCCCGCACGCTGCGCGTGATAATCCTGCTGATAATTGACCCCTGCGCAATTCTTCTTGACAACGGGGTGTTTATGCACTAAAAATTTTCAATAGTAACAAACACAATCCCGCCAATTTTTCTTCGCTTTGGGGTGCACCATGAATAACCGGATTACGTTTCTTGTTGTCGGCTCGAAAACCGGCTCTCAAAAAAGGTTTTCAATAAACAAAAAATTATTGTATTGTATGATCATTTTAATGCTGTTTCTTTTTACCGCTGGCGTGGTGGGAGCCTGGAAGTACCGGGAAAACGAAATCCTCAAGAAACAGTATCTACTGCTCACCGCAGAAAAGGAGCGCATGGAGGCGATCGCACGCACTGTCCGGGAAATTGAAAATGAGGAAGAAGAAATCAGCGCGCTTCTGGGACTCACACAGAATTCTGAGGACGACAGCTGAAACGCGTGCGCTTTTTCCTCTGAGAGCCCGCACAGGCGAACACTTTTTAATGGCAACGTAAAGGATGGAGCATATGGGAATTTTCAAAAAAGAAACCGACCTCAACCGGCTGGACACGCTTGTCGGAAACGGCACTATATTTGAAGGCACGCTGACATCGAAAGAAAGCATATGCGTGGAGGGAACGGTCCGCGGTAAAGTGATTTGCGAGGGAAGCGTTATTATCGGCGAAAAAGGGCGCGTTGATGCGGATATATTTGCAGACACCGTGCTTCTGGGTGGCGAGGTAAACGGCAATATTGTGTCAAAAATAAAGCTTGAAATCACAACAAGCGGCAAGCTGCGCGGTGATATAAAAACAGGAAGCCTGATTATTGCAGAAGGGGTTCTGTTTGAAGGCAAGTGCCAGATGATCACCGAGGATCACATCATTCAGCCGGAAGAGACCTACGAAGAGCCCGAGTCAATTCAGTCGGTCTAACAGCAAATACCCGGAACCTCCTTTCAGCGATCAGCAAAAAACACCGCCCTCTTCGTCAGCCGCTCAGGCACCGGCAATATGTGCTTACGATCAGCAAGCGCTCCCCCGTCAGGGAATACAGCGCCGGCATTGGCAGCAGATTCCGGAGACGTATGTATATTTTTTTCTCAACTTTCCGTATTACATCAGTCTATTAATTACAAACTCATACCGAACGTGTCCAAAAAAATTAAAGCATTGAGCAAAAGCCGGTACGGGCATGTCTCTGCGCAGCCCGAGCCGGCTTCGTAACATTATTGCGGACACTACAGAACCCATACACTATCAATGGAGACAGATATGAAACCGTACCTGCTTGCCGCTGCGCTCATTAGTGCTGCGCTTATAATGCCCCGCCCGCTGCCGGCCGGCCTGGCGGACGCGCCGTGGCCCATGTACCAGAAAGACATGTTCCACACAGCCAACACCACCCTCAGGGGCCCGGACATCAGCGCTGCGGCCGTCCTGTTTTCCGCATATGTGGAAGGGCGCCCCTCCTCGGCAGTCATCGATGCATCGGGAACAGCGTATATCGGATCTGCAGACGGCTGCGTGTATGCGGTTTCTCCGGAAGGCGATTCCGAATGCATCCACAATACCGGCGGCCCCGTTTCGGCGACACCGGTGCTGACCGATAACGACACCCTTTTTGCAGGAACAGATAACGGCACGCTGCTGGGCCTTACCACCGGCGGGTCGCTGCTGTGGGATCCCGTCACGCTGGAACACGGCATTGTTTCCGCACCTGCTCTCGGCCCGTCAGGATCGCTGTTTGTCGCCACATCCGGCGACAATGACCGGGAGGGGGAGCTTTACTGCATCAGCATCTCGAGCGGGGACATCCTGTGGTCCTATGACACCGGCAGCGTACGTTATTCCTGTCCGGCGGTGGATGCATCGGGCAATGTATATGTCGGATCATATGCCGGAAATATCTATTCGCTGACAAGCCGCGGAACGCTCAGGTGGATCTATGAAAGCGGTGAAACCATTATTTCATCCCCGGTTATTGACCGGACGGGGACCGTGTACGCAGCCACGTCTTCACAGCTGATCGCACTCAGCGCTTCCGCCGGCGAAAAGCTCTGGACATATTCGCCGTCGGCAGTGCTGTTCGGGATGGAAACCCCCTCCGGGTTTGTCTCAGGGCCTGCGCTTGACCAGGACGGCAAAATCTATGCCGCAGGCCTGGTCGGCGACCTTCACTGTCTGAACGCATCCGGCGAGCAGCTGTGGTGCATTCTTCTGAACGAGCCGACACTCGCTGATCCGGAGATTCCGGTTGTGCTCAGCCCGCCGGTAACCGCATCCTCGCCTGAGCGCGAAAGCGGAAACTATCTGTATGTACGTGTCAAAAACACCTTGTATGCATGTGATCCGGCAACACAGAGCGTGCTCTCTTTCCCGTTTTCCGATCCGCTTGATCAGGGATCAAATACCGCTTCAACGGAGCCGGCGATCGCGCTCGGCCCGAACAGGATGCTGTATATTCCCTCTGCCGGGGGCAGCGTCTACGGGGTAGGCCCCGACCCTGCACAGGGCTTTACGCTTGCAGGAGCCCTCGACGGCATTCCGGATGATTACCCTGAAGACTCACGAAATGAAATGCGCGTATGCATATCCGACGGACAGAATACCATCGAGGCGCTCATAGATGACCAGGGCAGCTATGCTGTTTCCGGCCTTGAGCCGGGAACCTACACCGTCTTTCCCGATGCAGAGGGGCTGATCTTTGACCCTCCAAGCAGCCAGGTGCGCATCGGCTTCGGAGACATTGGCGGCGTTGATTTTGCGGTTTCCGCGGCCGCCCCGTTTATTAACAGGAGCGCAGCATATCCCGGATCAATAGATTCGTACCCATCGACCATCGAGCTGCATGCAGATATATGCAACACCGGCGACAGGGCGCTTTTTGTCAGCGCAGATTTTTCTGCATTAAACGGCCCGGAGGAGCAGGAAATGAGCGCCGGAAACAGCGCACAGTCTCCCTGGCAGAGCTCAGGGCAGCGCTGCTCAAGCTATTATACGTCATGTTCCATTCCCGCAGGGCTTTCTCTTGGGCCAAAACCCATTCCGGTTGTCGTAACCGACGGTGCCGGCACGCTGTATGACAAAAATATCGTCAGCGTAGATATACAAAGCAGGTTTTCCGGAAACGGACCCCGGGAATTTACTGTTACCATTGAAGAAGCGCTTTCTTTTCTTTCAATACGACACCGCCTCGGCGCTGTTACCGCTGCAGCATCGCGCGCGGAGGCATTCAGCACCGCACAGACCTTTGAGCTTGCTGTTTTTGCCCCGGACGGCACCCCCGTCGAGGAGTGCAGCGCCCCGCTGACAAGTGAGCTCCAAAGCTGTGAAATAGCCGATCCCGCACTAGGCACATGGCGCCTTACCGTTACCGGCACCGGCGGCGCGCGCACGCTGAAGATGGGGGCATATGCCGGGGGCATGCAGACGGGATCGCAGTACAGCGTTTCCACTTCAGCCACCGGCATAGGCATCGTGTTCGGAAACGTCGCCGATGCTGCAACCGGCGCGGCCCTGAATGATATACAGGTTCGCACCACAACCGGTGCTGCCGCGACAGCGCAGGAGGGCTATTATCTGATGCTGAGCCCGGCAGGAGCCTTCACCGTGACCACGCAGGACTTCGGCGGCACTTACGCGCCTGCAGCAAAAAGCGTGAATCTTATGTCGGGAGACACAGCAGAGGCGAATTTCCGCCTTGATCAGGGGGGCGCAGGCCCGGATGCAGGCTGTCCGGCGGAAGAGCTTTTCGGCTCAGCAAGCGCTGAAGCAGACCGCATTCGAGCTTTCAGAGACACCGTGCTGAACAAAACGGCTGACGGGCAGAGATATGTCGATCTCTATTACCGGCACGCTGCAGAGATATGCGCCGTTATGGATGCCGACCCCGTACTGAAAAAAAATATCCGCTCGCTTGCCGCGGACATGCTGTCCCTGTTAACTGCAATGGCGCACGGGCGCCCCTGCAGGCTTACGGGCACACAGAAGGCCGGTCTGCTCAACTGCCTGAGCGGGATCCGGAAACACGCCGGTCCGGCGCTGGCTGGACAGCTTGATGGCATGATTGAAACAATAACGTCCGGCAGGGCAATTGGAGTACATCTTTCCGGCCGAAACCGGCAGCCTCAGCAAAAATGATACTCACCGCAGCATCCCGGCACATAGTATAGGTTATTGAAGGTACATTCCCCACCACGCCCCGCCGTGAGGAGTGTGCGCGAAACGATTCCGCTCCAGGGCGCAGTCCTGTGAAAAATGTTATTATTTCACAGGACCGGTATACCTAAAAGTCCTTGACATATTCCCGATTATATTTAAAATATAAAAAATTTACCATGACCGCTTGATTTTCCCAAAAATTATCCGGCGGGCTGCTCTTTTTATAAACATTTACGCAGCTTTTGCCGATATATTACGATGTACGGAAAAGGAGGTAACACTATCATGGCTCAAACCGGTACAATGAGAAACAATATCGAATGCAAACCCATTGTGGAGCAGTGTGACGGATGCGCTAAAGTGGTACAGTATGATGACGGAAAGTACTGCAGCGCCTATCCCGACCCTGCGCTTAAATGGAAATTCGGCAAGTGCAATTTCGCCACCCATGTCAAGCACGAGACTAAAAAGGAAAAAGTGGTAAACGCATT
This sequence comes from uncultured Thermodesulfobacteriota bacterium, assembly GCA_964621615.1. GTDB lineage: Bacteria > Desulfobacterota > WTBG01 > CAIYCZ01 > CAIRTM01 > CAZUMW01. The sequence goes on from CAZUMW010000045.1 coordinate 22,852, forward strand.
GAAAGCATCAAAACGTAAAGCTGCCGGAAAAATGTAGCGCGCACAAACGCGCCGGAAGCGTGTATTCCATTCATGTCCACCTGTCGGTAAATGCTCAAATACAGAGGGGGATCCGGTGAAAAAATTTTTGCTCTATCTGATGCTTGCTCTTGTCCTGTTCGGCCTGCCGTTTATGGCCTACACCTCAGAGGAATATGTTGGAGCACGAAAGTGCAAAATCTGCCATATTAAAATCTACAAATCCTGGGAGGAAACGCCGCACGCGCAGGCCTTTGAAGTTCTTTCCCCGGGCGTTGACGCTGAAGCCAAAAAACAGGCGGGGCTTGACCCGAACAAGGACTATACAAACGATCCGTCCTGCATAGAGTGTCACACTACAGGCGGGAGCACCGCTTTTCCGGGCATACAGTGTGAAACCTGTCACGCCCCGGGCAAAAAATACTCAAGCGCCAAAATCATGAACAGAAAGAAATGGAAAGCGGATCCCGAAAAGCAGGAAAAAATGGCTTTGGAGGCGGGCCTGATCATTAAGCCGACGGAAAAGCAATGCACCGCCTGCCACAATGAGGAAAGCCCCACATACAAGCCGTTTGACTTTGAAAAGCGCTACGAGGAAACAAAGCACGAGCAATAGTGCTGCTGATATGCCCGAGTGCTCAAACAAAAAAGCCTGCCGGAATCCGGCAGGCTTTTTTTCTGTTACTGCCGACCGCACACCGGACATGCGGCATTTCGCCTGACGGACACTGTTTCAAACTCCATAGCCGAGGTATCAACAAACAGAAGCCTGCCCGACAGCGTTTCACCGACTCCTGCAAGCCATTTGACCGCCTCGCCCGCCTGAAGCGTCCCTATGATACCGGATGCAAACCCGGCAATCGGGAAAAGCTCCTTTGCCCGGGGAGAGCCGGGAAACAAGCAATACAGGCAGGGGGTCTCGCGCGGGGAAATAAACGTCAATTGCCCGACAAGACCCTCAACGCCGGCGTGCACAAACGGGATGCCGGTGCGAACCGCATGCCGGTTAAGCAGGTGACGGACAGGAAAAGAATCAAGGCAGTCAAGGATAATATCACTATCGCCGGCAATGTCCGCTATGCTGTCCTCGGTCAGCTCGGCATCATACGCTTCAACCTGCACGTGCGGGTTGATATCACAAAGAGCGCGCTTTGCGGCGGCCGCTTTCCGCTCACCGGCATCCTTCCCGCGATACAGTAACTGCCGGTTCAGATTTGTGGGGTAGACGGTCCCGCTGTCACACAGACGCACTGTGCCCACACCGGCAAGCGCAAGATACATGAGCGCCGGACAGCCGAGCCCGCCTGCACCCGCTACAAAAACAGCTGCGGACTTAAGCTTTTCCTGGGCTGCTTCACCCCAGCCCGGTATCAGCATCTGCCGCTGGTACCGGCTGCGCTCTTTTTCGGTGAAATCGATCACAATTCCCGCCACGGGTTGTCAATCCGGCACACGTGGTCATAGCCTCGCGCCATCATCAGCGCATCGACCATCGTTATCGCTGCCATGGCCTCAACGACCGGATAGTGGCGGCCAAGCAGTGTCGGGTCCCGCCTGGTTATCGGGCTCAGCACCTCAACCTCGTTTTTCTGCATATTGACGCTGTCCTGCTTCACGCTGACGGTCGGGGTGGGCTTGACAGCAACCCGCACCACGATTTCGTCTCCATTGCTGATGCCGCCCAGAATACCGCCGGCGCTGTTTGTTTTAAAGCCGATCCTGCCGCCCTTTTGGGTAAACTGATCGTTGCACTCGGAGCCCTTCATATTTCCCACCTGAAAGCCGGCGCCGAACTCGATGCCTTTCACCGCACCGATTGACAGCAGAGCGTGCCCCAGCAGCGCGCTCAGCTTATCAAACACCGGCTCCCCGAGGCCCGCCGGAGCGCCCGTGATGCGAAGCTCGATAATGCCGCCCGCAGTTTCGCCCTCATCCTTGATCTCGAGAACCATCTTTTCCATCCGCTCCGCAGCCTCAAGATCGGGGCAGTTTATTTCGTTTTTACGGTAGTTCGCCTTCGCCTCTGCAAAGCTCATCGGGCGGGCCCTGATGTCCATGCACTGAACCGTATAGGCAAGAAGGTCGATCCCTTCGCGCGCAAGGATATGCTTGGCAACGGCTCCTGCGGCAACACGCATCACGGTTTCGCGGCCGGAAGCACGGCCTGCCCCGCACCAGTCCTGATACGTGCCGTATTTTTTATAAAAGCAGTACGTGGCATGGCCCGGCCGGCACAAATCCCTGTACTCGCGATACTGGTCTATATGAATATCCTGTGTATCCACGTTGTACACAATGATACCAACCGGCGCTCCTGTGGTGACACCGTCCTGGCCCATGCCGGCAAAAATGCTGCACTGGTCGGTCTCCTTGCGGGGTGAGTTCAGCTTGCCCACGCCCGGCTTCCGCTTATCAAGCTCGTGCTGTATCATGTCATCGGTCAGCTTGAGGCCGGGGGGAACGCCGTCGATTATGACCGCAAGGCCGCTGCCCTTGCCGATGCCGTAGCTTTCCCCGGCGGCGGTCACTCTGAACATTCTTCCAAACGTATTGCCTAACATTGCGTGTCATCCTCCTGTATTACGGTTATATGTGCGCCGATCGCATTCATGCTCTCAGCGAAATGCGGATAGGTTACCGATACCGATTCCGCCGTGCCTATATCGGTGACGCCATCGGCGGCAAGCCCTGCAACACACAGCGCCATAACCACCCGATGATCGTGATGGCCATATACCGGTGCGCCCAGAAGGGCGCTGCCGGATATAACAAGGCCGTCCGGAAGCTCCCGGATGCGGGCGCTCATTTTAGCAAGCTCCTGCGCCATAACCTGTATGCGGTCGGTCTCTTTTACGCGCGCCTGGGCAACATTGTACAGCCTGGTTTCGCCGCGCGCGCAGCATGCCGTTACCGCAAGGGCGGGGAGCGCATCAGGGGTTGTGTTAATATCAAGCTCGGCTCCCGTGAGCGGTCCGCTGCCGCGGACCATCACGCCGTCAGGCTCGCTGACAATCTCTGCACCCATAGCGCGCAGGTAGTCAACAATTGCCTTATCGCCCTGCACATCGGCGCTGTCAAGCCCCTTTAAAAAAAGCTCGGACCCGGTTACCGCCGCCGCACAGGCGGGAAACGCCGCTGAGGACCAGTCAGCCGGAATCCTGCGGTCAAACGGCAGATAGGACTGCCCCCCCTGAATGACGAACCGGGAAAAGCCCTTCCGATCATAGCGTATCTTCTGGCTGTCAAGCCAGGAAAGCGTCATCTCGATGTAGGGCAGCTCCGAAGGGGAGCGAACCGAAATCTCGGTATCGTGGCCAAGGAGCGGACATGCAAGCAGCAGGCTGGAAACATACTGGGATGACTGCGAGCCGTCCACTTCCAGCACGCCGCCGGTAAGACGCCCTGAAATACGAAGCGGAGGCCTGCCCTCGTGCTCCAGATAGGCAATGCCGCACCCGCCCTGCCGAAGGGCGGCGCACAGCGCCCTGACCGGCCGGGTCTTAAGCGATGCATCGCCGGTAAGCTGCGCCTCTATGCCCAGAGCAGCCAGAAGCCCTATCAGAAGATTTGTTGAAGTGCCGGAATTCAGCATATCGAGAACGCGCTCCGGCGTCCGCGGGCGGCTGCCGAACCCTGTAACCGTAATGCGATCTTCATGTTCTGTGATCGAAGCGCCAAGGGCCCTGCAGGCATCGATTGCGGCGCGGGTATCCTCTGAAAAAAGCGGCCTGCGAAGCGTGGAGGTGCCGTCTGCGCAGGCGGCAATAAACAGCGCCCGTATGGTATGCGACTTTGAGGCCGGCGGGGCTATTTCACCGCACAGCTTTTGTCCGCCGGTGATCACGAAACGCATTTCCAGATCTCCTGCATGAGGTCAAGCCCGGGCGCGGTCCCCGTCCAGAGCCGGAATTGCTCGGCGGCCTGCGTCAAAAACATTTCCGCTCCTGAAATAATATCACATCCGTTTTTTTCTGCTTCCTGCAAAAGAAGCGTTTTGGGCGGATTGTAAATGCCGTCAAACACGATCATGTTTTTAAGCCCCCCGCCGCTGACCGGCATCTCACCGGTATCAGGGTGCATCCCCACAGAGGTCATATTTATCAGTATGTCAGTGCCGACGCGGTCGAAATCGGACAGGGGGCCCCAGGCGCACCCGAACTCCTCTGCAAGCCGCCGCGCCTTCCCGACGGTCCTGTTCAGTATGATAAGCGTTCCGCCGCTGTCGATGATACCTGCTGCTGCGGCCCGGGCGGCGCCGCCCGCCCCCAGCATTGTAACCCGCTTTCCGGAAAGGGCTGTGCGCTTGAGCAGGGGTCCCACAACACCCGCAGCGTCGGTGTTGTAGCCTTCCAGGGAGCCGTTCCGGCTAACCACTGTATTTACCGCCCCGATTCTTTCAGCGGCAGGGTCCACGAGGTCAAGGTGCCGCATAACTGCCTGCTTGTGCGGCATTGTAACGCTGAGCCCCGACACCATACCGGAAAAGCTGCTCACAAACGCGCCCACATCAGACACCGGAAAATTGACATATACATTGTTCATGCCGTAGTGCTTAAAAAGCCTGTTGTGTATCAGATACCCCTTGCTCTTACTGACAGGATTGCCGATTATGCCGTATATTTCCGAAGAGTCATCAAGGTCGTTCACCCGGTAGATGTCTTTCATAACTGAACAGGGAATCTGACCGGACGCAGACTCCTGTCCCTGCTCAAGGCTGGCAAAGGTAAGAAACGCCCCGTATCGCGGGCCCAGTATTCTGGTAATCTGCCCGCATGGCCCCATGCATAGCCCGATAACCGGGAGACTGCTGCTGCGGATCAGGTGCAGCATTTCGGCGCTGTCGGTTATGTCAGCTGCATGCGTGGCTATTTTGACAATATCCCCGCCGGCTGCAGCCAGCTCTCTATAAACGCTGTCGAGCGGTTTCGGGGTTTGGTCGAAATTGTGGTACGAAACGATGACCTTGGTCTTTTGTCTGTCCTGTATAATGCGGCTCAGCTCGGGGCAGCGAATGCTGATATCAATATAATCTGCACCGGCTTGAATCGCCCGGCGCAAAAGCGCAAGGCGCTCCTGCTCGGTTCCTTCAAACCGGCCCCGCTCCTGCTTCGGCGTAATGGTGACAATTACCGGGGTGCGCTTTGCCGCCAGTATCCGCTCGATATCGGGATCGCACAGGTAGTCGGCCCGTATTTCCACAATGTCAGCCGAGGCGGCGGCCCGCTGCATGAGCGCTATGGCTTCGTCGGTTGTTTCTGAAATAACAGGAATGCAAATCATCGCTTTTTTCTGGCTGTGCGCCGTCGGCACGGCGTATTGGGCCTGTTATGTCGATAGCGATTTCGCCGTTCCGGCCTCTGTATACGCTCATCCCGCTTCGTTACCATCACACAGGATACTGCACACGGCATTATTACGCTTTTTTCCGACCCCTTGTGTGAGGCAGCATTATAGAGTATGGGCCACTGCGCTGTCAACGCATAAGCGGCCAAAACCGGGGCATGTATTAATACAAACCTCTTTGAGCGCAATTCGGCAGCGGCCACGCTACGTGCATACCTGTCCCGCTTCACAGAAACACGGGACTTCCTTCCGGCTGTTTATCCGCGTGATGATTTTTTCCTCTATGTCCATCGCTCTTTGTTTTGCCGCGCTGATCCGCTCACATGCCCTGTCGCTCACGCCGTAGCGAGCTACAAGATACTTAAACCGCTGCTCGAGGCTGACAACACGGTCATGAAGCACCCGCTTGTCTGCGTAGCTGACAATTTCCGCTGCGCTGAGCTCCGGGCCGGCATCTTCCGGGGTAACGTGCTGGCGCACCATTTCGGCAATATGCCCGTATCCGAGCTCCTCAAGCAGTGCCGCACCGGTTTCCGCATGATTCTCCCCGGTCTCCAGGCTTTTGGTTTTGGTTATGTCATGAAGCAGACCCGCTGCTTCGATATCCACAATACGGTAGAAATGGCCCGCCGCGTTAAGCGCCTCGGCGATGGATACGGCAACCTCACTTACCGCAATGCTGTGGCGCTGTATGTGCGGCAGCATATTGTAGGCTTCCATAAGTGCAAAACACTGCTCACGGACAGGGGATACCGCCGGGGGCGTCTTTTTCATCTCCATGGCGCTCCTCTTATTACACTATCCCTCTATTTTTACCGCTTGTGATCTGTAAAGCAATTAAAATTTATGGATTTATAGACCAAAGTATGATACACGGGGTCAAAAAGCCTGGAGCGGATGCACAGACCATGGCTGACGGGCTGCACACGGTTTGTAGCGTGATATAAAAACGCACACATGACAGCCGCTATACCGGTGCCGCCGATAAATCTTTCACTCCATGCGTGCGCGCTGCCGTAATTCGCTTTTTTCCCATACAGATTCATTTATGGTGACTATCGCTATGAGAGTTGTGCTGCGCTGCTTACCGGTGCTGGCGGTCATACTCCTCTGGGCTGCTGGCGACACCCGGGCAGAGGACTTTTTCACAAAGAACGACATCGACATACAGCTGTTTTACAACCAGCGCATACATACGTTCAGCAATTTTTTCACCCCCGGCGAAAACCGGTTTAACGAAGACAGGGATCTTCACGTTGTCTACATCAACCCCTCGATCCGGCTTCCGATCGGGGATCATGCAGAAGCGGTATTTGAGCTTGAAGCGGAACATATCTTTGACTTCCACGAGCAGCACGGGCATACGGACTGTGACATACGAAACGCCTATATACGGACGCTGGCGCCGGGCTGTTCATGGATATGGCTTGCGGCCGGCAGACAGGCCATAAGCACGGTTGACGGGCTTATCTATGATGATGAATCTCCCGCTGTGCGCATCTATGCGGATTTCGAGCGGCGCTTTGATCTTCCCCTCAAATGTGAGGTCATATATACGGAAGTGGAGCAGGACAGCCCCTATCTGCACGCCCGGCTGACATATAATTTCGCGTTTCTGGAATCAATAAGCCTTTTTTACGGATGGTTCCGTGACACCAACAGCGGGGTCGCCCGGATTTTCAACGCCCTTGACCGCACCCGGGATTACCGCAGCCGGGGTGATCTTTACTGGACAGGCTTTTCTCTGAAAACGTTTTTTGCTAATATTTTTATACAGGCAACGGGGATCTACGAACAGGGATCCATACGGCTTTCGTATCCGTCAGGCCGAAGCAAAACTGTGCACGTCGATGCGTACCTTTTTGATATTCAGTGTGACTACAGCATTACCGAACAGCTGTCTGTGTCTCTGTTTTTTTATCTTTCAAGCGGCGACAGCCGACCGCGAAGCGGTACGCTGCGCTCTTTTATCGCGATCGACCCCTATGTAGGGAAAACAAATATATTCTTTAACGGCGGTATCGATGCGCTCTACTCATCGGATAATATCGGGCTGACCGGCATACGCGTTCCCGGTGTCATGGCGCCCGGCTTAAACCTGTATTACCGCCCGACAGAGCGCCTGACCGTTAAAACAACCTGGGCATACCTGCTTCCGCATCGAACCACCGGCAATAAAGGACACATATACGGCTGGGAGGCAGACTGCCTGCTCTTTTACCGTATCAGCGACAGCATACAGCTTTTTGCCGAAGCAAACGTGCTGGTGCCCGGGACCTATTTTTCGGGTATTACCGATAACCGCGATCACGTGTCCACAGAAGTTATTTTAGGTTTTACATACTTTTACAATAATTAATTATAAAATATGCCAATAAATATATTTAACAGAAAAATTATCGGGAAAAGCCCTCGCCAGACAAAACTTTTTTCACTCAGATGTGTTTAAATAAGCAGGAACAGGCATGATTCAGGATCCACATATTCAATTGATGCTCAGGTTTCAGGGTGGTGATGAGCATGCCTTCAAAGAATTATTTGACCACTATAAAGTACCGCTGATAAACTTTATTTACCGGTTCTGCCAGGATAAGCACAGAGCCGAGGAACTTTCCCAGGAGGTTTTCCTGCGGGTATATAAAACCGCGGCAACGTATCGCCCTGAAGCCCGGTTTTCAACGTGGCTGTACCGCATAGCAACAAATATATGCCTGAATGAAATACGAACGGGAAGATATAAATATGAGCGTGAGCTCAACGATTATTACGACGACGGCACTGAGAAGCACTCAGAGCCCGAAGACCGGAGCACAAGGCAAACCGGCCCGGAAGAGCTTGAAGCGAGCGAGCGGAAAGCGGCGGTGAAGCACGCAATACGGCAGCTGCCGGAAAAGCAGCGGCTTGCCCTGATTTGCAATATATACGAACAGCTGCCGTACAAAGAAATCGGGGCACGGCTCGGATGCTCAGAAGCCGCAGTAAAATCGATTATATTCCGGGCAAAATCGGCTATAAAAGACATGCTCATCAAACACAGCGCACTGTAAACCGATATGAAATGGACGTGCAGAAAATACAACACGCTTTTGCCGGCACATCTTGACCGGGAGCTTACCGAAAAAGAGTCGGCATCCGTTGAAAAGCATCTTGAGCGCTGCCCCCGGTGCCGTGAGCAGCTGCGCCAGCTGCAGGCATCAGCGGATGCCATGGCCTTATGGGAGCCGGTTGCGCCCTCTTCCGATTACGATGCGCGGTTCTGGAAAAAAATTGAGCGGATCAGATCCCGCCCGGAAGCAACGCCGGAAAAGCCGTCTGTTATACAGATAACGCGACAGTGGCTGCAGGAGCGGACGCTGGTGACAGCCTCTGCTGCAGCTGCGATTATTGTCTGCCTGTGCAGCGTTGCGCTTTTTTTCAGCAACAGCAGGAACATGACCGCGATGGCTCCTTCTGCGGAAAACAATGTTGATCTGTATCTGAATATGGATGTCATCGCAAAAAGCGATGCGCTGCAGCACTTTGAAGTTATACAGCTACTCGATGTACTGGAACAGGAAATTGACGGGTGAAATGCATACAACGGGCCCTTTTCATACCAGCAGCGTGCGCACTGACTCTGTTTCTTTACATACCCTGTCAGGGGGGCGCACACGGAGATGAAAAGCCGCTCGACAACAAAACGCGCACACAGAAGCACGATTCCGGCATCAGCCCGGAAGATAAAAAGATTATTAAAAATCTGGAGCTGCTCAAAAACCTTGATCTGTTGAAAAACAATGATGTTGAAATGCTTAAAAATCTGGAGCTGTTTCTGGCGAACTCATAAGTCCGCATCCGCCCGTGCGCTGAGGGCTGCCGCTGCGGCAGCTGTTCTTATGAGTGCTGCGGGCCTGCTCTGCCTGCACGATTCGGCCTGCGCAGAAGACGGCATTACCCCGGACAAGCGCACGCAGTGGGAGCGCCTTACCGACGAGCAGCGGGACACACTGCGGCATGCTTATAAAAAGTGGGAGCAGCTGCCCGAAGAAAAGCAGCGCTCTGTGCGTGAAAATTTCAGAAAATTCAAAGGGCTTTCACCGGCAGAGAAAAACCGCGTCATCAGAAACTACCACCTGTTCAAAAATTTCGATACAACCCAGCGCAAAATAATACTCAAGCGCTACAAAAAGTGGCTCAAGCTCAGCCCCGAGCAGAAGCAGCTCCTGCAAAAGCGCTATGACCTGCTTTCAAAAATGCATCCGGATGATCAGGCAAAATTTTATGAAAACTACCGCACCTGGAAGCGCCTTACCGCGGACAGAAAAAAAGAGCTGCTATACAAATGGAGCAATCTGTCCCCGTCGCGCAGAGACGCCCTTCTGGACAAATACAGCGAGGGGATCTCCAGGGAGCGGCGGCAGGAAATAAAGCGCATTCTGAAAAAAATCCGCAAAAAGCGACTGGAGCGCAGCAAAGACCGACTGCTAGATTGATGTTTTTTATTTACTGCTGCTAAGGCTTCACCGCCGACTGGCAGGTGTTTCAATCTTTTGTACATAAAAACGGAGAGCCGGAAAATTGCCGCTCTCCGTTTTTATATGTTGATGAGCCTTCGCGATCGCGGTACCATTAAAGCAGTTCATTAAAATATTTATATTTTACCTAACCCGGACAAGCCGGAACCAAACAGCCCTTTTAGAAGACCGAATGAACACAAAAATTGCTCTGACAACACTCGGATGCAAGGTTAACCAATGCGACTCGGCAGCTATTGAGCAGTCACTGCGCGAAAAAGGTTTTTCCATTGTCCCGTTCGGCAGCAGCGCAGACATTATAATCGTCAACACCTGTATCGTTACCGGAAAAACGCAGGCCCAGTCGCGCAACATGATCCGCCGTGCATTAAAGCAGCGCGCTGGCTGCCGCGTCATTGTTACGGGCTGCTACGCGCAGAAATATCCGGGGGATATTGCTGCGCTTTCTGATCGCATTTTCGTGCGGGGAAACGCTGAAAAAGAGGGCATACCCGACCTTGCTGCACACTGTTGCAGGTCCGGCTGCTCCCGCATCATCGTCTCACCCATTTCCGAAAAAAAAACATTTACAACCCCCTGCGGCAGCACGTTTCTTAACCGCACGCGCGCGTTTCTTAAAATACAGGACGGCTGTAACAGCAGGTGCACCTACTGCGTTGTTCCCTCTGTGCGCGGACCCGCCCGGAGCCTCTCCCCCCGCGAAGTGCACAGGCGCGTCACAGCGTTTGCGCAGCAGAGCTATCCTGAAATTGTGCTCACGGGCATACACCTGGGGCTCTACGGAAGGGACCTGCATCCGCGCACCGATGTTGTTTCGCTTGTGCGCTCGCTGGAGCCGCTCTGCACAGCGCACAGAATGCGGGTACGCCTCAGCTCCCTTGAGCCGCGCGAGATAACGGGCGAGCTGATATCGTGCATGAAAAATTCAGGCATCATATGCCCGCATCTTCACATTCCGATGCAAAGCGGCGACAGCACTGTTCTCAAAAACATGAACAGGCCCTACAGCCCCGCCTTGTTTGAAGAGCTGGTCCACAGGCTTGCAGAGTCAATCCCCGATATTAACATAGGCATAGACGTCATTGCCGGCTTTCCGGGGGAAACAGACCTGCAGTTTGAAAATACCGTCTCCCTGCTGAACCGCATTCCAGCCGGGTACCTGCACGTGTTTCCCTACTCCGTGAGAGAAGGGACCCCGGCTGCCCGCTTCGAATCCATGGTTCCCGAAAAAGTAAAAAAGGAGCGGGCCAGGGTGCTCCGCAGCATTTCAGACGAAAAAAAACACCGGTTTTATTCTTCTTACACCGGCAGACTGCTGCAGGTTATTCCGGAGAAAAAAAGCACCGCTGAAACCGGTATGCTGCATGGCTTTTCACGGAACTATATTCCTGTTTCATTTTCGGGCAGCGCCGCCGCCCTGCCCGAAAATGAAATACCCGTAGAAATAACCGGGGTTGAAGGAACAAGGGTTTCAGGCGTGCTGAAAACAGAACCCGGACGGCTGACCCCTTCCGGGCAGCTGCCTGCGCAGGCTTAACCCTTCTTCACACGGAAATCGACCAATTAAGGAGACCGTCAATGGATGATCATCACCTTTGCCGGGAAGATTTTTCTATCAGCTCTGTCGGCACCCCCTCACTTCTCTCTCCGCGCAATCCCGCATACACCGGCTTTATAACCGGGGGCGGCAGAATTCTGTATTCAGCCGAAACCCCCGCGGGTAAAGAGATGCCCGCGGAAGAAAGCCGCCGGCTGTCATTTGAAATGGCGGGCCCCCGCGAGCGCCTTTTTTTCAGCCCGGCAGCGTGCCGCTGCGCTATCGTGACATGCGGGGGCTTGTGCCCTGGCATAAATGACGTTATCCGGGCCATTGTGTATGAGGCGTATGAAGAATACGGAGTAAAAGATGTATACGGCTTTCAGTACGGCTACAAGGGAATGGTGAAAGATCATGACATTCCGCCGGTCAGGCTCGATACAGACATTGTAAACAGCATTCATGAAATAGGCGGGACAATCCTGAGCTCATCGCGGGGTCCGCAGGATCCCCGATCGATGGTTGACTTTCTGGAGGAGCTTAGCATCTCGGTTGTGTTTACCATCGGCGGCGACGGGACGCTACGGGGCGCCCGGGCCCTTGCTAAAGAGATACACAAACGCGCGCTGCTGATTGCGGTTATCGGCATACCCAAAACCATTGACAACGACATCCCTTTTGTTGAAAAAACATTCGGCTTTGAAACCGCTGTGGCGGCATCGCGTGAAGTCATTCAATCCGCACATGTTGAATCAAAGGGGACTGAAAACGGCATCGGCCTTGTAAAGCTTATGGGCCGGGATTCCGGCTTTATTGCAGCGCAGGCTACCCTTGCAAACGCGGACGTCAATTTTTGTCTGATTCCTGAGGTTGACTTCACACTGGAAGGCCCCGGCGGGTTTTTGCAGCAGCTCGAGACACGGCTCAGGCGGCGCAGACACGCGGTTATTGTGGTTGCCGAGGGAGCGGGCCAACCGCTGATGAGCGCGGACCCGCGCACAGACGCTTCCGGGAATATTCTGTATGAAGATATCGGCGTTTATCTGAAAAACCGGATCGCTGATTACTTCCGCCGGATAGACATGCCTGCTTCGGTAAAATATATCGACCCGAGCTATATCATCCGCAGCAAGCCCGCCAATGCAAACGATTCCCTGTTCTGCCTTCGAATGGGTCAGCATGCAGTGCATGCCGGCCTTTCCGGAAAAACAGAGATGATGGTGGGATACTGGAATCAGCACTTTACCCATGTTCCGCTGAAGCTCGCAACGCTGCACCGGAAAAAAGTGGACCCTCGTGGAGAGCTGTGGCGCACGGTTCTTGCAGTAACCGAGCAGGGGCAGCCGGGGCAGAATGCACAGTAGCTATACTCACAAATAAAAATGAATGACAAACCTTACAAAACAGCTATACTTTTACATAATGTATGCGAGTGTATCATTTCGTGCTTCATGTTTCCGTTTTGACCATATAGGAGGCGGATATGAAATACAGGAACCGTTCGGCTCTATTTTTGTTTATGCTCCTAGCTCCAATAATGTATATAACCGGATGCAACGGCGATGATACGGACAACCAGACGCTGACGACCTCTTCAACAACCACAACCTCTATTCCGGAAAATATCGGCTCTCATCTTATTCATCCTGACGACCTCACCTTCAAAGGCTCATTCAGGCTTCCTGAAGGCGCTCAGGAACCGGGCTGGGAGTACAGCGGCTATGCAATGACCCATTATCCCGACGGGGATCCGGACGGAGCAGCGGACGGCTATCCCGGCTCGCTGTTTATTGTCGGACACGATCACGATCAGGACGTTGCAGAAATAGCCATACCCGCACCGGTTATTTCAGACAACAAAAGCCTTGAAGACCTGCCGGCCGCACATCACCTGCAGGATTTTCACGATGTCAGAAACAATTTTTACGGATATCTCGAGATCCCCCGTGCAGGGCTGCAGTATCTTCCCGCGCAGGCCCTCCAGACTTCCGGCAAGCTGTATTTTTGCTGGGGGCAGCACTTCGAGGATGAGCAGAGCCCGACCCACGGGTGGTGCGGGATCAATCTTTCAGATCCGCAGCCGGCCGGCCCCTGGCATTTCGGTATGTATACCAATTATGTAACCTGCGATTACCTGTTTTCGGTGCCTGATAGCTGGGCCGACACGTATGCGCCCGGACAGCTTCTTGCCTCAGGCCGCTTCCGTGACGGCACCTGGGGCGGGCGGGGACCGGCGCTGTTTGTCTGTGCTCCCTGGAATGACGGCAATCCTCCGGCACAAAACGCAACCCTCAGCACAATCACCCCGCTGCTGCTGTATGGAACTCAGCAGGCGGGCGCACTCTACATTACCTCCTCTGAAGACATGGAAATGCATAACTTCAAGGAAGCCGATGAATGGTCAGGGGGCGCATGGCTGACCGCCGGAGATAAATCGGCGGTTGCGCTTGTCGGCACCAAGGCAACGGGCAGCTGCTGGTACGGGTTTGCTAACGGGGTCGAATACCCGATATCGGGCGATCCGGGGGAACAGTACCCTGATGTGCCGCCGTGGCCGTATGATGACCGGGGATGGTGGTCTGAAGGCATATCTGCCCAGATTATTTTTTTCGACCCCCGGGAGCTGGGACAGGTCGCTGCAGGCGAGCTTGAAACCTATGAGCCGCAGCCGTATGCAGCTCTCGATATTAACGAACAGCTCTTCGATCCGGTTATGGATCCGGTGCGCTCAAAGCGATATCTGCTCGGTGCCGCAGCCTTTGACCGGCAAAACGGCCTGCTCTATATTGTCGAACGCCGTGCCGATGGGGATAAAAGCCTTATTCATGTGTGGGGCGTGGAATAAATTATTGCTGACGCAATAATTTACAGTCCTGTAAAAAGTCAGAAAAACAGGATCTTGTGAGGAGCGGAGCAACGAAGAAAGCCGGTTTTTTTTAATTAGTCAGGAGAGAAGAGATTGCTTCCCTTCGTGATTTTGTTTAAAATAAATTTCCGCCATAATGTCATCATAGCTTACATCCGGCGGAAGTTTACTTATCATGTCCATTACCTGTTGTTTTATTGTTGCCATGATAAAGCTCCGAATCAAAATTCATTTTTATTTTCATATGTCTCATAAGTCATAACCTGCGGCAAAGGTGCAGGCTTGATTAATGAGCCGCTCTAAGCGGCTGCAAAAACACATAACTCAAAAC
>CAZUMW010000046.1:0-36982 GCA_964621615.1 uncultured Thermodesulfobacteriota bacterium
GTTTTGAGTTATGTGTTTTTGCAGCCGCTTAGAGCGGCTCATTAATCAAGCCTGCTGCTTTGCCGCAGGTTATGACTTCGGACAAAGGACAAATGGCAGAGCTCTGCGGGGGGGGAGCGTTTCCTTTTACCTCGGCGCGCACAGCGCGCGGTATCCGGCACGCAGGAAAGAGGCAAACAGGGATACATGACGGCTAAAATACTTCTATTTGAGCATCCGCGGATTACGTCAGACTGGCATTATAATGATGTGGCCAACGCGCCGCTTTCATCATGCCTTATGAGCGGCTATCTTGCCGCGTCCCTGAACGCGTGCGGACACGACGCTGAAATATATGATGCCTATCTTTCCGGCCATACCTTCGAGCAGTCGATTAAGCATATAAAAAGCCGCACGTTCAATATGCTCGGCGTCCACGCAGTGTATTTCTGGGAGCATACCGGCGCGCTGTTTTCCATGCTTGAAAAGCTGTGCGCGCACCTGCAGCATGTGCCTATTGTGCTGTACGGCATCTTCCCGACGTTTTCATATGCTGCGCTGCTGGAAAAATATCCGTTCATAGATGCGATTATACTGGGGGAGCCTGAAGCGGTTTTTTGCAGGCTCGCGGATATCATGAGCCGGCGCGGCTCTTTGAATGCATGCACTGTTCCGGGAACCGCTGTCAAAGAGAGCTCCGGTATTCATGCCTCACGTGTCCGGGATGTGATAGAGCCCCTTGATACGCTGCCGTTCCCTGTCAGAACCGATCAATTTTATTCACGGCTTGGCGGGAACATACTCGGCAGCCGGGGATGCTATAATAATTGTTCGTTCTGCTGCATCAACCCGTTTTACGGCCCTCCATCCCGCCGGCGCGAGCGCTCCCCTGAAAACATTGCAGCTGAAATCGATGAGATGCTTCCCCGCCTTGGCAGAAAGTATATTTATTTCCTTGATGCCGATTTTTTCGGGTGCGGAAAAGCGGGAAGGAAGCGGGCCTGTGCAGTGGGGAGCGCGGCAGCGGAAAGGGGCCTCGCGTTCGGCCTTGAGTGCAGAAGCAATGATGTCCAGCCCCAGGTTTTTGAGCACCTGGTCGGCTGCGGTCTGCGCGATGTGTTCATCGGCGTCGAAAGCGGATCAGCAGCAGCGCTGCGGCGTATGAAAAAAGGGGTTAGCGGTACCGCCAACCGGCGGGCCGTTGAAATTGTCCGAAGCCTGGGAATTGAGCCGAGCCTCGGGTTCATCATGTTTGAGCCTGACTCAACCCTTGAAGATGTCCGTGAAAATCTCACGTTTCTGCGCAGCAGCAATCTGCTCGACACGCTCTATAACTCAGCCGATGTTCTGTATCACCGTGAGATTGTGCTTAAGGGAATGCTTCGCTTTTCGCTGCTTGAAGAGCAAGGCAGGCTTTGCGGGAAAGACCCCTTCGGCCATGAGGGCTATTACCGTTTTCGTGACCCGTCTGTCCAGTTTCTGGCAGATCTTGCACATGCGGTGTGCGGCCGGATTCTGAAATCAATGAGCCTCAGCAGCTCGCCGCTGTACTGGGGGGCCGGGCACACGCCGGCTGCCCGGCGCCTGAATGAGTTTCTGGTGGATTTTTTCGAACAGACGCTGGCCCGGCTCGAGCGGCAAGAATACCGTTTGAACGAAGAATCGCGTGTGAGCATTCAGCATCGTACAATAGATATTATTGAGGGGTTGATCGTTGAGCAGCGCGTGTGTCAGTCCTGATGCGGAGCGGCTTATTCACTATGCCCGCGTATCGCTTATACCCCATGTTATTGTTGCGGCGATCGATGCCGGAATTTTCGAAACGCTTGCCAGCGGTCCGCACACGGCCCCCGCACTGGCCGCCGAGCTGAAGGTTTCGCATTCTGCGCTTGAGCGCTTTCTGATAGCATTATGTGCGCTGGGGCTCGCAGAGCGACGCGGACGCTCATATCATGCTTCACAGGCGGCACAACAATATCTGTGCGCTGACAGCCCCTGCTTTCTCGGGGATATGTTCAGACACAGCCTCACGCTGTGCGACCAGTGGTCGCGTATCGGCGAGGCTGTAAAGACCGGGGAAATGCCCCCCCCGCCGGAGAGCCGGCTGCGCAGCTATGCGGATCAGCTCGGCACGTTTTTGAAGTCAATGCATGGCGCCGGCATGATACAAAGCGCGAAGGTGCTGAAAATGATCGATCTTAAAAACACTGATGCGCTGCTTGATCTGGGCGGCGGTCTGGGGACGTATGCGGTCGCCGCTGTTCAGCGCTGCGGGTGCGCCCGCGCGACGGTATATGACCTCCCCGATGTAGTGGAGCATGCGCGGGAATTTATTTGTAATGAGGGCGTGCTGGACCGTGTTCGCGTGCATGCAGGCCAGTGTCTTTGCGACCCGCTCCCGCCGGGCCCCTTTGACTGTGTGGTAATTTCACAGCTGCTGCATATGTATTGTGAAAAGGACTGCCGGAGCATTGTCAAAAAAGCGTGTCGCGTATTGCGCGACACAGGAGTGCTGGCGGTTCACGATTATGCGGGCGGCTGCGGAGATGACCTGTCCGTATCGCTGGTTGACATGACCATGCTGACCGGCACGCCGCAGGGCATGTGTCACACTGCTTCGGACATTCATGGATGGATGGAAGCTTCAGGAATCGATGATATTCAAACAGCTCCTGTACCCGGCGGCTCAACGGTGTTATGGGGGAACAGGAAAGGATCGCCCGGATATGACTGATATCGAAGCCTGTGTAAGCCGGATTGGACCGCCGGACCCCGCAGCAATACAGAAGGCACAGTCGCGCCTTGACAATCTGGCAATTCCCCGGGGAAGCCTCGGGCGCCTCATGGAACTTGGCCGTGCTGTGGCCGGCATCAGGCAGGATCCGATGCCTGCTATCACCAAAAAAGCAATTTGCACATTTGCCGCTGATCACGGAATAACCGAAGAGGGCGTGAGCGCATTCCCGCGGGAAGTAACCCGCCAGATGGTGTTTAATTTTATGCGCGGCGGGGCGGGCATAAACGTGCTGGCAGCGCATGCAGGAGCTGAAATCATGGTTGTCGATATCGGTGTTGACTATGATTTTCCGGATATGCCCGGCCTGATTAAAAAGAAAATCGCACGCGGCACAAAAAATTTTGCACGCGAGCCCGCAATGACCAGGCAGGAAACGCTGGATGCAATCCGTGTCGGAATCGAGCTTGCCGTCGACTGTGCCCGCAGCGGCGTTGATATTGTCGGTACCGGAGATATGGGCATCGGCAACACCACGCCGAGCAGCGCCCTGATTGCTGCATTTGCAGGGCTGTCCGCTGCTGAGGTGACCAGCAGGGGCACCGGTATACATGATGGCGTTCTGGAGAAGAAAATTGCGGTAATCGACAGCGCGCTGCAAAAGCACATGCCGAGGCCCGAGGACCCGATCGATGTGCTGTCAAAAGTGGGCGGGCTTGAAATTGCCGGCATATGCGGCTTTGTGCTCGGGGCTGCTTCCGAGAACATTCCGGTGGTTATTGACGGGTTTATATCCACCGCCGGGGCTCTGGTTGCCTGGGAGATGTGCCCGGCTGTGGGCGATTATATGATAGCCGCACATCTGTCTGTCGAAAAAGGTCACACGGTAATGCTTGACCGTATGGGGCTGAAGCCGCTGCTTGATTTGGATATGCGCCTTGGTGAGGGCACCGGCGCTGCGCTCGGCATGTTTATGGCTGAGGCCGGGGTCAAAGTGCTTACCCGGATGCTGACCTTCGACGAGGCGGGGGTAGCTGAGGGGGAGTGCGATTAGCGGTCTCTGACACCCTCGAGCCCATAAAACAGGGGATTAAAACTGACAGAATCAGAATTCCTGAATTCAAATTATAAATCTAAAACCGTTAATCTGTTTTTTTCATCACGTAAGGGGAAACACAATGACACAGATTGAATATGCACGACGCGGAGAAACCACCGGAGAAATGTATGCGATTGCCGAGCGGGAGAATATGGATCCTGATGTGCTCAGAGAGCGTGTAGCGCTCGGGCAGGCGGTGATCATTAAAGACCACCGGCACGGGTCGGCAGCTGTCGGTGTGGGTAAAGGACTGAGCACAAAAGTGAATGCCAGCATCGGCACTTCATCGGATATCGTTGACGAGGACTTTGAGGTCAGGAAGGCGCAGGTTGCCGAGCGCAACGGCGCAGACACTCTTATGGAGCTCAGCGTGGGCGGGGATCTGGACAGCATCCGGCGACGCGTTATAGAGAGCGTCAGCCTGCCTGTGGGCAATGTGCCGCTGTATCAGGCTTTTTGTGAAACCAGGAGGACGTACCATGATCCGGCAAAGCTTGATGAAGAGTTTCTTTTTGAGCTTATAGAAAGACAGTGTGCAGATGGTATAGCTTTTATGGCGGTTCACTGCGGCATTAATCTGCTGACCATTGAGCGCCTGCGCAAGCAGGGGTACCGGTACGGCGGACTTGTGTCAAAGGGCGGTGCCGGGATGGTCAGGTGGATGATAGAGAACGGGCGCGACAACCCGCTGTATGAAAAGTTTGACCGCGTCGTCGATATTCTGAAAAAATATGATACGGTGCTCAGCCTCGGAAACGGTATGCGCGCCGGCGCCATTCATGACTCCTCGGACCGGGCGATGATTCAGGAGCTGATCATCAACTGTGAGCTTGCCGAAGCCGGAAGAGAAATGGGCTGTCAGACAATGGTTGAGGGACCCGGCCATGTTCCGCTCGATGAAATAGAGCAGAACATACAGCTGCAGAAAAAAATGAGCGGCGATGCGCCATATTATGTTCTCGGCCCAATCACCACCGATGTTGCCCCGGGCTACGACCATTTGACAGCCGCTATCGGCGCAGCTCAGTCATCGCGATATGGTGCTGATCTTGTATGCTATATTACCCCTGCAGAGCATCTTGCGCTCCCGAATGAGGATGATGTTCAGGAAGGGGTGCGCATGTCACGAATAGCTGTTTACATAGGCGATATGATAAAGTACGGAAAGCGCGATCGCGACCGTGATATTTCAAAAGCACGACGCGATTTGAAGTGGGAGGAGCAGTTCGACCTCGCTCTTTTCGGTGATGTGGCCAGAGCGGTTCGTGAAAGCAGAAAGCCATCTCAGGAGCGCTCATGCACCATGTGCGGCTCGTTTTGTGCGGTTGAGAATGTTAACGCCTATTTTGATGAGGTGTTGAAAAACAGTCCGAAAAAATAGATCCAGGATTTTTTTAAGCGAGTGAACAATATCATTGCTTCTGCTTTCCCGCAGGGTATGACTTAAGCGGGCACAGAAAGTGCGCATCCTGCAAGAAAGACAATTTCTGCAAGAACTGTTGCCGCGCCGAGCACGTCACCGGTTATGCCGCCCAGCGACCTGCACATATATGACCGTATTATGAAAGCAGAGATGACACACAGGATAAGCGCTGCAGGGCAGAAGAATACAAGCTGGCTTGCCAGAAATAAGCAGCTTCCGGCAGCGAGTGAGGCTGTGCCGGCTGCGCGTGAAAAGAGGGATCCGATACCCCCGGCCCGAATGTAGGCGGCTGTCCCGTACAGCGCAACCTGGCACCATCGACCGGCGACCGGATACAGGATAAGCGCACGGCCTGAGCCGCCTGATATCACGTCTTTTATCAGGGCGGCTTTTGCCAGAAGGGCGATAATAAGTGCGGTGGCTCCCATGACGCCGATTCGGCTGTCTTTCATTATCGTCAGCTTTTCATCACGGCTGGTGCCCGGACTGAGCAGCGCATCGAAAGTGTCAGCGAGCCCGTCAAGGTGAAATGCGCCGGTTATGAGGGTTTCCGTCAGGATAACCGCGATAGCGGCGGTGAAGGGGCTGAAGCTGCCTGCTGCGTACAATAGATAATATACCAGCCACAATACCAGGCCGATCAGCACGCCGATAAGCGGAAACAGCGAGAGCGCTTTGCGTGCAGATGCCTCGGTCGGGGTGACCGAAGCGTGCAAGGGGATTCTTGTCAGAAACTGAGCAGCAAAAATAAATGCCTGCAGATAGCTTTTCATATTCCCATTTATAGAGGGATTTGTAAAAAAACACAAATAGTATTCGCAGCTCAGCGGTCTTACAGGCCATGTAAATACATTATCAGCGGAAAAACGTGTCCAAAATAAATACCAGCATTAAGGAAAAGCCGGTTCGGGCGGGGCTCCGCGCAGCCTCCGCCAAATAAAGCCTCACTTCTTGGACGGCCCGGTGCTGCTCAATGTAACTAGATACAGGCATTGTGCATGGATTGACCCGGGCAGCCTTTCCGCCGGGCCTTGTGTGTGCTGAAGTTTAACGGCACATGCCGTTCCATAACATCTTCCCTTGTTGCGGGGGCTTTGCAGAGGCCCGCCCGAACCGGCTTCGTTACATTATTCTGGACACTACTGATCAGCGGACGTTCATGACGGAATACGATCTCAGTGCTGTAATCATATGTGCCTGGCTGCTTGATGCGCTAGCCGGAGATCCGGACAGCCTTCCGCACCCGGTGCGCGCTATCGGCGCGTATATCAGCTGGTGCGAGCTGCACGCCCGCTGCCGGGCAAAAAACCTGAAAGCAGCCGGTGCTCTGATCGGTGTTTTTGTGCCGCTGACCGTATGGGTGATATGCAGCGCGGCTGTTTCCTGTGCAGCATATGTTGATGTCCGGCTATCATTCGCCGTTTCAGCCGTTATAGTGTACACATGCG
This sequence comes from uncultured Thermodesulfobacteriota bacterium, assembly GCA_964621615.1. Taxonomy (GTDB): domain Bacteria; phylum Desulfobacterota; class WTBG01; order CAIYCZ01; family CAIRTM01; genus CAZUMW01. The sequence continues at coordinate 6,684 of CAZUMW010000046.1, forward strand.
TTTCAACCCGGAGCCTTGGCGCTGAAGCCTATAACGTTTATGCAGGGCTTGCACGCGATGATATCCAGGCGGCCAGAATGTGCCTCTCCCGCATTGTCGGCCGTGACACGTTCGAGCTCGAGCGGGATGATATAATACGGGCGGCCGTCGAGACCTTAAGCGAAAATACCGTTGACGGCATCATCGCTCCGCTGATGTATGCATGCATCGGCGGGGCCCCTCTTGCTATGGCTTATAAAGCGGTGAATACGCTTGACTCGATGATCGGCTACCGGGATGAAGCGTACCGCGAAATAGGGTGGTTTTCAGCGCGTTTTGATGATCTGGCAAATTTTATACCGGCCCGCATATCGGTAGCGCTCATATCTCTTGCATGCCTGGTGTATCAGCCGCTGCGAGTGCGACGCACGCTGCTTACAGGCATGCGCGACGGAAGAAAATCACCAAGCCCGAATGCAGGCTTCCCGGAAGCGTGTTTTGCCGGTACGCTCGGCATTCAGCTCGGCGGCACATGTACCTATAAGGGCAGAGCTGCACACAAGCCGGTGCTCGGCACTGCCGAAAGACCGGTTCAGCCAGATGATATATTGCGGTCAATACGAATGATGTGGTATACATCCGCATGTACCATGGCTCTTGCAGCTGCCGCGGCTTATGCAGCCGGATGGGGCCTGCAGCTGTATTAATCTAACGCAGACTCGGCACGCGTGTGGCCGAAAGGAGTGCCCGTGAAACCGTTAACCCCCTCAGAAATCGAGCAGGAGTCGATGCGCATCATCGATCGCGAAGCAGGAGACCACCCCTTTACAGATCGTGAGTGGCACATCGTCAGGCGCATAATCCACGCGACTGCAGATTTTGATTATATGAAATCGGTTGTTTTTTCACCGCGTTCGGCGGACGGTGCGGTTGAAGCGCTGCAGGGCGGCTCAGCTGTTTATGTGGACACCAGGATGCTCGAAGCTGGAGTGCATAAACAGACGCTGTCAGATCTCGGCTGTCGTCTGATTTCCTGTATATCTGATGTGTCGGTTATTGCTGAAAGTAAGGAGACCGGCCGTACTCGCTCTGCTTGTGCGGTCCGGAAGGCCGCCCCTGAGCTTGACGGCGCTGTTATTGTTATCGGCAATGCCCCCACTGCGCTTCATGAGGCAGTGACCCTTTATGAGGAGGGCAGAATCAGCCCGGCGATCATTATCGGGCTTCCGGTAGGGTTTGTGGAGGCGCAGGAGTCAAAGCAGCGGCTGTCACAGTGCGCGTGCAGACATATAACCAATACGGGCAGAAAAGGCGGAACGCCCGCTGCTGCTGCGGCCGTGAATGCATTGTTGCAGCTGGCCGGGGGCTGGCGGTGACGCAGGTTCTTCCGGTTCGATAGAATATTGTGTGAGAAATTATGAGCTCTGTACTGTATATCGTTGGCATAGGGCCGGGTGACCCTGGCCTGATAACCGTACGTGGGGCTGAGGTGCTGCAGTCGGTTCATACCGTTTTTGTTCCCGTCTCACGTGCCGACAGAAATAGCCGCGCGCTGGAAATAGCAGAGCAGCACCTTCCTGACGGCTGTATGATCGAAAAGCTGCTTTTCCCCATGACCCGTAATGCCGAAATCCTTGAAAAGCACTATATGGACAATGCCGCCAGTATACGAAACAGGCTGATTGATGGCATTAATGCCGCGCTGATTACCCTTGGGGACCCGTCAACCTACAGCACAACATGGCCTGTGTGCAGGCTTTTCCGGGAGTGCTCCCCTGAGACAGCGGTGGAAATAATACCGGGTGTAACATCGTATGCAAGCGCAGCAGCCCGTGCTCAGCGGGCGCTTGTAGACGGCAACGAATGCTTATCGGTCGTATCCTCATATGATGACCCGCAGCGGATAGCTGCAATAATTGATGCTTCGGATACCGTTGTGTTTCTTAAAACATATACCTGCAGGCAGCGCGTGCTGGACATTATAGCCGATAAAGGTTTTGAGCATAACTGTGTGTACATCCGGCGCTGCGGGCTTGAAGATGAACAGATACTCCATGACATGAGCAGCATTCCGGAGGAGTGCGATTATCTTTCCATGATTATTTTAAAAAAAATCCTGACTTGAGCGGCATCTGCCTGAATTGTAGCTTCAGGCGCCTTCTGTCCGGGTCGGCTCAACGCAGGGACAGTGTCGGGGAAGCTGCATTATGGCTGAAAAGCGTCACCTGAGGACAGGTTTTACAACCGGAACGTGTGCTTCGGCTGCGGCGAAAGGTGCGCTTTTGTATATGTTCAATCATAGGCCGCCCTCCGTGCCGGTGACCCTCCCTGACGGCCAGTGTGCTGAAATACCGGTGCATAATGCGATGCCGACAGCGGAGGGGTGGATGTGTGAGGTGGTTAAAGATGCGGGTGATGATCCTGATGTCACTGCCGGGGCCGTAATCAGGTCCGAAGCGAAGATTATTGAAAAATCGGGGATACTTATCAGCGGCGGCGACGGTGTCGGGATCGTTACGCGACCCGGTCTTGCAGTGCCCGTTGGAGAGCCGGCGATCAATCCGGTACCCCGCACAATGATTGCCGCAGCAGCAGCGCAGGTGCTTCCTGCCGACTATGGTGCCGAGATCGCTATCAGCGTTCCCGGCGGTGAGCTCATTGCAGAAAAAACACTCAACAGGCGCCTGGGGATTATCGGCGGGATTTCCATTCTCGGGACGACCGGCCGGGTTATTCCATATTCACATGCAGCGTACCGTGAATCAATTGTGTGCGCACTTGATGTAGCCTGCGCCAGCGGTATTGAGCATGTTGTTTTCTCAACCGGCAAGGCCAGCGAGCAAAACGTGCGGACACTATACCCCGATCTTGGAGAAGCGGGTTTTGTGCTTATGGCTGATTATTTTATGTTTGCGCTGAAAGAGGCACAGAAGCACGGGGTGCGGCGCATCAGCGTTTCATGCTTTCCGGCGAAGCTGCTTAAAATGGCTTCGGGTGCTGCGTCTACACACTGTTCGAAGTCACAAATCGATCTGGGCCTTATGGCTGAGCTTTGCAGAAAGGAGGGCCTGCCCGAGGCAGACGCTGTAGCGGTGAGGGCTGCAAATACCGTTCGGCACGCATGCGGGCTGGCTCCGTTCCCGGTTGTTCAGAAGGTGTGCGCGCGTCTGGCTGAAGCGGTGTGCAGGCGCATTCGACAAGCCGCCGGCCGCTTTGTGATCCCGGAGGTTATTGTGTTTTCATACTCACATGAAATTTTGTTTAAGGGGGGATACTGATGCGAAACAAGAAGGCCGGCAGGCACGGAATTGCAGTTGTCGGCATGGGCATTTCCCCCGATTGCCTTTCGCTGAAGGCGCGTCAGCTGATTATGAACGCTGAAGTCCTTGCCGGCGGGAAACGGCTTTTGTCATCTTTCCCCGATCATCCCGGCGAGAAAGTGCCCATAGGCAAAAATGCATCAGATACGATAAGGGGCTTAAGGCAAAAGGCAGACGACAAAAGGGTTGTTGTGCTTGCCTCCGGAGATCCGAACTTTTTCGGCATTGCTGATCTGATGTATCGCTATTTTGACAAGCAGGAGCTTGAAGTTCTGCCCGGGACTACAGCCTTTCAGTCAGCTTTTGCCAGAATAAAGGAGCCGTGGGGCAGCGCTTTTTTTATAAGCATACACGGACGGGATATGAGCGGCCTCGACCGCGTCTGCAGGGAGCAGGGAACGTTTGTTGTGTACTGCGGCGGGCGGCAGACTCCTGATCAGGCGGCCCGATATCTTCTTGAGCGCGATAGCGGTCTCAAGTCATGTTCGGCATGGGTGTTTGAAAATCTGGGGACACGCAGAGAAAAAATAACCGGCACAACGCTCGGCAGCGTTCGTAAGAGGTCGTATTCCTCCCTTGCCATGATGATTATCCGACAGGATCGACCGCAAAAGACGCTGCCGGTCGGCATCCCCGATTCGATGTTTTCCCATGAGCGATCCATGATAACCAAGTGCGATATACGGCTTATGTTGATTGCCCGGCTTCAGCTGCATCAAAGCGCCGTGATGTGGGATATCGGTGCCGGCTGCGGATCTGTTTCCATTGAGGCTGCACATCTGAACCCCGCTTTGCGCGTTTTTTCCGTCGAGCGCAGGCGTGCCCGCTATAAAGATATGCGCAAAAACGTTGCTGATCTCGGCACAAAAAATGTCACTCCCGTTCTGGGAACTGCTCCCGGAGCATTGAAAAATTTGCCTTCGCCCGATTGTATATTTATCGGTGGGTCCGGCGGCGGCATTCATGATATACTGGCATACTGCACGCGCAGGCAGAACCGCGGCGGAAGGATTGTTATGAATTGCGTCACCGTGGAAACCCTTGCAGATGCGGTTTCTTTTTTCCGCAACAACAGGTGCGTATATTCCGTTACGTCGGTGCAGCTGAGCCGGACAGAAAGCGAATCGCATCCTGGAATCATGCGCGCTGAAAATCCGGTTTTTATAATTACGGCACATTTACGTTCTGCAAGGAGTTAGGGGCATATGTCCGGAAAGGTTTTATTTGTGGGTGCCGGACCCGGAGATCCCGGGCTGCTGACTGTTAAGGCTCAGCGGGCGATCGAACGCGCTGACGTTATTGTGTATGCCGGGTCGCTTATTAATCCTGAAGTCCTCACCTATGCAAAAAGCGGTGCGCGCCGCGTCGACAGCGCGTCGCTCAGCCTCGATGATATTATTGAAGAGCTGGCCCAAGCCGCTCAAAGCGGAGCTGTAGCCGTACGGCTACACAGCGGCGACCCGTCTGTGTATGGGGCAATTGCAGAGCAGATAGCGCTGCTTGATAGAAGAAACATACCGTATGAGGTTATCCCGGGAGTGAGCTCGGCATTTGCCGCAGCCGCAGCGCTCGGCATGGAATATACGCTCCCCGGCATTACCCAGACGCTTATTATAACGCGCAGAAGCGGCAGAACCCCGGTTCCACGCGAGGAGAATCTTTCCCTGCTGGCGAGCCACCGGTGCTCAATGGCTATCTATTTAAGCATCGGCATGATATCTGATACTGTTGATGATCTTCGACGGGCAGGGCTGCCTGACAGCACCCCTGCCGCTGTTGTATACCGTGCAAGCTGGCCCGACGAGAAGCGCATTACCGGCACGCTGGCTACTATAGCGGACAGCGTAGCCCGTGAAGATATTTCGCGGCAGGCTGTTATTATTGTCGGTGAGGCTGTGCGCCGCGCCGTCAAGGAGCCCTCAAAGCTGTATTCGATCGATTTCGGCCACGGGTTCAGAGCGGTGCGCGGAAGCAAAAAAGAGGGCGCTGCCGTCATAGCAGTTACCAGGCGCGGATGGCATACCGGTAAAAAGATACTTGATACGCTTGATGATGCATCGCTGTATATACCTGATAAGTTCAGGGAAGAGATTTCAGGGGATAAAATATTTCACTACAGTGACTTGTCCCAGGCCGCAGCGCGCCTTTTTTTCGCCTGCGACAAGCTGATTCTTGTTATGGCAACCGGCATTGCCGTGCGTATAATCGCTCCGCTTGTACGCTCTAAATGGGATGACCCGGCAGTGGTTGCCATGGATGACAGCGGCAGAAATATTATCAGCCTTTTATCCGGGCACTGGGGCGGGGCAAATGATCTGGCAGAGCAGCTTGCCCACGCTCTTGACGGGTATGCAGTGGTGACGACCGAAAGCGATGTCATGGGGTTCCCGTCGGTTGATCTGCTTGTTAAAGCGATTGCCGGCAGAGTGGCTCCTGAGCAGACAGCGCTTATCAAAAATATTCAGACAGATATTCTGGAAGGGCACGATGTCGGCTTTTATCCAGAAGAGCTTCTTGGGTTCTCGCACATGAAGCGCCATCCGAATATACATTGCTTTTCCGGTCAGAATGAGCTGCTTGCTGCCGGATGCCGCTCCGGGGTTATCGTTACACACGCGCCTGTACAGCATGACCCCGGGAAGTACCTTTGTGTGCGCCCCTGCAACCTGGTGGCAGGTGTCGGCTGTCACCGGGATATTTCCGAACGAGAAATTGCCGCGGGATTCGAAGAAGTGTTCCGCAGCCGCAACCTCAGCGATGACAGCCTTGCAATGATTTGTACCATAGAGAACAAGCAGGATGAAACCGGGCTCATAGAATATGCGCGCATGCGCAATGTTCCCCTGGTTTTTTACTCTTCAAACCATATTAATAAAGTTTCAGTTTTGTCGCCTGAATCAAAGCATGCCATGAAAACCATGGGCGTTCACGGCGTCGCAGAGCCCTGCGCGCTGATTGGCGCTGACGGCGGAGAGCTGATTATGCCGAAAATCAAACTTCAGAATATGACCATAGCGGTAGCGGCTGCACCCCTGCAGCGGCTTTTCGAAGACAGTGAGGACATAACAGATGTCTGAGTCCGGAGCCGGCCTTTTTGTTGTAGGAACAGGGCCGGGAAGCCCTGAGTGTATGACTGCGTACGCCAGGCGCATAGTGTCGGACGCTCAGGTGGTTGTCGGGTACCGGTCATATATTGAGCTTATTGAGCCGCTGTGTGCGGGGAAGCGCGTTGTGTCAAACGGTATGGGTCAGGAGCGGCAGCGGTGCCGGCAGGCGCTTGAATACCTTCAGCAGGGCCTGAAAGTGGCCGTTGTGTCAAGCGGTGACGCCGGCATTTACGGAATGGCGGGGCTTGTTCTGGAGCTTGCGGAAGAAGCCGGCGCCGATGCGCAGAGCAGGATAGAAATTGTTCCCGGCGTTCCCGCGTTTGTTGCTGCTGCCTCCCGCGTGGGCGCACCGCTTATGCATGATTTTGCATGCATTTCCCTGAGCGACCTGATGACGCCCTGGGAAAAGATCGAAAAGAGGCTTCAGGCTGCTGCCGGGGCTGATTTTGTAACCTGCCTGTATAATCCGAAAAGCACGAAGCGGATAAGTCATATTGTCAGAGCACACGAAATATTTTCCACGTTCCGGAACCCCGGCACGCCGTGTGCCGTGGTGCGGGATGCGTATCGGATAGAGGAAACCGTTTGCATGAGCGCGCTGAAAGATATGCTCAATCACCGGATTGATATGCGAAGCATAGTCATTATCGGCAACAGCGAAACCTATTCACGCGGCTCGCTGATGATTACGCCGCGCGGCTATGAGCGGTAAGTACGCGCCGGGGATTTGAGAAAAATGTTTTGAACTGATATACTAAGATAAACGTGTCCAAAATACATTAAAGCATTGAGCAAAAAGAATCGTTGTCGTAATCGTGATTGACACGGTGGTCATTGGTGCATCGACAACGACAACGACAACGATAACGATAACGATTTTTATACAGGTAAATAGAATACCATGCGCTTAAGGCTTTTTTATGCAAACCGATAAGCAGAACAGCTCCATCGATTCCATTGAACAGAAAGAGCATATCGATTACGATGATCTGCACCGCCTGCATCTGGACACATATCCTGATATTGCGTTGACGCGGTTTCTGAATGTCGATTATGTTCATTTGAAAACCGCTGAAGGCGGCGATTTGTATGTGACCCGCCACGGGCTCCCGTTTCTTGAGTTTCTGCGGCCGGAAAACTGGTACAGCAGAAAGTGGTTCAAGGCAAACCGCCAGCGGCTTCAGGGCACCAGTACGGTGTACAAGGTGATAAGCAGGGAAATTGACGGGAAGAGCCTCGAGCTTGTGGTGAAATGGTCGCGTGTGGGTCAGGATGTGCCTCTTGAGACGAAAATTATCGAAGATGTTCTCAACGCCGAATTCAACAGCCCCTTCGAGGAGTTTTCGCTTGTTGAGGAATTAAGAAGCAGCAACGGCGGGTTAATGAACAACCCTATCATGCTCCAAAAACCGCTTGCTATCTATGCCCCGCCCGAGAAGCTCCAGCTGTGGCAAACCGGGCGATCCAGGCACAAAATCATGAGCAAAATAGCAAAACATTCAGGCGTTGTGCTTGATATCCTGCGTCAGTATATCCTTATTTATAAATGGGTGCGGGGCATTGACGCTGTAGAGGCGAATGAGCAGCGCGCCCTGACTGTCAGCGAGCTGGAGTCATTTACGAAAAAGGTTATCGGGGATTTACGCACAAAAGGATACCGGGTGCTTGATCAGAAGCCGGCCCACTTCATTGTGCGGCTTCGCCCCGACGGCACCATGATGCGCCCGCGCCGCAAGCCGTCTATACCATATACGCTTATCGATTTTGAACTGCTTGAGCGGACGCCTGAGTATGAAACGAAGGTTAAGGCGACCCGGCGCCGGCAGTACCTGCAAAAACAGCGTGATCGCTTTCAAAAGAAAACATACCGCCAGTGGCCGCAGCATTTGCATACGGCTAATATTATGGGGGTCGATTATGTGAGCGGCCCGACAGAGAGCACCAACGGCATGCTGTGGGTGGTGGGAAACGATCCCGATTTGTTTGACTATTTTCAGCCGGAGCGGTGGAGGAAAACCCCCCGGACGACACTTTCCCCGACAGATGAGGTGTATTACACAAAAACAAAGGACAATATCAACATAGTCTGGAAAGTGTCCAAGGTCGGGGAAAAGCCGGCGCCCGAGCGGTACAAGAGAATGCAGAAAATTATTCAGCACGGCTATAACAGCCCTTTTGAAGAATTCTCCCTCGCCTTTCAGCTAAGCGGGCAGGGTCTGCCCACTGTCTATCCCCGGGCAATTTATATGACGGGAACCCATTCCGACGGAGCCGATATAACAGATGACAGCAGATTTGAGTCTCACAGCTCTCTGCTTACGCCTGAAGGCAGGCCCATTTTGCGTAAAGATCACGATTATATAACCGTTTGGGGTTTCTGGAACGGCCTTGATGAGTCGCTCGCCGAGCATGACGGAGAATATGTTACCGGGATCAATGCGCTTAATGCATTTCGGCGCGGGCTGATAACAGAAGATGAATACCTCAAGCTGATGCGGCAGGTGCGCGATCTTCTGGGGCGCCGTTTCTCGGTGGAGGATCTTGCCCTCAAGGGCAATCATGTGCTGCTGTCGCTGACATCGGGCGGCCGGCTTATACGAAACAAAAAACAGAAGCTTGAAATACGCTATTGCAATTTTGAGATGATAAAGCGCCGTGAGCAGCGCTCACAATGAACTCATAATCAGATCGGTGCATACATGTCTCTGGAACCTCTCCGGTATTACATCGACGGCCTGCTTTGCCGTGACAGGCGTATTCTTTCTAAAACAATCACCCTTATAGAAAGCTCCCACCCCGAGCATCAGCAGCGTGCACGGGAGGTGATTGCATCCATAATGCCCCGCACCGGCTCGGCAATACGCATCGGCATCAGCGGGACACCGGGGGCAGGCAAAAGCACGCTTATTGAGCAGCTCGGCCTGCATCTTGTTAACAAGGGCTATCGGGTGGCTGTGCTGGCTGTTGACCCGAGCAGCGTGCGCAGCGGCGGAAGCCTGCTGGGCGACAAAATAAGGATGGAGCGCCTTTCTTCAGAGCAGAATGCCTTTATCAGGCCATCTCCTTCCGCAGGAACCCTTGGCGGCGTTGCGCACAAAACCCGCGAAACCATGCTTGTGTGTGAATCGTCCGGTTTCGATGTAATCATTATCGAAACTGTAGGCGTCGGACAGTCCGAAGCAGCCGTTGCTGCTATGGTTGATTTTTTTCTGGTTATGCTGATAGCCGGAGCCGGCGACTCGATTCAGGGCATAAAGCGTGGGATTCTTGAATACGCAGATGCCCTTGTTATCAATAAGGCCGACGGAGAAAACCGTGAGCGGTGCCTTCAGGAAAGAAATGATTATGAAGCAGTCATATCGATGCTTCACTCAGGGGCTTCGATCTGGACACCCCCGGTGCTTACCTGCAGCGCCCTTTATAACGAGGGGCTCGACAGCCTGTGGAGCACAGTTGAGGAGCACCGAAAAAAGCTGTGCCGCACTGGAGAGCTTGAGAAGAAGAGGAGGACCCAGTCGGTTGAGTGGATGTGGTCACTTATCCAACAGTCGCTCACGGATGAGTTTATGCAGGACCCACGTGTTAAAGGGCAGCTATCCGATGTCCTCGAGAGGGTGACTGCCGGGACAGAGCTGCCAACGGATGCTGCACAGCGGCTTCTGACTGCCTATACCGGAAAAAAACAGGAACAAAACAGCTAATTATGGTAAAATTTACCCCTGCTATGCTCACGTAATGCTGCTGATCTGATGTTGTCCAAAGCAACATCAGCGAATGGTACGGATGCAAGAACTATATTTAACGCTACCGGCGGCTGCTATTGTCTGAGTGAAATATCCCTGATTAATGAATTCTGAGCAGGTACGGAGGGAATTGTTTATGGATATTATCGGAACCAGAAATCTACGGGACGTATTAGAGTATTCCTGCCGCAGGTATGCCGATAAGGAGTGCATTGTTTTTGAAGACCGTACCGGCGGCGTGTACCGTTATTCCTATGCACAGGTGGACAGAATCGTAAATAAGTATGCAGCCGTTTTATCGAAGCGCGGAATTGCCCGGGGCGACCGTGTTATTGTGCATCTTCTCAACTCTCCGGAATATCTGTTTTCGGGGTTTGCGCTTGCAAAAATCGGGGCCGTTATGGTTCCCACGAACATTCTTGCCCGCCCCTTTGAAATAGAATATTTTATTTCTTTCACCGAGGCCGCCGCTGTGATTACCGAGCCTGCCTATGTGGAGCTGTTCAACGGATTCTGTGAAAAGTGCGAAAGCATTAAAAACATATTGATTACACGGATGCCCCCGCATTATCCCGTGGGTAAAATAGTTGATATCCTGCGCGCGCAGATTCCCGAAAAGGCTCTGGGACGAGTCTCTCATACCATAATCGATTCGCATCTGAACGACAGTGATGCTGAGGTCCCCCCCCTTGAGATACACAATGAAGAAGACCTTGCATGGCTTTTCACTTCAAGCAGCCAGTCACATCCCCTTGTTGTACGGCTGACACATGCAAACGCCGTGTTTGCAGGAATATTCGGGGCACAGGCGTGGAGGGTGCACAGTGACGACAGGCATCTGATCGTGCTGCCGCTATATCATGTCAACGGTCAGCTTATTTCTGTTATGCCGACGCTGACCGCGGGAGCCACGCTTGTTATGGCCGAGCAGTTCAGCGCATCCCGGTTTATGGATCAGGTTCGCCGCCACCGGGTGACAACAACAAGCCTGGTCGCTGCAGCGCTGAAAATGATTCTTGGTCAGCCGCCGTCGGAGCGCGACCGCGAAAACTGCCTGCGTCTCATTATGTATGCAATAGCAATTCCTGATGAAACCTGGAGCGCGTTTGAGGCGAGATTCGATGTGCGGCTGTGCGATTTGTGGGGAATGACGGAAACGCTGGGGGCGACGACGTTAAACCCGGTTGACGGCCTTATGAAAAGAAACTGCATCGGGCTCCCGCGGCTGGGGAACTGTGTTGCTGTTGTCGACGACAGCGGTTCGGAGGTTCCCGCCGGAGAAACCGGAGAGCTGGTTGTGCAGGGTGTTCCCGGCAGGACCATTATGAAGGGATATTATAACAATGATGAGGCCAATAAGGAGACCATACGTGACGGGTGGCTGTATACCGGCGATACCGCATATATGGATGAAGATGGATATTTCCACTTCGTTGGAAGAAAAAAGGACATGATCAAGCGGGCCGGCCATAATGTAGCTGCCTCAGAGGTTGAATACGTAATCGGTCTGCATCCAAAAGTCAGGGAGGCGACGGTTATCGATGTTCCGGATCCTATCCGCGAAGAGGCGGTGATGGCCTGTGTCATTCTCAAAAAAGGGCAGAGCTGCAGCGAGGCCGAGATTATTGCATGGTGTGAGGAGCGTCTTGCAAAGTTTAAGGTCCCCAGCTTTGTGCGCTTTATGGACAGCTTTCCCAGAACCGCCGCCGGCGGGGTTCAGAAATCGATTTTGAAGCGAGACGAATCATCGCGTATAAAAAACAAACAAGGTTGATTTTAAGCCGAGGGGGTGTGCGTATGCGACAAAAAGTATCCATTATCGGGGCCGGCAATGTCGGTGCAACATGTGCTTTTCACCTTGCGCGGTATGAGAATGCAGATATTGTCCTTGTCGATATTGTCGATGGGCTTCCGCAGGGAAAAGGGCTTGACATGCTGCAGGCAAATGCTATTACCGGAGCGGATGCTCTGATTACGGGATCAAACCGCTTTGAGGATACCGCTGAATCAGACGTTGTGGTTATTACATCCGGGATGCCCCGGAAGCCGGGCATGAGCAGAGATGATCTGGTAAAGACAAACAGCGATATTGTGCGAAGCGTAACAGAAAAGGCTGCTGCTTTTTCTCCTGATTGCTTCATCGTTGTCGTATCGAATCCGCTTGATGCTATGGTGCATATGGCGCTCCATGAAAGCGGCTTCCCCAGAAGCCGGGTCTTCGGACAGTCCGGCGTGCTTGACAGCGCACGAATGAGAACCTTTATCGCCCGGGAGCTTGGAGTGTCGGTGCGCGATGTGTATACCTGCGTGCTTGGCGGTCACGGCGACACCATGGTGCCGGTAATCCGGCTGTGCACTGTCGGGGGCGTCCCGGTTTCAGAGCTGTTGCCCCCCGAGACCCTCCAGTCCATTGTGCAGCGAACCGTGAAAGGAGGGGCTGAAATTGTCGGCCTTCTGAAAACAGGCAGCGCTTTTTATGCGCCCGGGGTCGCTGCAGCTGAAATAGTTGACTGCATACTCCAGGACCGTAAAAAGATTCTGCCCTGTGCCGTTCGCCTTGAGGGGGAATATGATATACGCGATGTGGTTGTCGGCGTGCCGGTTAAAATCGGGGCGGCAGGAATTGAAGATATTATAGAAATAAAGCTTATAGAAGAAGAAAAAAAGCTGCTGCAGCGCTCCGCTGATGCGGTTAGTGAACTCAAAAAAGTGATGCGCATATGAGAAAAATAAGCGCACATGAGATATCAGGAGCCGTAGCGCTTCTTTCCCGGGAGGCTGCCCTGTATCTGGGTGAGGATGTGATCGATGCCCTTCAGGCTGCAGCTGCACGTGAGCAGTCGCAGCTTGCGCGGAATATACTGCATAAGATTATTGAGAATGCACATATTGCAGCCGGGGAGGGGATTCCGCTTTGCCAGGACTGTGGTTTTGCAGTCGTTTTTGCGGATATCGGACAGGATGTCCACGTGGTTGACGGTGACCTCGAAGAGGCGATAGCTGCCGGGGTCCGCAGCGGCTACCGTGACGGACATCTCAGAAAATCAATAGTTGACAGGCCATTTTCACAGAGAATTAATACCGGGGATAACACCCCGCCGGTCATTCATACCCGTATTGTCCCCGGCGACCGTATTCACATATGCTTTGCGCCGAAAGGGGGCGGCAGTGAAAACATGAGCCGCTTTACCGTGCTGAAACCTGCACAGGGGCGTCAGGGAATCATTGATTTTGTGGTGAATGCCGCCGAAGAGGCCGGGAGCAATCCGTGCCCGCCGATTATCGTCGGAGTGGGAATCGGCGGAACGGCGGAGAAATGCATGGAGATCGCCAAGCGATCGCTTGTGAGAGCTGTCGGAAAGCCGCATGAAGACCCTGAAACCGCCGAGCTTGAGCGCAATATCCTTTCCAGCATTAATAATCTGGGGATAGGGCCGCAGGGGGTCGGCGGTTCGACAACAGCCCTTGCCGTACACATAGAGACGTATCCGTGTCATATTGCCAGCCTACCGGTGGCGGTGAATATCCAGTGCCACAGCGCCCGGCATAAACAGGCGGTGCTGTGAGGTATCGATTCAGGCACGAAGCGCCCGGCACGGCAAGCGGAATAACATCAGCTGCACGAGGATACGATGACTGCCAAAACCGTCACATCACCTTTTGATGCAGACATTATAGGAGAGCTGCATTCAGGTGACGAACTTCTGATTACCGGTACAATGTATGTTGCCCGCGATGCCGCACATGCAAGAATGCTTGATGCGCTTCAGCGCGGCGAGCCGCTTCCGTTTGACATGAATGGGCAGACAATATATTATATGGGCCCTTCACCTGCCCCTCCCGGATATGTGATCGGCGCTGCCGGCCCAACCACCAGCGGACGGATGGATGTGTATACTCCGCGGCTTATCGAAGAGGGGCTGCGGGTGATGATCGGAAAAGGTGCACGATCCGCACCGGTGACGGAAGCGATTCGAAAATATCATGCTGTATACTGCGCCGCTATAGGCGGCGCCGGAGCCCTGCTGTCGCAATGTATTGTAAAGGCCGAAGTGATCGCGTATGAGGATCTGGGCGCAGAAGCGCTGCGGCGCATTGAGGTGAAGAATTTTCCCGCTATCGTCATTAATGATATGTATGGTGCGGATTTGTATGAGAAGGGCAAGGCTGCGTACAGAAAGCGGGCAGGCACAACCGGCTGAAAAAAATAAATTAGCTTCATGAAAAAATTTTTTCGTATCACCGGGTATTGTTTTCTTGCTCTGGTCAGCGCTACCGCTCTCAGGATGTATGAAGCGGGATGGCAGCGATACGCCGCTTATGCGCTGCTTTTTGCCGTAACGCTGCGCCTGCTGACGCTCATATTTCCCCGGTCTGCTGAATCTTCAGATAGCGCTTCGTCGGAAAACAATTAACGAAAGCCGCATTTTTCATGCCCTATAAATTGTTTTTGTTTGATCTTGACGGAACGCTTATAAACAGCCGGCACTCGATAGTTTCCGCCTTTGAGTCCGTTGCGCGGGATTTGGGGATTGAGGGAGGCCTGTTTCCCGATGGGGAGACGTATATAGGCTACACGCTTGACGAGGTGTTCAGCAAGCTTGACCTCTCTGATCCCGACAAAGCGCGCGAGCTGTACCGCCACTATTATTATCAGTTTATTCATACTGAAGCAGCATTTCCGGGGATAGAAGAGACCCTCAGCCGGCTTCGCGGAAGCGTGCGTATGTCGGTTGTCACCAATAAAGCTTCGCGGGGCTGTCATGCGTCTCTGACGCATACAAAGCTGCTTTCATTTTTTGACTGCTGCCAAGCCGTTGACACATGTATACCAAAGCCGCATAAAGATTCATTCGATCGTATTTGTGCTTTTTATGAACAAAGGGGGCACTGTTTCAAGCCCCGAGAGTGTCTGATGATCGGCGACAGCCCCGTTGATATGCAGTATGCTGAAAATGCCGGTATCGACTCTGCCTTTGTCTCCTGGGGTTTTTATCGCCGTGATGCCCTGGCTGCTCATCCTACCTATGTTATTTCAAACCCGCTGGATCTTTGCCTGTATGTATGATAAAAGGGCGTTCGTTCCTGTGCTTTGCCGGATGCCGTGGGTGCGTATCGCGCGGCGGAACATGAAAGCCCCCCGCTGCCGCGCCCTTTGTGCCTCAGGCCGAAAGGCTGCTCCGGGCTTGTTCCCGAGCGCGGTATCGTCGATACGGCCGGCTGTCTGCTCACAGTTTTTGCTGCTCCGGTGCTGTTATGACACATAAAAGCCATACGGATTTGGCGCTTCGTATTCTGATAGCCATGGCTGCAGGGCTTTGTGCCGGCCTTGTGATAAAGCATGCGTCCGGCGCTGCCCCCTTTTTGCAGACATGGATCGTCGATGGGGTTTTTCAGACGGCAGGGCAGCTTTTTATCGCTGCGCTGAAAATGATTGTTGTCCCGCTGGTCTTTGTGTCTCTGGTGTGCGGCACTGCTTCGCTCGGCACCACTGCGCGACTGGGGCGCATGAGCATAAAAACCATCTGCTTGTATGTGTGTACCACGGCGATTGCGGTAAGCCTCGGGCTGGGAATTGCAGCAATAATACAGCCCGGCGTGGGCGCGCCGCTTCGTCAGGCTGATTATGTCCCGCGAAGCGCCCCCTCTGCTGTAGATATTTTTTCAGCGCTCATACCTGAAAATCCGGTCGCAGCGCTGGCGGAAGGCAACATGCTGCAGGTAATCGTTTTTGCAGTGCTCATTGGTGTTTCTGCTGCTATGGCAGGAAATCCCGGCAAAAGGGTCGCCGCTTTTTTCGATGATCTGAACAGCGTAATCATGAAGCTCGTTACTATTGTCATTCAGATTGCTCCGCTGGGAGTTTTCTGCCTGATGGCAAAACTGTTTGCACGATTCGGGCTGGATATCTTTGCCGGGCTTATATCCTATGTGGCGGTTGTCTTTGTTGTGCTGATGATACATGCAGCGCTCACCTATCCAGCACTTTTATATTTTGGCGCAGGGCTTGACCCGCGGACTTTTTACCGGAAGATGAAGTCTGCGATGCTGTTCGGATTCAGCACGGCCAGCAGCAATGCAACCCTGCCGGTTACCATGGAAACAGCAACCGGGCACCTGGGGGTGAGAAACAAGATCGCATCCTTTACCCTGCCCCTCGGCGCGACGATAAACATGGACGGTACAGCCATCATGCAGGGCGTTGCAACCGTATATATTGCCGGCGTGTATTCTGTTGACCTGACTGTTACAATGTATGCGACGATTATTGTGATGGCAACCGTGGCGTCAATCGGCACTGCGGGCGTGCCCAGCGCAGGGCTTATAATGCTTGTGATGGTGCTGCAGCAGGTAGGGCTGCCGGCGGAAGGGATTGCAATAATAATCGGTGTTGATCGAGTCCTCGACATGGTGAGAACTGCGGTCAATATAGCCGGTGACTGTGCGGTTTCCTGCGTCGTTGCACGAAGCGAGGCTGAATTTGATCGGGAATTATTCGACGATACGTCTGCTGCGTTTTAGCGCAAAAGCACACAATGAGAGGGTACGGTTTCTACAGGCACATGAAGCTGACCAGGCAATGAGCACACAGTATGCGGCAGCGAGAAAAAACTCTTTTTTTTACTCTTCCCCGGTTTTTCTAATCTCTTTTTCGGAATAGAAGGCCCATGTCAGCATTCAGAAGGCGCAGCCTGACATCCTTTATTTTCATTTGAACACATGGCGGTGAGGCGCGTTGAATATCCAGCAGCAAATGAGATGCATCGTCTTTTAATGCTGCGGGAATCGCTGTGCATTTTCCTGCTACAATATCTGCAGCTGTGCGGGAGGCCTGTATCATAAGGCGGCGGCAGCGGCGCTTCAGAATGGGGTTTCCATCAAGGACGCCCATTATATCCCTGCCCAGAGAATAATACGCCGAGGTAATCCATGCGCCGAGACGTGATCCGGACAGACATTGTTCGCGGAAGCTTCTGAGGGCAGAGAGGCGGCCATGCGCTCGGTCCGTATCAGCCAGGGCCGATGCAATGCAGTAGGTACTGTTATCCTGTGAAAGCGGCTGCATCGTGATGTTCTGTGTTGCGCTGGCTCCGGGAGATACCTGCACCGCCGGGGCGGTTATCTGGGTATATCCCGGCATCTGCACACGAAGCGAATTGACGCCTGCTGCGGTCATCAGCAGGTAGTAGCCGTCTACGCTCATAGCGTTTGAGCCGTACTGTGATGAGACAATAGCGCCGTCAAGCGGCTGCAGCGTATTCTGGCAGAAAATTTCACCGGCAACGATGCCCATGCCGGTGGTTGACGAGCTGTAAATACCGCTTGTGGAGCCTGCGATAACCGTGCTTTCGGGAAATGCGCATCGCGAGGCCTGCTGCATTCTTCCGGTTGCCGTGCGTCCGCTTTCTCCTGAAAGTGCGCAGTTTACGTCATAGAGCCGGTAGGCGGAAAGGCCGATTTGAGACCAGTACCCGCCGCCGTCAATGCTTATGTAGATGCCGGAAAGATCGCTATAATCTTCAGTAAAGCCCTTGAACAGCGAGGCATACACGATATCGGAATTTTCAGGGTCAACTTTTATATCGGAAACGCAGTAATGCGGAGGCAGCCCCTCTGCCCGTTTCTGCCACGTGAGGCCGCCGTTTGTGCTTTTGTATATGCCCTCATGCCCCCCTGCGCTGTCTCCGCACCCAAGGTATATGATGTCCGGGCTGGAGGGGGCAACGGCAATGCTGTTTACCACAATACCCTGCAGAAGCAGGCGCGGGATCCAGGTTGAGCCGCCGTTTTTGCTGATATATAATCCCCCGGCCTGTATCGGCGCCCAGAAACTTCCAGTGCCGGCGAACATAATATCTTTGTTTTCCGGGTGGAGCGCAACCGCATTGACCGGCACCGCTGTCTCAAGCAGTGTTTCCATGTCCTGATATATGTCATATTCCCATCCGGTAATTTTTATGATCTGGCCCCTTTTGCCAGAAGAAAAGCTTATGCCGGCGATGACCGTATCCGCTGAGTCACTTTCGCTGATAAGGTCGAGTGCGGTTACCTTATTGCCTTCCGTCTGGTCGGGGGTGTTTATATATATCCAGCTGTTTCCGCCGTCGGTGCTTTTTTTCAGTGACCAGTCACAGCCGATATAAAGCGTTTCGGGATTGTGCGGGTGGAATATAACCGCTTCGGATGATGAGCTGTTTAATTTGTTCCACATGCCGTTGTCGGTATACGAATAAACACCTGCGAGCGTGCCGCACAGAATTGCGCCGGAGCCTTCCTCCGGATCGACAGCGGTGTCGTAAATCGTGTTTGCGCGTATTCCCTGATTGGCTGAGGACCATGTTCGTGCACCGTCTGCTGACTTGAAAACCCCCTGATTGACGCTGCCTCCATAGAGCAGAGAGCCGTCTTCATGGTCAGCCTCCATGGACAGAAACTCCGCAGGAGAGGAAGAGGTCAGCTCCCATGTTTCTCCGCTGTCGGTTGTTTTCGCTATATCGTTGAGAAGGCCCGCATAGACGGTGTCCGGGTCTGACGGCGGAATGCACAGCGCGCGGCAGCTGAAGGTGCCGTTATCAAAATCGCTCAGCTCGGTCCAGTACCAGTAGTCAGTGAGGGCACCGTCAGGATTTACTGCAACCCCTTTTGCACCTCCGGCAAAAATAAGATCAGGATCCGAAGGGCTGATGATTACTTCATCAAGATAGCCAAGCGATTCAGCCAGCTCATATTCGTCACCATACAGCGCTGCAGTCCAGTACCACCAGGTGACCCCGTCATCGGGCGACATGTAAATGCGCCCCTGCGGTGACAGGTATGATGCACGATTTGCAACCCATATTTCACCGGGGTTGGCAGGGTGTATGTTAATATCCCAGAAATTAAAGCGAACATATTCAGAGTCCGTGGAAAAGCCCCAGGGGTCCCAGTTGCTGCCGCCGTCAGTTGTCTTATAGATTTCACCATATTCATCCGTGCCGGCTGGGCCGCCGGTACCGGCATAGACGGTGCCGCCGGTTTTATCATGGGGGTCAACAGCAATCGAATAGCAGAATCTGCCCTCATCGAGCAAAAATGACCAGTAATACCAGTTTTGACCGTCATCATAGGATACCAGTATATAATGCTCCTCTGCTATCCAGATAGTGCCGGGATTGTTTGGGTCGATGGAGATATCATGAACGCTCATATTTTTAAACAGCGGTATCGCCTGCCAGGAGGCCCCGCCGTCAGTGGATTTAAACAGTCCGTCCCCGCCCCAGGTGCCCGCCCACAAGGCCTGGGCGTTATGGGGGTCTGCGGCAAGCGTTTTAACCTGACCGCCGTAGAGTCCAAGGTTTTCCCACATAGATTGTTCTTGTGTTTTAGCGGCAGTTGGGATAAAAAATATACTAATGGAAAAACAAATAATTACCGCTTTAAATGGACGTATAACACATGATGCCCTCATAGAGTGTTCCTCCCGTATATGTTTATGGGATATATTAGCAGTGCCCAATGCGTTAATTTGTTGTGGACGCGTTTGGGGATATATATATACTTTTTTCGTAATTTCTGCAACGATACTCAAGAGGTATGTGAGCGCTCATTTTACGGATCAATGTATCGGTTCTTTATTAATAGACGTTGACACACTGGAATGTTGTCATTATTAACTGCAAAGACGAGGGTGCTGCAATGGGAAAAACACTGGTTACCGGTGCTACGGGATTTGTCGGGGCGGCGCTGGTTCGACAGCTGATCAGACAGGGAGATGATGTTCGTATAACTGTAAGAAAAACAAGCAATACCGTAAACATAGAAGGCATTGCTGTCGAAATGGTTGAAGCTGACATCTGCCGGCCTGACAGCATTCGTGAGGCGATGAAGGGGTGTACACATCTGTATCATGTTGCCGGGCTTTACCGAACATGGATGCGGGATTACGGAATGCTTACCCGGGTCAATATTGAGGGCACTGAAAACGTCATGAACGCTGCGCTTCAATCGGGGATACAGAAGGTTGTTCATACAAGCTCTATCGGTGCTCTGGGTGTCCGTGCCGATGGTAAGCCCTCGGACGAGCATACAGCGTTTAACCTGTATCATTTAAAGCTTCCGTACGAGCAGTCTAAATATGAATCTGAAAATGTGGCACTTTCCTATGCGGATCGGGGGCTTCCGGTTGTTGTGGTCAGGCCCGCGCTGGTTATGGGAGAGGGTGATATTTATCCGACCCCATCGGGCAAGCTTGTCCTTGATATCCTGAAAAAGCGTATCCCGTCTTATTTTGACGGCGGAATCGATGTCGTTGATGTGGATGATGTCGCGGCCGGACACCGCCTGGCCATGGAAAAAGGCACAGCGGGGGAAAGTTATAATATCGGATGCATCGGCAATTTTACGTCCCTTAAGGATCTTTTTTCCGCGATTGCAGAAGCAGGAAATGTTTCCCCGCCGCGTTTCAGGGTGCCGAAGGCCGGCGCTCGCGTGTGGGCAGGTGCGCTGACTATGATATCGGACTATATTACGCACATCGAGCCTGTTGCGTCGCCTGCAAACATCCGGGCGCTTGCGCTGAAAAGAAAGGTCGATTTCAGAAAAGCGGTTACCGGGCTCGGCATTCCGCAGACCCCGCTCTCGGAGGTGGTGAGGAAAACCGTTTCCTGGTATCACCGTATGGGGTATGTATGAAAGAAGCACAGGATATGATATACTGTGTTACATAGCAGCATCGGGCCGCCCATGAAGTGAGGTTTTATCTGGCGGCGGCTGCGCAGAGCCCCGCCCGAACCGGCTTTTGTTCAATGTTTTCATTTATGTTGGACATGTTTGTCGGGGATTGATTTCGAAATTATAACCTGAGCAGTACTTCGGGCGTTACTGCTGTGCTTCGTAGGAGCAGAATTATTTCTGCAATTATCAACCTGTTATTAAGACAAATCGGCCATGCAGAAACATAACGAGCAGAACAGCATATCTTTAAAGCAGGACGAAACCCAGCTGAACGCGGCAAAGCTGCTTTCAATGGACCGTCAGGCGCTTAAGGGTGTCTTTAATCGTCTCTCTGTTGATCAGCAGCGTGATGTGGTGATGCGATGCCCCTGGAAGGAGCGTATGGAATTCATTCTTATGTCGGATGATTCCCGCTCGCTTGTGCAGTCTCTTCCTGAAGAAGAGCTGTACTGGACGATTCAGGAAATCGGCCCGGACGATGCCCTTCCTCTGGTGTCCCGGTCGAGCCATGAGCAGTTTCAATATATTGTTGATATTGACTGCTGGAAACGCGACCGAATGGAACCCGGATCGATTTTCTGCTGGTATCGCATGCTTTCAAAATGTAACGAAGCAAAAGTGATTGAATGGTTTTCATCCGCCGATGATGATTTTTTGCTGCAGAGCCTGCAGCACTTTGTCACCGTGTTTAAGCTTGAGGAGGAGACCGATATCTCAGAGGAATATGACAATATGCCGGTTTATACGCTTGACGGCAGGACATATTTTCAGTTTTCAAGCGAGGAAGTCCGAACGGTGATTATGCCCCTGATGAACTGCCTGTATGAAAATGACCGGCAGCGGTTCGATTCCCTGATAGAGGGGATTATGTGGGATTCACCCTCAGAGCTTGAGGAATCCGCGTTCCACTGGCGCCGAGCCCGTATCGCAGAAAAGGGATTTCCGGGGATGGATGAAGCAATGAGCCTGTATCAGCACATTACCGATCGCGAGATAGAGATGCTTAAAAGAGGGGCGGGCAGCAGGGAGGAGCACGCGGCCCCGGAGGTTCCTGATTCCCAGCTGAAACTCAGATATGCTTTTAAGCACGGGATGCTTCCGGATTTTCTGGCCGGGGCCCTGCTTTCCATTGAGCATCAGGAGCGCCTTGATACCATACAGCACTCCATGACGCTTCTTGCAAACAAGATTATTATCGCCGATTGTCTTGATGTGCACCAGAGGGCTGATGTCCGCCGTGCGCTCAGCAAAGCCGCCGGATATATGAATATAGGAATCCAGTATCTGAGCGGCTCCGATTGCGGACGGGCTGTGCTGATGATAGAGACCATACACCCTGAAATATTGTTCCGGGTCGGTAACTCACGAGTGCGGGGTGTACAAAAAGCTGCCGCGAGCCTGCCGGCTCAGCTGAGCCTTCCGTCAACCGGGCAGGTTCTGTCATTTTATCACAGCCCCCTTTCAGATACGCTTCGGGGGCTTGCAATGAGCAGGCCGCTTTTTTTCGAAGGTAATGTGAAGCAGGGCAGCATGGTTTTTAAAGATTTTGAAACGCTTGATGAAATCAGGCGTACGGAAAAGGTGCTGGCACGCATTGCAGTCATAGATACGCTGCTGTTTACGTGGCTCGGAGTCCCCGCTGAAGCCGTACAGGCCGGGCTTGAAGCGTCAGGAGTCCTTGAGGACAGCGCCGATGTGACGTGCGTATCGGTATTTCTGACGGTGCTTGCTAATTATCTGCTCAATAAGGGCGCGCAGCTCGAACCGCTGACGGTTGGCGAGCTGCAGCACCTTCTGGAGAAGGTTTTTGAAATAAAAGGCAGTGGGGGCTGGAGAATCAGGGAAAGCATGCTTTCTGATATCCTGTCATGGTTACGCTCATTCTGTACGATTGAGCCGGATGATCAAGAGCCGCTGGATCACTTTATCGGTTATTGCCTGCGGTCTATGGAAGAGGAATTTTCACAGCTTGTCGGTCAAAAAACAATTGAGCCGCGATATGTCAATGGGATAATGGTATATAATACATAAAAAAAACCCGCATACAAAAAAGGAGGAATCATTATGCCACACAAAGCAATACCTGAAATCGCCGCCGTACTGCAAGTTGCATTTTATGCTTCACATATGGTTCCTGAATATAAGGAGCTTTCCATCGAACAGAGGCGTGAAAAAGTTGCCGAAGATTATTTCTCCGCTCTTAAGATAGCTGATGTTATATTTGAGAAAGCCAAACACGAAAAGCTTCCTCCGGATCAGGAGCGCATCATCAATAAATATATTAATTTTAACGGATAGGCGAAGATACTATCGCATTGAGGACCAGCGTGTGTATCAAAAGGGGACAGCGGCAGAGAGCTGTCCTCTTTTTTCTGTATTGCTGTATATGCGCATTGTTTAATAGCACCAGAGCCAATGTATACAAATATTTTTTATTTTATTATCGCTTTTTCGATTTTTTCGCTGTATGACTCATCCCGCGCGCCGGCGCTTTCCTTTTCGGAAGCCGCAAGCTGGACAGGTATTCTGTGCGTGCTGTTTTTCCTCTGTGTCAGGATGCTTTTCAAGCGCATCGAACGGGCATTTCGCTATCGCAGACGGGATGTGCATACATTTTCTACGGTGCACGGTCGGCAGATAACCTTCTGCTGCATGCTTGCAATAGCGCTGTATGCGGTTTTTGTCTATCTGCTTGACGTGAAGTGGTATCTGCAGTACTTGCCGTATGTCAGCCGCAGCGAATTTGCGGTTAATCTGATCGGCATTGCGCTCTTTTTCCTGCTGCTGTCTATTGTCTGGGCGTGTGCATTCCCTTCGTATCACCGCCTGTATGATCGGTCGATATCGCTGTCACAGTATCTCGGATCTCATGTGCGCCTTAATATTGCCATTGTTATTCCCTGGCTTGTTTTTTCAATTATCTTTGATATCGCAGATCTGCTTCCTTCTGAAATAGCTGCTTATTTCAGCAGCCATACCGTTGCCGGCTATTTTGTCATCGCTGTTTTGTTTATCGCGCTTGCATGTTTTTTCCCCCGGCTACTGGTTATGATATGGAACTGCACACCGATGCCGGGCGGTGCGCTGCGAACCCGCCTTGAGGCTTTTTGCCGGAAGGCGGGGTTCCACTATTCAGATCTCATGCAGTGGGACCTTTTCGGCGGGAAGCTTATAACGGCCGGTGTGCTTGGATTTATCAGAAAGTGCCGCTATGTGCTTATCAGCCCTGCGCTCATCGACATTTTAAGTGAAGATGAGCTTGAGGCGGTTGTTGCGCATGAGATAGGTCATATAAAAAAGCGGCACATGCTGTTTTATATTATATTTATTCTGGGCTACGGCATTTTTTCCTATGCGTTTTATAAAATTGTCTATATGTGGCTCCTTTCACGTGATTTCTTTTTCAATCTTTTTATCTCCGGCTCAGGCGACCTGCGCTCGGGTTTCTATGCAGTTCCTGCAATTGTGCTTGTTTTGTTTCTGCTTTTGTATTTCAGGTTTCTGTTCGGCGCTTTTTCACGGAACTTCGAGCGGCAGTCTGATGCCTACGCGATAAAAATTAAGGGCAGCGCTGACGGGATTATCGGATCGCTTGAGAAAATCGCTGTTGCCGGCTCACACAGCAGAAGCGCACCGAACTGGCATCACTACAGCATTGCCGAGCGGTCGTCTTTTTTGCAGAGATGCGAGGCTGACCGGCAGCTGATACACCGGCACGACAGAAAGGTTTCAAAAATGATTGGCAGCTATTGTCTGGCGTTGATCCTTGTTGGGGGGCTGTTTTTCGGATTTGGTGATACGCTGCTGGGACAGTCGGAACTTACCGTGCTGCAAAATGTGGTGGAGCGCAGGATTGCTGCCGACGGTGACGATCCGGAGCTGTTTTTTGTTCTGGGCAATATATATTATGAGAAACATATGTTTGAACAGGCTGAGCAGCAGTACCGGACAGCGCTGTCCCTGTCGCCGCAGGAACCGGAAGTTTTGAATAATCTTGCCTGGCTTTATGCTACAGCAGACGATGAAGATGTCCGAAATCCTGAAAAAGCGCTTTCTCTTGCGCTCAGGGCGGCCAGGCTCGCGCCGAAACCGCATATTCTCGATACACTGGCTGAAAGCTATTTTTTGAATGGCAATTATGAAAAAGCGGTGATCACGATCAGAAAAGCCATTGCCCGCAAGCCGCAAAATATTGAATATTATCGGCAGCAGCTTGAAAAATTCACAAGCGAACTCGCAAAAGAGCGTGAAAAAAGGCGCAAGCTCCAAACAGGGGAATATATATCACTGTGAGGGGGGCAATTGCTTTTCACAAAGCCTCGAGTGGTGTATACTATACCGGTACGTATCCCGCTGCAGCGTGGGTGCAATTATGAAATCAATTTTAATTTACCGGTATGCCACCAATGTAGACGGGGACCATCACAGTCGCACCCGAAAGGTGATCCTGCCGGGGGTGCATGGGCTGCCGCCACGCCCTGCGGGCGGGAGAGTAAACACGATAACAGGAGAAAGCTATGCCGATATATGAATATGAGTGCAATAGATGCGGGGCTGTATTTGATTGTGTCGTATTAAAGTCCTCTGACGAGCATATTCCGGAGTGCACTTCGTGCGGCGGTACCGATGTGCGCAAGCTTGTTTCGCGGGTTCGCTATATGGCAGGACCCAATGAAGGCGGGCTGGCCGAAAATGCCGAGCAGCGGCTTATGAACACTGTAGGGAAAAATACAGATGACCGTACGCGAAAAGAGATTAAGGACATTGCCCGCACCGCCGCGAAGCGGGGTAAGCGGCGGTTCAACCACATGATGGATACGGGAAAGTCCGAAAATATAGAATATTGATACGTTCGGGCCCGCGATATAACAGCGGCACCGCCGCTGTTGGCAGCAGATCTGTCTCCAGGCTTTGCAAAGAAAGCCCGGCGGCGATTAACGCCGCCGGGCGCGGGGGACTGCCGCTTTATATATCCCGGCGATTGGCTATTTCGACACGAGATCGATAAAGGGCAGCGAAACCGAGCAGGACGTTGCCACTGACTCAGTCCCCGTTTGTACGCTCACCTTAAGAGCATCGATTCCTCCGGTAAGAATTTTTGGACGAACCCATATGCGGCAGACGATCGTATCCTCATCCACAACCGTTGTTTTCACAATCCGTACGCTATTCGAGGGAGCAAAGGAAACGGCAGTATCGGGGCCGAAGCTGGTATTGCTTCCCTGAATGGTTATCGTCTGTCGAAGCGGGAACATCCATGCCTGCCGCAGCGATTTCCCGATGATGCTGATGGAGGGTACCGGTTCAGGGGTTGTATCCTCCTCCTCTTCATCCTCCGGGGTTTCCTCTACGGTGTCTTCGGGTTCTTCCGGTGCAGGCTGTTCTACGGTTTCATCGGTTGTTTCCTCATCAGTGGTTTCCGGTGCCGTTTCCGGAGGGCTGCTTGAGGATCCGCCGCCTGATGAACCACCTGAAGAGCCGCCTGAGGAACCGCCGCTGGAAGAACCGCCGTCGTTTTTGGTGCCGCTGTCACTGCTTTGCGCCTCAACGGCCTCCCCGGTGAAAATGAGATTCAGCATGTCAACATCGGACACGTCGACCTGTATGTTTGTGTTGAAGGTATAGCCTTCTTTTTCAAGGGTTATTAAATACAGGCCGGGCGCAAGTTCGCTCACCGTAAAAGTGCCGTCTTCAGCGGTTGTGGTAGCGGTGACTTCTGTTGAATCGCTCATTACGGTAACGGAGACATCTGCAAGAGCTTCATTGGTGTCCTGGTTCTGAACGGTTCCGGAAATTGTTCTTGTTTCGGCAACTTGTAAGGCTATGATGTCTTCTGCACAACAGTCAGCGGTTGCCACGGTAATTTCAACGAGTTCCGGGCTGTATGTGTAGCCCCCGTCAATCGGCGTGATTCTGTATGGGTCACAGGCCGGCATTCCTTCAAACGTGTAGGTACCGCTTTCATTTGTCTGCACTGTCTGCGAATGTCCGCAACCGGCACATCGAACCGAAACACCTGCAATGCCGGTATTTTCGGCATCCATAATCTCGCCGGTAATGCTGAACGTTTCCGCTGCCGGAGGTTCGGATGGTTCGCCGATCTCCCAGGAGCTTGTAAGTAGAACGGTACCGATGTCGAGCTCCTGCCGGGCCTCGGCATCGGTTGCTATTATTAAACCCGGAAGAAAAGATATTTCGGTATAGCTGTCCGGATTTGTGTCGAAGCTCTCGCACCCGAATATGCCGCCGCTGTAAACCTCACTCATTATGCCGGTGAACCGTTCATCGTACCACTGCTCTATCCAGGATTCCTGGAGGTAAAGGAACATTTCACGGCCGCAGATGTCAGGCCCTTCGTTATAGCAGCGGTCGTTAATATAACTGTTAATAATGTCGGTTTTTGCCAAATAAAAGGGTTCCCCCGGTACGAAGGGACCGTTAAACGGTGGCAGCAAGGGCAGAATATGTGAAAAATCAGTCGCCTCAAGACCCGGATCCTGCGGGATACAGTTTTTAACCAGGGAAAGATCAGGTATTTCTACGTCCGATCCGCATTTCGGCAGAGGATTGCGCAGGGTAATGTACTGGAGCATGTTGTTCATGCTGTGGATTTTGGCCACATCGTATTCGGCGCCGTCTGAGAAAAAGGTTTCCCCTTCGGCGATTATGCGTCCTGCCTGAACAATGCAGCTGTACGGCCCGTTCAGAGAATCGATGGCAATTACCTTCAGGTACCACGGCATGGTGATCGGTACGACATCATCCATGGTTCCTTTCATGAGGGTATGACGGTTTGCAATCAGCATTTCACCCGTGCGAAGGGTTATAACCCCATTGTCTACCAGCACTTCATCGTTGTACGCCCGCGGATAGGTGATTC
Organism: uncultured Thermodesulfobacteriota bacterium; assembly: GCA_964621615.1. GTDB lineage: Bacteria > Desulfobacterota > WTBG01 > CAIYCZ01 > CAIRTM01 > CAZUMW01. The sequence continues at coordinate 34,426 of CAZUMW010000046.1, forward strand.
GGAACTGTACAAATGCATCATTGCCTGCTCCTCCGATTGCCGTAACCGTCGCCCGGTGATCGATAAACTGAATCGAGGGAAACGTGGCTTGTGCAGGAAGCTCTATGGTCAGCTCTTCGGTGGAGATGTCGATATATTTTTCAGCTGAATTGACTTCCGACAGAGTAGTTATAAATGTTCCTTCATTGGCGAAATCGGGAAACCAGCTTTCAAGACCGATTTGAAAGTTACCTCCACACGGAAAATCATTCGGGCAAATATTCCAGGCCGTCGGGAACAGGAAGTATGTGTCGCCGGCTGTAGCCAGTGTCGGGTTCCCGCTGCTGTCAAGCAGCATATAGGTGTATTCTTTCACGATATCGGCGGATGTATCGGGAATAGAAGCGATATCCGCTCCCATTTCCGTCTCGCCGATCGGCTCATCGAGCACCGGAACATACCACTGGCGCAGAAAGACCTTCTGATTGGCATCTTTGCCGCTTACCACAAGCTGGTATTCATAATCAGCATCGTCAAGCCAGGCGGGGTTAAGCTGGATAAAATCCTTTTCCGGTGCTTCAGGGTGGTCCGGGTCAAACGGGGCAACCGGATCGATGTAGGGGAACGCTGCATCTCTGCTTCCTTCACCGTATATACGAAGAGAGTTATTGTCGCCGACATACACATCATCGTATTTATTTGGATTATACACCAGCTTTACCCGTGCGCCGTCCGAATTCGGGGCGACAAATGAACTGGTGAGAATGGTGTCGAAATATCTGCCCGGGCGCTCAAAGATAAGTTCAGTGTAATGATAAGGAGTTGTTTCAATCACACGAGAATCGTCAAATCCATCGCTGGTATCATTGAGTATTTCACAAATCTGCCCGGTAAACCTGCTTTCGCATTGCTCCTCTATCCAGTACTCGGCAATGCGGTTCTGGATTACATTCCACAAACCCTCTGCAATCAGATTTCGTTGCCGGTAGATCCGTATTGTACAATATTCCAATATGGACTGAGGGGCAATGGAAATATTGACGTCAGCTTCGGTCGGCGATTTCACCGTTATTGAATTAACGGTTACCCATTCACAATCGAACACAATAGAGGTCATCTGTTCCATGACCGGTTCACAGGTGGTTATTCTCACCGTCATGGTATCACCGGGGAGAACATAGGGGGGTACGGCCCAGAGATCCGTATATCGATCATACTCGGCTATGTCGTCAACCACGCTGTGGCGCATATTAAAGGGAGGAAGAAACGGAATGCGGTTTCCGCTGGCAACGCATTTTTTTTCAACGGTCAGCTCCGGGAACACAACATCGCAACCGCATTTGGGTATGGGGTTCCGTATGGTTATGTACTTGAGGCCGAAGTCGCCGATGGCCAGTTTTGCAATATCATATTCCGCCCCATCGCTGAAGATCGTTTCGCCTTCTGCAATCAGCCTTCCCACCGTCAGTATAACATATGGATCCTCAATGTCGGTTTCGGTATTAATCGCATCGACTACCACATAAAACGGAGTGGTCAGCGCCTCAGGCGTACCGTTTATCACAAGTACGTGCCTTCCTGCGGTCAGCATGTCGCCGGTTCTGAGCGTTATCGATGTTCCCCCGACTTTTGACTCTGCGTCATAGGCAAGCGGATAATGAATTGCCAGCTGGACAAATGCCTCAAAGGTGTTGCCGCCAATCCTTTCCACCGTCACGCGGTGGTCGATAAACTGTATGCTGTCTCCTTCCTCAAGGGGTTCGACCGGCTGCGTATAAATATTGATATTTCCCTCTTCGGCGTTGGCATTCAATAAAGAGATTTTATTTTCATTTGTAAAATTCCACTCCTCAAGGCCGATCTGGTAATTGTTCCCTTCGTCGTCCTCCCATGCTGTGGGCAGCGGGAAATTCGCCCCGGCAACCGCTTCGGTCGGATTTCCTGAAGAATCAAGCATCATATACGTGTATTCTTTGACAATATCATCGCTTGTTTGTGCATCAACATCATCGACCCACACGGTGCCCTTTGGCTCAGCGAGGTCGGGTACATACCACTGTTTCAAAAATACTTTGATATTGCCGTTTCGGCCGTTTGTTACTATTTCTCCGAATGCCGGGTCGAGATCTGCAAGGAACGCAGGTTCCATGGTAAGAAAATCCATTGGTGGTGACTCAACGTTCTCGAGACCAAACGGGCCGTCTTCGGTCGCGTACGGAAACGGCGCATCCATGCCGCTTTTACTGTACAGCCGGACGCTGCCTGCAGAATTTGAGTCATCCAGGTTGTTTTCAGGATTGTTTATATAAATGCCTTCTTCGTTTAACGGATTGAAAATGAATTTCACCCGTTCAGAGCCGTCTGTGGAGGCGTATGACTGTGCTGTGAGCGCCACAGAAAGAAAAAATACGGCACAGGCTACGGCCATAAATTTAAAATAATTATATGTATTCATATTTTTCCCCCCGCTGATTGTAATCCTTATTACGTTGTAAAGGATTTCTCTTATATACATATTCCCTCCCTTTATTTTATTTGCACCTCCTTTCGATTGAATTGAGGGAATTAAAGTCTTATT
>CAZUMW010000047.1:0-34541 GCA_964621615.1 uncultured Thermodesulfobacteriota bacterium
CTATTTTTCAGTATCACAATGCAGACAAAATCATTAGAATCCCGCATATGTCAAACTCTGTGAGTCCTCCGGCAGAGCCGGAGGTTTACCTGTGATTATTATGGAAATTGAATATTCCCGCAGATGGCCGGGGCTCCGCTCGCCCGCGTCAAATAGCGCGCGACTTTCCGAGTGGGGCAACATTCTATTAACCGGAGGAGCCCATGGAAGGAAAAAACAGAAAGCAAAGCAGCGTGACGACATCATATGTCATGATGCCGGAAGACGCAAACCCCGCCGGCAACGTGCACGGCGGGATCATCATGAAGCATATCGACACCACTGCGGGGATGGTTGCCTTCAGGCATGCCCGCAAAAATTCTGTTACCGCCTCCATTGACAGCCTGGTGTTCCATTATCCGGTCTATATCGGCAACCTGCTCCGGCTTAAGGCCAGCGTAAATCTGACGGGCAGAACGTCCATGGAGATAGGCGTCCGGGTTGAGGCAGAGAATCTGCTTACCGGAGAAATGCGGCACACGGCGTCGGCGTATCTCACGTTTGTTTCTCTGGACGAACAGGGAAAGCCCTGTGATATACCCCCGCTGATTATAGAAACCGGGGATGAGGAGCGCCGCAACCGGGAGGCCAAAGAGCGGCGCAGAATACGCCTTGCTCAAAACAGCAAAGAAAAGCCGTGACAGGGACAGGCGCTTGGCTGCTTATGCCGGCAGCTCAAGGCCGGCGGGCAGCTGCCAGCGCCCCTGCCTGGTTTCAGCGGCAAGCGCTTTTCTGAGGCGCCGCAAAAAAACAGGCCGCGGCTCTTCATGTGCCCCCAGCCTCATTAAATGGCCGGTTTTGACCTGACAGTCGATAAAATCAAATTGCCACGCCGCCAGCGCAGCGGCGAGATGAACAAGCGCAATTTTCGATGCATCGGCTTTTTTAAAAAACATCGATTCGCCGAAAAACGCTTTACCCAGGGAAACGCCGTAAAGCCCCCCCGCAAGCTCCCCCTGCTCCCAAGCTTCAACAGAGTGTGCATACCCCTCACGATGGAGCCTGACATAGGCCTCAGCCATCTCATCAACAATCCAGGTTCCCGGCTCTTTCTGCTTGCGCACAGAAGAGGCGCAGGCATTAATAACCTGTGAAAACGCGCAATCCATGGTAATGGCGAAGGGCGCCTTTTTGAGGGTCCGTTTGAGACTTTTTGAAATGCGCACACCATTTGGCTCTAACAGAAGCCGGGGGTCGGGCGACCACCACAGAATCGGAAAACCTTCATTGTACCAGGGGAAAATGCCCAGCCGGTAGGCACACAGGAGGCGCTCTACAGACAGATCGCCGCCTGCGGCTAGCAGGCCGTCAGGCTCTGCAAGCGCAGGATCGGGAAACACAATCTGTGTCGGAAGCTTAAAAACGGGCATGCACTCTATGCTGCAGCGGCCGCCGGCAGAACAGGCCTGCACGGTGAATCAGCCGGTATGCTCATCTATGAATAGCTGAAGGTAAGGTGCTGTGAACTCTCTTCCAGCGGGCGCTTTTCCGCATATGCATCTATATCAACAGTAACTGTGCCGCCGTTTTTCAGCGTGCCGAAAAGAAGTTCCTCTGAAAGGGCATCCTTTATCTCTCTCTGCAGAAGGCGGGCAAGCGGGCGGGCGCCGTATTCCGGGCTGAACCCGTTGCGGGCAAGCCACGCGCGGGCTTTGTCGGTCAGCACGATCTCGACCTTTTTGGCTGCGACCTGCTGGCGGATCTCGTTCACAAACTTTTCGACAATCCGCTCCATGATTTCGCCGTTGAGCGAATTGAAATGAACAATTTCATCGAGGCGGTTGCGGAACTCGGGGCTGAAGAGCTTTTCTATGGCCTGCCTGCCCTTGGATATCTTGTCCGCCTTCTCCGCTGCACCGAAGCCGATGCTTTTGGATGACATCTCCCGGGCGCCGGCATTGGTGGTCATCAGCAGGATAACATGCCGGAAATCCGATTTTTTGCCGTTATTGTCCGTCAGAGTTGCATAGTCCATAATCTGCAGCAGGATGTTGAATATATCCGGATGCGCTTTTTCAATCTCGTCCAGCAGCAGCACGCTGTAGGGATGCTTGCGGATCGCATCGGTCAAAAGGCCCGCCTGCTCAAAGCCAACATACCCGGGAGGTGCGCCGATGAGCCGCGCCACGGTGTGCTTTTCCATATATTCGCTCATATCGAACCGGACAAACTGTATGCCCAGCACATTGGCCAGCTGTTTTGCCACCTCAGTTTTGCCCACGCCGGTGGGTCCGGTTAGCAGAAACGAGCCGATCGGCTTATCAGCCTGGGCAAGCCCGGCCCGCGAGCGCTTGATCGCGGTGGCAAGGCTTGCAATGGCACTGTCCTGTCCGAACACGCGCTCCTTGAGCTCGCCCTCCAGGTTATGGATGGCCATCTTATCTGACGCCGATACGCTCTCAGCGGGTATTTTGGCCATTCTGGCAACAACTTTTTCTATGTCATGAGGGGTAATATTCTTACGGCTTGTATCCTCGGACCTCAAGTTGAAAATGGCGCCGGCCTCATCGATGACATCTATGGCCTTGTCGGGCAGAAACTGATCGTTTATGTGCTTTGCCGACAGCTCCGCAGCTGCTTTCAGCGATGAGGTCAGATATCTGACATTGTGATGCTCTTCGTAATACCCCTTAAGACCCTTAAGAATATCAACGGTATCCTTTACGCCCGGCTCCCGGATTTCGATTTTCTGAAACCGGCGCGCGAGGGCGCGGTCTTTTTCAAAGTGGTTTTTGTATTCCTCATATGTCGTGGAGCCGATACAGCGCAACCTGCCTGATGCAATAACGGGCTTCAGAATATTTGAGGCATCCATCGACCCGCCGCTGGTTGCTCCCGCGCCGACCACCGTGTGTATCTCGTCAATAAACAGAATTGCCCCCGGAATGCTCTCAAGCTCTTTTATGACCGATTTTATGCGGGCTTCAAAATCGCCCCGGAATTTGGTGCCCGCCAGGAGCGTTCCCATATCCACAGCATATATCTGCGTATCAAGAAACTGCTCCGGTGCCTCGCCCATGGCGATTTTCCTCGCGAGCCCTTCGGCTATGGCGGTTTTCCCGACACCGGAATCGCCGACATAGAGCGGATTGTTTTTGACGCGGCGGTGCAGCACCTGCAGGGTGCGCTCAAGCTCGGCCTCCCTGCCTATGAGCGGATCGATGAGGCCGTTTCGGGCTTTTTCTATCAGGTTGACCGCATATCGCTCAAGGGCGCTTTCGCCGGGCTTTGCTTTTTTTCGCTTTTCCTCGGTGTCCGGCTCGGCCCGCCGCTCTTCCCGGCAGGCGCCGTCTGCATCGTCGCCGGTTTTGGACACGCCGTGTGATATATAGTTGAGGATATCAAGCCGGGATACACCCTGTGACCTGAGAAAATACACCGCATGGGAACCCTCTTCCTCAAAAATCGCCGCCAGCACATCGCCGGCATCCACATCCCCTTTTTCTGACGCCTGCACCTGCATGACAGCGCGCTGCAGAACGCGCTGCACGCCGATGGACTGTATAATTTCCCGGTTGTGCTCCTCAGGTATTTTTTCCAGATTGTCGGAGAAAAATTTCTCCAGCATCTGCTTGAGCTCGTCTATGTCGGCACCGCAGTTGCGCAGAATGCGGCTGCCCAGCTCATCATAGAGCAGCGCGTATAAAATATGTTCAATGGTCAGCATTTCGTGCCGCCGCCGCTGCGCTTCCTTTACCGCTGCGGCAAATGCCATTTCGAGTTCTTTTCTGATCATGTTCTATATCTCTTCTTCCATGCTGCACTTGAGCGGATAATTATTCTCTCGGGCCATGTGGTGTACCATGGCGACCTTCGTTTCTGCTACCTCGGCGGTATAGATCCCGCACAAGCCGACCCCCCTTTTGTGAACATTAAGCATAATCTGTACCGCCTCTGCAGGATTTTTATGAAAAACAGTTTCCAGCACCTGGACGACAAACTCCATTGTGGTATAGTTGTCATTGTGCAGAAGGACTTTGTATCGGGGGGGCTCCTTCAGCTCGGTGGAATCCTGAACGTGCTCTTCAAATTCAGGAGCGTTTCGTGCCATAACACATTGTGCTGGAATGCTGTATTTCTCATTGCCGGTTAATAATTGACCACCATATCCTTTATTTATAAGAATAAAGAGAATTGGTGGTGCTGTCAATAGCCAATTGGCCCGCAGGCCCTTCGGCTCCGTTTCGGTCTGGGGTTCAGCCGGGACGTGCAGCCGGATTAACCGCACTGTTGCGAGATGTGGAAAAAGCCGTGCAAACGCGGGATGCGCTGTCTGGGCAAGGCAACGCTGCAGGAGCCTCCTTCTCCCGGGAAAGCTTGACACCGCTGACAGGCTGTGTATAGTGATTCAATTTAATCAAAAGCGGCCGTGCCATGAACATCGAAGAATTTGACTATGAGCTGCCGCCGGAGCGAATCGCTCAGCAGCCGGCCCCCGCACGGGACCGGTCCCGGCTTCTTGTGCTTGAGCGGTCCACCGGCCGCATCCTGGATACGGTTTTCCACCGCCTTCCCGAGCATCTTCGGCCGGGCGATCTTCTTGTCGCAAACAACACCAGGGTTATCCCGGCGCGCCTGTACGGCACAAAAAAGTCAGGCGGATGGGCGGAGCTTTTTCTGCTGACGCAGGTTGAAGCCCGCAGCGGCGGCACGCAGATATGGGAGTGCCTTTTAAAAAGCAAAAAAAAAATAGAGCCCCGGATGCGCATACATATCGAGCAGCGGCTCTCGGCGCTTGTGCTTGAGCAAACCGCCATGAACACCTGGCTGGTGCAGCTGAACATACGGGGCGATCTGGGAGATATCCTGCAGCAGGCCGGGAAAACCCCGCTGCCGCCCTACATCAGGCGCAGCAGGGCAAATCCGGACGACCCGGCGGACCGGAACCGCTATCAAACCATTTTTGCGGCAAAGGACGGCGCGGTAGCCGCCCCCACGGCAGGCCTGCACTTTACCGAAAAAATGATGGATTCGGTTCGAAAGGCCGGGTGCGAGATTGCTTTTGTGACACTGACCGTGGGCTACGGAACATTTCAGCCCGTCCGTGAGGAAACAATCGAAAAACACCGGATGCACAAAGAGCATTTTCACATTCCGGAGGAAACAGCACGCAAAGCGACACAGGCAAAAAAACTCGGAAACCGGGTTATTGCGGTCGGCACCACCACGACCCGGGCCCTTGAAAGCATGACGGACCACGACGGAACAGTCAACGGGGGCGAGGGATATACCGGTCTGTTCATTTATCCGGGGTACACCTTTAAGGCCATTGACAGCCTTATCACCAACTTTCACCTTCCGCGCTCCAGCCTGATCATGCTTGTGTCGGCGCTTGCCGGCACGAGCACCATTATGGCCGCATACCGCCACGCCATCGAAAATAAATACCGGTTTTACAGCTACGGTGATGCCATGTTCATTGTCTAGGAACCCTCAAGATTTCTGTTTATTTTTTTGCATATTATGCTAAACTAACAAGCTTTTAACATAATGGAGGTAGTATTGTGATTTGCTTATTTCTGTCAAAAGCCTATGCCATGGCGCCCCCCCCCGGCGAAGGGGGACAGGGGGGCGGCTTCGGTGCGTTTATTCCCCTTATTCTGATTTTTGTGATCTTTTATTTTCTGCTTATCCGCCCGCAGCAGAAAAAAGCCAAAAAGCACCAGGACTTTCTCGGCAATCTGAAGCGGGACGACCATGTCGTCACAAACGGCGGCATTCACGGCAAGGTAACCGGCATCACCGATACCATTGTCACGCTGGAGATTGCACCGAATGTGCGCATTAAAATCAACAAGGCGAACATAGCCGGGCTGAGCCAGACGCAGAGCAGACAGGATGACAAACAAAACAAATAGCTAAACGGTAAGGAGCACCATAATGACCAAAGAGCTGAAGTGGAAGGGGCTGGTGATTTGCGCAGTCCTTGTGGTTTCGGTTTTTTATCTTCTGCCTACCTTTGTCTCTCTTCCCTCCTGGTGGCGGGATTACCTTCCATCGGAGAAAATTTCGCTCGGCCTTGACCTTCAGGGCGGCATGCACCTGCTCATGGAGGTCCAAACCGAGAAGGCGGTGGAAAACACGCTTGAGCGGTATGTATCCGATTTTGAGGAGCTCCTTTTTGAGGAGCGCATTCCGTTTGACCACGTCCAGCGAATCGGGCCGCACACGATCGAGGCTGAAATCATCGATCCTGACGCCCGGGATCAGCTGCGCGAAATCGTCGAGGGGCGCTTCAATGTATTGACCGTTGCCGATGTGAGCGAAAAAAAAGATTCCGTAACGTTTCTTTTGAAGCTGGACAGCGATGAAACACAGAGCATAAAGCGCCTTGCCGTGGATCAGGCCATAGAAACCATCCGCAACAGAATCGACCAGTTCGGCGTCAGCGAGCCGGTAATTCAAAAGCAGGGCACAGCGATGATCCTCATTCAGCTCCCCGGCGTAAAAGACCCCAAGCGGGCCATTAACCTTATCGGCAAAACCGCAACCCTTGAGTTCAAGCTGGTCGACGAAGAGCACAACCTCAAAAAAGCCCTGGAGGGCGAGGTTCCGCCGGAAAGCCAGGTCCTGTATCAGCGCGAGGTCAACCCGGACACAGGAGAAGTCCGGAAACGGCCCTATCTGATAAAGAAGCGCACGATGCTCACCGGCGATCATCTGACCAATGCACAGGTCCGCATCGACCGCTTCAACGAGCCCTACGTATCCCTGGAATTCGATTCGCGGGGCGCCTCCATCTTTGAGCGCATCACCGACCGCCACAAAAAGGAACGGCTTGCCATCATACTTGACGACAACGTCTACTCGGCGCCGGTTATACAGGAGCGCATTTCCGGGGGCCAGGCCCAGATCACCGGGCAGTTTTCCATGCAGGAGGCGCGCGATCTTGCCATCGTGCTGCGCGCAGGATCGCTTCCGGCGCCGGTTGAAGTGCTTGAAAAGCGTCAGGTCGGGCCGTCGCTCGGGCGCGACTCCATAGACAAGGGAATCAATTCCATTGTCATCGGCGGCTGTGCGGTTGTTATTTTTATTATCGTGTATTACCAGCTGTCGGGAATCGTCGCCAACATAGCGCTCATTCTGAACGTTGTGCTGGTGCTGGCCGCGCTGGCAGCATTCCGCGCAACCCTGACCCTGCCGGGCATCGCCGGCATGGTGCTCACCATCGGCATGGCGATCGATGCCAACGTGCTGATTTTTGAGCGGACCAGAGAAGAGCTGCGCATGGGCAAAACCCCGCGCGCCGCAATCGGCAGCGGCTACTCAAAGGCCTTTGTAACCATTCTTGACTCAAACCTGACAACGCTTGTTGCCGCCCTGTTTCTTTTCCAGTTCGGGACCGGCCCCGTTAAGGGGTTTGCGGTAACGCTCAGCGTTGGAATACTTGCCAGCCTGTTTACCGCGCTGTTTGTGACCCGCTTTATTTTTGATTATTTTATGACGACGCGGCGAGTACAAAAGTTAAGCATATAGGAGAAGAAAGGACGATATCGTGCAGCTAATCAAGCCGGATGTACACATTGATTTTTTGAGCAAAGTTAAATTTGCGGGCATGCTCTCGCTGCTGCTTATCGTTGTAAGCGCGGGAAGCCTGCTCATAAAGGGCGGGCCGAAATACGGCATAGATTTTTCCGGGGGCACGCTTATTCAGGTTAAGTTCGACAGGGATGCCGCCATTCGCACTCCGCAGATCCGCGACGCGCTCGCCGGGCTTGGTGTTCAGGAGGTGTCCATTCAGCCGTTCGGTGACAAATATGAAAACGAATATCTTATAAACATACAAAAAAGCGCCAGCGATCTTGCCGGCCTTTCAGACAGGGTTGCCGACCTTTTTGCTGAAACGTTCGGCGCGGAGAACTTCGAGATACGGCGCGTCGAAATGGTCGGGCCCGTGGTCGGAAAAAGCCTTCGCCAGAAGGGCATCCTTGCGGTCATCTGCTCGCTGCTGGGCATGCTTGCCTATATCTGGATCCGCTTCGAGCTCAGGTTCGGCATCGGCGCGATCGTCGCGCTGACACACGATGTTATTATAACGCTCGGCGCGCTTTCCATAACCAACACGGCCATCGATCTTCCGATTATTGCGGCCCTTCTCACCGTGGTGGGCTATTCGGTCAACGACACCATCATCGTATGTGACCGCATCCGTGAAAACAGGCGGAGAATGATACGGGAAAAGCTTGAAAACATCATCAACATAAGCATCAACAACACCCTGAGCCGCACCCTCATGACAAGCCTCACCACCCTGCTGGTCGTTATCACCCTGTTTCTGTTCGGCGGCGGCGTTATTCACGACTTTGCCTTTACGCTGCTTGTCGGGGTGCTGATCGGCACATACTCATCCATTTTTATCGCCAGCCCGCTGCTGCTTTTCTGGGAGCGCTTTTTTCATGATAAAAAGGGCGCAGGGGCGAAAAAGGGAGCCCGTGCGTGATTTCGGTTGAGCAGGCGCTGGATACCATTCTCTCTCACATCACGCCGCTGGGAACCGAGCGGGTACACATTCAGCACAGCCTCGGCAGGGTCCTCGCCGAAGAAGTGCGCGCAACGCGCAGCGTTCCTCCTGCTGACAATTCCGCCATGGACGGCTATGCGGTACAGGTCGCCGACATAGCGGGCGCGTCGCCCGCTCAGCCAAAACGCCTGAGCGTTGTGGGGGAAATTCCCGCCGGCTACCGGGCCTCGCGCCCGCTGCAGCGCGGTGAAGCAATGAGCATTATGACCGGCGCCGCTATTCCCGAGGGGGCCGACTGTGTCGTTATGCAGGAGGACACGTCGTTAGACGGCTCAGCTGTGCTGATTTCTAAGGAAGTTCCCCGCGGCGAACACATCCGGCGCGCCGGGGAGGACATAGCCGCAGGAGAGGTCCTTTTCCCGGAGAAAACCCCCATACGAGCAGCGCATACCGGAATCCTGGCATCAACCGGCCGGGGCGCCGTCACCGTGTACCAGCGCCCCCGCGTAGCGATTCTGTCTACGGGAGACGAGCTTGTTGACATTGATGAGCCCTGCAGTGAAGGGAAAATCGTCTCCAGCAACAGCTATTCGCTGTGGTCGCTTGTGCGGGAAAACGGGGGGGAGCCCCTATCGCTGGGCATTGCCCGGGATACGAAAGAATCGCTTTCCCGCAAGCTTCGCGACGGCCTCAGGGCCGACATGATTATCACCTCCGGCGGTGTCTCTGTCGGCAAATACGACTTTGTAAAAGATGTGCTTCAGGATCTCGGCGCCTCCATGAAATTGTGGAAGGTGGCCATGCGCCCGGGACAGCCCCTTGCCTTCGGCACGATCGGCGGCATGCCGGCGTTCGGCCTTCCGGGAAACCCCGTATCGGCCATGGTGTCTTTTGAGCAGTTTGTCAGGCCCGCGCTGCGGAAAATGACAGGCAGAACCTGTCTTTTCCGCCCGACGATGAGCGCGGTAGCCCGGGATACCGTCGAAACGCATTCCGGAAAAAAATATTTCATCAGATGCAGGGTGCTTCAGGAAGCGGGCGCGCTGACAGCAGCAACAACGGGGGAGCAGGGGTCCGGCATACTCATGTCTATGGCTGAAGCAAACGCGCTCATGATCGTTCCCGAGGATGTGGAAACCGTCAATCCCGGCGATACGGTTACGGTTCAAATACTTGACAGCGAGTTCGGCTTTACCGAAAAGCCGGTGTATTAAATTGAAACACACACAAGGAGCATGACGGTGGCAGAGGCTTTCAGCAATCTAAAAAGAACGCACATGTGCGCACAGCTGCGCTCCCGGGACATAGATACCCCGGTCACGGTGATGGGGTGGGTCAACAGCAGGCGCGACCACGGCGGGCTCATATTTGTAGACCTCCGCGACAGAACGGGCCTGCTTCAGGTCGCATTCAATCCGGCGGTGAGCGCAGAGGCCCTCGAGAAGGCGCACCGGATTCGCAGCGAGTACGTTATCGCTGTTAAAGGAGCTGTTGCGCCGCGACCTGAAGGCACGGTTAACCCCGAGCTCGACACCGGGGAAATAGAGGTGCTTGCCGACGAGCTTCTCATCCTGAATGAATCCAAAACGCCTCCCTTTGAAATCACCGACAGAATAGACAGCTCGGAACACATCCGGCTTACACACCGGTACCTGGACCTCAGGCGGCCTGCGGTCCAAAAAACATTTATCATGCGCCACCGGGCATGTCAGGCAATAAGAAATTTTCTTTCCCGCAACGGCTTTATCGAGGTGGAAACCCCGTTTCTTACCAAAAGCACCCCCGAAGGGGCGCGGGATTTCCTGGTACCCTGCCGCATTGAGCCGGGGCAATTCTATGCTCTTCCGCAGTCCCCCCAGCTGTTCAAGCAGATTCTCATGGTTTCGGGGTTCGATCGCTATTTTCAAATCGTGAAGTGCTTTCGCGACGAGGACCTGCGCGCAGACCGGCAGCCTGAATTTACGCAAATCGATATGGAGCTTTCCTTTATCAGCGAAGAGGATATCTACACAATCATCGAGGATATGATGAAAGAGCTGTTCCGTGAGGTGCTCGGCCTGGAGCTTCAGACGCCGTTTCCCCGCCTGTCCTATCACGAGGCGCTCAGCCGCTACGGAGTCGACAATCCCGACACCCGGTTTTCCTTTGAGCTTTCCGACATTACCGAAGAAGTCGCCTCTTCGTCGTTTAAGGTTTTTTCACAGGCGGTCGCCAAAGGCGGCGCAGCGAAAGCGCTGGTGGTGCATCAGGCCTCGGACTTCTCACGAAAAGATCTTGACGATCTGATTGAGGTTGCAAAAACCCACGGCGCGGGAGGGCTTGTCTGGATCCGTATTACAGAGCAGGGCTGGCAGTCGCCGGTGGCAAAATTTCTTACCGATGAGGAAAAAGCCGCGATCGCTGAAAAGCTCGGGCTGGCCTCTGACGACCTGCTGCTGGCGGTAGCCGATCCCTCGTTTGAAAAAGCCTGCAACGCACTCGGCCACGTGCGGCTTCACCTTATCGACCGCCTCGGCATTGCGCCCTCTCAGCCATACGCCTTTAGCTGGGTGACCCGATTTCCCCTGCTTGAGTACTCCGAGGAGGAGCGCCGGTGGGTAGCGGTGCATCACCCCTTCACCTCCCCGGTTGAGGATGATGTCCCGCTGCTTGACAGCGATCCGGGCAGCGTGCGCGCCCGCGCATATGACCTTGTCTTAAACGGCAGCGAAATCGGCGGCGGCAGCATCCGTATTCACCGGCAGGACATACAGTCGCGGATGTTTGAAAAGCTCGGCATCAACCAGGAGGAAGCTGAGCTTAAATTCGGCTTTCTGCTCAGCGCTCTTCGCTACGGAGCCCCTCCGCACGGCGGTATCGCATTCGGCCTTGACCGCCTTGTGATGCTTATGAGCGGACAGCCCTCGATCCGGGACGTTATCGCGTTTCCCAAAACGCAAAGAGGTGCCTGCCTCATGTCTCAGGCCCCCTCTCCGGTTGACAAAAAGCAGCTCAGGGAATTAAGCCTGCGGTCAACGGCCGGGGATAAAGATTCGTAGGCGCGGGCTTGCGTATCGCGGGCCTTTTTTCAGACCGGCGCCTCTGCCGCCTGCTCACGAAGCAGCGGCAAATAGATATCGAAGATAGCCCCGTGAGGAAGATGGCGGCGCAGCTTTATATTCCCGCCGTGAATTGATATGATCTGATTGCAGACGGCGAGGCCCAGCCCCGAGCCGGTGGGCTTGCTGCTGAAAAACGGGTGAAATATTTTTTCCACGTTGTCATTGTCCACACCGGAACCCGTATCGGCTATTGAAAGACGCGCCCACGGATCCTCCCTGGCAAGATCGATGCTCAAAGTCCCGCCTTCGGGCATAGCCTCAATGGCGTTGTAAAACAGGTTGTGCAGCACCCTTTTGAACTGATCCACATCGATCTCAAGCATAAGCGGATCATCGGGCTTGTGCTGCTCAACGCTTATGGAGCGCTGCTCGAATTCATAGTTGAAAAACTGAAGCGTTGTCTCGACAACCTCCAGAAGGCTTACATTTCTCTGGCTCATCTTGCGCGGCCGGACAAAATCCAGCAGCTCGGAAAGCATCGTCTCGAGTCGGTTTATTTCCTCTATTATAATATTGAGATACTTTCTGCTCGGGCTGTCTGGCTCCTCTTTTTTAAGAAGCCGCCGCGCAAACCCGCCGATTGACACCAGAGGATTCCTGATACCGTGAGCAACGGTAGCCGACATCTGACCAACGGCAGCAAGCTTCTCCGTCCGTATAAGCTGATTGCGCTTTTCCATGATTTCGCGGTTGGCGGCATCAAGCTGCTCGACTTTATCCTGAAAATTTTTATACAGATTCGACTTTTCGATAGCAAGGCTCGCCTGAGCGGCAAAGGACCGCAGCTGCTCAATATCCCGCTGCTCGATCGGCTTGCCGGTAATGGCGTTGTCGGCCCACAGCAGGCCCAGCACATTATCTTCTGCAATAAGCGGGATAAGAACAAAAGCGTTACAGTGCATCATGCCGGTAAGGCTTTCAGGGACCGCCGGATGGCTTTTTGCATCCATCACATTAAGTGAAGCTTTGCTTTTTATAGCCTGAATCAGGACGTCATTGTCATCTGTCAGCGGCACCCTGATACCTTTTACAATGGTGTTGACATGGGTGTCCACAGTCCCCGCCCTGCTGGTGTAGCTGTTCAGCATTTCTTTGAGGGTCATGTTTTTGCCCAGTATTTCGCCCCAGATATGCTGCGCCTCCTGCTGGTCAGAGGGTCCGACAGCAAGCTTTCCCTCAAGAAAGCCGCCGTCCTCGCTGATCAGAAAAACAAATGCACGGTTGAACCCGAAACCCTGATGTGAGGTAACCCCGATAAGAATAGTATTGAGCACCTCATCGAGCTCCGTGGTGCTGGCAAGCACTTCGCTGATTTCCTTCAGAATTGACAGCTCTACCACCTTTTCCCGGAGGGACTCCTGCGAAGCCGTGAGCTCATAGGTGCGGCCCCGCACCTTTTCTTCGAGCTTTGCCGTGTACTCCTGCACCTCCAGCTCAAGGTTTTTGCGCCGGGTTATATCGCGGGCCAGGCAGGTTACATTGAACTCGCCGTCATACTTAAATGCTGAAAGCGTATATTCAACCGGGAATGTTGTTTTATTCCGCGTGATCCCGATCGACTCGACCACCGTTCCATCCAGCGCATTTCCCTCCCGTTCAAATTCCTTCCGCATGGCATCCCAAATCTCCTGAGGCGCGATATCGGTCATATGGCATCCCAGAATATCTTCCCGCTCATAGCCGTATATCTGCTCGGCTTTTCTGTTAAAAAACCTGATTCTTCCCTCCTGGTCCGCAGATATAATAGCCTCATTAGCGGTCTCCACAAGGCTGTGATAGCGGCGCTCGGAGCGGGAAAGCTGCCTGGTTCTGTCGGCGACCTCCTTCTCGAGCACCTCGGCATGCGATTTCAGCTGCCGCTCATACATTTTGCGCTCTGAAACGTCCCGGATGATAGAGGTAAACACATACCCCTGTGCAGTTTTCAGGATTGAAACGGTTTCCTCAATAGGTACGATGGAGCCGTCCCTGCGGAGGCACTCCCCCTCGATGACGCGGCTGGTATACGGATCGGCAGGATGGCTGCACATGTCGCGCAGCATTTCCTGCTGATGCTTGCGTTTCTCCTCAGGCACCAGAATATAGACGTTTTCCCCTTCAAGCTCCTCCCTGGCATAGCCTGTCAGCTGGACGGCTTTCTTGTTCATCTTAACGATTATGCCGTCCTGATTGAACGCGATAATGGCGTCGTTTGCATTGTCCAGTATCTGTCGCCGTTGCGTTGCTATCTCACGCAGCTCCTGCTCTCTGGCCATGGTGGTGGTCACATCTTCAGCGATTTCAAGAATACCCCATACAGACCCCTGCGCGTCCGTGAGCGGCGTGCAGGAGACCTTGTAGCAGGAATAGGGCTGCCCCTCCGGGGTTTCTATATGCGCGGTTTCTTTGGTTCCGGTGCTCATGCACCGCCCGGCGGGACAGCCCCGGCACTGTGTATCGGTTTTGCCGTACAGGCAGCGGTAACATGCAGGGTATTGTGAAACATCGATGCCGGGAAACAGCTCGAGCATTCTCGAATTGACTTCCACCAGATGGTAATCGGTGGTAATGACGGCAAAGCCGTAGCTGGTGGTTTCAATAAGCGAAAAAAGCACCGGCGAGGTTTGCTTGAGGTGTTCAAATTCCTGATGAATATATGAGCGGATGGAATCAGACATTGTATGCATTTGGCAGGCGCTTGGGCTGCTTACCCGCTATCCGGGAACAGCACGCTCAAACAGCCGTTTTCGGTTCACACATATAAAAACGCACACCGTGCACCTCGGGTAAAAGCAGAGTTAGCCAACCGTATTTTACACGCTCTTCTGTATTATATAGTTACGGTACCAGAAAAAACAAGAATTAAAATAAAGCCCGCTATACACCGAATTTTTTAGCTGCTTTTACAAAGCCGTCAGCCGCACCCCCGATAACCGGGTCGTCAACGCAGTATGAAAGCCTGAAAAAGCCGGGGCAGCCGAACCCGCTTCCCGGCACAGCCAGAATGCGCTCGTCCTGCAATGCGCCGACAAAGGCGATATCATCACCGCCGGGGGCCTCCGGGAACAGATAAAACGCCCCTTCAGGCCGCACAAACGAGTATCCTGCAGATTCCATGATTTCGCAGAGGCGGTCCCGCTTTTGTGTATACTGACCGATATCCACAGAAATTCCCTGCAGGTGGCGCACTACACGCTGCATAAGCGCCGGCGCGTTCACAAAGCCAAGCGTCCGGTTTGAAAAAACCAGGCCGCCTGTAAGCTCCTCAATGTCATCGGCCGACGGGTGAACGGCAATGTATCCCATGCGCTCGCCGGGTATGGACAGATCCTTGGAATATGAGGTTACCAGAACGCTGTTTTGGTAGGCCTGGAATATGCTGGCCACACACGCGCCGTCATACACAATTTTGCTGTAGGGCTCATCAGAAATAAGATACAGCACTTTTCCGAGCTCTTTTGATTTTGCAGAAAGCACCCTGCCCAGATCATTCAGATCGTCTCGCGGATACACCCGCCCCGTCGGATTGTTCGGGGAGTTAATCAGCACCGCTTTTGTCTGAGAGCTGATGGCTGACTCAATGGCGGTAATATCGAGTGAAAAATCCGCTTTTGTCGGCACCGGCCGGCAGACGCCGCCGAAATTGTCGATATAAAATCCGTATTCTACAAAATAGGGACACGGGACAAGCACCTCCTCGCCGGGGTCAAGCAGGGTTTTGAGCGCCACGTTGAGCCCGCCGCCCGCCCCGCAGGTCATGATAATATGCTCGCTGAATATTTCAACGCCGTGCTCTTCTGAAAGATACTCGGCAACAGCCTCTCTGGTTTCGACATAGCCGGCATTTGACATGTAGCCGTGCACGCCGGGGGTTCTGTCACCGGCCTCTCGCTCAAGCGCTTCATAAAACACCTCTGGCGGCTCGAGGTTTGGGTTGCCGAGGCTGAAATCAAATACATTTTCCGCACCGAACTGCTGTTTGAGCTGCGCTCCCTGCTCAAACATTTTCCGGATCCACGACGCATTTTCCATGAATGCCTGAACTTTTTTTGCTATTGCCATAACGAGCCCTTCCTGCGATAATTTTTTATAGTGCCCAGCCGGCGAACGGTGTGCTGCAGGCACTATTGTATATCAAGATATTTCTGAGAGCAACACGGGAGACAGGCATGGCGGGATGGACCGGAACACTGCTTGAGATTGATCTCACTGCGCGCGCTGCCCGGAAAAAGCCGCTCGACGGCGCGGCAGCCGCACTGTTTCTTGGCGGCCGGGGTATAAATACACTGCTGCTGTACGGCCGCGTTTCTGCACAAACCGATCCGCTCAGCCCTGACAACGTTATTGTTTTCGGCACCGGCCCGCTTTCCGGCACGCTGGCCCCTTCCTGCGGCCGATGCACTGTTTCCGCAAAATCACCCCTTACCGGCATTCTGGGAGATGCCAATTTCGGCGGTTTTTTTGCGCCGGCGCTTAAAAAAGCGGGCTATGATCACCTCATCATCAGGGGCCGTGCCGACAAACCGGTGTATCTGATGATCACTGAGGAGGGCGTTCAGTTTAAAGACGCCGCACACGTCTGGGGCAAAACCACGTCTCAGGCCGAAGCGCTTCTCAGGCAGGAGGTTGGCGGCCCGCGCACGCACATTGCCCTGATTGGCCCCGCGGGCGAAAACAGCGTCTACACAGCCTGTGTCGTGCATCATCACAATGTTGCCGGCAGAACCGGCATGGGAGCCGTTATGGGCTCAAAGAATCTGAAGGCGGTGTGCGTACAGGCAGGCCCGCCCGTTGCTGTTGCCCGCCCCGATTCGTTCAAAAAAATACGCCGGCGATGGCTGGATAAAATTCGGGACAATCCGTTCTGCTCGTTTTTCAGCACCTACGGCTCCGCCGGTCCGCTTGACAAAGAGGCAGAGGCGGGGATCCTGGTATCAAAAAATTTCTCCATTACAGGCGATTTTCCGGGCATTGCTGCAGTGAGCGCAGGAAACCTGAAAAAATATTTTACCGGATCGCATGCCTGCTTTGCCTGTCCGGTTCACTGCATTCAAGCGTTCCGTGTTACCGACGGCCCCTATGCCGGCACTACCGGGGTAAAAATGCCCGAGGGGTGCAACTCATCCTGCGGTCCCACCTGCGGCAACACCGATCCCGGCTCCCTGTTTATGCTGAACAACATGGCAAACGATTACGGCCTCGATATCCTTGATTTCGGCCTGCTTATGGGCACCGCGATGGACTGGTATGAGCACGGTATTATCGGCCCTGCCGACACAGGCGGCATCGAGCTGAACTGGGGCGACCCTGAAGCCATGGCACAGATGATGGAAAACATCGCCCTTCGCCGGGGGTTCGGCAGCGTGCTTGCCGACGGGGCGGTCAATGCCGCGCGCCGGATCGGCGGGGAAGCGGAAAAATACGTAAGCTCCAGCAAGGGAATGGTGTTCGGCGGGGTCGATGTGCGGGTGCTCCGGGGGAGCGCGCTGTGCTACGCCACGGCAAGCAGGGGCGCTGATCACCTGAGAGGGGGGCTTTTGTTTGAGCTGCCTTCAAAAGACGGCATGAACGTGATACCGCCTGAGGAGGCCCTCGAGCGCTTCGGCACCGAAGAGGTGCTCAATCCTCTTTCATACAAAAAAGAAACTGCCGCCGTTTTTTGTCAGGATATGTACACGATTGCCGACTGCATCGAGGTCTGCAAATTCATAACCGCACACAACGGTCACGGCATAACCATGCAGGATATGGCGGACATGCTGAGCGCGGTTACCGGCCGTGACTTTGACACCGCTGCTCTGCACACCATAGCCGAGCGGGTATATACGCTGGAGCGCGCCTTTCTGGTCCGCCAGGGCATCAGGAAAAAAGATGATTTTCTCAGGGGCAAATGGGTGTCCGGGCCGATTCCGGGCGGCCGCTTTGCCGGGGAGGAAATCGATACCGAAGCGTGGTCCCGTATGCTCAGCGCCTATTACCGGCTTCGGGGCTGGGATCCCGAAACCGGTGTTCCAACGCCGGAAACACTGAACCGCCTGGGGCTGAAAGACATCGTATCCGCCGGCTCAGGAGCGTAGACACGGCAGGGTCTTAAAAAAATTCAGGGTCACCCGCATCAGAGGCTGTGTCGCAATGGTGCGATTATCACCTTATGTAAGATTTCTCGCTGCGCTCGAAATGACAAAATATTCAGGAGACACACATCGCCATGGACAAGATGCGCATCGCTTTTTTCGGCACACCGGCATTTGCCGTTCCCACGCTCGACGCCCTTATTAACCGGGGTGAAAACATATGTGCTGTCGTCACCCAGCCGGACCGCCCGGTCGGCCGCGGCCAACGGGTTTCGCAGTCCCCGGTACATGTGCATGCCGCCGAAGCAGGGCTGGCAGTGCTGCAGCCGGAAAAAGTAAGATCCCCCGATTTTATCAACTCAATGAAAGCCCTCGACCCGGATGTGGCTGTTGTTGTTGCCTACGGTCAGATTATTCCCCGGTCTTTGCTTGATATACCACGGCACGGGTTTCTTAACGTTCATGCCTCGCTGCTGCCGGCATACCGCGGCGCCGCCCCCATTAACTGGGCGCTCATAAACGGGGAGCCGGAAACCGGCGTCACGATCATGCAGCTTGATGAAGGCATGGACACCGGAGACATGCTGCTGAAGGAATCTGTGCCGGTTTCTCCGAAGGACACCGCGCTGACGCTGCACGACCGGCTTGCCGAGCTGGGGGCACGGCTCATGGCACAAGCGCTTGATATGCTCAGGGAAGGCGCTCTTACCCCGGTGCCGCAAAATGATGCTGAAGCCTCGTATGCACCGCTTTTGAAAAAACAGGACGGCCGGATAGACTGGACGGCGGACGCGGCTCAGATACACAACCGGATCCGCGGCATGACCCCGTGGCCCGGCTGTTTCACCTTCCTGCGCGGCAAGCGCGTTAAAATCCATAATGCCGAGCCGTTGCAGAATGTATCCCCCGAACCTCCCGGACAGATACTGAAAGCCGGCCCCGATTCCGTGCTGGTCACGGCAGGCTCCGGGTGCCTGGCAATTTATGAGCTGCAGCTTGAGGGGAAAAAACAAATGGCTGCAGCCGAATTTGTGCGGGGGAACAGGGTTGTGCCGGGAGAATCCTTTTCTTAATAAAGCAAACCGCGCCCTACACAAAGCTGAAAGAAGAGCTGACCGAATTTGCGCGCAGCAAGCTCGGTATTCCGCTTATCGGTTTTGCATCTCCTGAAAACTACACTGCAGAAGAAAAAGACCGCATGCAGCAGCTTATGGAGGCTTTTTCCCGCATCACCACACTGCCTCCGGAAATGGGAACTATCGCCCAGCCCCGGGACTCTTTTCCCGGAGTTCGTACTGTTGTCATTACTGCAGAACCTGACTATGCCGGCTCTCCGCTGACATTCGAGCAGTGCCGGGAGCATCTGCTGGGTATCGCATCGGCAATTCACGTAAGCAGCACGTTGCGGCAGCGCTCAAAAAGCCGCGCGAATGCACTGTGCGGATTTTTTACAGATCGGGGACTCGCCTGCACGCCGGTACCCCCAACGGTCGTTTTTCCGGTGAAAATTATGGCCGCACGCTGTGGTATCGGCAGCTACGGGAAAAACAGCATGATTCAGCATCCCGATTACGGATCGTGGATAGCGCTGACCGCTTTTTTAACCAACGCCCGGCTCCCCGCTGACCCGCCGCTTCTAAACGACTGCGGGTCATGCAGCTGCTGTGTCGATGCCTGTCCCGGCGGTGCGCTGCACACTCCCTATATCTGCGACGAATCCCGCTGCCTGAACTTTCATCTCGGCCATAACAAAAAATATATTCCTCCGGAAATAAGGGACAAAGCACGGAATCTGCTGGGCTCAGCATGCACAATCTGCAGGGATGTCTGCCCCCAAAACAGAAAGATTGCCCCTGCTCCCAATCTGGCGCCGCCGCCGGAACTTCTGAACCCGCCGCTTCTTGAAATCCTTTCAATTACCGACGCAGAGTGGGCCAATACGTTTGCGCACACCCGAATGGGTATGGCAATGGGGGATAAAAAGTTTTTACAGCGAAACGCGGTGATCGGGCTGGGCAATTTTCAGGATAAGCGCGCGCTTCCGGCACTCGCTCCCCTGGCCGATGATGAAGATCCGGTTACCGCAGAATATGCGCGCTGGGCGATCGCAAAAATAACCGGCCGGTGATTTCACTTTTTTTCACTTCCCGATCCAGGCCGCCCCCAGCACCCCGGCCGAATCGCCGAGCCGGTTTTTAAGAATGGGCGTCCGGATATCTTCATGAAACACAAAGCGGCGCACCCGCTCAGCCCCGAGCGTATACAGCTCATCGATGTGTGACAGCCCGCCGCCGAGCACCACCGCATCGGGATCGAGTATGGATATAAGCCCGCCGAGGCTTCTGCCGAAATCATCCAGAAAACGCTCCATTGCCTCGGCGCACTGCGGGTCGTTTCCGCGGCGGAATCCGGCAGCGATCTGCTCCATTGACAGCCATCGCCCGTAGCGGGCATAAAAGGCTTTTTCAACACCGCCCCCGCTTATCTTTGTTTCAACGCAGCCGCGGTTGCCGCAATAACATGGCTCGCCCTGCGGATCGATTGCAAAATGACCCCACTCGCCGGAAATATTGTGCGGCCCGCTGCGAACCTCACCGCCGATACAGATTCCGCCCCCGCAGCCGGTTCCCATAATGACGCCGAAGACCAGATCGTAGCCTGCACCGGCGCCGGCGCGGGCCTCTGCAAGGGTGAAGCAGTCGGCATCGTTTTTCAGGCCGACAGGGCGCCCGAGCAGCTTGTGCAGATCAGATTCAAGGGGCCTGCCGATCAGGCAGGTGGTGTTGGCGTTCTGCACCAGCCCGGTTCCCGGGTTAATCGATCCCGGCATTCCGATACCGACGGTGGCGGGGGCACCTTTCGGAACACGGTCCATGACGCCTGAAACAAGCCCGCAGACAGCGTTCAGAATAGCGTCATAGCCGTCTTCGCGCGGCGTCTTTATTCTGCTGCGGTATGTTTCAGTATCGCTCGAGTCGAGCAGCACGATTTCTGTCTTTGTGCCCCCCAGATCGACGCCGATTTTCCAGTGATTGTGCATGGGAGCAGTATCTCAGCCGGCAGTGTCAGAATCATGCAGCTCCCGGTGCGCCGCATAACAGCACAGCTCCGGGCTTTCTATTCCTTCCAGGCAGAACATTTTTCGCTTTTTCACGCTGCGGGCATTATCGTCGTTTTCCACGGTAAGCAGGACGCCCCGCTCACAGCTGTAACACTTTTCATCCTGATACGGCAGCACCGTACCGGTGCGCTGAGCCACCCGCGCCCGGCTTTCATTCCAGAACGGGCGGCAGCCGCGCTGAAGAACCTCTATGGAGCGGGGCTTTCGCAGAACCGGCGTACCCTCCTGCATGGTAAAATAGCACTGCATGCTGATATGATCCCCTTTGGCAAAACGGTGCCGTCCCTGCATCCGCGAGCTTACCGGTGCATAGATGAAATCGGCAAAGTGAGTAGTGCCCGCAAACCCTTCGGAAAAATTAAGCAGAAAACCGTCGAATGTAATCCGGTGCCGCTTCCCGGTGCGGTGCAGGCTGTAGCGCGGCTTTACCGAATTGACCACACCGGAAAACTCGACCATTGAACCGACAGTGGCTTTAAGCCACCGCTCAAACAGCATGAGCTCTTCCTGAAACCGTGCATAGGCTTCAGGGGAGAGCACAATCTCTGGTTTTTTAATAACCTTGATATCATAATAGTCCTTGCAGCTCGCGCACCCCCGTCCGACATGCTTGTATTTGCGCGGGCACGCATGCCCCTTATCAAGCCGTCTGCACCGCCATTTAAAATAGATACAGCCGTCCGGGAAACACTTTTTTTCTTTCAACACGTGATATACCGATACCGCGCTGTTGAAGTGCCGGTGTGACTCGTGGGTGCACCGGAACACATCCTGCCGCTTATACTGGTTTATCATGTCGCGGCGCGGTGCAGCCGCACCTTCCAGTTTTCGCAAAAGATTTTTGTTCATTATAATTAGAGAATAGTACAAAAACAGTTGATGGTCAAAGTAAACACCCTCGTGTTGACTGAACAATGGGCCGGAGCATGGATACCGCAGAGAGAAAAAGTGCCGTGAAACTAGGCCAGAAGTTATGTGAACAGGCTGCTTTGCATGTGTGGACTGCCTGTGGAAAAACCTGTGGACAAAACACAAAATACCCTGAATTACGTATATTTTAACACCCTCGTCCCCTTCTCGCGCAGCAGTATATAAAAATATGTAAAATCAAGTAGTTAGAGCCAAAGCCCGCATTCAAAATAATTCACCCGCCTTAAATAAAAAGCCAAACAAAAAGCTTTTTCAACAGGATAGAAAAAATATTGAAAAATACACGCACACTATGGCATACTAAATGCTGATAGTGCCTGGCGGCCATATACCAGAACCCCCCCGGACAACCCTGTGAATCTTTTTCAGTTTCTACACCAGTCAGCCAGCAGATTTCCCGATAAAACGGCGGTTGCCTGCGACGATAGCCGGGTAACCTATTCAGAGCTGCTCCAGGGAGCTGAAAAAACCGCTGCGCGCCTCGCAGCGCTGGGTATTGCACGCGGCACCCGTGTCGGCCTGCTGTCCGCCAACAGCATTGCGCTTGTCGAAGCCCTGTTTGCGCTCATGAAGCTGGGCGCGGTCGGCGTCCCGTTTAACTGGCGCTTAACAGGGCAGGAAATCGCCCGGCTTGCAGAGCACGCAGAAACCGGGATGATCATTGCGGAATCGGGTCTGGGCGACAAAGTGCCGCACCGTGCTGCAACCGGCATGGGGGTGCTTTCATTCGAAGAGCTGCAGCGGTCCGCTCAGAAAAAAAAATCTTCTCCGGCAGACTTTGAGCCACGGATAACCGAACAGGATATTTCATTTATTCTGTATACGGCCGGCACCACCGGCACCCCCAAGGGGGTTGTGCTCACGCACGGCAATCACATCTGGAACACGCTTAACTATACGGCAGCCTGCAGCATGACGCCGCAGGACCGGGAGCTTGCCCCGACCCCGCTGTTTCACTCCTCAACGCTCGGGCGCCTTTTCACCTACGTGTTTAACGGCATGACCGTGTATCTGTGCCGGTCGTTTTCAGCCGACGGCTGCCTCGACTGCATAGAGCGGGAGAATATCACCGCCATTACCCAGGCCCCGACCATGTTCACCATGATGATAGACGCGCAGGGCCGAAGGCCCCGCAACACTGCAACCGTGCGCCGGGCGGTAACCGGCGCGGCACCTATGTCCCCCGCTGAAAAACAGGCGCTTTCCGGGCTGTTTCCCCGGGCCGGATTTTATGACATATACGGCCTGACAGAGGCGGCTCCGGGCGTAACGATTCTGCAGCCCGGACAATTTTTCACCAAAGCCTCCAGCATCGGCAAGCCCATGCTCACGGTGCAGGTTGAGATATGCGACGAAGACGGAAAAGGGTGCGCGGCGGGCAGCATCGGGGAAATTGTGTGCCGCGGCCCGAATATTATGCGCGGCTATTACAGAAACGAGCCGGAAACAGCGCGCTCACTGCGCAACGGCGCTCTATTTACCGGGGATATGGGCCTCATGGATAAACAGGGGTATCTGTATCTCACCGGCCGCAAAAAAGATATTATTATCAGCGGGGGCACGAACATCTATCCCGGCGAGGTGGAGCAGGTCCTCTTAAAGCATCCTGCGGTGTATGAAGCGGCAGCCCTTGGCGTGCCCGACCGCCTCTGGGGTGAAATGGTTACCGCTGCCGTGGTGCGTAGACACGGCACGGCTGTGTCAGCAAAAGAGCTGACGGATTTCTGCCGCAGATCGCTTGCCGGCTTTAAATGTCCCCGGAAGATCGTTTTTATGGAAGCACTTCCCCGAAACGCTGCAGGGAAAGTGGTCAGGCAGGAAATCCTGGGGCTCTG
Organism: uncultured Thermodesulfobacteriota bacterium; assembly: GCA_964621615.1. Taxonomy (GTDB): domain Bacteria; phylum Desulfobacterota; class WTBG01; order CAIYCZ01; family CAIRTM01; genus CAZUMW01. Next base: position 23,541 of record CAZUMW010000047.1, read on the forward strand.
CAGCGCGGAACCGGAGAGGCCGGGTTCCTGAATGTGAGCGATAATCACTAGTGGCAGCCGCCCCGGGTCTCTTTGAGAAAATGGGGGGGTAGACAAGACCAGCTACCCTTTAAAGAAAAAGAAGGGGGGGTATAAATCATCACCCTCTTCCTGCAACATGCTGACAGAAACGCTTAAAACCTGTCGTGCATAAAGAATTCATATAAGTCAGCAGTGGACCATCCAGGCAAAAAGTGGTAAACAATACGGTACATCGATCATTTTTTTATTTTTCTGAAAGGACACATATACCATGAAATGCCTGTATATCGACTGCTGCGGGGGCATCAGCGGCGATATGATGCTCGGGGCGCTCATTGACTCGGGGGTCCCGCTGCGCCACATTAAACAGGAGCTCAAAAAGCTTAACATCGGCGGCTATACACTGAAAGCATCGCGAACCAGCCGCAGCGCAATAGCCTGCACTAAGGCGCATGTCCGCATTGCGAAAGCGCCCCCCTCACACCATCACCACGAGCATCCGCACCGAACGTACAGTGATATCCGGCACATTATTTGTGACAGTGCGCTGAAAGAAACGGTTAAAAAAACAAGCTGTGATATATTTCATCGGCTTGCCCGCGCCGAAGCTGCGATACATCGTAAAAAAATATCCGATGTTCACTTCCATGAAGTGGGCGCTGTGGATTCGATTGTCGATATCGTCGGGTGCGCGGTCGGGCTCGATTACCTGGCCGCAGATTATATATGCGCATCGCCTGTTCCGCTCGGCAGCGGGGTCGTTACCTGCCGGCATGGAACCATCCCCGTACCCGTACCCGCTTCCGTGGCTCTGCTCAAAGGTGTCCCCACCTACGGAACCGGCATTAGTGCGGAGCTGGTCACCCCGACAGGCGCCGCGCTGCTTACCACCGTCACAGCTGAATACGGACCATTTCCGCCGCTGCGCATCGACGCAACCGGCTGCGGCGCCGGCTCGCGGGAGCTTGAGGAGTGGCCGAACATGGTCAGGCTCGTGATCGGAGATCTTTTAGCGGAAGAAAACCGCGACACGGTGAGCGTTATCGAGGCAAACATCGACGATATGAACCCTGAGTGGGCGGGCTATGCCCAGGAGCGGCTGCTTGAAGAGGGCGCGCTCGATGTGCTCATGATTCCTGCATACATGAAGAAAAACCGGCCCGGCCTGCTTATGCAGATCATTGCACCGCCGGAGCGCTTTGCCGCGCTGAGCGCGGTTCTTCTTGCGGAAACAAGCTCAGGTGGCATCCGCTCCTATACTGCCCGCAGAACTAAGCTTGCAAGAAAACACATTACGGTTGAAACCGCTATGGGGCCCGTGCGCGCCAAAGTATTTGACGGACCGGCCGGCAAACGAGTCGTTCCGGAATATGAAGTGTGCCGAGAGCTTGCGCGCAGCCACGATCTGCCGCTGCAGGAAATATATGCCCTGGTCACGGCCGCTGCTGTACAAAAGCGCCGGGGCAAAAAAAGCTGATATGAGGCCTTGTGCCGGGTTGACGCACGCTGGCATTGAGCTTGCCGGTTCGCATGCAGGGACAGACTATACCACCTGACTGTAATTTCAGATGCAGCTAATTTGAATTTTGGGGCGGCCGGATTTTACTGTTGGCAGGAATAATATAACAAATGGATGTGTTTCATAGACAACAATTATCATTTTTCTAAATAGCTTTTTGCAATCCAGTATGTGCTGCAGCTCTTTGTGTATAATTATCAATTTTTTGGACAACATATTTTTGAGTGCCCCCCGGCATTTCATATTCGATAATATCCCCAATCTGCCCTCCAATAACCGCACATCCGAAAGGTGAAAAAACTGAGACCTTGTTTTCGCTGCTATCAGCAGGTTCAGGCAAAGTCAAAATGAAGCTTGTTTCAGCTTCTGATTCGATCTCAGATAAAGTAATCTGAGAATTGATCATGATAATATCCTCAGGAATGTGTCCATCTTTAACAATAATCGCCCGGCGGAATTTGTTATCCAACGTGGTGATGCTATCAAGGCCCTTGTATGTCGGCATAAAATAGTAATAAAAACGAAGATGCTCCATAATAATATTATAGTCTGAATTTGTAATGTATATTATGCGTTTTATGTTGTCCGGCATTGTGGAACCTTTCCTTTTTTAGCTGCAATGCATCTCTTCCGGCGAATCTACGCATTAATTACAGAAAGCGCGATAAGAAGCAGGAAAATTATAGTTGTGTTCATCAGTTTTTACTTTTTTGTTATATGATCAAGAAAAGCATCCACCATATCATCGGAAAGCCGGAGTATTTGTGCCAGACTTTCTGAATCCACCCAGATTCCTCTGCATTGATCACATATAATAATTGAAATATCTTTGATGTTTTCAGATGCAAGTTTTCTGCTGCAGCGCGGACAGCGCATGAAATGAATATCGGATGCCCCTTGCAGGACCGCTGTTAAAAGCCTTTTTCGTTCCGCTTCTATATGTTTGAGCTTTTTCACATCAAGCGCGATGAAATGATCGTGATCCGTTTTATCCCGGTCCATTTGTATTGCGAGGTCTTCTTTTTCTTATAATTGAATGCGGATGTGTTTTTATCAAAAGACAGGGAATGTTATATTTGAAGCAATAGAAAATGCTTCATGGCGGTATTCAGATGCCTGCTGAATAATCCTGTTGTATTTGGCAAAAACGTGGTGAGCGCATATCAGTTTTCCGGCAATCGCGGTAAACACAAAGTATGTTAACACCTTCGTTAAAATAATCATACTCACCTCCCTTACTGTTTTTGAAAGAGAATGTAAAAAAGGGCGGCTATGCCAGGGGTATGAGGAGGGCCGAGGGGGTTATGACATAGCCATAGCCCTTTATTATCTTCAATTATAATGAATAAACCTTACAGAATGATTGCAGAATTATTACATTTATGTAATGAAGAAAATCGGCGGGGAAAACTATTTGACAGGAAAACGTAAAATGACGGTTGTACCCTTACCGGGCTCGCTTCGTATATCTATTGTTCCTCCATGGAGGTCCATAATTGATTTAGCGATTGAAAGCCCCAGCCCGCTCCCGCGCGTATCATGCCCCCTGGCTCCGGGTGATCTATAGAACCGCTCGAAAATACTATTCAATTCCTCAGCTTTAATTCCAATGCCGTTGTCTGTGATCGTAACAGACAACGATTGATCTTCAGCTTCAATGACCTCTATATGAATGGTGCTGCCGGGTTGGGAATATCTGAATGCGTTTGAAACAATATTGGTAATGGCCCTGCGGAACAGGAGCGGATCGGCGCACACCGTGCCGGAACCTCTGCACTGGACGGTGATTTTTTTTTCTTCGGCTATGGCCTCATAATATTCAAGAACTCCGTGAACTTCTTTCAAAGGATCAAAGACGCTCCGGTCGAGTTTGATATCGGTATTTTCCGCTCGGGCCAGAAAAAGCAGCCCTTCAATCATATGGGAAAGGCGTGTATATTCCTCCAGGCTTGACTCAAGAATGTGCTGGTACTCATCAACCGTTCTGGTTTTAGATAAAGCGACCTCGGTTTCGCCCATAAGATTGTTAAGGGGAGTCCGTAATTCGTGAGCGATATCTGTTGAGAAACGGGACAGCCTGGCAAAGGAATCCTCAAGGCGGTCGAGCATCTCATCAAATGATGTTGCAAGCACAACAAGCTCCTGCGGCCACTGAGACGGAGCAATCCTTTCGTGTAGCTGTGAAGCCCGGATGCGCTGAATAACAGCTGCAATATGCCGCAGAGGCTGTAACCCGCGGCGGGCAATCAGCATACCGATAAAAGCTGCAAGAAAAACACCTGTGATTAAAACCATATATATTTGTTTTCGGTATTGTTTCAGGATGGCCTCTTCAGCTGAAACATTAAGCGCGGTATTAATAAGCACGTTGCCGCTGCAATCAGGACATGCGGCCCAGGCCGACATCATAATAAAAACTTCACCTGTACCCGATCTGAATCTCCCGATATTCCACGGTTTCTCATCGACTTCATGTGGATCGGGAAACGGTATCTCATCCATAATATTGCTTGTTGATGATGTCATGATAGTTTCGCCGTGTGCGTCAACAATTTTCACCATATATTTGTGAAATTGATATCCGCCGCCGTCTTTTAATTCCTGTTCGAGCGTATGGATATCATAGTGTGGGGTTTTTATACTATTTCGAAAATGGATTATTTTATCAATCAAAAAACGCCGGTCTTTACTGTGAAGGGTCGCAGTGAGAGCATAGTACAAAAAGCAGGTTGCCAGCGTCAGCATTCCAAAAGCTGTGAGGGCATAGACAACTGTCAGGCGGGTAACAATCGAGTATGTGCCCAAAGGCGGCTTTTTTGCACGATGTGGGTTATTGCCGCTCTTCAAGGACATAGCCAACCCCGCGCACGGTGTGTATAAGTTTTTCAGCAAACGGATCGTCTATTTTCGATCGAAGGCGACGGATGGCAACATCGACGACATTGGTGTCACTGTCAAAATTCATATCCCACACCTGCTCTGCTATCATTGTCCTTGAAACAACATCCCCGGCACGCTGTGCCAGCAGAGACAGCAGCACAAACTCCTTTTGCGTAAGATCTATCTGTATGCCGGCGCGCTTGACTTTGCGTCTCGAAAGATCTATCCTCAGGTCTGCTATCTCTATTTCTGTGGGTTTTTGTGTCTGAGGCCTGCGCAAAACAGCCCTGACACGGGCCAGCAGCTCTGAAAACGCAAAAGGTTTGACTAAATAGTCATCTGCCCCAAGCTCCAGCCCCTTAACGCGGTTTTCAACACTATCACATGCAGTCAAAAAAAGCACAGGCGCATTGCCGCCTTCCTTTCTCATTTCCTCAAGCACAGCCCAACCGTTTTTATCCGGCAGCATCACATCAAGGATAACAAGATCATATTCACCCCCAAGCACCTTAATCAATCCATCCTCGGCGGTATACGCCACATCAGCGACAAAACCGTTCTCTGTAAGTCCCTTCTTAAGAAAGGTGGCGGTTTTTTGTTCGTCCTCAATTATAAGAATACGCATGATTTTTTTTGTTTAATTCTTTGTGCAATTCAGTAGTATCCAAAATAGTTTATGAAGCCGGTTCGGGCGGGCCTGAGTGATTGCCGAACGCGCTGCTCACGTGTGGATCTTCACAGCTGTATCATATATCCCTGAGCAGCACATTGTCCTCTGATTGCGCCACAAGCTCATCAAACTGCTCGAGCCGCCGCTCAAGATCGGCGAGCACCGGGGTTCGTGCAAGGGGCACGCCATCGGTTCCGTGCCGCTCAAGCGTTCGCAGCACCGACTGTATGGTCAGCGAATCGGGATTAACCGCGGGCTGATAGCCGTATTGCCGCTCATCACCCGTACGCACCTCGTGCACAAGCCCGCAGGTGACCAGCTCATCGAGCACCTGGTTTAGCAGGCGCACCGGCGTTTCAAGCTCCCCCAGCATATCTTCGGTTGTCAGCGGCTCAGGGCTGCTTTGAAACCGCTTCACAACCATATGCAAAATGCGCAGGGACAACAGGTTCTTAAATGAGCGGCTCACCCGCCGGCATTCCGGCTCGAATTCATACGTATGCACGTTTTGATGGGCAAAGGATATCTCGGCGCCGAACAAAACGATCAGCCAGCTTATCTCAAGCCAGATGAGAAACAGGGGCAGTGCGGCAAATCCGCCGTAAATCGCATTGTAGCGGGCAACGCCGACCTGAAACGTGATGTATCCCCACTGCACAATCTGATACAGCGTACCCGCTACTATGCCGGCAAGAATTGCCGACCCCGGTTTCACGCGGGTATTGGGCATGAACACATACAAAAACGTGAACAGTACCCATATAACGCAGTATGGAAGAAGCTTGAGCCCGGCAAGGATCGGCGTGCTGACCATGCTGAGCACATTGATCTTTTCAACAAAAAAGGTGACTCTGCTGGTAACGGCAACCGTTATGCTGCTTGCCATGATAAAAAGCAGCGGGCAGATGAGCAGCGCCGACAGATAATCGCTGAATTTTCTGCCGAGGCTCCGGGCTTGCTGAACGCCCCAGATATCGTTAAAGGCATATTCGATGTTCCCCAGCAGCTTTATAACCGTCCAGAACAGTATGGCAACGCCGATGCCGGCAATAAGCCCTCCCCTGGTATTTTCAAGCAGCGAGTGCGCAAACGAGATAACCTCCCGGATAACCTCCTCCTGCGCAGGGATGCGCTGCAGGAGCTGGTTTTGCAGAAGCGTTTCAAAGCCGAACCCCTTAGCCACGGCAAACATCATGGCCGCAACCGGCACTATCGACAGAAGCGTATAAAAAGTCATAGCAGAGGCCTTAAGGGAGCATTTGTCCTCATCAAAGCCGCGCACCGCGAGCACAACCACGCGGAGCTGCTTCACAAAAAACGCTTTCATGGCAGGCCGCTGCTCAAGCCTGATCTTCCACAGATCGTTTTTCAAAAATGACATTATTTGAGAAACCAGACGTGTCATATTGTTTTTCTCCTGTTTTTTATTCCAAAGCGGGCCTGTTTATTGTATCGGCACCTATCATGCATAAAATTACAGATGGTCCCGTGGGCAGCGATTTAAGGAATACGAACAATGCACCCCCGGAAAAAACATACCGCCTTTTTGGGTCACGCGCTCAAAGACAGGGAGCACGCCCGGCGAAGCCTCAGATTCCTGATTCTGCATGCGCTGCATGAAGAGCAGGAGATTATCAGAATGCTTGCCGATGAAATGCATCGCCGCGGCTGGCTGGCACCTGACCGGGATGAGTGCGACAGGCACAAGCGCTCCTGATGGCTCATGCCTATCGGCTTGCGCCCATACTACAGGCTGCCGGCCGCGCCGCTGCGTACCGGTTTATTCAGTATTGCCGCTGTCGGTTTCCACCAGATCCGCAGCATAAAACCCTTCAGTCTCAGGCAGCACGAGCGTAATTCCGTGAATTTCATCAATGGAAACCGTGGCATTATCCACGGTGCATTCCAGGAGATGGCCGCCTGCCCTTCTGTCTTCCGTTAAAAAATGCAGGTGCCACCCCGACACGTTGACCCCGCCCATATAGGGCGGCATCCGGAATCCCACCATGGTGCCGCGCACATCATGGAATTCAAAAACCGTTTGCTGCTCGACCACGTCGCTCAGCGGCGGGTAGGGTTTCTGCTGCGGGGAAACGCTTCGCGTTTTTATATAGCTGTAAGTCCCGCTGACTTTTATGCCGTAGGCGATGTTATCTGTGTCAAGGGTCACATCGACTGCCTCCTGCAGGGACCGGTAGTCCGGCACACCGGATACAGGCATTGACACATCTGTATCAAACCGGGTAATCATCGCAAAGGGCGTCTTCTGATCGGCGCTCACCGGGTATGATACACCGTCATCGCGAACCTGATAGCACGCACCCTCAAGGCAGATCATCTCCCCGTCAATATCGTTAAACGTGCCGATGCCGAAGTCACCGTAGCGCAACAGATTGCCGAACGTTTCATCCCCGTCGTAAACGCCCACCAGAAGCGCACCGATGGTTGCATACTGGTACAGGCCGTCGTTGTCAGCCGTGCGGACCCCCTGCATGCAGCCGCACAGAAGCACTGTCAAAGCGGCGGCACAGGCACACCATACACGTGATCGGCAATGGGTGTTCCGTATCGTCATTGCGTGGCTCCTTTCTTTTGTCTGAAGCGGGTTCCCTGCCGTGAATCGCGAATCTCCAGTTTGTCATGAATAAGCTGCCTGGTCTCCCTTTTTTTAAGAGACCACGCCGGCGCGACAAGCTCCCCGGGATGCGGGTCGCCGGTCAGCCGCTGTATGATCATGCCGGGGGGCAGCACCTCCAGCACATCGCACACAAGCTCTGCATATTCCTGCTGCGTCAGGCATTGATACCGCCCCTGCCGGTAGAGCGCTTCAAGCGGCGTACCCCGCACCACGTACAGCAGGTGTATTTTTATTGCGTCGATGGGCAGCCCGGCGACTTCCCGTGCGGTTGTCAGCATGTCCTCACGCGTTTCCCCCGGCAGACCGAGAATAACGTGGGCACACACGCCAATGTTGCGTGTGTGTGTTTGCCGGACCGCTTCCTTAAAGCACTCACAGGTATGCCCCCTGTTGATACGCTCAAGGGTCCGGTCGTGCGCCGACTGAAGGCCGTATTCAACCCAGACGAGCTTACTGTGTGTGTACCCTTCAAGCAGATCGAGCACACGGTCATCAACGCAGTCGGGCCGTGTGCCGATCGACAGCCCGACAACATCCGGATCGGCAAGAGCTTCGTCATACAGCGCTTTGAGCGTTTCCACCGGAGCGTAGGTGTTTGAAAATGATTGAAAATAGGCGAGAAACAAACGGGCTTTGTATTTTCTTTCCAGAACGGTCTTTGCCTGCCCGATCTGCTCGGCAATCGAAAGTCCCTTTTCATGCGCACCGGTGCCCGACCCGCGGGGATTGCAGTATATGCAGCCGGCGGTCGACAGGGTGCCGTCGCGGTTCGGGCATGAAAGCCCTGCATCGATGGTGATCTTCTGCACCCTGCAGCCGAACAGACCCCGCAGATAGGAATTAAAATCGCGGTAGCGCTTCTGTGTCATATCTGTACACACCATCGTAAATCAGGTATACTGCATAATCATAACCTGCGGCAAAACCTCAGGCGTGATCGGGATCGTTTCGCGCAGACTCCGCACTACATGCAGAGTTAAGCGCAAGGTATCTACATACGTTCTCCGTTCACACTGCGCAAGCAGGCCGTCATTGCCCGGCTCCGTCCGGGCAATCCAGCAGTGTTGTGAACAGCACAATGCGGACAAAACCATTTGTATTCGTGCATATGACAAACTCCGGGAGCCCCCAGAGAGCCGGGGAGGCACCCATGATTATTGTCATACCTACTGTTTTTATAGCGCTTCGGGAAATGATTGTAAATGGCCTTCTATGACAAATCATACGATGTGATCGTGGTCGGCGCCGGGCATGCCGGCTGTGAGGCGGCGCTCGCGGCTGCGCGGATGGGCTGCTGCGTGCTGCTTCTGACCATCGACCTTGATAAAATAGCGGCCATGCCGTGCAGCCCGTCAATCGGCGGCATGGCAAAGGGGCAGCTGGTAAAAGAAATAGATGCGCTCGGCGGTGCAATGGCTAAGGTTACCGACCGGAGCGCTATCCAGTACCGTACGCTGAACACCCGCAAGGGGCCTGCGGTTCGCGCCACCAGAACGCAAAACGATAAGACCCGCTATCACCTTGCCATGAAAGCGGTGCTCGAGCAGCAGGACAATATCGATCTGAAGCAGGGGCATGTCGAGCGCCTGATAACGGAAAACAACACAGTGACCGGCGTGGAGGATGCCACGGGGTTCTGCTTCGGCACCCGAACGGTCATTCTGACCACCGGCACGTTTCTTGACGGTTTTATTCACATCGGTCACCGCTCCATACAGGCGGGCCGGGCGGGCGAGTGCGGCTCCTACGGGCTGCCCCGGTGCCTTGCGGAGCTGGGGCTTTCGCTGGGCACAATGAAAACCGGCACACCGCCGCGCCTGCGGCGATCGAGCATTGATTTCGACATCTTCACCCGCCAGGAATCAGACGAGTCAACGCCGCCGTTTTCCTTTTCCGCAAACGGCCGCACACTGCCCCAGCAGCCCTGCTATATCGGCCACACATGCCGGGCAAGCCATGACCTTGTGCGCGCCAATCTTGAGCGCTCCGCCCTGTACGGCGGCATTATAACCGGCACGCCCGCCCGGTACTGCCCCTCATTTGAGGATAAAATCGTCCGCTTCCCCGACCGGGACCGGCATCAGATCATTCTCGAGCCCGAAGGGCTGGAAACCGGTGAAATATATGCAAGCGGTCTGGGAAACAGCCTGCCCCTCGAGATTCAGATCGAGTTTGTGCGGTCAGTGCCGGGACTTGAGCAGGCGGAAATCATGCGGCCTGCCTATGCGATTGAATACTCGTTTGCAAACCCGCTTCAGCTGAAGCGAACGCTTGAATCACATAAAGTAAGCGGGCTGTTTCTTGCCGGACAGATTAACGGCACTTCAGGATATGAGGAAGCTGCTGCGCAGGGGCTGTGGGCAGGCGTAAACGCCGCGTGTTCCGTGCAGGTCCGCCCGCCGTTCGTGCTCGGCCGCGAACATGCCTACATGGGGGTCATGATAGATGATCTGGTTACGCGCGGCACCCGCGAGCCCTACCGCATGTTTACCTCCCGGGCCGAGTACCGGCTTATGCTCCGGGAGGACAACGCGGATCTGCGTCTTTCAGGTCTCGCCCATGAGCTGGGGCTGATCGATTCGGAAACCTTCAGCCGCGTTCAGGAGATACGACGGCAGATCGCCGCCGAAAAAAAGCGCCTTACCGATTCAACACTCGGGCCGGCACCCGAAGTAAACGCCCTGCTTGAACAAAACGGGCAGGCACCCCTTTCCACCGGCACAACCCTTGAGCAGCTGTTAAAACGGGACGGCATTACCTGGAATCTGCTGAAACAGGTTTCTCCGCCCCCTGAGCCGGTCCATCCCCGTGCCGCGCAGCAGGCCGAAACAGACATTAAATATGACGGCTACATTCAGCGCCAGCTCAGAGAAATTGAAAAAATGGGCGCCATGGAAAAAGCCGCAATCCCGGCAGACTTTGACTTCACCACCGTCCACGGCCTGTCAAACGAGCTCAAACAGCGCCTGAGCGAAATCAGACCGGAATCGATAGGCCAGATGTCGCGCATCGAAGGCATCACCCCCGCCGCAGTATCCGCAGTCGTGATCACGCTGAAGCGGATGAAAAGCAGCCCGGCGCCAGCGCCGGCCCCATAGGTATGGGTTCCGTTCCACAATAGAGTGTCCCCTTTGTTTACCGCCTTTGTGATATATCAGGGGCACCTGTCGCATAATGGAATTGAACTACCACCGGCCACAAGCCGGTGGATTCAGTTATCCCGACATGTCGGGACTAAAGGAAAAACACATAACTACAAAAATTCTCCTGAGG
>CAZUMW010000048.1:0-32950 GCA_964621615.1 uncultured Thermodesulfobacteriota bacterium
AAAGGTTGATAAAGGTGCAATCCAGCTAAGCTTTGATTTTTAGGGCCACGGGCGTAAGCCCGTGGGTATCTACTAAATAATAAACTAGAGTTTGTATTTAACGGAGCAAATTAACGGGCACAAAAATCCTATGCCGCTTTTAAAAAATGTTGATTAATCGGTTGATAAAGCTTAAATACAGCGTGTTTCAGCTTGCCTGTTTGAACAGGTCGTAAAAATGCTGTTTTGGCAGCACTAATTTTCGCAGCTTTCGGCAGCGCTGGTCAAGTACTATAGCAGCCTAACTGCGTGTCCATTTTTTCGGGGGAAGATCAAGCTCAAGTGATTCAAAAATACATTGAATATCATCGCAAGCAAGAGAAATCTCCAAAGCAGTTAAAATTATTTTAGATGCCCCGCCTTGTAGGCGGGGTTATTCACTTATTGTTTAAATATTTCCGAGTGGATTAGCGATTGCAGTGAGATCAATAAAATACATATGGGATGTAGTCGAATGGGGTCTTTGTACCGGATGCGGTGCGTGTGTATATACATGTGACAGAGATGCAGTGATTCTTAAAAACTTTGAGGATATCGGTATAAGACCTGTTTTTGATAAAAACATCTGTCATTATTGTAAGGACTGCCTCCATTTTTGTCCCGGATATCATGTGGATGTCCAAACTGTGAAGCCGACAGGAAATGAAAATGTGAATCATGAATATCTTATTGGTCAGGTGCTTTCTTTCGGGGAGGGCTATGCCGTTGACGATGAAATACGTTTGCGTGGATCATCAGGTGGTGTTTTGACTGCACTGGCTTTGTACTGTCTTGAACAGGAAAATATGAAATTTGTACTCCATACCGGAATGGATACTAAAAAGCCGTTGGAAAATAAAACAGTTGTAAGTAAAAGCCGTAAAGATCTTATAAAACACGCAGGATCACGTTATACAACATCTTCACCATGTGATAGTCTTCGACTTATCGAGGATAGTGATCGACCATGTGTTTTTATCGGAAAACCCTGTGACGTTGCTGCCGTTGCAGCTCTGCGAAGGCGCAGGCCTCAATTAGATAAAAATTTGGGTTTGGTCCTGTCCTTTTTTTGTGCGGGCACACCGAGTTCCAGGGCTAGCCTTGAACTTTTGCGTAAGAAAGGAATCAACCATAACGATATTTTAAAATTGCGTTATCGAGGTAACGGGTGGCCCGGCAGTTTTTCGGTGACTGATACTACCGGAAAAGAACATAATTTATTATCATACCACGACAGTTGGCATTTTCTTCAAAAATACCGTTCATTTCGGTGTAAATTTTGTCCTGATGGTTTTGGAGAGCTGGCAGATATCTCTTGCGGGGATGCATGGCATAAATATTCAAAAGAAGTGAAAGATCCGGGAAGGTCGTTGGTATTATCTCGCACAGAATACGGGAGAGATCTGGTTGAGAAGGCAATAGACGATGGCTACATTACATTGTTCCCTTCTTCTTCAAAAGCGGTAATTAGGGCACAGGGACTTGTGGAGCGTCGGAAAGAAATTTTTGGACGGCAGCTGGCTATGAAGTTTATGTTGATACCAACAACTAAATTTAGTGGATTTCGACTGTATAAAGCATGGATTAATATCTCTTTGAAACGAAAATTCAAATCAATTTTTGGTACAATGCGGCGAGTCATTCAAAGAGGTTTGTGGCATCGAAATGATTTATTAAAATAATATTGCAGAGAGTATCATGAGTACTTTTGCATAATTATTCTGAATGGCATATTATTCAATGAAGAAATAATTGCCAGAGTCATATACCAGAAAAACAACATTTGTCCAAAGTAGGAAACTCCCAAAAAACCGATTGTATGAGAAAAAAGAGCTGCCCCGATAGACCAGATAAATTTTTGTATGTTAGGAATTTTTTCGGTTTTATGGGTTATTTTAAGGATGGTTTTAAAGCAAAGTACCATGATTGTTATAAAAAGAATCAACCCAAGCAGTCCGCCATCAACACCGATGCGAATATATTGGACACAAACATCCTGAAAACCCCAGCCCCAATGCCCTGTGCTGCGTATACCTAAGAGCCACCACTCATTAATGCGCGTTATTGCTGCATTAATTAAAGCTGCTCTGAAATATGCTGTGGAACCGCCTACAATGCTGACTCGTGCTATTAAAAACCATATCGGAGCATTCATGCATAATTGAAGCCCGATTACCATGCCTATAAAGGCGATGCACAGTAGCTTAACCTGTTTTCGTAAAAACCAGAGAAGCATTCCAAAGAGTCCGGCCATATATGCTACTAATGGTCCGCTGGAACTGGATGTGATAACCATGGTAGTAAAAACGATGAATCCTGTCCATAAATAAAATGTTCCCCTTTTTTTAATAAAAGATGAGAGTCCGATGACCATTGGTATCATAAATGCGCCGAAACATCCAGCCAGTATTGGGTGACCAAATGCTGCCTGTGAACGTACGCGTCCATCTCGTAAAAAACTGAACTCAGGCACACCGCCAAGGATATGGAAAAAATTATGCTGAGTAATTTGTTCACTTACCATCGAAATTACAGTTATTATATTAATAAAAAGGAGCCCAATGATTAATATCTTTATGTCTTCAAGTGATTTTATGCATATCCGGCAGAAAAAATATGAACCAAGGATAGTATAAGCCCAGCCAAGTCTGTTTGTAAGTGCAGAACCGGAACCCCATAAAAGCGTATATGTAATAATGCCGCAGAAAACATATATCACCAGAATTTTATCTATTGTGTTTAATTTTGTTGTTCGGTATTCAGAACGTATAATAATTCTTATGAAGCCTACAAAAAGAATTATCCGAATCATATCGAAATCGATTCCACCGATAACGATTCTTTGCCAACTAGTCATAAAGCAGGATACAGCGGCAACCGGGAGAATGGCGTATTTCCGTGATGCGCAATACACCAATATGCACATAACTGCCATGAATACAAGTGCATATGGGTTCAATATAGTCTCATTGAAACCATACCGGGAAATTTCTCTTAAAGGTTCATCCATATTATAGACTTAGCGAGAAAATAATGAGGAATTGATTTGAAGAAACATAAGAGTGGAATATGATGAAAGATTTTTTATGAAATGTTTCATTAATTTATATATCATTTCCGTCACCTTGTGTGAGTAACCAGGCGTTCTTGTCATAAAATTCATTATATGACCCATCAGGGCTGAGGACAAAATTTAATTTTTTTCTTTTCAAAAATAAACCTGAGCGGCGAAGAACAGAATCTAACCGCGTACGTTCTATTGACCAGCATTGGGCCATAACACAACCGCTTTTTTTGAAAATTTTTAGTGAATGCCGTATCATTGTTATCAGTATTTGGGAATCATTTAAGGGGCAGACATAATCGACGATTTCTCCTGTCTTCAACCCCTTCCTTATAGTGTATTTTAGCACGATGATGCCTTTGATTTCACCCGATTGGTATAACTTCAAAATAACATATTTGTCGGGATTGTCCCTATATCTCCAGTTCATATAGGATGAATCGCGGACAAGTGCTGTTGTAAAGGTAGTACATGATTTTTGCCATAGTTCATCGGTTTCCGGTCCGAAAGATGTTTCTTCCCGGATTTCATGTGTTTTCAATATAGGAGTAAAATTGCGAGTAGCTTCAAGGAAAAAATCTAAAATAGCCCCTGAAAATTTACCTAAAAAAAAAGGCTTTATCTTATGCTCCGCAATCTGTTTGGCACTCAGTATAGCTGCCCGGTAGATTACCTGGAATTCTTCTTTATATCCCCATTTATTTATAAAAATTGGATAGGACTGAACAGAGGGAGTAACATACCAGAATGGTATTCCAGCGTTTTTTGCTTGGTTAAACACACTGCCGGTAAGTTTTTTTACCAGGCCCAATCCCTGATAGTCGGAACGGGTAAACATGTCCATCGTTTTGCCGCAGGTTATAATATCTGAACCGATTTTCATTTTTTTTGGTGCCATAGCAAAAGAGCTGACAATTTTGTCATTGTGTTTGGCTGTATAAACTATGGCTTTCCCAGCTGGATTGCGGAAATACATCCAGTGAAAATAGTCCTGGCTTGTGCTTCTTATTTTTGTAGAGCCGTTGTCATAAGTGCGCATGCCGTTAATAAGATCTGCAAGTGACGCAAGGTCCGATTTCTTCAGCGGTTCATAATGAATTTCTTCCAGAATTTGTTTCTTTTTGTCATGTTCTGTTTTCACGAGGTGCTTTTCCCCTAAGAAATTTGTTTACACAATAAGCGCCCATTTTATTTTTTATAATCCAATAAAAACAGCGGTAATTTTTAATCAAATTATTAAACGTTGTGCGTTTATTGTTTTTCAGGATCAGTAAAAGAAAGTTTCCGCAAATCCGAACAATGTAGCCCATCAGGATAATAATTCCAAAAAAGATTAGTTTTGGTTTTGGATGGTGTTTTTCCCAATAGATAAAATCAGATTTAAGCATTTCAATCAGAAACTTAACTGGCGCGGCAGAGGAACTGCCGCCGCCGTAATGAATAGCTAATGCGCCAGGATAAAAAACAACATCCCAGCCGGCGCTGTGAATCCTTTTACACCAGTCTCGATCCTCACCATAAATGTAAAACCTATCGTCAAGCATTCCTATCTGTTCTATGACTTCACGACGTATCATTAAAAAACATCCCGACAGAACATCGACGCTTTGTGCTGCATCGTGATCAATATCTGTTATTAAACGGCCTCTGAAAAATTTTAATTTTGGATAAATTCTATTAAGCATCAGCGCCTCACAAAAAATTTTCCAAAGCGTAGGGAAGTCCCGACAATTCAACCTTAATTTCAAATCCCCCCCTACAGTTTTAGGACCAAGTGCGCCGATACCAGGATGTGAATTCATATAATCGTGCATGCGCAAAACACACTCATCAAGCGCCTTAATATCGGAATTAACGAGGCAAACATAACGTCCATTGCTTTGCCTGATGCCGATGTTGTTAGCTTTGGCAAAACCAAGGTTTTCCCTGTTGAGTATCAATTGTATATCGGGGAAACGATCACGTACTGCCTCTGCAGAGCCGTCAGTTGAGCCATTATCGACTACTATTATTTCTATGTTGCAGTTTCTGCTTGTTTCGATAAGAGAATTAATGCAAGCAAGCAACAAATCCTTTGTGTTCCAATTGACTATTATTAATGAGACATCAGCAGAGTTGACTTTTATCATAATAAAATATTAACTTGGAAAATTAATTTGTTTTGGATAATGTAAAATCATACCAAATTTTTTTTATTCCGGAAGCAAAACCGAACCAGTTATATGAACCATGTATTTTTAACCACGATTCAAATGCCCAGTCATCGGCTGATATATCTATCCTTCCTTCAATGAAGCCTGAATCATATGAAAAAATCGAGTTTGGTGTAACTGTGAAAGCGCGGGTGTATCCTGCTTTTTTGGAAAGATGAATAACAGTTTTATTGTGTGAACCATATGGAAAAGCTAACATTGTAATTTTTTTATTGGTGATTTGTTCCAAAGTATTTTTTGAAACCTCCAATTCTTTTTTTATTTCTTTATCTGGAAGATGCGTGAGATTTTTGTGCGTGTGAGTGTGCGAACCGATTGAAACAAGATTGTGGTCAAGCTTTTTAAGTTGTTCTTCTGATGAAACAGCTTCGTTATAATTATGGTGCTGTTTATTTGTTATCCACCCTGCTTTTTCCCCAATATATGAAGTTGGAACGAAAATAGTAAATGGTATTTGAAGGCTATATAATACAGGTATGGCGTTATTGAAGACATTTTGAAAGCTGTCGTCAAAAGTTACAGCAGTGTAATATTTTTTATGTGCATTTTGTTTATCAAAATAAGCGTCAACAGGTATTGTGTTTCGCTTTAGAATTTCCATCTGTCTTCTAAAATTATGACGGTTCTTAAGGGTAACCTCGTGGTAGAGTAAAATGGTAAAAGCTCTGCTTCTTTTAATTTTGAAAAAATATAATATTTCACAGAAAAAAAAGTATGTTAAGCTAATGCATAGTTTGGTTAAACGTTTTATCATTGCTCTTTTAAATGTCGACAGAAATGTCAACTGGGATGTTTTGTACTATTGGTCATCTCTTGTATTTCATGGTTGATTGTAAAGCTACTGAAATCATGCTTTATTTTTTCAATAGATTTTTCCCACCAGCGATCAGATAAAAGCTTTTCGATGGTTTCTTTCGAAAAGCGGTATCTGACAATCCGTGCTGGATTCCCCACTACAACGGCATATGGAGGGATATCTTTATTAACTACTGCACCTGCGGCAATTACCGCACCGTCGGATATTGATTTCGCTTGTGGAAGGATAACTGCATTATGGCCAATCCATACATCATTACCTATCGATAAAGGAATATATTTGACTGGTTCTTCTTTGCAGTAACCAAGAGCAGGGTTGAAAAAAAACGCATGCGTAGATTTAAAATGTAAGGGATGATTTCGGTTCCATGTTGTTGCAGTTCGTGCGATGGAACAATACCTGCCGACAGTTGTGAATTTATCGAATTGCCCTATATTAAAACAGCCGCCATGTGTATACATGCCTATCTCAACGCCATGATATTTACTGAAAATTTTGCGGAGTGTCTCTGAATAAAATTCACCCCCCTCTGCTCTATTAACGATTTTTATTATTAGCTTTCTAAGTCTGGCTTTTTTAATATTATATATTTTGACCAGTGTGTTTGATAAAAACATATATTACCCTCTGGATGAAATGTTATGATTTTAAAAAAAATTGTATATTTTTCGGCCGGGTAATGTTTTGAGCGAGGAGGTAGAAAATAACCTTCATCTTCTTAGATCGTGACCATTTGGCTGTTTGCTGAAATCAAAGCCGGGCTTGTTTGAGACCGGCTTTTTTCCTAAATCAGATCAGCGAGAAAAATGATAAGCTGCTCTGCGATTCTTTTACGGCCCGGTTCGTTCAGATGTCCGCCGTCATCGGTATACTGACGGCACAGCTGGTAAAAAGCCTGGTTGCTTTTGCTGTATTGAATCCTTTTTCCGTTCGGCTGAATCGACTCGAAAAGAGCAAGATCAAATACCGGTTCCCTTTGTGCGTAGGTTGTTCTCATAAGCTCATTAAAAGCGTGCCTTTTAATGTTGTCATCATATCCGTAAACCGGTTGCCCTGAAAGTGATTTAATAACTTTTTTTGCGAATGCTTTTGCTCCGGTCGGCGCTGCAATAAGCGGCGTCGTCACGTGTACAAACACGGTATCGGGGAACTGTGTTTTCAAAGATGACATTGTTTTTTGATAATAGCTGAAAACCTCCTGCGGGATTGAATCGGCCTTTATATCGACATAGCAGAATTTAAAAAAAGCAATGTCTGCATTATCACCGAAGCCGCGTAGCATGAGTTCTTTAAAAGCGTCGGTTTTTGAATCGGGATATGAGTTGCGGCCGACTTGTGAATGAGCAAAAGCCGGTTCGGAAAGATCTACAGGATTGTCGGTTTCAATGATATTGAGGTTGATGCTGTTTTCAGCGGTTAAATCCTTGATGCCGTCAACGATATTATACCCGACAGACTGATGGCCAAAGTAGATTTTTGCCTGTGACAGTTTATTAAGTTGTGATTCTTTTATATTTGCCAGTGTCTTCAGTTCAGGTGCTTTGGTTTCCTTCATTTCAACCCCTTTGCAGCTCATTAAAAAAAGTACAATAATAATAAAAAAAGTGATATTATTTTTCAGGCAGCGCATGAGATCTCCAACTCTGTTCAATAAATATAAAAAAATGGTTAATGCAGTTTAAAATTATATTATAGCTTTTATATCATATATTGTTTAAAAAAAACAGTGATTACTGAAGCCCCGCTGAAAATTCTTCAAAGGCACTTTATTTTTATTCTTTTGCTGTTTAGCATTCTGTACTGGATCGCTGCCCTTGGAAAACCCTACCATGTGGATGAATTCTATTCCTGGGTGTATTGCCGCAATAGTACGATACGTGAAATTTTCTTGCTTAAGGATTCCGGCATAGGACATCCCCCCCTTTACCATCTCATGCAAAAAGGGGTTCAGTACCTTTTTCCGGAAAGCCCGTCATTTCTGCCGCGAGTGGTAAACTATGTTGCCGGAACCGGATTCATTTTCCTCTTAGCCAATCATTTGCTGCGGTACAAAGCCCCGCTGTTTTTTATCTATGCAGTCTGTGCTTCTGCCGGCATTCTGGAAATATTTATTTTCAGCCGTATGTACGGGCTGACAGTACTGATCGCGCTTTCGACGTTTCTCACCGGGGAGCAGTATGTCCGCAGCAGGAAACATATCTATCTAACCGGGATGTTTATTCTTTTCGCACTGGGCTTTTTTGCGGATTACAGCTTTGTGCTTCTGATGCCCTTCCTGCTTATTATTGTGTTAATTGGAAGGAAGGACTATCGAAAATATGTATGGATGCTGCTGGCAGGGCAATGTGTCTGCTGTTTTTTGATATACTGTATGACGGCTTTTTGTGAGGGGAACGGCGCTGCATACGGGGTGTACTGGTTGGCGAAAAGTGTTATTGAAATCAATTACCATGTATTACTGCGTCTATTTACGTTCTTTTTTGAAGAAACGCTTTTAATAGGGGTGTTTTTTATTGCCGGTGTCCATTTCGCAGGCAGAGCCTGGAATCTCAGAGGCGGGCCCCCTTTGCAGGGTGCTTTTCAGACTGCCGATGCGGTAGTCGGAACTTTCGTGGTATTCCTTTTGATATATGCGGTGGGAAACCATCATCTTGAGCGTTTGGTTTTCCTCATTCCCCTCACCGGGCTTCTGTTTTATAGCCTTGCAAAAAATAGAAAACTGTTTTTTAATACCGGCTTTAGCACCACGGACAGCAGGCTGTGTGTATCGGTTATGAGCGGTGTATTGCTGTTGTTGACGGTTAATCCGCTTTTCTGGCGGAACCTTATCGATAAACGATTTTGCGCACTTTTTCTGCCCTTTCTTATTATCCTGATGGCCCGTAACCTGCCGCCGGTAACATTACGGGCTACGGCAGTGGTTCTGATGGGGTCAACAGCGCTGTACCTTTTTTCAAACGGGTTGTCCAATTACTTTCCCCCCTCTTCTGTCGACCAAAAAGGAGTTTTTATTTTTCAGGATGAGTTTGCCTATGCAAACCGGTATTTCCGTTCTCAAACAAAAGAACAGCCGTATCTTCTGGATTTCAGTAAGTTTGATATATTCTGCCGAGTGTGTAAAATGGGCACTGATGATATTCCCTTTCATGAATATAACGTACTGCAGTTCATCTGCCGCTCTGATTTCAATCCGGATTACTTCGTGCCGGATGGATATAAACTTGCCGAACAAAGAGAACTTTTAACTGCACTTGATACACTGCAGTTCAGTTATTTAAGGCCTGTCTGCTCGACCCGTTTTGCACTTTCTGTATACAGCAGACGAAACTAACCGCTCAGCAAAAAAGGATGTAATGGGAAAAGCCGTAGTTGTGATCCCGACATACAATGAGGCCGGCTCTATAAAAGAGCTCATTCATACCATACTGAAGCTTCATCCGGACATGCATATCCTGGTAGTTGATGATAACTCCCCGGACGGCACCGGCGAAATAGTAGAATCTATCTCCCGGATGAACCCCAATGTGCAGATAATGCTCCGACCTGCAAAAGCGGGCATCGGCAGTGCCTATGTAGATGGCTTCAAGAAAGTGCTGGCTGAGGGAGCAGACCTTGTGTTTGAAATGGATGGTGATTTTTCTCATGATCCTCATGAACTTCCGCTTTTTCTTGATGCGTCAAAGGATGCTGATGTTGTTATCGGAAGCCGCTATCGGGGAGGTGTCCGGGTGGTCGGATGGCGGTTTCGCAGGCTTTTTGTCAGTAAGATGGCCAATATTTTTATTTCTCATGTGGTGGTTTATCCGAGAATCGATGACTACACATCCGGATTCCGGTGTTATCGCCGTAGAGTACTGGAGGCGTTGGATGTAAGCACTATCGAATCGGACGGATATGCATTTCAGCTTGAGATGGTGCACCGGGTGCATCGAAAAGGGTTTACGGTCGCTGAAGTCCCGATACATTTCAGGGGAAGAGAAAGGGGCATATCAAAAATTTCGCGGGGAGTGGTCTGGGACACTCTCTGGTTAACGCTGAAGTACCGTGCCCCGTTCAGGGATATCGTCAAGACGCTTTTTTTCAGTTACAAAAAATATTTGTTTCTGGATACATAATGTTTGCGGTTTCAATCGGCATTCCAGCATACAATGAGGAGTTTATTCTTCCGCTGCTTTTACGGTCGCTGCAGCACCAGGAAATTTCGAGCTGCTCGGTTGATGAAATAGTCGTTGTGGCCTCAGGGTGTACGGACCGGACGGAGGCGGTTGTCAGAGAATACATGCAGGGAGACGACCGTATACGGCTGGTAAGCGAGGAAAAAAGACGGGGAAAGGCCTCCGCAGTTAATCTCTTTCTTGCAACAGCAAAAGGCGACATTGTGGTTCTAGTCAGCGCCGATGTTATTCCGGACGCTGATGCTGTCGAACGGTTAATCTCGCCTTTCTCAGATCCCTCCGTCGGCATGACGGGTGCCAGGCCGATTCCGGCAAACCCCAAAAATTCGTTTGTAGGTTATGCGGTCAATCTGATGTGGGCGCTGCATCACCGCATTGCCCTGTCTTCACCGAAGCTGGGCGAGATGGTCGCGTTCCGGTCCATTGTAAAGGAGATACCTGAAGACACGGCTGTTGACGAGGCTGCAATTGAAGCGCTCATAACGGGCAGCGGTTATTCGCTTTGCTATGTGCCGGAAGCGGTGGTAAGAAACAGGGGGCCCGAAACCGTCTCGGATTTTCTGAAACAGCGGAGGCGTATTGCAGCCGGTCATTTGCATCTTGCCAAACGAATGCAGTACCGGATCAGTACGGGCAGCCCTTTTCGAATTGCACGTTTGCTTTTCAGAGACCAGCCCCGGACGATTCGGGAAATCATCTGGACGCTGGGTGCTGTCGGCATGGAAGCCCTTGGACGGCTGCTTGGGTGGTATGACGTTTGCATCAAAAGAAAAAACCCGTATATCTGGGACATTGCCTGTTCAACAAAGCACTGGATGTGAGTATTCCTGTAATTTTTCCCCGCATTCCGTTAAATATCTTTTGCCGGTCGTTTGGCAGGCCGAAAATGCTGCCGTTCAGCCTGACCTGCAGTGTGAGCTGCCGGTGCAATTCGCGCTGTCTGACTTGTAATATTCATAAAAAGGAACCGATTCAGGAATTTTCGGTGACGGAGTGGGAAAAAACCTTCAGGAGCCTGGGAAAAGCCCCTGTGTGGATCACATTCAGCGGAGGAGAGCCTTTTCTGCGAACGGATCTGGTGGCCATTGTTGCCGGCTGTTATGATATCTGCCGGCCGTCTATCATCAATATACCCACTAACGGCCTGCTTTGTGACGATATCCCCTGCGCCGTAAAAGAAATTGCACAGCATTGCCGCAGGGCCCGGATTGTTATTAATGTTTCGATCGACGGTATCGGTGATGAAAACGATTATATACGGGGGGTGCCGGGCAGTTATGAGAAGGCTGTAAAAACATTTGATACCCTGATGGCGATTTCAGAGCCGAATGTGTCCGTAGGCATACATACGGTTATTTCGCGCTTTAACGCGCAGCGTTTTACTGATATTTGCAGCCATTTGCTGGCGCTGAAACCGGACTCGTATGTTACCGAAATCGCCGAGGAGCGCAGAGAGCTGGACACGCTGGACACCGGCATCGCCCCGTCTTTAGAGGATTATTCTGCAGCAGTCGATTTTCTTGTCCGGGAAATGAAAAAGGAAACATTCGACCGAATCGGGAGACTTACGCGTGCATTCAGAACAGAGTACTATCGCATGGTAAAACGCTTTCTGCAAACACAGCGGCAGAATATTCCCTGTTATGCCGGGACAGCCTCCGCACAGATTGCACCCGACGGCGATGTGTGGATGTGCTGTGTGCTGGCTGAGGCGGTGGGAAATCTGAGACAGGCAGCCTATGATTTTCCGGCAGTGTGGTATTCAGGGAAGGCAGCTGCCGCCCGACGCAGCATACAGGAAGGGGAGTGCAGCTGCCCTCTGGCAAATGCAGCATATACAAACATGCTGCACAGCCCCATATCGATGTGCCGGGTTTTAAGAAATCTGGTCTTACCTGACAGAAAAGTTTTATGAGGTTTTTTTAACCGGTAATCATGAACCTGTTCAGTTTGAATTCTCATGCATAAAAACGAGTATACCCTTATAACCGGTGCCACCGGATTTATCGGATCAAAAGTTGCCGAACGGTTAATGAATGATACGTTTACCGATGTTGTCGCTGTTGTGCGCCGGGCAGGCAATTACAAAAACACCGATTGGCTGAAAAAAATGGGCGTACGGCTGGTAGAGGGGAATTTTTATTCCCCCGAAGTGGTAAGGTCTGTGTTTTCGAAATATCCGGTTAAAAAAGTCATTCATCTTGCAGCGCTTCGCGGTGCAGGTGCAGGCAGAAACAGTGATTACCAGAGGGTCAATGTCGACGGAACCGGGCTTTTGCTTGAATATGCCCGGCAAAACGCTGTTGATCGATTCATATTTTGCAGCTCGGTCGGTGTCCATGGTACGATTCCCCCCAAGCTGCCGGCCGGCCCGGAAGCGGCTTTGTGCGGAGACAGCCGGTATCACCAGTCAAAAATCAGGGCCGAAGAACTGGTTTTTTCATATATTGAAAAAGGCCTGAATGCCTGCATCGTACGGCCGACAATTACGTACGGGGCTGGTGATAACGGGTTTCCGTCAACGCTTATCCGGCTTGTTGAAAATAAACGCCTTTTTATTCCGGCACATGATGTGTGGGTTCATCTGCTTGATGTCGACACCCTGGCGGACATTTTTTTAAGACTTCTTACACGTACGGACCTGGAACAGAGGGTCTTTATTGCGGCGGACAAACATCCGGTTCTTTTGAAAGAGCTGACGGATCTGATCTATGAAAACCGTTTCGGCAGGCAATATCCGTCGTTTATGAAACTGCCGGGAATTGTTTTCAGTGGATTGGGTGTGCTGTGCAGGCTTGCGGGAAGCGAAAAATGGTATACCAGAGTACGGCTCATATCGGAGAGCCGGTATTATGATATTACGGATACCGTTAATGTGATGAAGATTGAACCGGCTGAAACACGCAGTGCTTTTTTGAAAACCCAGACAGGGGCCGATCCATCGAGAGGCTGAACATTATATGATTTTTTCTCAAGACGCCTGGAAGCAGTATTTTTTCGACCCGCACGAGGGCCTGGGCACCACCTATGAGCGCTTTATTCTCCACCGCCGGTTTGAGCAGTTGTACAGCCGTTACTCCGTAGGCAGCGTATTGGAGGTGCCGAGCTTCGGCATGACCGGGGTGTCCGGCATAAACAGTATGTGGTGGTCCCGCCGGGGTGCTTTTGTGACGGTTGTGGATGACAACCGGGAAAGAATAGGATTTATAAAGAAGGTCTGGAACGAGACAGGGCTCAACGCTCAATTTGTGTATCAGGACACGTTTGCAAACCTTCCTTTTTCAGACAATGAATTTGATATGGGCTGGAATTTTGCCGCTCTCCGACCTGTCAGGGACATCAGCGGTTTTTTTGCGGAATTGACACGGGTTACCCGTAAAGTGGTGTTTATCTGTGTGCCCAACAGAGGCGGGCTGGGATATATGTGCCGATTCGGGCTGAGAAGCAGCAGCGGGAGCGGTTATGACACAGAAAATAACAGCCCTGTGCGGATTGCTGACACCATGACAGGGCTTGGCTGGCACTGTGCTGAAAGCGGGTATCTGGATGTTCCGCCCTGGCCAGATATAGCGATGAAAAAAGAGGATTTTCTGAATAGAATCGGGCTTGGTCGGCTGGTTCCGGCTGGTATGCGGTCTCCCGACTCATGTATGTGTATTCTGGATTATTTTAGGGGTATCAAAAAAGACATGGAGCAGGAAATAATGAAGTATTCCTTCCTTGAACATTCCCCCACAGTAATTAAACGCTTCTGGGCCCATCACCGGTATTTTATTTTTGTTCCGCACGCCGTGTGACATCGAGGGAAAAAGTCTTTTTACGAACAGAGTCTTAGGCAAACAGCCTGTGTTGTTTAGGTTGAATTTTGCTCATGGTCGTATAATATACATTATTATTTACGATATTATAAATATATATGCTCGACAAATATATTAAAAAAATGCAAGTTGAAATATATATTAACCAGTTTTATAATGACATCTCACCGGCATCTTGAACCGATTGTTTCAAAATGATTTCCATTATCATCCCCTCCTACAATGCAGAAAAAACGATACGCGGGTGTCTTGATTCGCTTCAGCGTCAGTCATTTGCCGGTGAAAAAGAAATTATTCTTGTCGACAGTTCTCAGGACAATACGGCGGCAATCGTTTCAGCTGAGTACCCGCACATACAGCTTATTCGCCGTTTAACGAAAACAGATCCCGGAACCGCCAGAAATATGGGTGTTGAGCATGCAAAAGGGGAGGTTATTGCCTTTATCGATGCTGACTGCACCGCCGAAATAAACTGGCTTGAAAGCATCACTTCAGCGCTGGACAATTCCAAATGCAGTGCTGTCGGCGGTGCAATCTGTTGCGGAAACAAAGATAATGACCGTGTAGGCTGGGCGGGGTATATTGCCGAGTTTCGGGAATTTTTACCGGGTGCAAAAAAAAAGATTACCCGTCATGTCCCAACCTGTAATGCTGCCTACCGGCGGGAAGTTTTTGAAACATGCGGCCTTTTTCAGGGCGACTATTACCCGCAGGAGGATCTGCTGTTCAATATGCGTCTTTCACAGGGTGGCGGCACGGTTCTTTTTGATCCTTCAATCAGGGTGTTTCATTTGCACCGGTCACATGTCAGGGAATTTTTTGTACATCAGTTCAGAATTGGTGCGGTGACGCCGAGGGTTATGAAAGAAGCCTCCCTTCCCGGGGCTTTTATTAGCCGGAATCCGGCGGCAGCATTATGTGTGGTTCCGTTTTTGCCGGCAGTGAAGTTTTTACGGACGCTGGCTGTTTTTTTGCTCAGAGCGACAAATACTGTTTTGTTTCGGCCTTTTTCATGGGCTTTGTTTGCGATGGGTCTGTTGTTCTGGTCAGCCGGTTTTACTGCGGGGGTATTTCATAAAAGTGAGTGAAACATGTACATTGGACAGTATCCATGGCGACAAGCAATAACCGGTTAAGGGCTTCCCCGCGGTTTGTCAACCAGTATATCGGCTGGCGCAATTGGTCGGTTCTGGTATATAACTCGGCGGTTGAAAATGTCTTTTTATTTTTCTATATCGCGCTGCGAAACAATATCGGCTTTACCGGCTTTGCTGCCAATTTTTTTATTTTTATCCTGTTCAGCGCACTGTGTACCACCGCCGGCTATCTGGTAAATGATTTCGGCGACCGTGAGCTTGACCGCAGCCACGGGAAAGCTAATACATTTGCCGACGATTCTACTGCGAAAGCAGTGTTCATTATCGGGTCGGTTTTTGCGTCCTGTATTGTATGCAGTCTGCGCTTTGCCGGGGAGCCTTTTTTTATTCCGCTGTTCATCGCATGGCTGCTGATAACCATTGCCTATTCCACCAAACCACTCCGGCTTAAGGAGCGGGGAACCGCAGGGCTTTTCTGTGTGGTAACCGCACAGCGTGTGCTGCCTGCCCTGCTGGTATTTGCCGCTTTTGGTCATGGTTTCCTGACGGATATAGTTATCTTTACCCTTTATATTTTTTTCAGGGGGCTTTCATCGGACCTGAATCACCAGCTTGAAGATTTTGTGCGTGACCGCTCCAGCGCGACGGCAACGTTTGCGGTCGGCGCCGGGGAGAAAAAAGCACGCCTGCTTTTCAGATGTTCTCTTGAGGCTGAAAAGCTTCTGCTCTTTGTGTGTCTTTTTATGTTATGCCGAGCAATTTCGGGCTTCCGGATTTTCGGTGTGAGCCTCATTATGCCCCTTCTTATTTTTTATGCCTGCCTGTATGTGTTTCATCTGGTAAAAATATGGTCCGTTCAGCCGGCCCCTGATGTCAATCCGTTCATTCCCGGACGCCGCGATATTTTCCATTTTCTGCATCACGCCTTTCCGTCAGTTTTGTTTCCGCTCTATCTATTGTTTCTTCTTTCCTTGCGCGATCCCGGCTATCTGATAATACTTTTCTTGTTCGTCCTCTACCGGAGACTATATTCTCTTGATCTTCTGAGAAAAAGCTTTGTCGGATCCGCTGTAGCCGCTTTGTTCAGGCGCGGCGTCCGGTCATAATACCATTGCATAGAGAATTTTATAGGCGTACCGTAATTCAGAGAGAGCAAATTGATTGAGAAATCTCAAGTTTAAAAAAGGGTATCTCTGGTGGTAAGAAATGTCGGGAAGATAGAAGGCAGCAAAATAAAGTAAATCACCTTCAAGAACATTGGGTAATTCGACTTCAATTATTGAAAAGTTTTTTGTTGGGCTGATCCCGGTCAAATAGTAGGGATTCAGTACACAGTTCATTTCCGTTCGACAGGCTTACTGCCCAGAGCTTCGCTGAAGGGTTGCGTTGTATTTCCCGGCAGGGTAATTATTGCGACGTAAAAAGAACTTCCGGAAATGCGCGCTGAAGGTTATACGGCTTGCGCCTTTTTTTTTGTGAGAAGACGGCTGTTGTGTGTTAACCTGTGATAACTTTTATTGAACAGAAAAGTAAACAGGAAAAACATAAAATATGTTATTATGTTTGTAAAATTTTTTGGAAATTATTATTTTTTACCTCAAATGTTTCCCGTTCGCAGTAATAAGCCAAAGGAGTCAGTCGCAGGCGTAAAAACAGTTATCATCTTTGGGGCCGGTATCTCAGGGCTCACGGCAGCTGTTAACCTGGTAAAAGCCGGTTTTACTGTCCAGGTGCATGAAAAACGCAAATCTATAGGCGGGAATCCTCAGTGGCACCCATCTGTGCACCAGCAGGTTTTTCGTCTTAAAAAAACTTCAGAGTATATCGGTATTGATCTTCATCACTGTTTTTCCCCGGTAAAAAAACACTCATTTTATTTCTATGGACGAAAATCTGTTCAGACATCACCTCCTGACAGCTATGTCTGCCTGAGAGGTCAGGAGGGCGGGTCTATTGAATCCTATCTGTATGAACAGGCTGCAGAGATGGGGGTAACGTTTTTTTTCAACTCCCCCTTTCCGGGTAAAACTGTTTCACCTGCTGATTACGGTACCATGAACACTATCGCGGCGACCGGTCTTGAAAAAAAACCATATGTTGATCTCAATATAAAACATCTGGATATTTACGGGTACAGAACTTCCCGCTGCTGGGGAGAAAGCGGTATTGCCGTATCATGTTTCGGTCCGTATACGAGCGACGGATTTGCATATGCTGCTGCCTGCGGTGATGTGCTTTTTTCATTGCTGTTTGCTCAGCAAAACATCAGCAAGAGTCGGATAGAGGCCTTTTCACGACATATGAGAGAATATGAGAAAATTGAACTTTCCGGATGGAGATATTCAACCGGCAGCGTTCCGGTTGAAAAAAACCTTGTCAAGCACGAAGTCGTGCTCGCAGGCACTCTGAGTGGCATGATCGATCCGTTTTATCTGAACGGCATATCAGGCGCTCTTATATCAGGAAGAATTGCAGCACTGTATTTTATTGACAGGGAAAAAGCTTTTACGGAATTCAGACGTTTTACCCGCACCTTTTATATGAAGCGGCTGTTAAAGCTGGCTTCCGAACGATTGCCGGTTAAACGGTTTTCATTTCCGGCAGTCGCAGCTTTAAACAGTCGAATTAAATGGACCGGTGTTATCTGAAATGGAACAGTATCCCGTCATTATTATCGGCGCCGGTATCGGCGGCCTGTCGACCGCTGCATATCTCAGCACTCACGGGGTGCCTTCCCTTCTGATCGAGCAGACGCCCCATACCGGCGGACGGTGCTCAACGAGATGTATTAACGGACGGACTTACGAGACCGGGGCATTGTATGTCGGCGGCGGGGTATATGATCATCTGCGGTACACTTTCGGAGTATCCTGCGACACATATCCGGTTCGCAGTATTGTCAAGATCGGCGGTAGCGGTGTGTCGATTCCGATGAGCTGGAAAACAATTTTTGAATTAAAAAGATGCGGGGCGGAATGGGTTGAGATTGTACGATTTCTGTACCGGAGCCGTCGGCTTTCCGATCCGTCCCTGTTTGAAGACTATGAATCCGTCGGCTCACTCATTGACGGTTTAACCTCATGTGCTGTCATTCGGCAGTTTTTGAATACTCTTTTTGGTGTTTCAGGAATACATACCACCAGACTCCCGCCTTTTTATCTCAGCAAAAACAGTGATCTCAATAGCTACAGGGCGGACAGAGCCGAATATTTTCCTGAAGGAAATGGAAAAATAACAGAAATTCTTTCAGGGATTGCCGGACATATGTGTCAAATTGTTCTTAATGTGAAAGCGGAAAAAATATTAATCAAAAACAAAAGCGCATATGGCGTAGAAACAAACCGCGGTGTGTTTCAGGGAAAGGCGATCGTCAGCAACGCCGGGTTGCGGGAAACGGTTTTACAGCTTGCGGGGCGGGATATCTGGGAGGAAGCCTATTACCGGGATATTCAAAAAATGCAGGAAACCCTGAGTGTTGCCAATATTTTCCTTCTTATTGACGGCTCCTTTAAAATTCCCGACGGATATTCGGTCTTTTTTGTGGGTGAAGATGTGAACAGGGCATTTGATGCTTTGGAGATGGGACGGTTTCCGGACAAACCGCACTTTGTAATCCATGTTCCTGTTTGGGGTGCTCAGCCTGCAATTGAGGATTATACGGCAACGCTGCAGTTTTATTATCCCCGCGGGAATGTTGACGAACGGCAGCGTGATGACCACGTGCACGATGTTTTGACTGCAGGACTTGAAAAGCTGTTCGCCGGATTTTCGAAAGCGGTAAAAAATGCAGAAGTCTATGACCCGGTACGTTATGAACGGGAATTCGGTTTCCGGCCACGGGTGTTTGGTGTTTCCCCGGATGTAAGCGTCCGTCGGTATCCGATACAAATGCCGGTCAACGACCTGTATTGTGTCGGTGACTCTGTTGAACCGGTTGGCCCCTGTGTTCCACAGGCTATGGAATCGGGAATCGCATGTGCCCGTTCAATAATGACTGATCACGGATTTTGATAATGACCACCGGTATTTGAGGATGCAAAAAGAATATTACGATATTATTATCATCGGTGCAGGGTTGGCGGGATTGTCAGCCCTGGGAGCGCTGCCGCCGGATCAAACTGTTTCTGTTGCGGTTGTTGAAAAGAATGAAATCGGGTCAAACGATCCTTCTCCGTTGACTTTTTCTGATGTGATTGCGGAGCACGGATTGTCCGACTGCGTGAAGGCTAGGTGTAATACCTTTTCCTTTCACAACTATACCGGAAGTTCCGTTACCCATTCTTTCACGGAATATCCTCTTGCCGTGCTTGATTATAAAAAGGCCTGTAAACGTATTTTTGCCGACGCCGAACAGGGACAAAAGGACCTTGATTTTATTCATGCCGATGCGCATCTTTTTTCTAACAGCGAAAACGGTGTTGTTCTCAGAGTAGGCGGCGGCCTTATAAAAGCGAAAATGGTCATTGATGCATCTGGCGGTACACAGCTTACCGCTGCTGCACGTAACGAATCAAGCTCCCTTTACAGTCATGTTTACGGGTCTGTTTTTTCAGGGATAAGCGGCAAAGGCATCGACAGATGGTGTTTTCTATGGCCCTGTTATGCGTTTGGAATCGGAGGAGGATGGTACTATGCTCTTCAGGGTGCAAACGCCAGTTTCGGGTATGCGACCGTTTCATCTTCACCTGTTGCTGACAGAGGAGTACTGCAGGAAAATTTTTACCGTGCCTGTAAACAGTTTTTTCCATATTCTGCTTACCTTTCGGATGCTTTATATGAACGTGCCGAATCCGGCATTATTCCAATACAGTATATAAAAAAAATGGTTTATGGAAACATTATAACAGTTGGTGATGCAGCTGGTATGGCTACGAATTGGACATGCATGGGTATTGAGCCCGCGCTTACATACGGGCGTCTGGCAGGAAGGCTGTGTGCGAAAGCTTTGTTGTATAAAGACTATGCTATACTGAATGATTTTCAAAAATGCTGGGACACCGATAACAAACCTATTTATGATTTTTTTGCACGGGTTGCACGGCGGTTCTGGGTTTGTGATTACAAGCAGTGGGAATGGATTATAAAAAACGATCTTGCCTTTTTGTCTCCAGGCAAAATGCTTGATCGGATCCGCTATAATAAGCATATTTTGAAAAAACACCAGATTCTTTTGAGGGCTGTTCGATATAGACTCCGGTCATTGCTCAATAAAAAGATTTTACAGCCGGATGATATCGAAGTCAGGGAATGAAATGGCCTATCTTTTATCGATCCCCGCTGTTAAAGGTGCTGATGATACCGTAATCGGCTCAAAAGCAATGAATCTTGAGCGTTTGTGTGCCGCCGGCTTTTCTGTTCCTTTGACCTATGCTCTTACGGTCAGGGCTTTTGACCTTTTTTTAGACCAAAATAACCTGAAGACAGTTATCAGCGAAATACTCTTCAACGTTTCGATCAGCCCCGGCGATAAAGCCGCGGCAATTTTCGATATCATCAGTTCCGCAACGGTACCGCCGCAGATTATTTCTGAAATAAAAAAATGTTCCCTGTTCACCCGAAAAGAACGTAAATGGGCAATACGATCATCAGGGACGTCTGAAGATCTGCCGACAGCCTCATTTGCCGGAATGTATGATACCTGTTTACAGGTGAGCGGTATCGAAAACATTCTACAGGCGATTAAAAAATGCTGGGCTTCGCTGTGGAGTGAGCGGGCGCTGTTGTACCGAAAAACCAAAAAACTTTGTAATGAATCGCCATTAATGGCAGTTATCATTCAGGAAATGATTGATGCGGACTATTCCGGTGTAATTTTTACACATACGCCCGGTTTCACTGCAGACGGAAATATGCTTTTAGAGTATGTTAACGGTTCTGAGCAGCAAATTGTTACGGGAAGAAGTACCCCCGAATATTGCCGAATAGATAAAAACCCGGTTCGCATTTCTCACATTAACCGAACGGGAGATAAATCGTTTGGGGATGAGCATATAAAAGCCCTGGCAGGCCTGGCTTTAAAGATTGAGAATCTGTTCGGCCGTCCACAGGATATAGAATGGGTTTATTCAGACAACAGATTTTATTTTTTACAAACCCGGCCCGTTGTGAGTGCTTCTGATATGGCCGGTATTCAGGATGGAGAAGCCTGGACCAGGGCCAATATCGGTGAAGTGTTGCCAGGGGTCATTACACCGATGACATGGCATGTGTTCAATGCAGTTGCTTCTGCAAACCCTGAAGTCGCTCTGAAGCCCTCTGGAGATATGTTTGATGATGATCGGGAGACCGTATTCAGGCTGTTTTGCGGGCGTGTTTATATACGGGTTAAGCAGTTCCTGGACTCGTTTTGTTATCTGCCCGGAGCAAACCCTGAAGTGCTTCACCGGGCTCTGGGGCTCCAATGCAGTGCTGTTTCTGAAGATTATGTCGGACCAAAGGGGCTGCCTGTTGCTTTGTCCCGCTTAGTGTTTCTGCTTGATGTGTTCTGTATACTGCCGCGTATGGCAATTATGAGTAAAATGCTTCCGCCGATGCCCGATGCGGATATAAGAAAATTCAAAGAGCTTGTTCTGTGGAATGCCCGATGCTTCCGGCTGCACATAAAATCCACAGCATATGCCGTTGCGGCATACGGCCTGTTCATTGCATTCACCCGGCGCACCAGGGACAAATCCGCGGAACAGGAAGCAATATCCCTTATGAACACAAGCCGGGACATGCAGCCGTGCGAACAGGGCGTCGCTCTTCGTGACCTCGCAATGCGTTTCAGCGCGGATACCGAGATTGTCCGCATAATCCGGGAGAATGTCCCCTGGCCAGAAAAGCGGCAGCGTCTGGAGACGGCTCATAACGGCACTCAGTTTCTGGGGTACTTTGATGATTTTCTTGCAAAACACGGCGCCCGTGCAGCAGGTGAATTTGAGCTGTCTGTACCTCGATGGCGGGAGGACCCCTCTTTTTTACTGACGGTAATGACCAGGTATATGGACGAAAATCCGAAGGATAGCGGATGTGTTGCTTCAGCCGGGGTGAACGCAGCGAACGTGGGGGCTTCTCGACTGCTCCGAACCTCGCATGGCTTCTTGCTGAAATTTTTCTTTAGGCGGATTATGGTCGCATATAGAAGGTTTAGCGCGCTTCGGGAAAACATGAAATATCGACTGATGGAAGGATTCGGCAGACTGCGTGAAGCTTTTTTGCAGGAAGGCATTGAGATGGAAAAGTTGGGTATTTTAAGCAGCGGGGATCAAGTATTTTTTTTAACGCCGCAGGAGATTTTTGATTTTAAAAGCGGTGTTGTTGATGTTTGTGAATCCCGGAACCTGATTCGTAAGCGTATGAAAGAACACGTTTTCCACCAGGAGCAGGATGTGCCTGACCTGCTGATCCGGGATGCAGTTAGAGAAATACCCCGGACAGGAAATGTCATGTTGCAGGGGCTCGGCTGCAGCCGGGGAGTGCAGGAGGGAAGGGCGCGTGTGATTCTGTCCGTTCAGGACGCAGGCGAACTTGAGGCCGGTGAAATTCTGGTAGCGCCTCATACAGACCCTGGCTGGACGCCTCTTTTTCTTGTCTGTGCCGCTCTGGTTACCGAAACGGGCGGTGTGCTGTCACATGGAGCAACTATTGCACGCGAATATGGTGTTCCCGGTGTGGTCAATGTTACCGATGCTACGAAAAAAATTCAAACCGGCGATATTATCAGGGTCAATGGAACAACAGGCAGTGTGAGTGTTGTTAAAACTGATGGAGCTGTTTTGAATTAATAATTGTTTTTATTCCGTAGTATCAGGTTACCGGTTGAATATCCGGCACTGTATTTTAAGGTTACCACTTTTTTTCTAAGCTTTCCGAAGGCCCTGTGTGCAAATGAAGATGACCCTGATATCTCTGGATCATGAGGTTTTTTGCCCGAATATTCGGATTTTGTCTGCGTGCCTGCGTGAATCGGGGCATATGGTGAATCTGGTCTTTTTACCTCCCAGGACCGGCAGGCGGATAAACCATAAATTCAGATATATCTATTGCCCTGGGTTATTGGACAGTGTGAGAGAGGTGTGTTCCGACTCGGGTGTTGTCGGAATATCTCTCATGACAAACCAGTTTTTGCAGGCAATTAACGTTACCGAATTTTTGAAAAAAAATTTAAAAGAGATACCGGTTGTGTGGGGAGGGATTCAGGCAACGGTTGAACCTGAAATATGCCTTCAATATGCTGATATTGTCTGCCTGGGGGAGGGTGAGCGGGCTATAGTTGAACTTGCTGAAAAGATGGATAAGGGGCGTGCCTTTCATGAAACCGGGAATATGTGGTTTAAATCCGGCAAAGAAATTATCCGCAATCCATTGCGGCCACTGATAAACGATCTCGACAGCCTCCCTTTGCCTGATTACAGCTGCAGAAATCATTATATTGCCGTGGATGATATCCTTGAACCGGTTACTGCCAAAACAATAGCGGCGTTTAAAGGGGAGCGTTTCGTTCCGTTAAACAAAAAAATACACTACCCGGTTATGACCAGCAGAGGGTGTCCGTTTTCCTGTTCGTACTGCTGTAACAGCGTCTATAAACGCCTCTATCCGGGGCAGAAACTATTGCGCTGGCGCAGTGCTGATACTGTTGTGAAAGAGCTCAAAATGATTGAGGACGAGATAGCACCCGTTGGATTTGTGTATATGGTTGATGACAATTTCACCGCCCGCCCTACGGCTGATCTGGAGGAATTCTGCCGGACATACAAGATGCATATTAACAAGCCCTTTTATTGTCAGGTCAGCCCTCTGACAGTCTGTGATGAAAAGTTGGAAATACTGCTCAAATACGGATGTGGAAAGGTAACAATGGGTGTTGAGACAGCCAGCAAGCGTATTGCCGAGATGTATGGGCGAGGGCAGTTTCACAGTAAAATACAATCGAAAATCGCGCTAATCGAGAGATATAGACACAGAATGTCCCGCTCCCCTTCGTATCAGTTTATCATAGACAATCCGTATGAAACCATTGACGAAACGATTGAAACGCTTCATCTGGCATTAAGCCTCCCCAGACCCTGGCACAGCCCTGTATATTCTCTGATGCTTTTCCCGGGAACCCCGCTTTATGAAAAAACAATGAGCGAAGGATATATTTCCGACAAATATGCACAGATTTACTGTCGAAACTGGTTAGAGCAGTCAAAGCCGTTTCTGCAGCTATGGATACGGCTCTACCGTGCCAACATGCCTCGATTTCTGTTGCGCTTCCTGCTGAATAGAAATATTGTTTTGTTTATGACGGGAAAATTGCTTGATTTTGTTTGGCGGATGCCGGTAGTGAAACGTGTGTGGAGTTGATCGGGAGGGCTTCGGTTTTCACTTTTACGTATGAGAGAAATGATGCTGAATATTTTTTATAGTCGATAATCGAATCAACTGTTTCTTCCAGCATGCTGCGGGAAGTTTCATTGTCTCGATAAAGTGAACCGTATGCTGTTCAGGCTTTTAAAAAATGCTGTTTCTTTGATTATTCTCGGACTTGTCGATAAATGTGCCTACATTCTTTTTTTTGCTTTTATCGCCCGTGCTCTTACTCAGAATGCTTTCGGCGCGTATGGCCTGGTATTGACCCTTATGCTGATAGGCGGACTGTTGGCATCATTCGGGATAGAAAATGTCCTTGTCAGAGAAATTGCCAAAAATCGTGAACGCTCAGAAAGTTTATTCAACAGTGCACTTCTGATAGCCCTGCTTTTTTCACTGCCTGCCTGGGCCTGTGTATCGGGCATATCCATATTTCTGAACTATGAAAAAGAGATCGTTTTGCTTGTAACCGCTGCAGGGCCTGTGTTCCTCTGTATGGCCTTTTCGCAGACGGCCGGGGCGGTTATGAAGGCACACGAACGAATGGGAACGTTTGCCTTGGCCGGGTGCTTTCATTCCATACTTGGCTCAGGGCTCGGCGTATGTGCTGTATGGCTCGGAGGCGGCGTCAGGGCACTTGTTGTTGTGTTTGTCGTAAATGAGGCCCTGAAAGCATTGTTTATGACGTTCCTTGTTCACCGTTTCTTTACCCCGTTGGCAAGGCGATATGATACGGATGTAATGATCAAAATATTAAAACAGGCTGTACCGTTTGCGCTTCTTACAGCATACGGGATCTTTTTGCGGCGTATAGACATTGTTATGATGGGATGGCTCCAGCCGCTTGATGATACGGCAATATATGCAGCTTCAGCAAAATTCGCCGATTTTTTATCGCTGTTCAGCGGAAGTCTGGTAGCAGCACTTTTTCCGGCATTTTCTGCACAAATGGGCACCGGTGGCGGAGAATCACTCAGGTTGTATACTGACAGTATCGGCTACTTTGCCTTATTGGGTTTCGGGGCTGCATTTGGAGCCATGGTTCTGGCAGAGCCGATAGCAGCTCTTCTGTTCGGAAGTCAGTATGTGATCGGATCAACCTGTATTCGCTGGATGGGATGGGCTTTCCTGTTCAGCGTTCTCAGCGGGCCTGCGGGCATAGCGCTGGTTGCTTCCGGTGAATACATGCATCGGCTTCTGATAATGTGTCTGGTGGTTTTGTGCATTAATGTTGTGGTTAATTTGTTTTTGATACCCCGCTTCAGTTACAATGGGGCTGCCGCAGCAACCTTTATCTGTGCTGTTTTGGGGTGTGCAGGCCGTCTGGTCCTTATTAAAATGTATTTCAGACGGCTTCCCGATTTACCGAAAACAGTGTGGCGCTATGTTCTTGGCGGGGGAGGCATGGCGGGTGTTTTGTTTTGTATGAGACAGGCAAACATCCTGGTGCTTATCGGTATCGGTATTTTCACTTACAGCTTCCTGCTTGGAATGCTCGGGGAATTTGATGCTCCGCGGTATAAACCGTTTCGGATGAAGATTACCTGTTTTGCGCGGAAATTGCTGGGCCGGGAGTGTGGTTTTTAAATAATGTGTATATCCTGCAGTACGCTGCGGACTATCCCGGTAATTTCTATTAGTTATTGAGAAATATTCCACTTAACGCAAGATCCCGTGAAACGGGGACACCGCACTACCGTGCGGAGTATTCGTTTAATGATTTTGATCAACGAGCGTGTGTCTGTGTTGAAGATACTGTTTTTCCCCAATTATCTCGGAGGCGGATTCGGTCATATCTGCCGCTGCCTTGCACTTGCTGATGCATTAAGCCGGCGCGGAGGTTCAGCTGAATTTGCACTGAACGGTCCTCATATACAGAACGTTATTAATGCAGGTTATGGCGTTCATCGTTTATTTACCCCGAAGCAATCCTCACAAAAGGGGAATCGGCCGGCATATCTATATGTTCCGTCGATGGCATACCAGATCGTTCGGGACGGTTTCGATAACCGCAGAACAGTGCGGCGTGCTCTATCAGAGGCTTGTCGGATAACTGAAAAAGTAAAACCTGACATACTGGTGGGTGATGGGTATCTGCTTACCAATCTGATTGGCAGGGCAGCGGGGATACCGGTAGTGCAGCTCGTTAAATCTGTCGTTCATCCACAGCCGAAGCCCATGGTGTGGTGGGAGAATGAACCGGATAATATTATCCTTCCTGATCCATGCCCGGTTTTTAACCCTGTGCTGAGAGAAAACGGATTATCCGAAATTACAGCAGCAGAGCAGCTTCTTTCAGGCGATCTTCTTTTGATTCCCTCTATACCTGAGCTTGACCCTCTGGACCCTTTGCCTGCAGACACATATTATGTGGGACCAATTGTTCGCTCGCGCGATGTTATTGCACAGCTTCCCCCCTGGTTTTCAACGCTGGGCTCTGATGGGCCGGTTATTTATGTAACTGTTGGTGGGGCCGCAGATTATGGCGCCGGCAAAGCATTTTATAAAATTATCTGCGATGCATTGGGTAACGCCGGGTGGTCTGTTGTCGTTTCAACCGGGGGCAAGGACGAGCCTGTATTTAACGGACCGGTACCTTCAAATATCCGGTTTACCCGTTGGGTGCCCGGCACTGTAATGACAGCTTACAGTGATCTTGTAATATTTCACGGAGGATATACGCGTATTGAAATTTTGAAGCATGGTCTTCCAAGTATTGTTATCCCGTTTCACAGTGAGCAGGAGCATTACGGACGTCTTATGCAAAAAGCAGGTGTTTCCAAACTTTTACAGGTAAGTGATGAGCCGTACGCATCGTTTATGCTCCACTGGAAGGGAGGTAATTTTTTAAGAAAATCAAAATCTTTTACAGTGCATGTTAAAAAAAATGTGACACTTCGGCCTGAAAAACTTCGTGAATTGACTGAAAGCATTTTATCAAATCGGCTGATTTATGAAAAAGCACAGAACCTTAAAATAGCCCTTGATGCGGCAGACGGAGCTGAAAAAGCAATTTATATGATAGAAAGCTCTTTGATGACATGAAAAAATTTTAAGAAAATTTGTTTATTGTATTTTTTATATTGACAGACTCATGAAATAAACAGTATAAATACAATAAAGAACTATAATTAATTAAATTTTGTTTTTATATATATTTTATTTTTTAGTGCTCATTTGCAAATTATTTTTTAATAATGCCTTGTTTTCTAATTTATGATTTACCCTTTAATAGGAAAACGATTATGAAAAAAATTCTTTTTGCGTTGATTTCAACGTTATTTTTTATCGGTATATCTGCACCTGTCAGCTACAGCGCACAATACTGGGCAAAAACATACGGCGGCAATAACGATGAATATGCGTTTTGTACCCAGCAGACAGCCGATGGTGGGTTTATAGTAACAGGGTATACTGAATCCTTCGGTGTTTCGGGTTGGGACGTATGGATACTGAAGCTTGACGCCAACGGCGATGTGCTGTGGGAAAAGACATACGGCGGCACTAAAAATGAGATGGCGCGCACGATACGACAGACTTTTGATTCAAGCGGTATGACCAGCGGCTATATTGTTGCCGGTATCAGTGATTCATTCGGCTCAGCAAACAATGACGAAGACCCGGACAATGACAATCTTGATATGTGGGTTCTTCGCCTTGACGAACAGGGAGATATTGTATGGCAGAAAAGATATGGTGAAGATACAACAAACGACTATGCCCATACCCTTATTCAGACATTTAATACCGATGGCAGCACCAGCGGCTTTATTGTT
Organism: uncultured Thermodesulfobacteriota bacterium; assembly: GCA_964621615.1. GTDB lineage: Bacteria > Desulfobacterota > WTBG01 > CAIYCZ01 > CAIRTM01 > CAZUMW01. The sequence continues at coordinate 28,318 of CAZUMW010000048.1, forward strand.
GCGGGTTTCCGCGAGTACAGCGAAGCAGGTGAAACAGTGCGTGATATGTGGACGCTGAAACTGTATGAAGACGGTACCGTGGAAAAAGATATTACATATCAATCGAGCAGACTGGATAATGCCCGCTGCATTCAGCAGATATTTGATGCAAGCGGCAACCCGACCTTAGATTATATTGTAACAGGCTATGTCGAAGATTTCGGCGATATGTGGGTGCTCAAAATTAATGAGAGCGGTGACGTGTGCTGGCAGAAAATATTCGGTACCTCACTGTATCCTGAGACGGGGACTGCAGTTCAGCAAATATTCGATAGCCAGAATAACCCGGATGGCTACATTATATCAGGTCTGACCGTTGCGCTGCATGGTGGTAATTATTCTGCCGATTACTGGCTCATTAAGCTTGATGAAAACGGGGCGATCGAATGGCAGAAAACATATGGCGGAGAGAATCACGAGTTTGTGCTGTCTATAGATCACACCGAAGACGGCGGATATGTCGCGGCGGGATATGTCGAGGGAACCTATGGAACGGTCGGGCATGACTGCTGGATCGTGAAGCTTGATGAAAAAGGTAGTATACAATGGCAAAAAACCTATGGGGGCCCTGACTTTGAGGAATGCAGATCAATACAGCAGACATCAGACGGGGGCTATATTGTTGCCGCTACAACATCGTCATTCGGTTTCGGGAATCAGGATGATATATGGATGCTCAAGCTGAATGCAAACGGTGAAATCGTCAATTGCGACATATCACAGGACACCGGAGTGATTCCGGTTGACTCTACGGTTATCGGACAGGATTCAGATGTGGAGGGGATACTGTCAGTTGCTGACGATTATGATACATTCATAAATGGTGAAATCAGCACAGCGAGTGTGTATGCAATTTGCGAGTACACACTTGTAGAAATGTCCTCTTTCTCTTCATATCCGGCCTTTAAAGAAGTCCGGCTTGCATGGAAGACGGTATCTGAAATCGATAACTTTGGTTTTAATATTTATCGTGCTGAATCAAAAGATGGACCGTATATTAAAATCAATGATAAAATTATACCGGCTGAGGGATCACCTGTAAGCGGTGCTGATTACAGTTTCGTTGATACTGGAGTCAAAAATAGAAAAACATATTATTATCAGCTTGAAGATATAGACATGTATGGAGTGTCATCCCTGCATGGGCCGATAAATGCGGTGCCGCGCATGTTTCCCGGACTTTGAATCCCTTGGGGTTGTATTCCCCGCCGCTTGCGGCGTAAAATGGGGAAATGAGCGAATACATACACAAGAGTCATAATGTAACAGTATTGATTTACCATGTGGTTTTTCCAGCAAAGTACAGGCGTGTAGTATTTGATGAAGATGTAGATAGCGTAGTGAAGGAAGTTTGTTTGGAGATCGAGAAACGATATCAGGTAAAATTTTTAGAGATTGGTTCAGATAAGGATCATATACATTTTTTATTGCAGACGGTGCCAACATATTCAGTGACCAAAATTGTAACAATTATCAAAAGCATTACAGCGCGAGAAGTTTTTGCACGTTGCCCCCAGGTGAGAAAGAAATTATGGGGGGGCGAGTTTTGGACCGATGGATATTTCGCGAATACCGTTGGAAGACAAGGTAATGAAAGTACAATCGGAAACTATGTAAAAAAACAGGGACAGAAATACCATAAATTGTATCAAGGTCGCCAATTGTCTTTGTTTTATTATTACATTCCGGACCATCCCGCCAATCGCGCAAGCATCCACCAGAAAGCTTTACCTTTGAGTTGGCAATTGAGGCACCGCGTATTAAAGCAGGTGCATGATACGCACTGTCCTGGATTGGAATCACACCACTCATCAGCCCAATTCCCTCCAGTGTAGCTGCAGTCGGCATCCGCCTCACGGTCGAGAAAATAGTTTCCGTCCGGATCGTAGCTTTCGATGGCAGCAAAATCAAACAGTATTTTACCGTGCATTCTGCAGTAGTTTCTGATTTGTTCGTTTCGCTCGTGCAGATTGCCGTTCTCACCGGTTCCGTCAACGTGTCCGGTCATATACACAAATGCAACATCCGGATATTCCTGTTCGAGCGAATTCATGGCATCGAGATAGGTTTGAATATCTTCACGGTCATTATCGCTGACACCGCTGCCCCATGACCAGATTACCAGGTTGCGGTCACAGGTTTCGTTATCCAGCATAAGAGCTGTTCTGCTTCTCCAGGTAAGGCTGCCGTTATCTCCCAGATCGCCGGCGGGTTCGGTGTCATGCAGAGAAAGGGCGCCTGCATCGCCGTCGCGGTTAAAAGAGTACAGGGTATTGTTGTCGGAGAGAAGCTGCATACCGGTGATAATCTGCCCGCCGTATGAGGAATGACCGAAAGCGATGCGGAATTCGTTTTTTGCCCGCACGATCCACTGCTCAGGGATTACGGTGATATCTGTGGCGGTATGGTCGGTGGCGATATCATAGCCGGAGTTGACAGGCTGGTTCGGGTCTTTAACGGATAATGAGATTGTATCAGAACTCATCGCTCCGCGGGAATCTGTGGCTGTCAGTGTGAGATGGTGCAGACCGTATGACAGATCGTTTTTCGTAAATAATATACCGGTGCCGATAAAACCATCGATATCAGTTTTCCACGTCAGTGAGGCTTTTGTTAAATCCCCTTCTTCGGGATCGGTTGCGGTTCCGGCAAACGTAATGGTGTCTCCGATATAGTAAAAGTCTCCATACAAGGGTCGCACAATTTTAACAGTCGGGGCAGTATTGCCGACATATATGATAACAGTATCCACACCCTGTGCGCCCTGTGAATCTGTGACTGTCAAGGAAATGGAATGTGGTCCATCTGTCAGGTTATCGCTTGTTACAGATGGTCCGCAGCCGATCATGCCGTCAGCATCAGATGACCAGAGAAGACTGTCTCCAGTCAGGGATCCGTCCTCCGGATCTTCAGCGGTTCCGGCGAAAGTGATTCGTTCACCGGGGGCATAGTATGTGCGGTCTTCGGGCGATAGTATGATAACTTGAGGAGCTTTATTGGCATTGCCGATGCTGATGGATATCCGGATGCTGTCTGCTGCTGTGTTTCCCTCGGAATCGGTAGCCCGGAGGGTGATGGTGTGCGATCCTGTATAAAGATTATTTTTGAAGAACGTGGTGCCGGTACCGATTGTGCCTGCTCTGTTAGAGGTCCATATCAGAGAATCTCCGGTCAGTATGCCGTCTTCAGGATCGGTTGCATTTCCTGCAAAAAGTATAGCAGCATCTTCAGGAAATGTTTCATTATCGGCTGGACTGCTGATGGTAACCAGCGGGGGTGATTTGCAGGAAGTGAGTGTTCCTGCAAGCATCACAATCAAAAGGACAAAACAATATTGTTTCATTGAATATCAAAAATGGTGTTGCGTTGTGAATTAACTCATAATGGGAGAAAACGTTTACATATCAGGCCAACGCATACGGTAAATCACGCAGATGTGTGGTTGAACGATTTTTTGTGGTGAAATCACGGAATGCGCGGTTTACAGCATCCTCCGGCAGATCGAGCACCCGGGCGGTATTGGATGGCGGTATCTGATGTTCCCATGCGTAGAGCAGTAAATCAATCCGGTCAAAAGGGATCCGGAAGAAAAATTCCTGATCGCTTACCGGCAGGCTGAACGTGTCGGGACTCGGTGTGCGGTCTATTATTTCCGGGATAACATTAAGGTGTTCTGCAAGCTGATAAATCTGTGCCTTATAGAGATGGGCAAGGGCTTCTGTGTCCGTACCGCCGTCACCGTATTTACAGAAATCTCCGAGCAGGGTTTCTGTTTTATTGGTTGTGCCGGCAACAACCAGGTTATTGCATTCCGCCTCCCAGTACAGATGTATCATTCGGGCGCGGATTTTTATGCTGGCAAAAGCGGTGATGATTCGGAAATCATCGGTTTTGAGGCGTTTCTTTTTTATTGTTCCGTCCGGCAGCTTCACCTGCAGGTTATACACATTGTAGGCGTCACGCTCAAGCAGATCTGTGGGGAGGGTAATATTGTACGTACAATCAGGGGTGTATTCGGGTACAAGTTTTTTTATAAATTCATCACGAAATGTATAACTACCCACGCTGTCGACTGTGGGGGTAATGTCTATTTCACGGTATGCTATGCCCAGCGCTTCTGCATGTTTTGCCGCATATTGTTTGCTTACCGGATTTGATTCTTTTTCCGGAAGAATAAGGCCGAGTACATTATCTTTTCCAACAGCATGGACTGCTACAGCACTCATTACCGCGGAGTCGATGCCGCCGCTCAATCCCACGATAATACCTTTTCTTCTATATACACGTTTTACCTGGTCTGCGACAAAGTCTTTAAGCTTTTCTGTTTCTTTTTCAGGATGTATTGCCAGAATGTCAGTGCTGAAGTCCATTTGTCATATCCTCAAAAAAAAGTTTTTGTCAGCGGGTTTTGATTATATATAAATGCGGAATCCTCGTTTCAGTTGGAAAAAATAATAATCAAGTTTAAAACACGGGCTTGCCTGAGGACTCCCGGAGTGTGACATATGCGGGAATGCTAAAGATTTTGTCCGCATTTTGATAATAAACTACCCCGCCGCAAGCAGCGGGGTATTAAAACAAAGACAATTGGCGA
>CAZUMW010000049.1:0-31087 GCA_964621615.1 uncultured Thermodesulfobacteriota bacterium
TCGCTCATTTCCCCATTTACGCCGCAAGCGGCGGGGAATACAACCCCAAGGGATTCAAATTTTAACACTTTATTGTCAAGAACCTAATCTCCACCGTTTAACGCCTTGCTGATAACCGGAATAAATACCATGACAAGCTCTTTAACTTTTTTGCGAATATCCGGATGTGACTCGATAACGGAAATCAGCTCTGATGCATATGTATAATAAAGGTTTATCAAATAACGTCCTGACGCGGTGTGCACAAGCCGCTCATCCCGGTACTGCCTCAACACTTCCAATGCCTTGTTCTCATTATTGCCAAGGAGATTTTCAGCAGGGCAGGCAGGGGTCATTTTGACCCTTATTGTAAAGCTTTGTTCTGCCGCGGCACCGCCCTGATCGGTAACGTCAATACCGACAGTATGCTCGCCAATCTGGCGGATTTCGGGCGTCCAGGTAATCAAACCGTTTGACCGGTCGATGATCATTCCATCGGGGTGATCCTTTAAAGCAAACAATGCATTTTCAGTCATGCTTTCTATAACCACCTGATAAGCATATTCTTTACCGACAAACGCATCAGAAACAGGTTCGGAAACAATGGATATCGGCGGAGGCTTTGAAGCGGTTGTTGTCGTTGTTGACGGCAGAGTTGTTGAAGTTGTTAGCGATGTTATAGTTGTCGTTGACTCTGCTGGGATGCCGGTTGTGGTCGTCGTGGTGACAGAACCGCCACCGCCACCGCTTCCCCCTCCCCCGTTTCCATCGTCCGTAATGGATACTGTTGTTGTCACTACGGGAACTTTCAGCGCCGGTCCGATGCCGAACATGGTGCCGCCAAGGTCAAGAAGTGAAGGCGAGGATGTATTGTCGACTGAAAAACCAAGACATCCGTTTTCATACAGCGGTCCCGGAACAGGTTCCTTCCATCCCGAGCCGTCAAACCAGCGAAACAGACTGTTTTCATCTACACCGCTGCATAATGATATTTTGATTTCACCAAGTGCTTGAGTCCCCGGAACAAACACATCAAAAAAAACGGTTTCATCGGTCTTGAAAACACCGTTTTCATCCGTTGGCATTCCTGCAAAGCAGGCGAACGTCATGGTTGCCGTACCGGTGATATCGACCCCCATACCGATATGAGAGAGAAGATCTATGCTGATGTTTTCATTATCACAAAAACGGGTTGAAATGTCTCCCTGGAAACCTGTTAACAGAACGGGATCATAGACCGCACAGCCCGTTACCTCTGTACTGACGAAACTTTCGCTTGTTGATCCCCACCAGTTATTCTGTGCATTTGCACACAGGGTATCCCCTCTAACAGTTAAGGCGTATCCGTCGGCATTGATAATGTTGTTATAATTTAAAAAAATCCCCGCTGCCGAGTTAACAAAAACACTACTGTCATAGCGGGTTTCAGTCACCGATCCGATAGTAAAACCGCGTATCGATGTATTATCTGCGTTGATACATATCGCAGCTTTTTGTTTCCCCCCTTCATCACCGCAATCGACAGGCTCTCCCCGTATAACCGGATTCGCACCCGAGGCTGCCTGGATCGTCAGACCGGTACGAGTTACGGGAACGGTAAAGCTGTCGTACAAACCGTTTAACACATGTATCTTTCCTCCACTCATTGCAGCCTCAATTCCCTGGGGTATAGAGGGATAGGCGTATTCCCCAACAACAATCGTATCTTCTGATACAATATCCAAAACCGTTTCAGGATCCGATTCATAACCGAATGCTGCTTCGCCGCTTTGTTCTGTACGCCCAGCCCAGTTGTATCCAAAAAACCGGTATCGGCCTCCCGGCTGCGCATCGTCGGGAACAGTAAGTGTATAAGAGAGAATATATTCCCGGCCGGGTTCGAAGGCTATATTTTCTAAAAATGCAGGGGGTTTCTCAAACACATATCTAAGAGGGAAAGCGTTCTCATAAACCTCACCCAATGCTCCTGTTTCAATCAGTATTTCTAAAGCTTCTTCATCACAAACAGCTTCTGTTTCGTTAAGTGTTAATCGTGCATCAAGATGTTCAGTGAAGAAAAATCCCCGCAGGCTTTCAGGAGCAGATTCATCAAAAGTTACGGTCAGCAAAACCAAAAAGGTTTCCCCCGGAACAACCGAATCAGGCACTATTCGTTCAACGGTTACCGGATAACCGCTGTTAAATGCCGACACAGTGGGACAGGTGCAAAATAAAATCAATAACAGTACCGGCACACACAGGCTGCACCGTCTGTTTGCAATAAAAATTCTATTCAGGTAGCTATCCGTGTTCATACCGGTTCCCGTTATCCGCAAAAAAGATCTTTAAAAAAAACACGCTGTTACATGCCCAATTTTGTCCTGGCATAATTCACAATTGCGGGGTTTTCCGGCTCCTCAATTTTTACAAGGGCGAATTGCCGATCCATGGAACCGCTTCTCACCATGTTTGCCAGTTCCCATACATACGGATGAAATGCATAGCGGTCTTTATGGACCTGATTGGCAAACGCGTTTAACAGGCAATTTGTAGAATTTGCATCGGTATCTTCCGGTTTTTCCCACCCAAGGATTTTGTTTCTTTCTACTATTTTTTCTTCATCATAATGATTGAAAGCAAGCGGATGAATATTCCACGGAAAGCGTTCGGTGTGATCAAAATGTTCTTCAAAAAGAAAAAACGGATTAATATCATCGCCGGCAATTCTGTGAAGTGGTTCATATATGGCCTGCTGGGTCGTTTTCATAAGAGCTGCATTGGTTTTCATTACCGATGCCTGAATAGGCGCCTGGCCTGGAGACCATCCGAACCCGACAAACGGTATTCCTTTCTCAACGGCTGTACGCAGAACAACTGATTTAACCAGTCCGATACAGCTTGTACAGATTGTGCTGGCTCGTTCAAGGGTCTTGTGGGAGTAGAGCTCTTCACATGCTGCCGTGCTGAAGATTTTCTTCAGCATATTTGGGTCAGGCCGTACCATCATATGATCGACACCAAGGGATTCACACACGTTCCGGATATTCACAAAAGACTTTTCGGAAATAAAGCTGTTGTCAAATGTAAGTGCAAGCGCATTGAGACCGTATTTGCTGACAAAAATATCCAGCGTATAGGTGCTGTCCTTTCCGCCGCTATAGGCCATAATCAGATCATAGGTTGTGTTTTTGCTGTGTTCGTTCAGCAGCTTTAAAAATTTTTCCTCATATTTCTTTTTTTTGTTTTCACCGGCATTATCGTTCCGGTAATTCCGGCAAAAATTACAGACACCATGTTCGTCAAACGAAATACCGGGAAATGTTTCAGGCAAAACACATTGTGTACAGCGTGTCATCTTGTTTCTCCATCTATCTAATTTAAGATTTTTTCTTTCAGTTCATTTTTTTTCACTTTACCGCTTGCTGTCTTGGGCAATTCGTTCATAAAAAATACCCGGTGGGGGATTTTGTAGGCCGGAAGGTTCTTTTTACAGTGTGCAAGGATATCTTTATCGGTAACGGCTGTATCCGTTTTCAGCACTATTGCCACCGCAATTTCTTCGCCGAGAATATCGTCCGGAATACCGAAAGCGGCTGCTTCATGTGCATGGCCCTGTTCAAGTATCACCTCTTCTATCTCCCTGGGACCGATCCGGTGTGCACCGCTTTTAATCATGTCGCTTTTTCTGCTGACAATATACAGAAAGCCTTCTTCATCCGTTTTTGCAAGATCCCCCGTCCAGAGAAAACCGTTTTTAATAACTTTTGCTGTTTCATCAGGATCCCTCCAGTATCCGGTCATTATATTGTCCCCCCGGGCGACTATTTCCCCCGTCTCCCCGGGATGTACCGGATGAGCCTCCTTATTCAGCACGGCAAGAGTAACACCAGGTATCGCCTTTCCTATCGATCCTGTTTTACGAATAAGGTATTCCGGAGGCAAATACGAAAGCCGGGCCGAAGCTTCGGTCTGACCATACATGATATAAATATCTACAGAGGGCAGAATTTTTTTCAGCTCAAGTGCACAGGCATGCGGCATAGGACCGCCCGCCTGTGCCAGATACCGTAGATCAGGGAATTGATATTTACGCAACGGCGAACGGTTTAACAGTATTGCATATGTTGACGGAACACCGGACAATCCGGTAACCTTTTCCTGCTGCATCATATCCAGAACAACCTTCGGATACATGAAACTCTGATTAACCACCAGCGTCGCTCCCGCAGCAAAATGCGTCAGCAAAACAGAATTGCCGAATGAGTAAAAAAACGGAAGGACAACCATGTGCCGTTCTTCCGGACCGATTTTGAGATACTTCATTATGGAATCGGTATTGGCCATTAAATTTGCATGCGAAAGCATAACCCCTTTAGGTCGTCCGGTTGTTCCCGAGGTATAAATAATCTGCGCCATATCCTCTTTATTGCGCGTTACTGATATCTGCTTTTCTCTATTTAAGCCCTGCTGCATCGATTCAACTATTTCAGCAAAATCTACACAGCGTACCGGAATCCTTTGGGCTGCATCTTTGTTACTATTACGAAGCGCTATAGATTGTACACTTTCAAGTTTTTGGGCGGCTTCCGCGATATGTCTTGAAAATTTAAGATGAGTTATGATAAAGCTTGCACCGCTATGGTTACACACATACCGAATATCACGGGCGGTTGTCTGGGTATTCAACGCAACGACCGTTCCGCCAGCAATAAGAATACCAAAATATGAAACGATATAATCAGAAGGGTCGTCTGTCAGTATGGCAACCCGATCGCCTGGGTTTACCTGCTCATCAATCAGCCAGCCCGCAAGGCCGGCGGCACTGTGCAGTACCTCCCCATAGGTCATTCGTTTATTTGTCTGGACAACCGCTTCCTTGCCTGGATAGCGATCAGCAGCACGATAAAGATAATCTTGCACATTCATGGATTCGGATAGTAGCTGTTCCAGATATAAGGTTCTTTATATTCTACTGAATCTTCGCGGAACTTCTCAAGACGCACCATCACACAAGAACATCCATACGCAATGGTCGTTACGATGGGTTTATCAGTTAATATTGCAGCACGATGAGGATACAGAAGCTGTTTTCTTTTGAATAAAGTTCGTCAAATTGTTAATACTGTCAAGATTTTCCGGCACAAGTTCATCATCTTCAACAGTAACCTGAAATTCATCGCCGATAAATTCGATTATCTCAAGAATCCCTGTCGAGTCTATTATGCCTGTCTCAAGAAAAGAGACATCATCGCGTAGCGCATCATCATTTTCTGTAAAAAGAAAATTCATCAGGATAAACCGGCGTAACTTTTGTTTAATATCTGTCATCTATCACCTCACATTGGATTATTATATTGTTCTTCCCAATTAAAAATGCTCACTGAGAATCAACTAATACTTTTACCATATCCGCAACATAATGAATCTGAGTATCGGTCAGTTCCGGAAAAAGAGGAAGCGACAGCAGTTCATCGGCAATTTTTTCGGCAACCGGAAAATCCCCCTTTTTATAGCCCAGACCGGAATATGCACCGGTCAAATGAAGCGGAACAGGGTAGTGTATGCCGCAAAAAATATCTTTTTCTTTAAGGCCGGACAGCATATAATCCCGGCTTTCTGTTCGAATCGGGTATAAATGATACACATGCTTTGCGTATTCTGCCTCTCTTGGAGTTTTTATTGCATCGAGGCCGCTGAAAAGGTTGTCATATAAACATGCGTTCTTTCTCCGTGCCTCATTCCACTCATCAAGATACTTCAGTTTCACCTCAAGCACGGCAGCCTGCAGCCCGTCCATACGGGCATTCCAGCCGACCATGTCGTGGTAATACTTTTTTGACTGCCCATGGTCGCGAAAAACTTTTATCCTGTCTGCGTATTCCTGATTATTTGTCACTACCGCGCCCGCTTCTCCGAACGCTCCCAGATTTTTACCGGGATAGAAGCTGAAGCAGCCCGCATCCCCCAACGAGCCAGCGCGCTTCCCCTTGTACTCCGCACCATGGGCCTGACAGGCATCTTCAATAACAACCAAACCGTGCTTCCTGGCAATATCTATGACTGGGTCCATATCTGCAGGCTGACCGAATAGATGGACAGGGATAACTGCTTTCGTCTTCGAAGTAATAGCCCGCTCAAGCAGCAAAGGATCCATAGTACACAACTTCTCGTCGATATCGACAAAAACTGGACGGGCGCCGCAATAGGTGATCGCCTCTGCGGTTGCGATAAAGGAATTCGGAACCGTAATCACTTCATCTTCCGGTCCAACCCCAAGCCCTATGAGCGCTGCCCACAAAGCTTCAGTTCCGCTTCCTACACCCACCGCGTAACTGCATTGACAATATTCGGCGAAATGTTCTTCAAATGCCGTAACAAATGGCCCCCCTGCGAATGCCGTTTTTTCAATTACCTTCTGCATAGCTTCATTCAGCTCATTGGACAGCGGTTCGGTGTGCATTTTAAGATCGAGAAACGGTACCTTCATAAATTCTCCCATCTATTGTATCGGTTCATTACAGTGATCGTATTTCTTTCCTTTTTCATAGCCGATTATGATCATGAGCTCATTCGGTCGGAAAGCCACATGAAAAGATATGCCTTGATATCCATTTGAAATAAACAACCGGCACAGCTTCGCTGTCTCAGTTACAGACGCCTTTTCGGAATCTGCAACTGCCGGGGGACAATATCCCATACCTTTTCCTAAACCGAATCTTCAGTTCGGAATCATTGTTGTCAGGCTTTTATTATGTTACCCTGCGGGGCAGGAAAATCTTTTGTAGCATTTCTCGTATCAATAACAAGCCGGGCATGCTCAACCAGCATTTGATAATCAATCGCGCTGTGCGCAGTCGATATAATAACGGCGTCATATTTTTTTAATGTATCCCGGTCAAGCGAAATGCTTTGCATATCAAGCAGCATACCGTATTGGCGGGTCTTTTTCATGCGAGGAACATATGGATCATGATAGGCAACGCGCGCACCCTTTTTAATGAGCAGCTCAAGCAGTTTCAAAGACGGGCTTTCCCGCACATCATCGACATCGGGCTTATAGGAAAGTCCGACAACCAGAACCGATGCATTTTTCAGCGCTTTTTCACGCTCGTTTAACGCTTCGGTCAATTTATTGACAACATATCCCGGCATTGAAACATTTATCTCACCGGCAAGCTCGATAAACCGGGTGGTACTTTCAAACTCGCGGGCCTTCCAGGTAAGATAAAATGGATCGATCGGAATACAGTGACCGCCAAGTCCCGGGCCGGGATAAAACGGCATGTACCCGAATGGCTTTGTTTTTGCAGCGTCGATAACTTCCCATATATCGATTCCCATTTTTCCATAAATGATCTTCAGCTCGTTCACCAGGGCTATATTGACCGACCGGAAAATATTTTCCGTCAGCTTAACAGCCTCGGCAGTAGGTGTTGAGGAAACAGGAACCGTCTCTGCAACTATAAGCGAATATACGGCATCCGCACGCTGCAACCCTTCACTGCTGTCCGAACCGATAACCTTGGGTATATTCCGGGCATTGAAGCTCTTGTTGCCGGGATCTTCACGCTCGGGGGAATACGCAAGAAAAAAATCCGTGCCACAGGTAAGCCCTCCTTTTTCCAGCTCCGGACGAAGCACATCCTGCGTTGTGCCGGGATAGGTTGTTGATTCCAGAATAATAAGATGCTCTTTTTTCAGATACCGGGTTATTGTCTGCGCTGTGGCTATGACGTAGGACATATCGGGTTCCCGCTGAGGCGACAGCGGAGTGGGTACGCACACGATAATTACATCAACATCACTTAACCGTGAGAAGTCTCGTGTGGCAGTGAAACAACCCGAATTGTTGAGCGCTGCAATCTCAGATGAAGAAATATGATTAATATAGGTTATGCCGCTTCCGAGTTTTTGGATCTTCAGCTCATCAGTATCAAAGCCTATTGTTTTAAATCCTTTTTCGGCAAACGCCAGCACAAGGGGGAGTCCGACATACCCCATGCCGATGATACCAATGGTCAGCTTTTTGTTCTCGATTCTGCTTCGAAATTTCTCATTCATTCTCTATTTATCCTTTATCGGTCCTTTCATCTCTGCTGGGTTGCCCGCTACAATCGTATCAGGCGGTACATCCCTGACAACCACACTTCCCGCCCCGACAATGGCATTTTCTCCTATTGTTACACCGCACAAAATTGTTGCTCCTGAACCGATTGCCGCGCCATTTTTAATATGAGTCGGCGTGCAGGACCAATCATCAGCAGTCTTCAGCTCACCATCCGGTGTCGCTGCGCGAGGGTATAAATCATTGACAAAAGTAACATTGTGTCCAACAAACACGCAGTCCTCGATAGTGACTCCCTCACAAATGAACGTATGGCTGGAAATTTTACACCTCGCTCCGATGGTAACGTTTTTCTGAATTTCCACAAACGTTCCTATTTTTGTCGAATGACCTATTCGGCAGCCGTACAGATTAACAAAATCAACAATCTGCACATCCCTACCCAGTATGACATCAGGTGAAATACGGCATGCCATTGGTTCTTTTTCCATACATACATCTTTTTGTGCTTCTGTTTTTTTAAAAAAAGCACCCGCCTTTACCCCGGGTGCTCTTACATCAAGCTGCTATGCCGATTATGATATTAAAAACAACATCAGAAATCATCAAATTACTACAAAATACTTCCCTTTTCACATTGCTGCAATCAGATCATCAAAGATAGCATATTCAATTTTTATTGACACATCCAACCTGAACCTGCTTCACATACTGTATATAATCATCGCCATTGTGATTTATTTCGATGCATGCACCGCTCTGCTTTAGGGATTGCAAAGAAGCCTCAAGCACCTGAACAACCTGCATACCTTCAATCCCTGATGACAACGGCTTACCTCCATCATTTATACATGAAAGAAAATGCTGCGCTTCCGTTTTGAGAGGCTCAACCTGCTGGATGTAGGGGCTATACATATCTCCATAATGATATGAATAGTGAAACTCTGCAAATGTATCATAATGCGGGGGAGCCTCAACATGCTTGTCATACACTTTAATTTTTTCCAGGGGCTCTGTATCGTCATATACTATCATTTTTTTGCTGCCGACAAATTTCATCTCTCTTACCTTCTGCGGATCAAGCCAGCTGCTTTGGATTGATACAAACTTCCCGTTAGGAAAATTTAATATCATATTCGTCACATCCTCGATGCCGGGGTTTACATGAGCCCGCCCATAGCAGTTTACAGAGATCGGCAATGCGCCGAGCAGATATAACACGATTGAAATATCATGCGGTGCAAGATCCCAGGCAACATTAATATCCTTCTGGAAAAGGCCAAGGTTTAGGCGTCTTGAATTGATGTACAGCAATTCACCGATTTCACCGGAAGCAAGTATCTCCTTGATCTTTCGAATCGGCGAGGAGAAAACAAATGTATGTCCGGTCATAAGGGTCAGCTTTTTTTCATCTGCAAGCTGCACCAGCCTGCCGCACTCGGCAACTGATGATGCAAGCGGCTTTTCAACAAAGGTATGCTTGCCCTGCAGCAGGCTCTGCTCTGCAAGCGCATAGTGAAAGTTTACCGGAGTTGCAATAACAACCGCATCAATATCCGGATCATTAAAAATATCACCAGTGTCTGTTGTAACTTCGACATCACGATAAATACTTTTCATGTGATTAAGCCGCTCAGTGCTCTTATCACATATGCGCTTAATACAACATTCATTAAGAGAATTGAAATTTCTAATAAGGTTTGGCCCCCAATAGCCGCACCCGATAACCCCAAGAGTCACTGTAGTATCCATAGATGTATGCACCTCAAATAAAAATGATCGGTTACCTAAAATAACAAAAAAAACACGCGCCGTTAGTGAAAAAGAAGCGGCTCAATCTAAAATATCAATTTATGCACCTGCTGCAGGACCCGATCCGTACGCGGTGAGCTCACTTATCTGTTGCCTGTGCTATAATAGCCGGTATTGTCTTAACAAGTATGACGAGATCCATAAAAAATGATTTTTTTGCCGAGTAGCGTATGTCATAGCGCATCATATCGTCAAAGGTGGTTTTGTTTTTACCGCTCACCTGCCAGAGCCCGGTAAGGCCTGGCACGGCGTCGAACCTGCGCCGCTGCCACAGACGATATTCTTCAGCTTCATACGGAATACAGGGGCGCGGTCCGATGAGGCTCATCTCTCCACTAATTACATTGAAAAGCTGCGGAAGCTCATCGAGGCCTGTTTTGCGGATTAATTTACCGAACGGGATAATACGGGGATCTTTCTCATCAAGCTTTTTCATGCTTTTCGAACTGTTCATCAGCTCCCGGTAATAGGAGTTGTGCGAGCTTTCATCCGCGTGGGTATGCATTGTCCTGAACTTCCAGCAGGTAAAAGTTTTTCCGAGATAACCGACACGCTGCTGTCTAAAAAATACCGGCCCGGGGGACACAGCTTTTATATACATGCTTATGGCCAGCATAACCGGCATCAGCATCAGCATTGCAGCAATGCCAACAATAATATCCAGACAGCGCTTCCACAGCGGCATGCCCTTCATTTCATTTATACCGGTAGTGCGAATCAGTTTCTCATTTGCTGATGCCCATGAATGAGCATCGATATGGTCGCCTTCATGATCATTATTGCTTTGCTCCCATTTTGATGATGTCCAGTGTGACGGATATGTCAATACATTGCATGTAAATTTAAATGTCTGAGGGATAATTTCAAAACAAATGGTGTCCGCAACCTTATGCGCCCCTGCATACGAGGTGCCAGGCAATAGGACGCCGAAACGATTTTTTTCAATCCAGCCAATCTCATCATAACAGCGAATTCTGTTTCTTATAAGGTGAGCAACTGCCTCCCAATCCAGCATTTCACGCTTCCTCTTCAACTTTGCAAACTGCAGCTCAAAAACAATCAGAGAAAATTCCTGACCGGTCCTGTCTGCACGGACGCGCTCACAGTTAAATTTTTCCGCGAATTCTTTTTTGGAATATATCATACTCATAGCATCCCCCACTACAACTCAACAATAGGAAAGGTATGTTCCTACTACATACCTGCGGTTATACTGATGTGTTATTAAACTTTTGTATAATTATTAAGAAAAGATCTGATCTGCTCAGCCTTTGCTGCATCACATTCGCTGAACTGCACCCCGCATCTTTTTGTTTTAAACCGCCTGAGAAACGATGTTTCAACCGGTCGGTCATACACCACCGTGCACGGTATATTATGGACATGAAACATATTTCCCAGTACAAAAATATCAATGGCCCGTTTTTGTGAAATATTTTCTACCTCCTGCTCAGTTATATATTCAAAAGCAAGTCCGCCTTCGCTGATATCAACCAGGCTGCCGACCGTTATATGCTCCTGCTCCCTGGCAAATGCAGCAAAAGAGTTTTCGTTCGCTCTTAGCCGCTCATATCTTCTCTGCTCTGCTGTCATCTTTTATGTTTCCTTTTTCTTCGAGCGCTTATGCCTAGAGCGTTTTATAAAGCCAATCGGGAATATAATAGCGGCGCTTGTTAAGTATAATCCCTTTAATAGTTACGTTTGCACTGTTCATCGATTCAATAGCTGTCGTAATAACTTCTGAACGCTCACGCTCCGACTCCACCACAACAATTACTTCATCAGCAAGGCGGGCAATTGTGGTAACTGACGGATCATCAAGAATCGCAGGCAAATCCATTACCACAAAATCATATTCCTTCTTCCAGAAATCCTGAATATCCTCTATCTGGTTCGATTCTGCTTTTCCGTTAGCATAGTGCATAATATGCATTTCATCATAGCCGTGTTCTGCTCTCTGACTCGTGCCATCGCAACCGTCCGGAGAAGCTTTGCGCAGCGCAAGCATGTTCCCCAGATTCGGAAACGGCATGATAGCGCTTGAATGTTTATCAAACTTGAGCAGCTTCATATCCGCAAGCAGTATCCTTCCCTTTCCTACCCGTGCAAGGTTAACTGCCAGGTTGGTTGCAACTGTGCTTGCTCCTTCTCCTGAGCGGCAGCTGGTCACTCCAATTACATGAGGTATATCCTGATATTTTTGCCCTGAAAAAAGAAGCCGGTGCAGCAGGGTCTCAAAGTACGATCTCGTTTCTTCACTGATATCCCCATTGCCAGAAGCATAGCCCGCCTGTACGGGTTTTTTTTCAGGGAGTGTAATGAGGTTTTTCAGGCGTGAAATATCAGGGATAAGGCCGTTTTTATTATTGAAATGTGGCACTGACACAAGGTAGGTTGATCCGAGCGTCTTTTTAACTTCTTCAGGACGCTTGACCGTGTGATCAAGGGTCTCGAAGAAAAAAGACAGAGCTATCCCGCCAACTAAACCGCCGATTATCCCCAGAGGAAGCGCAAGCCGTGCTTTTGATGCATCGGGCCTGAGCGGGGACGTCGGTTCCTGTGATATGCTGATGTTTGAAATTTCATTTCGTTTAAGCGCCTGATCGATGCGGGCCTGCTCGAGGCTTTCAGCGTATTTTTTAAAATTAGATTCCTCTATTTCACGCTTTCGTTCAAGCTGAGCAAGCACCACGGCTTTATCATTTTGTTTTCTGGCCTTCTTTTGTATATCTGTCAATCTCACCCTCAAAACACGAAGCCGCGCTTCAAGAGCCTCTATGTTCGCCTCCTCATCGGCTAACTGCCCGGTAAGCCGCTCCCTGAGCGGCCCTGAAAGATATACCGACCGACTGCTTTCACCACCACCTGAAGAGGAATTTATTGCCGCGAGTTTTTCAACCTCCTGTATCTGTCGCCGTATTTCCTGGACCGGAACACTTTGCTCGGTAAAAGTGGAAAGCAACCGCTGCTCCTCAAGCCGTAGCTCATATAATCGGCTGTAGACCTCCTCAGGCACGGATACCGGCGGTGTGTCAATTGACTCTTCCGCATCTGCTACAGGTATTGTCGACAAACGGGTCTGCAGGTATGCAAGTTTTGCTTTGGATGCTGCAAGGGCGGATTCGGTATCGCTAATATGCTCCTCAATCGTCAGCAGATACGACGAATTGCCTGACTCTTCTTCCTCAACGTTCCCTGATAATAGAAAACCATACTCTTTTTTAATATCACGGATTTTTTCTTCAGTCTGCTTCAGTTCCTGATTCAATGAGTCGGTCTGAAGTAACAGAAACTCATATGACGATTGTGTAAAATGCAAATCTTGGCGCCTGGTTAAAAAGCATGATATGAAATTTTCCAATATTTTCTTGGCAATAACAGGTTCCTGCCAGGTAAACGAGACAGAAAGTACGCTGGTCCCCCTGACTTGTCGCGCATCCAGATTTTCCAGCAAACACCCTGCAAAATAGGCATGAAGGTTTTTCTCAATGGTTTCGGGTTTTTTTATTTCAACCGGCAACCGTAATATTTTTTTTAAATTATTTTTTATTTTATTTTTTAGCTGCTTATGTGGGTTTCTCACAATTTCAGGATCTGCTCCCTGTGAGATGATTAATTGATCGATACCGATTTTATTAACAACATTTTTTGCGATCTCAATATTTTTCAGTATCTCGATTTCTGTATTAATCTCCTCAGACCGTGGTGCCGGATTCCTGAGCGGTTCCCCGGGGGCAGCTAAGCGGTCTACTGCAACACTTTCACGCCCCACCCGAACGAGCAGTTTCGCTTCAGATGTATAGCTCTTCTGAACCATCAGAAACAAAAACGCACCCAAGGCGGCAAATATCCCGCAAGCCGTCAGCAGGACAATGCATTTCTTATGACGGAACACCACAAAGTAAATGTCACGCAGGGAAAACGATGACTGCTCCTCTTCTTCTATATATGGTTCAGGCATTGCGTTCCCTTTATGTTTTAATGAATCATCAACCACGTTTACACAACCTTTGGTATCAATCAGATTCGGTATCGTAGCCGAAAGATGTGCGGCCAAGCGTACGGCTGAACGTCAGACCAATATCAGGCACCATTTTATTTGAATACTGTTCCATGAACTGATTGAGCTTGGTAATGGTTGTGCGCGGCACATAAACAATATCACGCGGCTGGAGCAAAAACGTATCGGCCTGATTACCTTTTAATGAATTTTTAAGGTTTATTGCATACCCTTTTCTTGTTCCATCCTGATGGCGAATAACAACTACATTTTTTGTTTTCGCTTTTTCCAAATCGAAGCCTCCGGCAGACATAATCGCCTCAAGCACACTTAGCTGGTTGTCCAGAGGAATAATACCGGGTTCAAGCACCTGTCCGCCGACGTACACCTTCTGCTCGTTAAAGGACCGGATAATGACGGTGAGCTCCGGGTGCTTCAGATGTGATGAAAACAGCGTCTGAAGCTCGGAGCGCAGCTCGGCAGGTGTTTTGCCGGCCGCCATAACCTCGCCGACAAACTGAAGCGAAATCCTGCCGTCGGGTCGGATTTTCTGCAGTTCATTAAACTGCTCAGCATAGGCGAATTTCACTTCCACCTCATCGCCGGGTCCGAGGGTGACCTTCACCGGCCCGGGCGGCCGCATCACGTCCTCGGGAACCGGCGGCAGCCCCCCGCACGCGGCGAAACACATGCATATAATCAAGCTGGCACAGCAGGCAGCGGCTGTCTTTCTCATGCTGCATCCCCTTATGTATAAAAATAAATTGTTTGTTTTATTGCTGACAAATAATTAATAAACGGCTAACGCGACGGCTGCGAGGCAGGTATACACAATTCCTTCTGTCAGCCGCTTGCTACAATCGCCCCCTGCAACCCCGTTTTTGCTTTTTCAAACCGCTGCAGCAGCGTTGCCAGCAGCGATGTTGCATTTGATCCGTCATGCGGGTATGAAACAACCGCAAACCGAAGGTTCTGGCCGTTCAGCCCGGATCTGAAGCGCTCTACCGCTTTCAGCGATCCGTTTATATCGGTTTCGCTCATCAGAACCCCGATTGCATCCTTGAACATGAATGATTCATCAGAATTTCTCGTGAGGTGCCGTATATGCTCACAGGTTTTCATCTCATCGCAAATAATCATAACGACACTCATAAAGCGTAAATAGCGTTCAGAACAGCGCAGCTCATAATCAAGAAGTTCCTTAAGTCTCATTAATGCATTCCGCGTTCTATCAAGTTAATAACGGGGCTGACGATACGTCACAGCCAGCATTTCAGGAAAAATTGAATAACCCATTAAGAGCAAATGGTGTGCCGATATGATTTTTACGCCACCAATTAATGAATTAATAACACATGCCCAATTTAATTTATCGTTTTTTTACATTATAAAACGGCCGTAATTGCGTTAACTTTCTTTTATATGCACTTATTATGCACGCATAACATGGGCCCGGTCTGCGGAGGGTGAACACCAAAAGTGCTCATGTAGATACATGTGAGTAATGTTGTTCACCAAAAAGTGCTCATTTTGAGCACTTTTTGGTGAACACGCATACGGAAAAGGTGCTCAGCGATAAAACGGAAGGGGGGTGATGTTGTGCTTGTCTATTTTTCTTCTGAGGGTGCTGTAGCTGATGCCCAGCCGGCGGGCGGCCTTTCGCCTGTTCCAATTGGCCTCGGTAAGAGCGGTGACAATTGCCTGTATTTCATTTTCCTCGAGCATGCCGGAGCTGTTCCGGGCTGATGCGGGATCTTTTTTCGGCTCTGACACAGCGGCTTCAAGCTCATCGACATCTTCATTCAACGCAAAGCGCTCAATAACGGCCTTCAGCTGCCGCACATTGCCCGGCCATGAATACGCGGCAAGCCTGGCCATCGTTGCAGACGGTATGTGTATGGTAGGCTTTGCGTATTTCATGCAGTGCTGGACAAGAAAATGTTTTACCAGAAGCGGAATATCCTCGCGTCTGTCGCGAAGCGGTGGCAGCACAATCGTGAACTGCTCCAGGCGGTAATACAGATCCGGACGAAAAGCGTGCTGCTGTATAAGCGTTTCCAGATCTGCATTGGTGGCTGATATTATTCGCACATCAACGGAAATGGTTTCATGCCCACCGAGCCGCACAAATTGTTTGTGCTCGATGACCTGGAGCAGCTTTGCCTGCACAAACGGCGGAATGGAGCCTATTTCATCCAGAAAAACCGTTCCCCCTGCAGCAAATTCAAAGCGGCCGGGCTTGCGCTTGACCGCACCGGTAAAAGAGCCCTTTTCATGGCCGAACATTTCCGATTCAATCAGGTTTTCAGAAATGGCCGGGCAGTTCACCTTGACATATTTCCCCTTGGGCGAGCGGCCTGACCACTCGTGAATAAGCCGGGCAACAACATCTTTGCCCGTGCCGCTTTCACCGCGGATCAGCACCGACATGTCGGATGGCGCCACCTCGGCGATCAGGCGGCGGACCCTGTTTATGGCCGCACTCTCACCGATAAAATCGGGCGAATCGGAAAGGTGCTTTTCAATGGCCTGCTTTGTTGCAATAACCTCATCACGAAGCCCATTTCGCTCCTTTTCAAGCTGCCGGATGAGCTCTCTGTTCTGCAGAACCAGATACCGCCGCTCGGCCGCCTGGCCGATGCGCCGCAGCAGGACCGACAATTCAACCGGCTTGCACAAATAATCAAATACATTCTGATGGACCGCATCGATCGCCGTATCAAGTGAGGGCTGACCGGTGAAAACAATGATTTCGGTATCGGGAGAAACAGATTTAATATGCCTGATCACCTCCATTCCCGAAACAGAGGGAAGGTGCAGATCGACCAGCACCACGTCATATTGCCGGGATCCGATTAAATCAAAGGCTTTTTCCGCATCATTGGCGGCATCGGCATGCAGGCCCTCCCTGTCAAGAAATGACGTTACCATCTGCCGCATAAGCTCCTCATCCTCAATTACGAGCACCGTACAGTTCTGCAGATTAACCATCGTTTATACCCGTGCGGCCTTTCTCTATCTTTATCGAAAAAACATACGTACCGAAGTCATAACCTGGGGCAAAGCCGCAGGCGTGATCGGAACCGTTTCGCGAATACTTCGCACGGCAGTGCGGAGGTAAGCGGAATGTATGTAAATAAATAAAAACAATTGCCGGGACACCCCCACGCAGCTTGCTGCGGGGGATGTCATTAATGGGCCGCTCTAAGCGGCTGCAAAAAAACATAACTCAAAACAGTTGACAAACCGGGGCATTCTGCCCGTACTGTCATCACCGCCCCGACTGCGTGGTATTGTACCATCGTTAAAAAATCTCCCCTAACCCCTCTTTTCCAAAGAGGGGAACAAGGTAGTCTCCTCCCTTTTATCGCAAAGGGAGGCCGGGAGGGATTTTTTATGCATTATCGCCGGACACGCTTCGCGTTGTCCGAGCCTGCGACTCCCTCAACCTATGGTCAGGATGCGCGTGCATATGCTGCAGCCGCTTTCAGACCGCTCACCTGCTTTTGAACATGGTGTGCATCATATTTTTAAGCATGCGGCGGAACAACACATTTCTGGCGGAAATGCCCTTAACGGCTGGCCAGCGTGCACCGCTTTGAAGCGTATCATCCATTGAGACAAGCTGCACCCGCATAATAGGCTCATACCGGTTTACCGCCCCGTCAAAGGCCTCTATCCATCCGTCGCCTCCCGGGCCCAGGCCGACTATTATTTCATCATTGAAGTCAAGATCGACGTTCCCGGCTGCGGGGCGCGTTTCACCATAACTGTAGCTGTATTCATCCCAGCCTATCCGGATCCACTGCTTTTCGCTGATATCATCCGGCGTGTAATCATAGGCAACCAGCCTGCCGTCACCGCCTTCCCCCAGCCCGATGACGATCTCATCGCGCAGATCCACATCGATGTCTCCGCACGCCGGCCTGGTCTCGCCGTTCATGTCATTATACTCATCCCACACAACCTTTCCCCACTCGAGCACGGCAAGATCATTATCAAGCACTTCAAACAGCCCGCCCTCGAGCCCGGAGATGCCCGCCACGGGACCAAGCCCGATAATGATCTCATCGGCGCGGTCGAGATCGATATTGCCGCAGGCCGGGCGTGCTTCCCCGATGGCTTCCTCATACTCCGCCCACCCGGTTGTAATCCATGTCCTGTGCCTGAGCTCAGAGCCCTCAAAATCAAAAACTTCAATCTTTCCCGCCCCGCCGGTACCCAGGCCGATAAGAATCTCATCGCTTCCATCGGCATCTATGTCTCCGCACGCCGGCCATGATTCCCCATTCAGGGAATTGTATTCAGGCCAGCCGATGGTTCCCCAGAGCATGCAGGCATAGTTATCATCATACACGGCAAAGCGTCCGCCGGGAAGATCCGGCTCGCCGGCAACAGGCCCCAGACCCACGATGATTTCATCTTTATTGTCGCCGTCGATATCCCCGGATGCAATCCGGACCTCTCCGCTTGCCTCGTTATACTCCGGCCAGCTCACGTGTATCATAAACAGGGACGCAACATCTTTGCCGCTTAACGTAAGCGACTCATCCCGTGAACGCGCATGCATGTGCTCTGTGACCACATTCTGCGCATCAAAAATCCTGATGGCACCTGACTCGTCCGTGCTCCCGCCCTGCCCCGCAAGAATCTGCTGCGTAAGAGCCGGAAAAGACCCCTCGTCAGCCGGGTCGGCATTCTGGCTCAGCTCAAGGCCGTCGGGGAAGCCGTCGTTGTCAGAGTCAAAATCACGTATATTGACCAGTCCGTCGCGGTCCGGATCATCATCGAACCTGGTGCCCCAGAACCCGAGCTCGTCACCGTCTGACAGACCGTCGTTATCGGTGTCAGCAAGAGCGGGATCTGTCCCATACACTGCTTCGAGATCATCTGCTATACCGTCGCCGTCCGCGTCAGCCTCCGCCTCTTCTTCTGAAACAGTCGTCGTTGCCGGTACGGTGGATGAGGTTGTAATCACCGCACTAGTTGTCGTGGTGAGCTGATATAGTGACGTTGTCGTGCCGCTGCATCCCCCGGAAGATGAACCTCCGGAGGATGAGCCGCTGCCCGAAGATGTTTCATCCTCGCCGGCGCTGCCTTCATCGGCTGCGACGGTTGTCGTGGAAGCAGGGGCAGAGCTTGTAACGGTTGTTGCCCCCGAGGGAACGGTGCTTGTTGTTGTCTGCGCTGACGAGGTTGTCGATCCGCTGCCGAAAACGTAGGAAATCTGTTCCGACAGTGCACTGGTACTGTCCTCGGAAGCATTGCGGGCCCTGAGCGAGAAAATATAGGTCCCCTCCGGCTCATGCGGCAGCGGATAGCCCGGGTCATCCGGGTGATTGAGCTGGCATGAGCAGGTTGTTGCCGTTTCGTTACATGCGTCATCGATTCCCACTTCCCTTGTGTTCCAGGAATCGTCCGAAACTTTTTTCCAGTAGAGAATATAATGGGTAACACCGTCTGAGGGGCTGTTTTTATCCCACGTAAGATGATACAGCGCATGTGCCTGCGAGACACCTGACAGCAAAAAGGCACACAACAGCACAGCGGAACGGAGCGCCCGCAGACGCCGTGCGCCGCGGGGGCGCGTGTGTTTCTTGTGTGCGGATGAACCCTTCATGCTGCTGTTCGCTTTCTGAATTATCTGTTACTTATTGATATACATTCCGATTGACTGCGCTCTGCCGCGCGGAGTATGCGAGAAGTGATCCCGCTCAATGCTCTGCACGATGCGGCAGCTTGTTAAGGTTCGGCAGCGATCCGATTGCAGGCAGATCCAGATACCGCGCAGCCTGACGCTCAGACTTCAGCGAGGTGTCGGTGCTTTCTAGGATCGCAATCCACAGCAGGATAATCGCCAGCGTTATGCCGAACAGCACCGCCGCGGGAACAATCCGACTGGTCCGGAAAACAGCTGTGTGCTCCGCAACAAGCGGCTTTGCGTGTAGGATCTCCACGTCTTCCCTGCCGCCTGCTGCCTGCTTCTGCTGGTGAACTCCTGCCTCGCCCTCCTGCATTCGCCTGCGCCTCATGCCGGCGGACACTTTTTTCATGAGCTTGCCGGAAAAGTAGCTCACTAAAATCCTGCCCTTTTCCCGCTCAGGCCCATGGTAGCGTACCCGTACGCGATCATCGCCGATTCCGGCGAGCGTCATATTTTTCTGCGCAGGATATACCGTTGAGCGAAGGGGTTCGGCCTGTGCATCAAAAGCCGTATCAGGATAGAGGATGGTGTGCAGCTCTTTTACAATAAAGCGCTCAAGAAAAAAATTCGCAGGATGCTCAACTATCTCAGAAAGCGGAACATAATCAACCGGACTGGTGGTTACAGCATATGCAGGGTCTTCCGGCACCGCGATATCCTGGTACACGGTAAAAACATCAGGCTCGGATGCCATGGCAAGAAGATAAATAAGCGGCGGCACAAGCGCCGGAAGAAGCCACAGCTTCATGGACATCACTTTCTGGGCGTACAGTCTGAGCATAAATATCATAGGTTCACCGTACCGTTTCTTTGTTAATGTTTATTTAATGACACATACCTCAAAGCAGTTGACAAACCGGGTGATGACGATTGGTGCTGAGCTGTTGACCCTGTTGTCATTGTCCGGCTCCGGAGGCTGTGTCGTAATTCAAATTGAGGGTAAAAAGCTGAATTTTTCGGATAGGTCGAACACCTCAAAATCAAAAATAATTGATTGTAGACCAAATGTGAAAGCCTCTTTTTTTAACAATCAATTGCGACACAGCCTCTCCGTCCGGGCAATCCAGCTATGTAGTGAACAGCACAATGCGGACAAAATCATTAGAATCCCGCATATGTCAAACTCTGTGAATCCCCGCGGCAGACCCGGGGATTTACCCATCACTATTAACCAGTTTATTTCTCAAAAAAATCGATCTGCTGCGCTGCACCTCCCGGCAGGCGGCGCACACACACGGTCCGGCACCTACTACTTATTGTTCATTACAACACCGATAAGATTCGCTCCTGCTGTTTCGAGCATAACCTTCGCCCGCTTTGTCTGCTGGCGCGGCGTCTCACGGCCCAGGACAACCAGAACAACCCCGTCGGCCTTTCCGGCGATAACGACCGGGTCGATCATGTTGCGGTTTGTGGGAAATAATTTTGAGGTATCAAGAACGATGACATCATAGCGCTGACGGGCCTGCGCAATCATAGTATCGACAAACTTTACAGGGTTTTCCCCGTCACCTTCGACACCGGAATGCTGAACCGCAGGAAGAATATCCAGGTGCTCGTGGCCGCTGTTGCGGGTTAAATCCTGAAGAGCGGCATCTCTGATATTTGTCCGGCGGTCCTCAGCGGGAAGGCCGAATGCCCTGTGCAATGCCGGAGCATACCAGTTCAAATCCATGGCCAGGGTTCGCTTTCCGCCCTGCATGGCAGCAGCTGCCGCGAGCCCAGCTGTGATCGTTGTCTTTCCCTCGCCGCTTACAGCGCTCGTGCCCATAATGACAACCGGATCTTTTTTGAACGAGCTGTTTATTACCGTATAAATTCTTTTCATTTCGGCAATTTCTGTAAGACTCCGCAATTCAGGCGACCAGTTTTCTTTCATAAAACTATATTCCCCATGATTAACCCGTTAAGAACAAAAATGTCATTTTATATATTACTACATAGATTATAATACATTTTTTTGCAATACATTTCCTATCTATGTGAATTTTGCAATACCATTGCTTAAGATGATATCGGTTTTTCTAAAATTTAAATTATATATTTTACCTATATACCATACTATTTCTACATATGAAAAGTATTATCCTATATCTTTCTGACGCATTAGTGCTGCGGAGTCAATTTTTATGTTTGCCAAAATCATTATTCTGCTATTATATACGTATATACACACCGTACGATATAATACCGGAATGTATACACAGACAGCACTCGAGCCGCACATGAGACCACTGGCACACATTCTCGTTGTAGACGACAACAGCGACATTCGCAGTATGCTCAAATCATTTCTTGCACATGAAAATTACAGCGTCCAGGTTGCCGGGGACGCAGAGCAGGCGCTGAAACTGTATGCAGAAAACAAATTCGATATTATTCTGTGTGACGTCATCATGCCCGGCATGAACGGCATCGAGCTTTTAAAGCACATCCGCTCCCGCGATCAGGAAACAGCGTTTGTGATGCTCAGCGGCTATCCGGACATAAATAAAGCCGTCGAGGCCATGCGTGAGGGGGCCTACGATTATGTAACAAAGCCGTTCAATCTTCAGGATGTAAAGCTGCGAATAGCGCGGGCTCTTGAAAACAAAACGCTTCATATGAGAATAAAATCGTTTCAGGGTATTTCCTGGGCATTTTTTCTCTCCATTCCGGTGTGGCTTATTCTCATCATAATAATTCTGTATTTATTGCGGCAGTCCTCCTGAGCGCAGCCCCCCGGCAGCACAAATAGTATTGACAATGTGTATCTATAGGATTATTAATAATTTATAAACAACGTTCATTGTGTATCGGAACAGCACATGCAATCACTACGAGAGATCAGCCTGTTCAACGGACTTTCCGATGATGAGCTGTCCCTGCTTGAAAAATCGGCCAACAAGAAAACATTCCCCCGCAACACGATTCTCGTCAGCGAGGGGGACACAACGGATTCACTGTATATTATCTGCAGCGGAAAGGTAAAAGTAATTATCAACGACGATGAGGGCAGGGAGGTGATTCTCTCGGTGCTCGGCGCGGGTGATTACTTTGGTGAAATGGCGCTGCTTGACAATGAGCCCCGCTCAGCCTGCGTCATGACCAAGGAGCAGACCGAGCTGCTGACAATTTCCAAGCAAAGCTTCATGGATATTTTCTCCTCGCACCCGGTTGCATACAACCTGCTCACCGGGCTGACACGACGGCTGCGGGAAGCCAATAAAAAAATCGAAAGCCTCGCGCTGCTCGATGTGTACGGCAGGATCGCGCGCCTGTTTGCCCAGCTTGCCGCAGAGCAGGAAAACGGCACCCACACGCTGGAAAAGCTGACCCATCAGGAAATAGCAAACATGATCGGGTCATCAAGGGAAATGGTAAGCATTATTCTGAAAGAGCTGGTCAACGGCAGCTTTATAACGATCGACAAAAAGCACATTACAATCAACAAGAAGCTGCCGTACTCGTGGTAGCCTCCTTTCTGTCCGATATAGACATCAGCCCCCCACATAGCCCGCTATCGCATTCCACACGTCAGCTTTTCCCTCACCGGTTTTTGCCGAAAACAGCACTGCATCGCACGTGCCGAGCTGCTGCTGCCAGGTGCGAAGTGAGGCTGTCTTCCGGTTTTTTTTCAGCTTGTCACTTTTTGTCAGAACAAGCATATACGGTATGCCGCGCATTGTGAGCCACCGGCTGAAATCACTTTCCTCGGCTTCGGGTGTTCGTCGCGCATCGCCGATAATGACCACAAGGCGCAGTGCAGGGCGGTCCTGCAGATATCGCTCTATCAGCGCTGCCCATGCGTGCTTGACGGAAGCAGGAACGCGGGCGTACCCGTATCCCGGCAAATCGACAAAATAAAACGCGCTGTTTACCGATATAAAATTTACCGACTGCGTTCTTCCCGGAGTGCCGCTCGTTCTGGCAAGGTTGCGCCGGTTAAGAAGCGCATTTATAAGAGAGGACTTACCGACATTCGATCGCCCCGAAAATGCTACTTCGGGAAGCCCGGGCACGGGAAGCTCTTTTGCAGCGTAGACACTTTTTTCAAAATTAACGCGTGTTATTTTCATGGCCTGATGTCGGATGATACTGCTGTTTTGTGCGCCCGCACGGCGCTCATCAGCCCTGCCGTGCAGTTTCCTGTACAACCAGCTCAGCGTAAAGAGTCATAAGCTGCGCGGTCAGCGGCCCCGGGCAGCCGTTTCCTATGTGACTGCCGTTTACGGACACAAGCGGAATTATTTCCAGTACGGAATTTGTTAAAAAGGCTTCATCAGCATGCACGATATCATCAGCAGTGAAGGCGCCCTCCGTTAAAGGGATATTTTCCCTGCCGGCTATTTCACACACAGCCTGCCTGGTTATACCGGGCAGTATGCCTGTCTCCGCTGACGGGGTAAACAGCGATCCGCCTTTCGAAAAAAATATGTTTGCTGTTGCTCCTTCCGTCAAAAACCCGTTCGTGTTTAAAAAAAGCGCCTCCCCCGCGCCTGCCCGGTCAGCCTGCATCCTGCCCAGAATATTGTCCAGGTAATTGAGGCTTTTGATATACGCAAGCGGTGTTGACTCATTTCTCCTTATCGACACGACCTGCGCCGTGATTCCTTTTTCACACTCCCGCTTACGGCTCTCATTGAATGGGGCTGCCGTCATCAGAATATGCGCAGATGCATTTTCAGGGGGCAGCGCTCCCGCCCCGCCGGATCTGAAGGCAATTGTTTTCACCACCGCCCCGGTGAGCCTGTTTTCACGCAAAAGCACCTCTGGGGCAGACTGCAGACTGTCAGGTGACGGCAGATCCGCCGTGATGCCCAGCACCCCGAGGCCCTGTATCATGCGGTGAATGTGCGCCCCGCATCGAAAGATCACCCCCCCGTATGAGCGCATGGTTTCAAAAACGCCGTCCCCGTAGTGCAGCCCACGGCAGCGAGGCGATACGCTCACCGCCGATTCCGGCAAGAAGTTTCCGTCAAAGTACACTATGCTGTTTTGCTGCGCCATATCGATCTCCTGAGATTACAGGCCTCCGCCGGCAAAGCAGAAGATGTGACACATAATCTGCGGCGGCTTCAGCCTGTAACCGTCACCGTGCTGAAACAGCTTTTTATTCATCCCTAAATACCGGATTGCCCGGACGGTGCAGGGCAATGACACACGGTTAACAACCCGGCACAAACCGTCATCACCCGACAAGTGACTGTGTGGTATAACGCGGTATTGCAGCCGAACGGCAGCCGCAGGGCCGGGGGGGTATTCAGGGTGATTACCGCACAGACAAACCCATGTCCCTGATTTCCTGAATATCGGTTTCCCAGCTTCGTCCTTCGGTTGTCAGATAATTGCCCATCATTATGCCGCTTGCACCCGCACAATACACAAACGGCTGCAGCGTGCGGAGGCACACTTCACGCCCGCCGCATATGCGTATCTCCTTTGCGGGCAGCATAAACCGGAACAGCGCTATCGCTTTCACTATCTGGAGCGGCTCCAGCAGCGCCCGGCCTTCAAGGGGCGTACCCGGAAGTGGGTTCAAAAAATTAAGCGGCACTGAATCGACGTTCATCCGTCGAATAATTGATGCAAGCTCTATCCGCTGCTCTGCCGTCTCGCCGAGCCCCAGAATACCGCCAGCGCATATCTCAAGCCCCTCAGCCTGCGCCGCCTCAATGGTTTCCACCCGCTCGGAGAATCGGTGCGTGCTGCATATGGACGGGAATACGCTTTCCGCTGTTTCATAGTTATGGTGATACCGCTTAAGCCCTGCCGCCTTAAGCGCGCGCAGCTGTGCCCGGGAAACAATGCCGAGCGAGGCACACGGCTCAAGCCCCTCAATCTCAGACACAGCGGCAACGGTATCACACACTGCATCCAATTCGGGTCCGCTCACAACCCCTCTGCCGCTGGTAACGATACTGAACCTGCGCACCCCGCGGGACCGTGCAGCCATCGCCTGCTGCACAATATCTTCCCTGCCCATAAACGGGTATGTATCAGCCCCGGCACTGCGGTGATGTACCGACTGTCCGCAAAAAGCACAATCCTCGGTGCACCTTCCAGACTTTGCATTTACAATGGCGCATAAATCGATACAATTTCCGGAGAATCGCTCACGTAGACAGTTTGCCCGCGCAGCAAGGTGGAAAATGTCCGTCTGCTTTTCAAAAGCCATAATGCGTGCGGCCGCTTCATCTCCCAGCTCCTCCCCGTCACAAACACCGGCGAAAAAATCGTCAATAAACTGCCTGCTTTCGGTCTGCTGTTTCATTTTTTAAAAACCCCTTTCATGAACAATTCTCTGCGAAGCCCTGGATAAATTCCGCAGCGATTAGGGTAAAAAATCCTGCACACAGAATCAACCCGGTATCTCCCGGACGGGGGGGCCGGTCCTGCAATTCCATCTCGGGCAGATTACAGCAGTATTATACCGTGCGAAGCGACACATCTCCTGCCACGATAACCTGCTCGCGGCCTCCGTCATCAATAAGCAGCAGATTGCCGTATGCGTTTATACCAGCAACCCTGCCGCAGATCGTCTGATCGCCTGATGATATCATGACCTCCCTGTTATGAACAAGCGACAGGCGCTCCCATTCAGACTGCAGAATACCGCCGTCCTTCAATGCAGATGCGCGGTACAGCGCATCTATTTCCCCGCACAGCGAACAAAGCACGTCGAGCCGCGAAACAGCATGTCCGCACTCCTGCTTAAGCGATGTTGCTGTATCACATATCTCCCGGCACGCACCGGTATCAAAATTAACATTCATGCCGACCCCGGCAACGACTGAGCGCACCGCGCCGCCCTCTGTCTGAATCTCAGACAAAATGCCGCACACTTTCCTGTTGCGAATAAATATATCATTTGGCCATTTGATCATTGCCGGCAGCCCGCAGACTGTGCCGATTGCCCTGGCTGCAGCAATGGAGACAAGCATGGTAACACGGAACGCGCAGGACTCCGGCACATCGGGAAACAATATAACGGAGCACAGAATATTGCTGTAAGCGGGGGAAATCCATTGCCTGTCAAGCCGCCCGCGGCCCTGTGTCTGCTCCTCGGCGACAATGATCGTTCCATCCGGCACGCCCTGCTGAACCAGCTCTTTGGCTATGTGATTTGTTGAACCGACCGACTCGTAGTAATGGATTTCCCCGGCAACAATATCCGTTTTCAAGCCGGCTTGTATCAATACCGGCAGAAGCCTGTCAGGACGTGAGGTGAACCCCACGCAATCATTGTCCGTATACCCGACGGGAAGACCATCCCCTCGCAGCGCTTCGAGGTGCGTTAACAATTCACGGGCGCCGATATGCATCTGGCCGGATAATTTTTCCACCGGTACGGCGGCGGGGTAGTGCCGCCACAACAGTTCGATTATGCTATCGGTTATGCACGATTGAGAATTCATATGGTTCCATGAACGTTAGGGGCGGATATACACGCCTGCACAAAAATATCATGCATAAACAACATCTAATTAAAACAAATTATTACAAATAGTTACAGATTTTTTTTGACAAATTATATAAAATATATTGCATAACATCTCAGGCATACTTTTTATTTAAGATAAAAGCCGATATTTCCGAAAGGTAAAAAAGAAACATACCTGTGCAGGTTTTGTATATGTCATCATCTGCTGCAACAAACATTCCGGCCTCCGCACATGCGAATAAAGACGAAACCGGCCGCACAAACAAAGACGGAATCACAATGAGCAGTGAGCTGAAAAGCATATATGATAAAAATCATACAGCCGGCCGCATAACCGTGTTCGAATCCCCTGATAAATCCAGAGCCTTTATGCGGATAGAGCCCCGGCCGGAAGATTTCTGCCTGGACAGTGAAGATATATTGTATATCATATCCACCATCGGAATCACAACGGGTATTAACGAATCCTCGATTGAAAAAGCGCTCAGCAGCATAGCCTCCGGTGAGCAGCCCGATCTGTTTGTCATAGCAGAAGCCTCCCCCCCTGTCCCCGGCACCGACGGGGCCTTTGAAATGCACTACGATGAGAACAGTCCCTATGTTGAAAAAAACCAGCTCATTGTACGCCTGAGCGAACCCGTTCCGGGGGAGCACGGAAAAGATGTGTACGGCAATACCATAGAGCCGTATCACGGCAAAATGCCGCTGATACAGCCCGGCGACCATGTCATCGAAAAGGAGCGCTACGAGTTCTACAGCGAGATTTTCGGGCGCGTCTGTTTTCAAAACAACACTCTTTCGGTGCAGAGAATTCTGGACATCTCCGTCAGCGACGACAGAATGGAAGCCGCCCTGACGTACCACGGCACTCATGAGCTTACCAGGGAAATGATCGCTGAAGAGCTGAGCGCAAAAAACATCGTCTCCGGCATCGACAACCACGCCATAGATTATATCGTCTCAGCGTTCAACGACAAAAAAGAACCTATAGAGAATTTCGTTATCGCCCGGGGCACGCCCTCTCAGGAAGGGAGGGACGGCGAACTAAAGTACCTGTTCGAGATGCACGAAGGGCCCCTGTACAAGGAGAACAAGGACGGGAGCATAGACATACGCGAGACCAACATCGTCCACTCTGTTGAAGAAGGGACCGAAATAGCATATATCATCCCGCATATAGACCCTGTGCCCGGCAAGGATATATACGGAAAGCTTATTCCGGCACGAAAAGTTGCCAGGGTGTCGCTCAACGCAGGCAAAAACACGAAAGTCTCATCAGACGGCCTGCACTTTTACGCCGAGGTTAGCGGGCGGCCTCTCGTTGAATCGGACATGGTCGGCCCGCGCATCAGTGTAAATGAGGTGTTCTACGTTGAGGGCGATCTGGACCTGTCAGTCGGCAATATAGACTTTAACGGCATTGTTGAAATAGGCGGCGACGTTGAGGACGGTTTTAAAATCAAATCGACCAAAACCGTCATTATAAACGGCATAGTGGGCGCATGCAGCATCGAGGCCGGTCTTGACATTGAAGTACATGGCGGATGCAACGGCAAAGAACAGGCAAAGCTGTTGTGCGGCGGGCAGCTGAAAGCCCGGTATATAAACGAAGCCAGCGTCAGGGCGCGGGGAGACATTGTCATACAAAATGAAATCATAAACTCTCACATTGAAACGCTCGGCAGAGTCATTGTCCAGGAAAAAGGATCTATACGTGGCGGACAGATATGTGCTAAAAGAGGCATCGTTTCATACGATATCGGCTCCGATATGGGGGTGAAAACTGTTCTTGTTCCGGGACACGATTTCGAGCTCCGGGAACACTGCAAGGAAATAGAAAGCACAATAATTGAAGCCAACAACGAATTCATCGAGATCAACAAACGCATCGCCCCGCTTCTTAAAAACAAAGAGCTTCTGCCGAAGCTGCCCCGCGAGCAGCGCGAAAAAATAAAGGAAACCATAGAGTATATGCAGCAGCTTAAAAAGCGGAAATCAGCCTGCAACGAACAAAAGGAGGATCTCATCAGCAAAGCGCTGCAGGATGCCGTTCCTGAAGTGATTGTGTATCACCATATATATCAGGGTGTGCTTTTAAAAATCGGTGATTCACGACGGGAAATAAGCAGCATGCTCGAGGGGCCGCTTCGATTGTATGAAGAGAACGAAACAGTAACCGTCGAACCGTATTCTCAAAAAACATCAGCAAAAAAGAAAAAGGCTGCGACCGCTTCCCCGAAGAGCAAGCCATCAGAAGCCGGCAGCGATACACCGGCGACAGCCGCCCCGAAAGAGCCGGCAGAGCAAAACGTGAAAACGCCCGGTGAACACGACAACGGGGAAAAGGGATTCAGCGAATTTTGATCGATACAATGCGTTAGACGTGTATGTAAGTCATAACCTGCTACAAAGCCTCAGGCGTGATCGGAGCCGTTTCGCGAATACTTCGCACGGCAGTGCGGAGGTAAGCGGCTGCAAAAACACATAACCCAAAACAGTTGACAAACCGGGGCATTCTGCCTGTACTGTCATCACCACCCCGACTGCGTGGTATGTTACCAACGTTAAAAAATCTCCCCTAACCCCTCTTTTCCAAAGAGGGGAACAAGGTAGTCTCCTCCCTTTTATCGCAAAGGGAGGCCGGGAGGGATTTTTTACGCATTATCGCCGGACACGCTTCGCTTTGTCCGAGCCTGCGACTGCCTGGCGTGAGCGCGCCAGACATAGTGAACCCCGCATACACTGTACAATTATTGCGCAAGCCCCTCCATTTCACTCTCATTAATATCAAAATTTGCATACACATTCTGTACATCATCATTGTCTTCAAGTGCTTCCATGAGCCTGAGCATGGTTTCAGCTTCCTTGCCGGTAAGCTTGACTGTATTCATGGGGATCATGCTTATTTCGGCAGCGTTGTATGACTTTCCCGTATCATGTTCGTCAACAGCATCCTTGACTAAATAAAAATCTCCCGGGTCCGTTAACACAACAAGAGTCTGGTCTTCATCAGTAATATCCTCCGCACCTGCTTCAAGCGCTATTTCCATCAGCGTGTCTTCATCAACGCTGCCCTTGTCATACACGATGGTGCCCTTTTTGTTGAACATCCAGGACACACACCCTGATTCGCCGAGGCTGCCGTTGTACTTGGTGAAAATGTGGCGTATCTCGGAAGCAGTTCTGTTTTTATTATCAGTCAACACCTCGACCATGATTGCCGCCCCGCCGGGGCCGTACCCCTCATAGGTCAGATCTTCATAGTGCACGCCTTCAAGCTCACCGGTTCCCTTTTTAATTGCCTTTTCAATATTGTCCTTGGGCATATTCTCGGCTTTTGCCGACGCAATGGCCGTTCGCAGGCGCGGGTTTGTTTCAGCATTGCCGCCGCCCATCCGCGCGGCCACGGTAATTTCCTTTATCAGCCGGGTGAAAATTTTTCCACGCTTGGCATCAGCGGCACCTTTTTTGCGCTTTATGGTACTCCATTTGGAATGTCCGGACATGGCCTATCTCCCCAAGTTTTCTGAAGGTTTTCACATAATATTAATCCATTTACCCGGTGGTGTCCAACATATTTTTCAATATAAAAAGGCCTGTCAAAAATGACAGGCCTTTAATAAAAATTCGGCGATGACCTACTCTCCCACAGAGTCGCCCCTGCAGTACCATCGGCGCTATAGAGCTTAACTTCCGTGTTCGAGATGGGAACGGGTGGATCCTCTATGCTATTATCACCGAAAGAATTATACATATGGTACAGATATTACATTAACGACATCAGATTCACCGCTAAATAAAAATTATGGTCAAGCCTCACGCCCTATTAGTACCGGTCAGCTCAGTCCGTTACCGGACTTACACTCCCGGCCTATCAACCTGGTCGTCTTCCAGGGGGCTTTAGTTCGACCGAAGTCGAAAGGGATATCTAATCTTGAGGTTGGCTTCCCACTTAGATGCCTTCAGTGGTTATCCAAACCGAACATAGCTACCCAGCTGTGCCTCTGGTGAAACAACTGGTACACTAGAGGTTCGTCCATCCCGGTCCTCTCGTACTAGGGACAGATCCTCTCAAATATCCTGCGCCCACGGCAGATAGGGACCGAACTGTCTCACGACGTTCTA
>CAZUMW010000050.1:0-29515 GCA_964621615.1 uncultured Thermodesulfobacteriota bacterium
CTGTATGTATTTGTATAGTAACCGGAAGCGACGACCTGAGCATTTTTATTGATTCCTTCACAATCGGGCCGATATATACCTGATCCCGCTCCTGGAGATCCTTTCTGCTGTACGTCAGAATCTGCCGGATCAAATCGCGGCCGCGCATACACAGAGCAACCGCCTCAGCACAATATCGTTTCGCGGATTCGCTTTCGCTGTCATCCTCCGCAAGTTCCGCGTAGCCGACGATGCCTTCAAGAATATTGTTGAAATCATGCGCAATGCCGCCCGCCAGCGTGCCGATAGCCTCCATCTTCTGCGATTGCCGAAGCTGCTCCTCCATTGCCTTACGGCCGCTTATATCGCGAATTATCGCGCTGTAGAAAAACCGGTCGCCCACCTGCCAGCGCGAGTTGGAAATCTCCATGGGAAAGGTGCTCCCGTTTTTACGGCGCCCGGTTGATTCAAACATGGTTCCCAGAGATGAGGTGAATCCCTCTTTCTGCAGCTGCTCCTGCGCACGGCGCTCGCGATAAAGGTTGGTGTCCGCCACCAGCAGCTCGGGGTTTTTTCCGATTACCTCCTCGCCATCATACGCAAAGAGCCTTCTTGCACCCTCATTCCAGTAAATGATATGCATTTCATCATCAGCGATAACGACGGCATCGGTCGTTGTCTCGACAACTGCCCTGAATCGTGACTCGCTTTCGCTCAGCGCTTCTGCTGCCTTTTTGCGCTCGGTAATATCACGGGCGAAGGCGAATTCATATTCATGGCCGGCATAGCTCAGATAGGTGCTGGTCACTTCAACAGGATATATGGTTCCGCCTTTTGTTCGGTGAGTGGTTTCAAACACTATTACCTTGCTGTGCGTGAACTGCTGCCAGTGGCCGGGCCTGCTGCTTTCAGGGAAAGCAGGATCTATATCATACACGCCCATGCTGAGCAGCTCAGCCCTGGTGTAGCCGAGCTTCCGGCAGGCCTCATCATTTACGTAGAGAAACCGCCCTTCAGGTGAAATCCAGAATATGCTCACCCGCGCCGCATCCAGTGAAAACTGCGTAAGCCTGAGCGACTCGTTCGCTTTTTTCTGCTCGGTAATATCGGTAATAATGCCGACAACTCCTGCAACGCGCCCCTCTGCGTCGTTAAAGGTTGCTTTATTAAATATAGCCGTGCGCAGCTCGTTGCCGGACTCCATAAGCTGGCCCTCAAAGCGCTGCGTTCCGGGACGGGCGAACAGCTCGATGTCTTTTTCATGATAGCGGTCAGCCATATGGTACGGCCCCATTTCATGAACGGTTTTCCCCACAATCTCCTGACGGGGCTTGCGGGTCATCCGCTCAAAGGCCGCATTACATCCGATATAGCGCCCGCCGGTGTCTTTATAGTACACCGGGTCGGGAATCGTATCTATAAGGGTCTGAAGAAACGCATACTGCTCGCGCAGGGCGCTGTCCGCGCCCGAGCGGTCGGTAAGCGTCCGTGCCAGAATAAACGCCCAGATGCAGGCAGCAATCAGGGCGGTCACGCACAGCACTGCCGCAAAAAACAAAGAGCGGTTATTAGCGCTTTGAATCTGGTCCTGAGAGTTTTCTGACGCCATCCCCGCCTGCCGGGCAATCGCATGAATGAGCTCCTCATGGGCGTCCC
The DNA here is from genome assembly GCA_964621615.1 of uncultured Thermodesulfobacteriota bacterium. GTDB lineage: Bacteria > Desulfobacterota > WTBG01 > CAIYCZ01 > CAIRTM01 > CAZUMW01. Next base: position 1,636 of record CAZUMW010000050.1, read on the forward strand.
TTGACTGCGTATCAAGCAAATCCCGTGCGGTTTTTACCGAAAAATCATAATGCAGCCCGATAACTTCTTCGTAGAGCCGCCTGTTGGCCAGAAGCAGCTCCTCACCGAAGCGAAGCCGATTCAGCTCGCGCTCAAGATGCTCTGCAGACCGCAGAAACTCCTTTCTCAGCCTGTCCATCTTCCAGGGGTTCATGGTCCCCAGCAGCTTATACACAGTCAGCCGGGTGTGCGCTGCAGTCTCCTGAATGCTTTTCAGCTCAAGCTGCTTCATGAGGGTGCTGCGTTGTATCGCCGCCAGATGGGTCGCGTTATAGTGCGCAAACAGCCCCTGCACTGCAAGAAAAAAAATAATACAGCAAAACGCCATAATGAGTCGAAAAGCGATCAGACGCATGACAGCCTCTTTACAATATGCGCCGCTTTTATGACAGGCGTGCGGCTGCTGTTTTTCCGTCCGGGATCAATCCCTGTCCGGCGGGCTTTCACGAAGCGCTCTCATGATATACCGGTTATCGAATATATCCCCTGCCGTAAAATCTTTCTTGAGCATATTGTTTTTTTTGAGAAACGCTCTGACTGAAGCAAGATAGCGGCACAAACCGCCCCCGCTTTTATTTCGCTCATACAGCTGTTCGGGGCCGTGTATCTTAACCGCGTCAACCATCCGCTTCAGCGTTGCAGAGGAATACGGCTTATGGCCGCAAAATGTCCTGCGGTTCAGTATGCGGGCATATTCCTCCCAGTTATCGGGGTGCATTACCCACTGCGCGGCTTTTATCCAGCCGGCGATAATACGGGTAATATCGCGGGCGGGAATATGCGCCACCCTGCCGCGATAGCCCCACAGGCATTCCGGAATACAGCCTGCAAAGTCGGCGGAGTCGGCAAGCGCAACGCCGTTTCCCTCGCGCAGGGCACGCAACGCCCATGGATCATAGTTGACGATCGCAGGCAGGCGCCCTGCAATGAACTGGGCGGCCATGTCATCGGGGTGCAGCTCAACAATGCGGAAGTCCGAAAGGGAAAGGTTCTGCGTGCTCAGATACAGGTCGAGAAAATACAGACACGAGGGGAGGCGCAAAAAAACGCCAAGAGGAGCGCCCCTGTATTCGGCTATGGAATGATTTTGTTTGACGATTATCCGGTCCCCGCCGTGCGACCAGTCGGTTTCAGCAAGCGCCACCACAGGGGTGCCGTCCATGTAGATACCGACAAGCGAGCCGGCCATATCCATCGCAAAATCGATCCGCCCCGCTTTTAGGGCCTCAAGAATAATTATCGGGTCATCATAATTAACCACCTCGACGGAAACGCTGCGCTCAGCCCAGAAGCCTTTTTCCTGCGCCACGTGAAGCGGCGACCAGCCTGTCCAGGCAACGGTGGCAATCGTGTACGGGCGGGCAGGGTCGGCAGCGGCATACCCGGTAAGGGCACAAAAAACAAACACGGCGCACAGCACACCGGTTAATCGGCACATAACTGCCCCCCTATATTGCGTGGTCTGTGTTTTTTAATGTAGTACAGCCCCGGAATGATCGTCAACAACAAAAACGCTTATTATCAATCGGGAAAGGCGGCGCTGCCGGTGCTTCGGCGCCACCAGGATGCACAGACGATTCCCGACATATTGTGCCACAGGCTGAAAAGCGCGCTCGGCAGGGCTGCCTGTGCAGAAAAAAATTGTGCAGCCAGCGCAACGCCAAGCCCGGAGTTCTGCATCCCGACCTCGATTGCCATGGTCCGGCGGTCCTGCACGCTGAAGCCGAAAAGCAATCCGATGCCGTAGCCTGCTGCCATTCCAGACAGGTTGTGCAGTATTACCACAAGCAATATAACCGCCGGAAACGCCAGCACCAGATCACGGTCAAGAGCAATAACAATTGCTATGGTGAAGGCTATTGCAACTATCGACACGGACGGCAGCACCGACAGCAAAACATCCTTGTGCCGCTCCAGGCCCCTGCGTAGCAGAACGCCGACGGCGACCGGAAGCAGGATAATCATGAAAATATTGTACATAATTTCTAAAAAAGGTATATGCAGGCTGTGGCCCAGAAGCATATAAACGATTGCCGGGGTCATGATCGGTGACATAAGCGTTGAGGCAAGCGTCATAGCTACCGACAGCGCAACGTTGCCGCGGGCAAGATAAGCGATAACATTTGATGCGGTTCCGCCCGGACAGGCCCCGAGAAGCACAAACCCGAGCACCAGCGGCGCATCAAGCGAAAATACCCTGCCGAGCCCCAGCGCGATCAGGGGCATGCACCCGTACTGTGCGGCCACACCCAGCAGCACTGCTGCTTTCTTCCGCCAGAGCTGCCTGAAATCAGCAGGGGTAAGCGTCACCCCCATCCCGAACATGATTAACCCGAGCAGATATCTGATGCAGGGCTTTGCCCAGACAAACCCTTGAGGAAAAATAAGCGCTGCGGCCGACATCACAACGGCAATAAGAAGAAACCGCCGCTCTATAAAACCGCTCATCACACCTCCCTTTTCGCCTGCCCCGCCATACATACGACATTCTCTTTGACGACATGCCGGACCGGGTGTATATTAATGGAGTATCAAACGTATCCAAAATAAATTAAAACATTGGGCAAAAGCCGGTTCGGGCTTGTCGCTGCGCAGCCTCCGCCATATGAAACCTCATTGCAGGGACGGCCCGCTGCTGCCGGGTGTACTCCGTGACAGGCATTGTGCCGGGATTGCCACGGGCAGCACCGTCCGCCGGGCCGTGTGTGTACTGCAAGGTTAACGGCACATGCCGCTGCATAGCATCTTGAATTTGTTGCGGGGGCATTGCAGAGCCCCGCCCGAACCGGCTTCGTTACATTATTTTGGATACCAGTGATCGAATATATACCTTTTCGCCGTACAGAAAACAAGGCTGGCGTTATTTACTCAAACACATCCTGAGGCAAGCAGAAAAACGCAATATCTGTGCATCCCCATGAATAAACCTTATTTTTCAATATCAGCAGGGCAGGCACGGCACGGCAATAAAAAAGCAGCGGCACGCCATACCGACATAGCACACTACATTTCCCTGTTCCTGGATTTTGCTGACAGCTATTGCCGTACCGCTCCCGGTGAAGCCGAATTTCACATACTGAAGCGTGACCACTCCCTGCGCGTGCTTGAAAACGCACGCATGATCGCAGCCTGCCTTGATCCCGGGCCGGTGTGCACTACCTGCATTTTGCTGTCCGCGCTGTTTCACGACATCGGCAGATTTCCGCAGTATGCCCTTCACAAAACATTCATCGATGCGCTCTCGGAAAACCACGGCCTTCTCGGCGCGAAAACGCTTAGGCAAAAACAGCTTCTGAGGGCGCTGCCTGCCGGGGATCAAAAAATTATTTGCTGCACAGTAGCGCTACACAACCGCCGCGCTCTGCCCCGCCTGCTGCCCGACGCTGTACGGCCTGCCGCCGCTGTTGTCCGCGATGCAGACAAGCTTGATATTATTGCGGTGCAGCTTGAGCGGCTCAAAAAGGGGACGCTGGAGGATCTTCTTGCGATTCCGTGGCTTAACACAGATCCGGCTGCATACAGCCCGCCCGTGTATCAGGATTTTATGGGGGGAAAGCTGGTGCGGCATGCTGATATACGCTGCATAACTGATGCAAAGCTGCTGCTGTGCAGCTGGATTTACGATCTGCACTTTACCGAAACGCGCCGCATGTTTCTGGAGCGCGGGTTTCTTGATGCGTTTGCTGCGATGCTGCCGGATATAGATGCAATGGCGCCGGTGAAAAAACGCCTGTGCGATTTCTTCTCCTGAGCATACCGCTTACAGGCAATAGAAAAGGCTACCTGCCCTTCTGTTCGAGCTGCCGGCGCATGTCGGCCAGCTCCCTGTCTTTTTCATCAAGCATCTGGAGGGTTTTTTTCAAGGTCTGTAAGGTTTCATGATATTTTTGCTCAGCCTCCGCCCGCCGCTGCTCGCTTGTCTGAAGCTGACGCTCAACCTCCGACATCCTCGTAGTGGTTTTTGCCAGCCGGTCTTTTGTAACATTCACCACAGAGCGGCAGAACTCATCGCGGCTGACGGCATGGGCCAAGCCGGCGTGGTCAAGAATAGACATGTCTATCGCCAGGCACACGGCTTTTGTGCAGGCATAAACAGATGCCGACCGCGCATCGCCCTCAAGGATGCCCATTTCTCCGAACATATCCCCGACCCGCTCAAACGTGGCAACGCGGCAGGTGTTCTTAACAACCTCGATCTTTCCATCAATGAGCCAGAATACCCAGTTGTCGTATTTGCCCTCATCAATAATGGTTTCGGCGGGGTCATACTCAATAATCTTTGCGTACCCTTTGTTGAAAAAGGTTTCCTTTATCTCTGCGGGTGTATAGGATTTAAAAACAGAAATGCGGGTAAAGAGGTCGAATATTTTTTCGCGCACATGCGTTTCCACAACAGCTGTGTTCCTCTGCCGGTATGCGTATTGCTGTCAGTAGCTTCTTGCGCCGAACACAACGGTACCCAGCCTGACCATCGTTGCTCCCTCTTCAACAGCCACCCGGTACGAGTCAGACATGCCCATAGAAAGGGTCTGCAAGGCAATGCCGGGCACCTCAGCATCAGAAAGCAGGTCAAACAGCTCGCGGGTTTTGCGAAAATAGGGCCTGCTATCTTCAGGATTTTCCGTAAGTGGCCCCATAGTCATCACACCTGATACGCTGATGCCGGTCAGCTTCGCTATCTGCTGTGCAGCGTTCAGGAGGGGTTCCAGCCGGGGGGGGAACCCTGACTTTGCCGCCTCGTCGGCTGAATTGATTTCCATATACACCGGGATGACGGTTTTTTGTCTCCGGGCCCGCTTATCAATCGCGATAGCCTTCTCAACTGAATCGACTGTTTGTATTACCTGAAAAAGCTGCATCGCGCGGTTGATTTTATTTTTCTGCAGCGGGCCGATCATATGCCATGACACCCGGCGCGCCCTGTCACCGAGGGCAGCCTGGACACGCTCTGCTTCCTGCACAAAATTCTCCCCGATATGTGTCGCGCCCGCCTCTATTGCTTCGGCCACCTCCTCGGGGGTGCGGGTTTTAGCTGCAAGAACGATGGTTACCGAGTCGGGCAGCTCTCTTTGTATCTGCCGGAAATTGCTCGTAATGCTCACGGGCACAATCCTTTTTACACGCTGCGCTCCCTGTAAAGGCAGGGACGCCGCCTTTATCAATCAGGCTGGGCTCACCTTACGCAGGTTTCAATATAATCATATTGTCATTTTCTTCAATGGGTATATGGGATTCGGGTTTCAAGTTGAAATCGTCACCAATTTTTTTTGGGAATAACAATTCTTCCGAATTCATCAACTGTGGTATCCATAAAGCACCGTTCATTGGCAATACGCAATTGCATATTTGCAATCAAACTATCCGCCCTCTATACAGAACACCGCCGTTATTCGCACCGTTTCCAGCGAGCAGGGCGGGGGCAATTCGAAAACATGAATATTCCCTACCGGAATGCCGCAGCATGACATGCGGGCTTCAGAGACCACCTCTGTGCGGGGTATGGCATCACTCAAACCGCTGGATTTTCAGCATGTCGGCACCGCCGGGCGCATTAAGAGTGCTGCCCGCAATATAGATGAAGGTGTCGCCGGAGACGGCAAGCCCTGACTTTTTCAACCGCTCTGCTGCATGTGCAATCATTTCATCCGTGCTGTAATACACATCAACCTTAACAGGGTGAACGCCCCACAGAAGGCAGAGCCGGCGGCACACGGCCTCATCCGGCGTCAGCGCATACACAGGAGCCGCGGGGCGCTGGCAGGACAGGCACCGGGCTGTACTGCCGCTCAGCGTAAATGCGGCGATTCCCTGCGCCTCAACCTCTTCAGCGACTGTGCAGGCTGCCCGAGCCAGGGCCGACTGCGCAGGCGTCCCGATCCGCTGCCAGTCATATGCTGAGGGTCGCGATATGTGGTGATAATGACCCTCGACATGCTGCACAATTCTTTTCATCATACGCACCGCTCCTGCCGGATAGCGGCCCACAGAGGTTTCCGCGCTGAGCATCACCGCGTCGGAGCCGTCAAGAACCGCGTTGGCAACGTCTGTTGCCTCCGCCCGCGTGGGCAGCGGGGACTGCACCATCGACTCGAGCATCTGCGTAGCGGTGATGACCGGCATGCCGCGGCTGTTTGCGGCCCTAATAATCTTTTTTTGAGCTACCGGAACCGACTCCACAGGCACTTCTATGCCGAGGTCTCCGCGGGCAACCATAACTCCGTCGGCCTCGTCCAGAATATCATCAAGCCGTTCAAGCGCATGCGGGCGCTCTATTTTTGCAATAATGGGCACCGGCGGGGCGCCGGTCTGCACCATTGCGGTGCGCAGATTCCGGACATCCTCCTTCCGTGCTACAAAGCTCAGCGCGACAAAATCAACACCGTGCTCCAGCCCGAAGCGAAGATCGGCGATGTCTTTTTCTGTTGGCGCTGAAACGGTCAGCGGTGAGTCAGGCAGGTTGATCCCCTTGCGCTCCCCGAGCACTCCGCCGGTCACAACAACGCATATTGCCTCCATTTCCTCACATGATCTCACCACGAGATCTATCATGCCGTCGTTTATAAGGACATGATCTCCGGGAGAAACATCGGCGGTAAAGCGATCATAGGAAACTGCGATGCGCGTTTCATCGCCGGGGAAATCCCCTGGGATAAGGTGCACGGTTTCGCCCTGACGGAGCATGACGTCCCTGCCGTTCATCAGCGGGCCGGTGCGTATGCGCGGGCCCTGCAAATCCTGCAGCACGGCTGCGGGCCTGCCCGCTTCAGCTGCCGCCTTTCTGACGGCTGCGATAAATGAAGCATGCTGCTCGCGAGTACCGTGTGAAAAGTTCAGCCTGAAAACATCCGCACCCGATTCGACCAGGCTGCGAATTGTCTCAGGGTCCTGTGTGGCAGGGCCGAGTGTGACCACGATTTTGCTTGATGCTGGCTGCATAACCCCTCTGTGCCGGGCGCATGGTTAGTGAAAGAACAAAAAAAGTATAGAAGAAAGCCGGGACGGTGTCAATGAAGGAGTTAGCATAAAAACCGCCCGGAAAAGCATCGGATTATTCAAAAAATAAACGAGGCGCTTGTTTCCGATGTGTCATTGTTACAGGCGGTTTTTATAATTGAACTGCAGTCGTCAATACGCTAAAATTACATCTTACAGGGAGCCGCGTCATGCACTTCGCCATAATCAGGTTTGTTTTTGTTTGTGCCGCTGCTGCGCTTGCCTTTGCCGTATCAGCCGCCGGCTCTTCAGCCGGCGCCTGCAGAGCTTACGGGTGAGCAAGCATCAGGCCGGACCCCGGGTCAGGGTCTGTCGGCGAAACAATTACCCTCACAATCCGGGGATACAAAACCTATTTTCTTCCCGGGTTTACCAGCGTGTCTTTCAGCTGCGATGCGGTCACGGTACAGAGCGTTACCGTGCTCTCCGGAACAAAGCTGACCGCTTTAATCAGCATAGACGCTGATGCCCCCGTGCAGCTCTGCGATGTGTCAGTCAAAACCGGGAATCAGCTTGTTGTCCGCAGGGGGGGCTTTCAGGTAATCAGCTCCTGGTGTACCTGCAGCGGGCTTGAGCCGTCCTTTGTCCGGGCGCCGGACACAAAGCAGATAACCTTAACCGCCGGCTGTGACATGTTTACCCCCAACAGCGAAATTACTGTTGGCATAAACTGCCCAGGGGTTACCGCCGGCAGCATCAGCGTTGCCACCACGACCGACATAACGGTGGATATCTCTGCGGAGATTACGGCTGCCTACTGTCTCGGCGATATAACCGTCCGGTCCGACAACCTCACCGCAACCTGCAGCGAAGGCCTTGAAATATATGAGGCGGAATGTGTGGTAAACGCCGTTGCGCCCGGCATCCTGCGTGCCGGCGCCTTTCTGCCCCGCATAAAAATTGTCGACGCAACACTGTCGCAACCGCTCGCCGAATCAGTGAGCGCTGTTACCTTTGACAGCACAGAGCGCTCTGTGCCGGTGCTGCACACAAAGCCTGTCTCCGACGCTGTCATCCGTCTGCTGTTATATATCCCCCCTTCCGCAGAGCAGGGAGACTATCCGTTTTCCGTTACCGCAGGAGGGGTTGTCTTTAGCGGAGGCGTGCTGACAATACAATGAATTGAGCCCTTATTGAACGAACAGAGCAATCAGTTACATTTATTCAGTGATATCTGCAGGTTTTTCTTTTTTGCTAAAACAGGCGCAGGTGCGGCGCAGTGCATCAATAATAACTATGTCATGGCACGGTTTATCCGGGCCATCCAGAGGCATATTCACATGCTGTCAGAAGCACGAGCGGGCAAGCCGGGCGGGGACTGCAATGTATATTTTTGTCTTTTTGAGCCATGATGTTGATCAGGATAAAATGCGCGAAAAATTACGAGGTAACACAAAGCTGATTTTTACGGCAGTATCTTCCTGCATTCCATGTAAAAGCGCTTCTCATCAGCCGCGCCCATGGAAAAGGTCTTGCGGGGGAGCACCCCGCCCCGGACAATTGCTTTAAACACATCGTGCTTTGACATTCCGGGAAGCAGAAAGCCCGCATTGCCCTGAGCCGCTCCCAGCTCCACAACAGCATCGCTGCCGTGTATGTAGTCAAGCCGGGCACCCGCAGGCAGGCAGCTGTCAAGGAACCCCTGCAACGTACCGACCGGCATCGCATCCACGGGATTGTATACAGTAAGAACACCCCTGCTTTTTTCAGCAACGAACCCGATACAGTGCGCACCCTCGGAAGCATAGGCGCCCACTGCAGCATACACCTCTTCAACAGTTTCGCATTTCCGCACAGCGCATGACGAACCCCGCCGGCTGAAATAAGCTTTACAGGCCTCGCCGAGCAGTGCTTCAGGATCAGCAGCAAACGCCACCCGGTGAATCGGCTCGAATTCTATACCGTCATCATACAGATTCACCAGCTCAACCATCGCATAGCGCGCGGGGTGGCCTGCCGAATCCTTCTCCGGAAGGGCTGATTTTATGTTTTCCCAGCACACTTTTGCCGCAGCAAGCGAGTGATTGCCGTCGCCCACAGCATAGAGCATGATCCCCTGATCCAGCGTACCGTATTTTTCTGTATATGAAGCAGGAAGGGCAAGCGCGCGGATCCTGGCCGCAACAGACCGCACTGTTTCATGATCCTGGATGCTCCATCCGCGCACGCGGCCGCCCCCCATCATCAGCTCAGTATCGTAGGCGGGAGTGTTACGGCACCCGCTCAGCGGCTCAATAACGGTTCTGCCGGGATCGTCAATAAGCACAAGAATATGAGGAACTTCAAGCGGTGCATGAGTGCGTATTGCCACGCGGGGAGGAAGCCTGTCCAGTATGGTTCCTTCGGTAGCGCGAATAAGCGACCGGGAATTTTTGCTGAAATCATACTGCTCAAGATCAAGCGCAGCGATAAGCCCGGTGCGGCACACACCGCCGGGCGCTTCGCGGTGAACCAGCATAAAGCCCGCCGGCTGGGGCACAAGAATCCCCTGATTCAGATAATCGGCCATAGTGTTATGGATAGTGCTGATCCGCTCATACCGGTCCGGGGCATCAAGGGCATACTCAGGCAGTATAAGCTTGAGCGTTGACGGCAGATCGCCGACAAAGCGGGAAACACCATTCCAGTAGGCGGGCTGAGAGGTATACTGATCACAGGCGATAACCGACCACTTATGGAGATCAATGCCGGGGCGGGGCAGAAGGATACGCGGTGCCTGCAGTCCAATGTCAGGAAAATTCATACAGTCCTCATACATTTTATAAATTTTGTGAGAAGGGTCCGGTGCTTAGCATTTTGTTGCAGTCTTTTTACCAGGTTTATCCGGATCAGAGGCACAGCCGGCAGGAAGATCTGCACGCACGGCAGCACGGGAGCGAGCTGCGCTGACAATAAGCATAATGATAAAAATAACAATCAGCAGCCCCACGAGCACGAACGGCGGCAGAATCTTCCAAAAAAGGTATGCAGCACCTATGAACAAAAGGGTAGCTGCGGCGGCGATACTCAATATTTTTATGCTCGGTGCGGATCGGAGCTGAGCCATCCCCTCTATCCTTCTATAGCGACTGGAACAGCGAAAGTGCCTGCTCAGTGTAACGGCCGTGCCGGTCATACAGCACAAGCGGCGGCTGAATCCTGATTTCAGCGCCGGCTCCTTTCACTGCCTCAACCAGTATCATGCCTGCCGGCTCAACCTTGCGCGAGTGGACATACTGAGCTGTTTTTGGCTCGATGTGCAGGCTTCTCATATGCACAAAAAGGTCCACCGTTCGGGCACTTTTAAACACGGCCAGAAGCCTGCCGCCGTTTTTGAGCAGATAGGAGGCGCATCGCATAAAATCCTCTATGGTGCCGTACAGCTCGTGCCGGGCTATTGCATTCTGCTGACCGGGATTTATCTTCCCGCTGCCCACCGGGTAAAAGGGAGGGTTTGTCACAACCGTATCAAAGGTGCCCGGCGCAAAGTGATCTTTGGGGTTTCGTATATCGGCGCATAAAACTCGAACGCGGTTTGAAAGATTATTGAGACTGCAGCTGCGCCGGGCGAGCTGCGCGAGCTCATCCTGTATTTCAATAGCGGTAATATCGCCTACTTTCGTGCTGCGCGCCAGAATAACCGGCAAAATGCCGCAGCCTGCCCCCAGATCGGCAACCGCCCCCCCAGCCCGCTGCATAGCAAAAATTCCCAGCAGCACCGTATCTATGGAAAAGCGGTATCCGTTTTGCTTCTGGAAAATTCTGATTTTCCCGTCAAAAAGCTCATGAATCTCAGCTTCTTCCGGAAATTCATCACATGAAACCATACGCAACAGGTATGTCGTATGCAGCCCTGAAAGATTTTTTTTGTACGCTCAGGGAAACGCCCCGGCCCGTGCCTCTCCGCGACATGCCCTGCAGCTCTTTTGGACACGCATGGCGTGATATGCTGAATTGTGCCCTGCTGCAGCGGGACACAATCAGGCAAAGCGGCAGATGCCTGCATAGCTTAAGCGTATTTACAAAGCGGCTGTTTTTTGAAATAATACACTGTTTGGAAAGTAAACTCAATTATTTTGCCGGACATGTGAAAAACAGACAGAGCCGCTTCGTTTTCGATCAAAAAATATACCACAATCACTGCGTGCACCAATGAAACATATTATCCTTGGAACCGCCGGCCATATCGATCACGGCAAGACGAGCCTTATCAAAACAGTTACCGGCGTTGACTGCGACCGGCTTAAGGAAGAAAAGCGCCGCGGCATTACCATTGAGCTCGGCTTTGCCTCGGTTGCTCTCCCGGGCGGGCAGCGGCTGAGTATCGTCGATGTGCCCGGCCATGAAAAATTTATAAAAAATATGGTGGCCGGTGTCGGCGGAATCGATGCGGTTGTCCTGGTTGTTGCGGCTGATGAGGGAATCATGCCTCAAACCAGAGAGCACCTTGATATCTGCTCGGTACTTTCTGTTCAGCACGGCATTATCGCACTGACAAAAACAGACCTTGTAGATGATGAGCTGCGCGAGCTGGTAGCCGGCGAAATCCGTGACAGCGTTCAGCATAGCTTCCTCAAAAATGCGCCCATCGTCGCTGTTTCGTCAGCTACCGGGCACGGGATCAGGGAATTTCTGTCAGCGCTGGAGGATCTGTGCAGCCGCGTCCCATCCAGATCGGCATCCGGTCCCTTTCGGCTTCCGGTTGACCGCGTGTTTTCCATGAAAGGATTCGGCACAGTGGTGACCGGATCATCTGCAGGGGGAGCGCTGGCGGCCGGTGACGAAATTGAAGTCATGCCGGGCAAAAAGACCGCAAAAATCCGCGGCATTCAGGTGCACGGCGGTGCTGTGCAGCGCGTAGAAGGCGGCAGGCGCGTCGCGCTGAACCTTCAGGGCATAGACCGGACAGAGGTGTCCAGGGGAGACATTATAGCACGGCCGGGAACAATGCGCCCGACACACCGGATCGCGGTACGGTATCACCACCTGGAAAATGCTGTCAGCCCGCTGAAACACCGGCAGAGGGTACGCTTCCACGCAGGCACGGCTGAGCTGTTCGGAAGAGTCGCGCTTGCTGACCGCTCCCCCGTTGCGCCGGGAGAGGAAGCGTATATGCTTATATCGCTTGAGGCGCCCACAGCAGTTTATTCAGGGGACCGGTTTGTCCTGCGAAGCTATTCCCCGGTAACAACCATCGGCGGCGGAGAGATTCTTGACACCGCGCCCCCGCGCCGCCTCCGCACGCCGGAGATTTTCAACAAGCGGATGGACACGCTTGACACCCGCGACCCGGCAGCAGCTATTGCACTGCTGTGTGCCGAGGCAGGCCTGTCGGGCATATCCGCCGAAGATCTTTGTACGCGCTGCGGTATTTCTCAAAAACAGACCGAAGGCGTCCTCAACGCACATCCCGCTACAGAAAAGCCCGTTGTGTACAGCACAAAACCGCTGTGCATCACGACACAGCAGATCATTTCGGAAATGGAGAAGCTTATTGAAACACAGCTGAAGGCGTACCACCATCAGCACTCAATGAAACAGGGAATGCCCAGGGAAGCACTGGCTGCGGGACTCCCCCGGCATACCGACCGCAGAATGTTCATGTATGCTCTGGAACGCATGGTCAAAAACAGCACCCTGACAACTGATCAGGGCACATATTGTCTTGCAGCGCATTCCCCGAAGCTCACCGGCAGGCAGCAAAAGCTTCTCGATACACTGCGCGCTCTGTACGCCGACGCAGGTGCAGCGCCGCCGGCCAAAAAAGAAATCGTCCAAAAATTGCGCGCCTCAGAGCGCGATATCGACAGCGCCTGCGCCCTGCTTGTGCGGGAAAGCGAGCTGGTTAAAATAACTGACGACCTTTATTATCAGCGCGCTGCCTACAGCCGTCTTGTCGACAGCATCATCGGCCATTTGAAAAAAAACGGGAGCCTGAACATTCAGCAGGCAAAAGCCGTTACCGGCCTTTCACGCAAATACATGGTGCCCTTTCTGGAGCATCTCGACAAGCAGAAGCTGACGCTGCGGCAGGGCGACAGGCGAATACTGCGAAAGAAGACAACAACAAAACAGTGAGGAGGCATTATGAGCGAACGGTTTACCCCCGGCATGAGCCATGAAGTAACCATGGAAACAACCTCGGCCCACACCGCACAAAATTTCCACAAAAACCTTCCCGATGTCTTTGCAACTCCCTATCTCGCCGGCTTGATGGAGCGGGTATCAGCCGAGCTTATCGACAGCCGCCTGGAAGCGGGGGAGCAGTCTGTCGGTATTTCCATGAACCTTAAGCATACCGCGGCTACGCCGCTCGGCATGAAAGTGCGTGTAAAAACAGAGGTAACCGGCGTTGAGGGGGCAAAGCTCACCTTCAGGCTCGACGCCTGGGATGAAGCTGAAAAAATCGGAGAGGCTGAGCACAAGCGGTTTATTATTAAAGCGGAAAAATTTAATGCCAAAGTCGCTAAAAAAGCTTCATGACATTGATGTCCTCTACACTGACAACCACCTCCTGGTGGTAAACAAACCAGCCGGCATGCTGTCACAGGGGGACAAAACCGGTGATGATGATCTGCTTTCGCTCTCAAAGCAGCTTATAAAAAATAACTGCCGAAAACAGGGCAATGTATACCTCGGGCTTGTACACCGGCTTGACCGGCCTGCTTCGGGCGTTATGGTGCTGGCGCGCACATCGAAGGCCGCAGCACGTCTGTCCAGCCAGTTCAGGCAATCCACCCCCCTTAAAAAATATATCGCTGTTGTCGAGGGCCGGTGCTCCGGGAGCGGTGTGCTGACCGATTATATTACAAAATCACGGCCAGGACCTGCGATAGTGGATGCCTCACATCCCGCAGCCCGCTTTGCGGAGCTTTCATGGGCATCGATTGCACATAACGCGGGCTTGTCCCTGCTCGACATAACGCTGAAAACCGGCCGGCCGCATCAGATACGGCTCCAGCTTTCCCGCGCCGGGTTTCCGCTCTGCGGGGACCTCCGCCACGGTGCCCGGAGGATTTTTGACGGCAGGAACCTTGCTCTTCACTGCTATCTGCTGGGGCTTGAACACCCGGTACAAAAGACCTTTATGCAGTGGAAAGCCCCTCCACCTCAAAGCTGGCAGGGCTTTTTTGACAGCGCTGTCAGCCGGCTGATATTATAATCCTCACCTGATAATTTTGACTTTTATAGTCACTCAGGATGATGACTTTTTATCCGAGACGGCTTATAGTAACATTGTCCGGATGAGGAAGGACTCCCTTTCCTTTACAATCGATAAATAACTTGCTAAACTATAATGCTTAAGCTTTTTTATAGGTAAGGGAGCTTTTCACGCATGCAAAGCCAAGGCCTGCCCCTGATCAGTGCTACTGTATCAGCGGCCCCGGCAATGTGTGCCATTATCAATACGCTATGCAATCGGCGAGGCCGTCTTTATGAGCGATAAACAGTTTTCATCAGACATTGAAAATACAGACGATGATGAGCAGCAGGCGCTCAGCTCGCCGCTACCCGTTCTCCATGACTCGCTTCAGCTGTACCTGCGGGAAATACGCGCTATACCGCTGTTAACGCCTGAAGAGGAAAAAAATCTTGCTGTACAATTTCGCGAGCAGGGAGATATGGAGGCTGCATACCGACTGGTGGCCTCAAATCTTCGCCTGGTGGTAAAAATTGCCCTCGAATATCATCGCCAGTGGGTACTTAATCTTATGGATCTTATCCAGGAGGGCAATCTCGGGCTTATGCAGGCCGTAAAGAACTTTGACCCCTATCGAGGCGTCAAGCTTTCCTACTACGCTGCGTACTGGATCAGGGCCTATATTTTAAAATTCATCATGGATAACTGGAAGCTGGTAAAAATCGGCACGACCCAGGTTCAGAGAAAGCTGTTTTTTAACCTTCAGAAAGAAAAAACCCGGCTTGAAAAATTGGGGTTTTATCCCGGCCCGGCACGGCTTGCTGCCGCTCTTGGCACAGATGAGGAAAAGGTTATCGAAATGCAGCAGCGGCTGGGAGACTGGGAGCCTTCGCTTGATCAGCCTGTGGGGGAGGACTGGAAGGAAACGCGGGGCGATTTCATGTCGGCCGATGAAGAACTGTTTGACAGCACTATGGCTGATTATGAGCTGCAGCACCTTTTCATGCAAAAACTTGAGGATTTCCGGAAAACCATAGACGACAAAGAGCGTGACATACTTGATAATAGAATTCTTTCCGATGAGCCCCGGACCCTGCAGGATATCGGGGAAACCTATGGAATAACCAAAGAGCGCGTTCGCCAGATCGAAAACCGCCTGAAGGGCAAAATCAAGCAGTTTATGCAGGAATCACTTCCGGATTTTGAGAAATTATCACTTCCGGCTGAAGAAAACGGCGATTAAGACAGCGGCTTTACTGCAGGATACTGCGCTGTGCGTTAACAGGCTGTCGCAGCAAAAAGGCCTGACATATGCTTGACACCTATAAATAAATGATTATTTTAAAAGTTTAAGAGAAGACAGCTGCATGCGACATTGAACGTTTTGCTGCAGGAGAATACATATATCTACACCGCTATCAGTGCGGCGGCACAGTCCTTTTTATACCACAATTTACCCGGATATACACAATGACAAAAAACGACTACTATGAAATACTCGAAGTATCGCGTGATGCTACGGCTGAGCAGATAAAAAAGGCCTACCGTAAAAAGGCCTTAAAATATCACCCTGACCGCAACCCGGATAACAAAGAAGCCGAGGAAAAATTCAAAGAGGCCAGCGAGGCCTATGAAGTGCTCAGCGACCAGCAAAAGCGAAGCCTTTACGACCGCTTCGGCCATGACGGTCTTAAAAACAGCGGGTTTTCGGGATTTACCGGATTTGAAGACATTTTTTCATCGTTCGGGGATATTTTTGAGGATTTTTTCGGCTTCGACGACATGTTCGGAATGGGCGGCGGCAGGCGGCGGCGCAGATCATCTGCGCGGCGCGGCGCGGATCTGCGCTATGACCTGACAATAACCCTTCATGAAGCTGCATTTGGCAAAGAGGACCACATCGAGGTTCAAAAACACGAGAAGTGCACTGAGTGTTCCGGAACCGGCGCAACCCCCGGAACCGAGCCGACAGTGTGCCCGCTGTGCCGCGGGGCCGGACGCGTCGCCCAGCAGCAGGGTTTTTTCAGCATTGCTACAACATGCCCGAAATGCAAAGGCCAGGGAGCCATTATCTCATCTCCCTGCAAGCAGTGCAGGGGCGCCGGCGTTATCGAAAAAGAAAAAACGCTCAAAATAAAGATACCGCCCGGCGTTGAAACAGGCATGCAGCTCAAGCTGGCAAACGAAGGCGAACCCGGACAAAACGGCGGTCCGCCGGGCAATCTGTATGTCTTCATCAGTGTTAAAGAAGACAAGTTTTTCAAGCGCAGCGGTAATGACATTGTGTGCCAGATTCCCGTTTCCTTCTCACAGGCAGCACTGGGAACTGACATAACGGTGCCGACGCTGAAAGGGGAGGAAACCCTTAAAGTCCCCCACGGTATTCAATCCGGTGATATCCTGCCTATCAAGGGTGCGGGAATTCCCTATTTGAACGGTTCCGGATCAGGGAACCAGCTGGTACAGGTTCTGGTAAAAACACCCACAAAGCTCACCCGGCAGCAGAAAGAGCTTTTCCAGCAGCTGGCGGAAACAGAAAAAAAGCATGAGCCAAATAAAAGTTTTATTAAAAATATTTTCAATTAGCATTGCGGCCTGTTTTTTTTTGCCGCTGCGGTGGCAGGCACGCCGGAAAGCGCCCCGCGCGCCCGGATTCAGCCCAACACCACATCAGTGCCCGTTAATACGCCCTTTACACTGGAGCTGCTCATAGAGTGGGAGGGCAGCGCCGGGGACTTTATCATACATCCTGCCCCGCTTTCGCCGCCCGAGGGGCTTAAAATAATTTCAGACTCTTTCTCTTCAACTATCACGCAAAGCACCCATACGCTGATCTACCGCTATCGCTTACAAGCGCAAAAAAAAGGCACCTATACGCTGCCGCCAATAGCAATTTCCTACTGGCCGCGCAACAGCAACAAAGAGCACACCCTCCATACCGGAAAAATAACAATCAAAGCAGAGACTGCGCACAGCGGCGGGGGTGCAGCGGCACTGACAGTGGCACTGTGCTCTCTGGCGTTCTGTGCCGGCACTGCACTGTTTATATGGATAAAAAAGAAAAAACGACCCGCACCGCATCCCATCCCTGCTTCCGGCACTCAGCAGCAGGTGCATAAACGGCTTGAGGAATGCCGCCGGTTTAGACTCTCAGGAGATTATACCGGATTTTACCGCTGTCTCCGCGATATTGCCGACATTGTAGCACAGGATGATCCTTCGCTGCGCGACACCATCAGCTCACTGCTTGAGCAGGTTCAATTCGGAGCGCAGACACCTGAGACTGCACAGACCGATCATCTGCTTCGGGAAATTGAGCGAAGAACGGCCGCCTTTTATAATGACACAAAAGTGTGTGAAGAAGAGCTGAAAAAATATTGCAGATAATGATATCCGTATACGGCGCGGAACTTCATTCGGACTGATATCTTGAAACTGCACCGGAAAACCGAATACTTATGCCTGCAAAACCGGCAAATATTACCCTCAAAGCGGCATTTTCGTTCACGAGCAACTGCTGCAGTTTTTAGATGAGCAGCCTGCGCACGAAGAGGAGACTGCTCCGGCTTTTCCCTGTTTCCCGCCTGATTTAATGCTGCATGCGGACATCATCTTGCCGGTATCTGAAGAGCCGCAGGCAGCGCAGGTCACTGAATTATCTTGCTTTTGTACAATCGCCTCAAACCGGTGACCGCAGGTGCGGCAGCTGTATTCAAAAATAGGCATATAAACAATCCCCGCTGTTGGTTATATTGGCCTGAATATTGAATTAAGGGTGTACAGAGTGTTCACTACTTGTAAGGAGGTCATCATGACTCCCCTTAACAACACGTATTCCACTCGCAAAAGCCGGCTTCAGCATTACCTTCTCAACTGGATACTGATCTCCCGCTACCAGATGGTGCAATACGGTATCCCGAAGGAAATGACGGTTCGCTCGCTCAGCATGCTTGAATATGTGTTAAAAAAGATACGCATCATCAAAACCTGAAGGTCTGCCCGCCTCCGGCACACCGCTGTAAATCAATTCCCTCTGCATATTAGTATACCATGTATACCCTATTCATATATATAACCCGAAAATAGCTTCCTGCAATAAAAAAATACAATTTATCATTAGTGCCCAAAAAACGTGTCCACAATAAATTAAAGCATTAAACAAAAGCCGGTTCGGGAGGGTCTCTGCGCAGCCGCCGCCATATGAAACCTCACTTCATGGACGGCCCGATACCGCTCGCTGTACTCATGAACAGACATTTTGCAGGGATTATCCCAAACAGCAACTTCCTCCGGGCCGTGTGTGTACTGAATAATATAACGGCACATGCCGCTGCATAACCTATTCACTTATTGCGGGGCTCTGCAAAGCCCCCGCTCACAAACCGCACGGCATCCGACTATCCGGCATTCTTTACGGTGCATATATTTTCCTTTAGAAATTGCAAAAACACGCGATATATCATACGATGACACTAAAATGAGCCGATATTAGATCCGTACACATTTTTGCTTCGTACACATCGTATCATCATCCCGTAGAACCTGAGTGCCGTGCTTTTCCCGCTCAGAAACTGCCGGAACATACTATGCCCGAAAACAGTCACATATCCACTGAAAAATCAGCATCCCCAAAAGATGCCATATCGCGTTTTTACCGCATACGTGACAGGAAAGCGAAATTCATTATCGCGGCACTGTCGGGCCTTGTCTATGTAGTGTGCTTCATGATTATATTTTTCGCTGTTGGAAAAATCATGTCCATAAGCGGGCTCATTCCCACGCTTGTCATGGGGTGGCTGTTCGGCACCATCCCGGCCATTATTACCGGGCTGGCAACGCTTCCCGCCAATATGATCATGCGCAGCCTGGTGGGCGTCGGCATGTGGGGCCCGGGGTTCACTGTAGGCACCGGGCTGGCCGGAACAGGGGCGATCATACTTAACGGAGCCATCATCGGGCTGCTTCGTGACCTGAATACGCGCTACCAGAAAGAGCTTATAGAGCGTCACCGGGCAGAACAGCGCATAAAAAAACAGCATGACCAGCTCGATGATATCAA
The DNA here is from genome assembly GCA_964621615.1 of uncultured Thermodesulfobacteriota bacterium. Taxonomy (GTDB): domain Bacteria; phylum Desulfobacterota; class WTBG01; order CAIYCZ01; family CAIRTM01; genus CAZUMW01. The sequence continues at coordinate 20,847 of CAZUMW010000050.1, forward strand.
TAAGCGGCTTCAGGCACGGCGCCGGGAGCGCACGCAGGCGCTTGAGGAGCTCCGGCGAACCAAGGAGCAACTTGAAGATCTGATTGACAACTCTATAGACCCCCTTCTGATCGCCGACAGCGAAGCGCATATTACCAAACCGAACAAAGCCTTTCTGTCAATGCTCGGCCTTACCGAACAGGAGGTGATCGGCAAGCCGCTGCACTCGTTTTCAATTGTCAAGGAGGGCACCTACACGTCAACAGCCGGTGAGACGATCACCATCGGCGAGCAGTTTCTCGACGAGTCTTCAGAAAAAATTGTCGAACTATACGAAAAGGGAAAAATAGCTAACTGGAAGTGGTTTTATCTGAGGAAAGACAACGTTATCGTCCCCATAACGCAAAGCATGATTTTTCTGTACAATGCCAAAGGGGAGCGCGCCGCCAGCTTTGCAATCATACGTGACATCACGGAGCAGCGGCGCGCCGAGCTGGCCCTTGAGCAGGCAAAGGAGAAGGCCGAAGAGGCGAACCAGTCAAAAAGCGTGTTTCTTGCCAACATGAGCCATGAGATCAGGACCCCCATGAACGGGGTAATCGGCTTCACCGACATGATCATGGATACCGAGCTCAACGAGGAGCAGCTCGACTACGCAAAGACCATCAAGCGCAGCGGCGAGGCCCTGCTGTCGCTCATAAACGACATACTTGATTTTTCCAAAATAGAGGCAGGCAAAATCGCTCTCGAACAGCTTGACTTTGACGTTGAGATGCTCGCCTACGATGTGTGTGAGCTGGTCCGCCCGCGGCTGGGCACCAGAGAGGTCGAGCTGCTGTGCCGCATTGACGATAACCTGCCCGCACGGTTTGTGGGCGATCCGCACCGGTTCCGCCAGGTGCTGATCAACCTGATGGGCAATGCGGCCAAGTTCACTGAAAGCGGCGAGATCGAGCTGGCGCTGGAAGTCGAGCAGGAGCGGGACGAATATCTGTTTGTGCACACCCGCATACGCGATACGGGCATCGGCATTGCGCAGGACAAGCTGGAATCTATTTTCGAGGTGTTCCAGCAGGCAGACAGCACCACCACCAGAAAATACGGCGGCACCGGGCTGGGGCTTTCCATATGCCGCAAAATCGCCGACCTGATGGGCGGCAAAATATGGGCTGAAAGCCCGGCGCAGCCCGAGCACGCCGGAGCGGGGCGGGATCAGGCAGGCCCGGGCAGCGTGTTTCACTTCACTGCCTGGCTCAAACAGGCCGAAGGCAGGCAGGTCCGCCGCATTGCGCCGGTGGCTCTTGAGGGCAAAAAGGTGCTTATTACCGATGACAACCGGACCAACCTTGACATTCTGACCCACATTTTAAAATCAGGCGGCATGCAGGTTGAGGGCTTTACCAGCGGCAAGGACACGGTCGCGGCCGTGGATGAGACCTTCCGGGAGGGAAAGCCCTATGATATCTGCGTGCTGGATATCAGGATGCCGGGGATGTCGGGCTACGATGTTGCCCGCCATATCCGGTCTCACTACGGCGCGGGGGTGCCGCTGCTGGCCTTTACCTCATCAACCGACAGCGGGGCGCGCAAATGCCATGAGGCGGGCTTCAACGGCTTCCTGCCCAAGCCCATCAAGCAGGCCAAGCTGTTCAGGATGATGGAGCGCCTGATGGGAGAGGCATCCGGCGACCGGCAGGTCGAGGACACAGAGCCCGGCATTGTCACCCAGCACTCCATGCGCGAGGATGCAAAAATGTCGGCATCCATTCTGCTTGCAGAGGATAACCCGGTCAATCAGAAGCTGGCGGTGAAGCTGCTTGCCAAGGCCGGCTATTCGGTCACCACCGCCGCCACCGGCAAAGAGGCGGTGGACACCTTTTCAAAGGCTCCTGACAACTATGACATCGTTTTAATGGACATACAGATGCCGGAAATGAACGGCCTTGACGCCACGAAAGCCCTGCGCGGCAGCGGGTTTACCGACATTCCCATTGTGGCCATGACCGCAAACGCCATGAAGGGCGACCGGGAAAAGTGCCTCGCGGCCGGCATGAACGACTATATCGCCAAGCCCATAAAGCGCGAGGTCGTCTTCGAAATGCTCAGAAAATGGGTTTTCGAATCAAAAACATGACATGTCTTTGGCTGAAAACAGCTGATGCACCGCTATGAAAAAAACGGCTTTCTCATTAAATCAACTTAAAACCATCGCCCTTGCAGGCTCCTTTCTGTTGTATGTTTTTTTATTTCTGCTTTTGTCATTCAAGGCCGGCCACGGTATGGCAATTACCTCCATTATACCGGTAGTGGTTATCAGCGGGGTTTACGGCATGAAAGCCGGCATCCTTGCAGCCGTGCTCACCCTGCCCGCAAATTATGTGATGGCGATTATTGTCGGTATTTCCTGGTGGGACAGCGTATTCATGCGCGGGGCTGGTGTTTTCGGAACGTTCGGCACCATAATCATTGCCGCCCTTGTCGGTAAGCTTAGCGAGCTCGTCGTCAATATCCGCTCTGAAACACGCATGCGCCGCCGTATTGAAAGCCGTATTGTCAAGCAGCGCGATGAGCTCAGCGCCTCAAACAGAAAGCTCAAAGATGAAATCACCGAGTGCGAGCAGGTGGTAAGCGAGCTGCAATCCACCAAAGAACATACCGAAAACCTGCTCAACAACTCTCTTGACCCTATAGTTATTGCAGACGGAACCGGTCATTTCACCATTGCGAATGACGCTTTTTTGAACATGGTGCAGATGTCTCGCGATGAGGTTATGGGCAATGCGATGCACACCTTTGCCCCCCAGGAAGGAACCTACACGTCAACAGCAGGGGACACGGTCGTTATCGATGAAACCTTTTACCGGAACGCGGTTAAAATGATAGAGGAGCTTTTCGAAAGCTCGCGGGTATCAAACTTTTTCACCTACATGCGCACTGCTTCAGGCACGATCGTTCCCACCATGCAGAACTGTGTGCTTCTGAAAGACGAGCAGGGCAATCAAATCGCCAGCTTTGCAATCATACGTGACATCACGGAGCAGCGGCGCGCCGAGCTGGCCCTTGAGCAGGCAAAGGAGAAGGCCGAAGAGGCGAACCAGTCAAAAAGCGTGTTTCTTGCCAACATGAGCCATGAGATCAGGACCCCCATGAACGGGGTAATCGGCTTCACCGACATGATCATGGATACCGAGCTCAACGAGGAGCAGCTCGACTACGCAAAGACCATCAAGCGCAGCGGCGAGGCCCTGCTGTCGCTCATAAACGACATACTTGATTTTTCCAAAATAGAGGCAGGCAAAATCGCTCTCGAACAGCTTGACTTTGACGTTGAGATGCTCGCCTACGATGTGTGTGAGCTGGTCCGCCCGCGGCTGGGCACCAGAGAGGTCGAGCTGCTGTGCCGCATTGACGATAACCTGCCCGCACGGTTTGTGGGCGATCCGCACCGGTTCCGCCAGGTGCTGATCAACCTGATGGGCAATGCGGCCAAGTTCACTGAAAGCGGCGAGATCGAGCTGGCGCTGGAAGTCGAGCAGGAGCGGGACGAATATCTGTTTGTGCACACCCGCATACGCGATACGGGCATCGGCATTGCGCAGGACAAGCTGGAATCTATTTTCGAGGTGTTCCAGCAGGCAGACAGCACCACCACCAGAAAATACGGCGGCACCGGGCTGGGGCTTTCCATATGCCGCAAAATCGCCGACCTGATGGGCGGCAAAATATGGGCTGAAAGCCCGGCGCAGCCCGAGCACGCCGGAGCGGGGCGGGATCAGGCAGGCCCGGGCAGCGTGTTTCACTTCACTGCCTGGCTCAAACAGGCCGAAGGCAGGCAGGTCCGCCGCATTGCGCCGGTGGCTCTTGAGGGCAAAAAGGTGCTTATTACCGATGACAACCGGACCAACCTTGACATTCTGACCCACATTTTAAAATCAGGCGGCATGCAGGTTGAGGGCTTTACCAGCGGCAAGGACACGGTCGCGGCCGTGGATGAGACCTTCCGGGAGGGAAAGCCCTATGATATCTGCGTGCTGGATATCAGGATGCCGGGGATGTCGGGCTACGATGTTGCCCGCCATATCCGGTCTCACTACGGCGCGGGGGTGCCGCTGCTGGCCTTTACCTCATCAACCGACAGCGGGGCGCGCAAATGCCATGAGGCGGGCTTCAACGGCTTCCTGCCCAAGCCCATCAAGCAGGCCAAGCTGTTCAGGATGATGGAGCGCCTGATGGGAGAGGCATCCGGCGACCGGCAGGTCGAGGACACAGAGCCCGGCATTGTCACCCAGCACTCCATGCGCGAGGATGCAAAAATGTCGGCATCCATTCTGCTTGCAGAGGATAACCCGGTCAATCAGAAGCTGGCGGTGAAGCTGCTTGCCAAGGCCGGCTATTCGGTCACCACCGCCGCCACCGGCAAAGAGGCGGTGGACACCTTTTCAAAGGCTCCTGACAACTATGACATCGTTTTAATGGACATACAGATGCCGGAAATGAACGGCCTTGACGCCACGAAAGCCCTGCGCGGCAGCGGGTTTACCGACATTCCCATTGTGGCCATGACCGCAAACGCCATGAAGGGCGACCGGGAAAAGTGCCTCGCGGCCGGCATGAACGACTATATCGCCAAGCCCATAAAGCGCGAGGTCGTCTTCGAAATGCTCAGAAAATGGGTTTTCGAAAATTCCCCGAAAGCATAGCAGCCACGCATCAGCATCCCTCATGCTGACTTTCTGCTCGGGGCAGAACCGGAAACAGCGTTACCACCCCCCGATACACAAAAACAAGAGCGCATATCAGCCCGATGGTTACCGCAAACTCCCCCAGCGCGGGCACATACGCATTCTGTGCATACAGCGGCTCGTAGGCGACAAAAAAAACGGTACAGCGATTAAGTAAAATCGCGCAGACATACATAAAAGCTGCTGCAAAAAGCGATCCTGCAGAGCGGCGGACATCGCCGGACATAAACATGGCCCACGGCACAACGGTAAGCAAACCGAATTCGATCCAGAACATAATGACCGGTGCTGAAAGCTCAAACAAAAAAACATAGGTGCCCCGAACCAGTATATCTCCGATTTTCAGGACAATATAGAGTCCCATCAGCCAGGGAACAATACGCGCAAGCGGCGTCAAAACATGCATTTCCGCATCCTTGCCGAACACTTTGCTCGAAATCATGGATTCACAGATTATCATTGCAAACCCGGCGGCAATTGCAGAGGTCAGAAAAAAAAGCGGGCCCAGGCCCGACTGGTACAGTGGGTGCATTTTGTAGGGGGCGATAAGCATGAGGGTCCCGAGAGAGGACTGGTGCAGGCACGAGAGCACAATACCGGCTATCACAAAAACAAACATGATTTTGCTCAATATAAAATCGCCGAACCGCAGTACTATATCGAGGTGGTCGCTGAATCGCGAGAGCGGCCCAGGAAGGCTTACCCTGCCGGCAAAGCGCTCGCAGACAATCGGGGCGAACTCGATATACAGCACTGTGAGGTAAATCATGACGCACATGCCCACCTCAAACAAAACCGAATTGCCCTGCCACATAGCGGGAATGGCGGGGTGCCAGATATTGTACCAGCGCCCCAAGTCAAACATCAGCCCGATCCCGACAAACGTGTAGCCGAGCAGCGCGGTCAGAAGTGCAGGCCTGATAAGAACATGAAAATGCTCCCGTCTGAACACATACACCAGAGCGCTGCTGGTAAACCCGCCTGCGGCAAGAGCTACGCCGGTTGCAACATCGACCCCGATCCAGAGGCCGAGGGGATACTGATTGTTCAGGTTGGTGACGGCGTCAAGCCCGCTGAGCATGCGATACATTCCAACGCTCAGCCCGGCGAGCATAATCCCGGTAAGCAGCTTCATGCCTGGAGAAAAAAACGGCTTTTCAACCGGTGCAGGATGTTCAGCGTGACGGTGCGTATGTTTCATTGCCGGCTCTTCTCTGTATCGGTGTGCTCCCGCTTGTTGAAAAACCACATAACAGCTCCCAGCAGCGCATACAAGGCAGCGGGCGGGAGAAACCACTTGAAAAGGGCGTGCTGAATGGGTTCGGTGTAGCCAGGCGCAGGGTGATACCCCAGCTCAGGCAAGCCGATGGCGTCAAACGGCTCAGATGTGATATACAGCCAGGATGTCCCCCCCACTTCATGCTCCCCGTAAATATGTGGCACGTAGCGCCGCGGGTATTTGCTGATCCGCTCCCGGGCAACGGCAATCACATCGCTCCGCCGGCCGAATGTCATTGTCTCCATGGGACAGGCTGCCACACAGGCGGGAACTTCACCCTGAACAAGCCGCTCCTGAAAGCAGAACGTGCACTTTCTTACCTGCGGGGTGAATGCGTTGCCGAATTCATATGCAGGAACCTGAAATGGACAGGCCGCCATGCAGTAGCGGCACCCGATACACTTCCAGGCGTCATAGACAACCGCACCGTTTGCTTCTCTGGTAAATGCTCCGACAATGCAGGCGGACACGCAGGCAGGCTCCAGACAGTGCATGCACTGAAATTTTGCATAGCCGTACCCTCCCGGAGTGCGATCGCTCTCGTAACGGTTAACGACTGTATAGCTGCCGGCGTCCATGCGCCGATGCCGCAAAAAAACAGACTCGTCGGAAAAGCTGCTCCCGGGTTTTTCGGGAAGCTCGGCGTGTGTTTCATTGCAGGCTTTTTCACACTCCCGGCAGCCCACACACCGGGTGGTATCAACAAGCACCGCAAGCTGTTCGGCGCTCACCCCGGCAGGAGAGGCGCGGGCTGTCCGGATCCGGGCAAGTGGTGCCAAGCCGGACAAAACCCCAAGCTGCTTAAGGAAAATGCGGCGCGTACCAGAAATCATGTGTCCGTTTCCTCATGGCACCCGGTGCAGGTCTGCGGCATGTTTTCCTCAGCTCCGCCCATTTGCCGATGGCATCCCAGGCACTGCTGATGATAGGCGCCCATAAGCGCCGGCACAGCATGCGTCGGCTCTGTCCGCGCTGTATGACACGTTCTGCACAGCGGCGGCTTGTGCTCTTTTTTAACCGGCCCCGCATGATGGCATCCCATGCAGATGGTCATGGCATCAGTATGGAAATAGCGGGCCAGCGAGCTGTTGTCAGACAGCTCCTGCAGCTTCTCAATAATTTTCCGGTGAGGAAAGGGGGATGCGTCATACTCATCTGCAAGAATATCTATCTTCAGCTCATCGTCGATATCTCCACTGATAAGCGATTCCGCAGAACCTGTTTTTGATTGATTTTCAAGGGGGTCAAGGGTCCCCGCATGACAGGTGTCACATGCTGCCGCCTCTATCCCTTCGGGAAGCAGGCTGTGGCACCCTGCACAGCTGCTCTTCTTTTTTTCAGCATCATGGCAGCCGATGCAGCTCCATGAAGAGTCCGGATCATGGTATGCCTCAGCCAGTGTCACAAAATCGCCCTCTTCTGCCCCCTCCGGGGTATGGCAGACGCTGCAGGGCTCAAGCGTATCGTGATGGCAATCCTGGCATGACCGGGTGTTTAACTCATGAGAGCGATGATCAAATGCCGGCGGCGGCATACGGGTTTGATTGTCAAACGCTATCAGCATCCGCTCTTCCTGCTCGCACGGCTGTCGGGGGACCTCGCGCATCTGCTCTGCCGTACGGATCGTTTCGCTGTGGCACTGAAAGCAGAAAACCGGTCCGGCCTTTTTATCTTCATCCTGCCGGGAAAGGTGGCAGTTGATGCAGCGGGCATGTGCCGATTTCTCCTCGGTAAGCGACCGTCCTTCAGGGACCTCGAGAAGCCAGTCCCGGCAATCCGGCTCTTTTTTTTCAGCCGAAAGCGCGCTCTTGTTTGCAGGGGATACATAGTGGCACTGCTCACATTTTTCTTCAAGCGCTTTCGTGTGCGTGTTGTGCAGGTAATAATCAAACAGTACCTGCGGCCATTGTGTTTCTGATTGTTTATGCTGCTTTATATAAAAGCTTTTCCAGTCAAGAGCGGGAGCATCATGGGCTGTCCGCTCATCCTCACCATGGCACATGATGCAGTCCCTGTGGTGGGTATCGCGCAGCGGGTTATAATACGGAGGAAGTACCGGAACATACTCATGCTCATACGGCTCATGGTCAGCATCGTGGCATCCCCCGCAGGTGACAGGGCCAGTTTTTTTATCTTTCTGCAGCCTGTCTGTGTGACACGCTATACAGGCATCATGAAACGTGCGCATAAACGCATCCCGGTCCGAGACATCGCGCTCTTTGGGGTATTCAAAGACAACCTGTCCGTCACGGGCGGGATGACACAGCGTGCAGTCTTCACCCGCAAGCGTATCGGTGTGCCGGTCGTGGTAAAACGGCACCGGCGGGCGCTCCAACTCTGAAACGGTATCGGGAACCGTAATATAAAACCAGCGGCCCTCAGATTGCGCATTATCTGATGCGGACATGTTATCTGTTGAAGCGGGCGAGCCGGCTGAATGCGGGCTGAGCGCAAAAAACAGCATAAGCCCTGCTGCGGCGCACACGCTGCAGAGCGTGAGCGGCCGGTGTTCCGTTACGGCACGCAACAATGAGCAGACGGATTTCAGCATTGTCATAGTACAAACGTGTCCAAAATAAATTATATCATTGAGCAAAAGCCGGTTCGGGCGGGGCTCTGCGCAGCCGCCGCCAGATAAAACCTCACTTCATGGACGGCCCGATGCTGCT
>CAZUMW010000051.1:0-5266 GCA_964621615.1 uncultured Thermodesulfobacteriota bacterium
AAATTGCCGGTCAAATAAAATGGGATTTGCCGGTCAAATTCGTGAGATTAGGCAGCATAAACAGATTAAAGCCGCTTCATTTATTCTGAGAATACGGCGAATCCAGATATCGCCGGGCCTTTTTGTGTGTGTTATCATAATCCGGGTAAGCAAAGATCCTATTATAATAGTTAATTGCTGCCGCCCTTTTATCGAGAAGATCCTGCGTCATACCGAGATACAGTAAACTTTCCCGATAAATTCTGGCGTCTTCTGTCCGAACCACCGGCAGTGAGGATACTCGAACCAAAGTGTCGGCTGCTTTGCCTATATTTCCCATTTCAAAATGGGCCAGACCGGCGAGATAATATCCATAAGGATCTTCTTCATTATTGCTGATATATGCTTCTATGTCCTGTAATGTGAGCCTGTAGTTTTTATAATAAAAATTTATGCGGGCCGACCAGTATGGTTTTTGCCGCTCTATTTCCTCTTTATTGTCAAGATAGCAGCGATAAATATACTCTTCCCATTGTTTTCTAACATCCGGCAAGGGTATTTGAAAGTGCTGTTTAAATATGGAAACCGCTTCATGCGTTTTTTTGCTCAGCTCTTTTAAAAAATCTATAAAATGTATCCATCCGCCCAGTCGAGAAACTATGAATTGAAAAAAACTTGCTGCTTGTGCATATGCATCGATCGGGGCAATCTTTTGGAATGTATCGTGATGCAATGCCGCTTCAAGCGAAAAGATTGCGTTTGAACTCATGCTTTCAGCTGCGTGAAAATCAACCGAGCTTATGTTATAACCTCCCAAAAGCGTGGCAACAGCTTCGGACCAGAAACCGAACACGTATATGCCCAACTCCCCGGTTACCACCTTGTGTGCAAGTTCATGTGGTCCGCTATAGGCTTTACCGACCCTTTCTTCGTTATAGACAGTATGATAAAAACTGTCGCAGCTATTCCATCCGTACCGTCCCTTTTTATCTTTTCGCTCATGAATAAAACACACAAATCTTTTTTGCTGCTCACCGACCTCAAGGATTCCGGTTATATTTTTGTATGCCTCTTCATGAATTCGGACCAAACGGTCTATCATTTTTTGCGCATACGCTCCCGGTCGTATGCACAAAATGTGATGTGTTGTATACAGACATAGCCAGTTATCATCAGGATATCCGTATTGCTTCCTGTAAAAAAACAATGCTGTCTATGGGAAAAAATCTTTTATGCCTTTTATGGACCTTCAATATCCCCTCCTACCCACCATCGAAGTGCAAGGTCGTTAAGATTTTACAGTGGGGGATGGTATTTATTCACTGGAACTATTTTCTGTCATTTGTATCAGCCTGTCCATTTCACTGCCGGCATCACTTTCAATTTGAAGCTCCGTTGTTTATTTTCCTTCCTGTAATTACATCATCATATCCCCGATACCAGTTATCCGAAGAATATATTATTCGAATCCCTTCACGGCGAAATGCCTCTGAAAATTCAGCCAGACCATGCGACCAGTAGAAACCGTCCCGCTGCAAACGGCTGATCTGCCGGTTTACTCGTTTTGCTGTTCTTGTATTAAGTATCAAACGAAGTGTTTTGATGACGCCGCGGGATAATAAGCTGCACCGAACAAGATATATCGCCCATTCAAAAATGTGCAAAGGTCGCCCGACATCGGCCGCAAAAACATACCCGCCCGGCTGCATCACGCTGCACATTCGACCTATGGTCTTAAGCGGATCAGGCAACGGGTACAGCGCATGGATACATACCACTGCATCAACAGGAGGCAAATCCTTATACAGGGCATCAATATCACCGTTAAGCAATTGCCAGTTATTCACTTTTGCTGCCTTTGCCTTTCTTTGGGCGGTTGCATTCATGGCAGCACTGCTGTCCAGATGCAGGACGGTTACGTTGGGCAGCATCTGTGCAATCCGCACGGAGAAATTGCCCGTACCGGCGCCGATGTCCAGAACGGCTGCCCCTTTTGGAAGATTCCATCCGGCAACTGTTTTCATGCAAAACTCAAGCAAATCCCGGTATGCAGAGTTTGCTTCAGCGAGCAGATCGTATTCCCTGGCATATGCCTCCCAGTCAACGGATTCTTCCGGTTTTTTATAGGTGAATAATTTTTTCATGGGTATTTTCAAAAAAATATCCATACCAGGGATGCGCCGTAATCCTGTATTCATCCCGTACCGAACAAAGGTCACGAACAAGCGCATAGTGTACCTGATCTCCTAACTTCTTATACACAAACGGATTTAACACCCCGCTCATCCGGTCGAACAAAAGACCCAGGTAGTCGCCCAGCGCACCCCTGCGAACACTGACCACAAGATGGGTGATGTCCATCTTGATTGCATGCAGGAAAACACATTTCCATAATCCCATTTTTATATCGCCTGAGCGGCTGCACCGGGGAACCGAAAGCCGGGTAATTTCCGCCGGGCGATAGTGATCACAAACCCACCGTGAGATATCAACATAATCTTCCAGCTCAAAAGAACAGACATCCCGTCTCACGGACCGGACACACCCGGCAATCTGGCCGCTGTGTGCATACCTGCACAGATACTGTATGGCGTGAGGATCTCTGAAATCCCGGCATTGCGACGGCTGCTCAAAATACTTACCATACCCCTTTGATCGGCACTCGCCCACATCGGCCATGTCCTTAGGCGACTGCGCTCGATAAAAAACGAGGCCGGACAGATCGGGAACATACATCGCATTTTTCAGTGACATAGCTATGGACTCCGGTATGCATTGCTTTTTGCTTCTATGATATAAGTCGCATCCGAAGACAAAAGGTGACAATGAAATGTGTATAATGGATATTTTTTTCAGGCTTTTTTGAAATGGGTCCCAAGCAGAGAAAAACCCTGCCGGTAGGTACTGATCTGTGTCTTTTGTTTGTTGAGGTGCAGCCCTTCTGTGCGGCATTCGTTTTGCACAATACGCAGAGACCGCTTCAGGGATCCAGATGTTTTTGCCGGCAATGCAATATCATCACAGTAACGAACCATATGTGCACAGCGGGTAACGGCATGGTCGAAACGGTTTAAATACAGGTTTGCAAGCAGGGGAGAAAGAATGCCCCCTCGCGGTATGCCCCGGCCCCTTTCGGATCCGGACTGCACGATATTCATTATGAGATCCACTGTGCGTGGACAATCAATAGCCTGCGAGAGTTTGCGGAACAATACCGGGTGCAGCACCGAACCGAAAAAATCCTGAATATCCACCACAGCTATGTGCTCATGCGACAGACACAGCTGCAGTACACGCTTCTGTGCATCATGATAGGACTTACCCGGCCGAAAGCCGTAGCTGCATCGTGAAAACAAAGAATCCCACTGTGTTGAAAAATAATTTTTAAGTGTCCGCTGCACAATCCTGTCACGAAACGTCAGAAGGCCGACCGCTTTTTTCGCACCCGGCGGGCGTACCCATCGGGGGGTTACCGGCCGGTAGGTGCCCATAATTACCTGCTGGCGAAGCATCGCCAGGTTTTTCCCCGCTTCGGTGGCGAACATTTTCCAGGATTCTTTGTCGGCGCCTGCAGGAGGCCGCCGCTTTTTTTCGACAAGATAGGCATTATACATATGCTTGCGAGTATAAATTCGGGAAATAAGCGGCCGCTGCCAATGCAGCCCTGCACCATGCACCAGCCTCAAAATGCTTTTCTTTGCATCCTGTATGTTCTCCGGAAGCATAGCACTGTCACCATTTAAATAAATATGGCCGGTAAACTCCTCCCTTTCGCAGGCATTCAGCTACTGTTTGTGCCTGCCGGTCCAGGACCGCCTCCATTGATCTTCTTTTGCCGTGTCTGACAACCAAACGCTGCAGATTTTTATGAAAACTTTCACGAAGCTTGCGGCAAACTGCTTCAGAAAGACGCCCGCCGCCGCTATCCCGCTTTTTCCCTGAGCCGAAGCAGGCAAACACAATACGGTCCGCAATCGGCGCACGAAACTCCTCTATCAGATCATATACCAGTGAATGTCTGCCCTTTTCCTGTCCATGCAGAAAAGCTATTTCCGGATGCAGTCCGGCACGCAGGATTGACTGGTGAATGCGTCTGGCAAGCAACGCATAACAGTAGTTAAGCATGGCATTAGCCTGGTCGTCTGCGTTCCGGTGCTTTCTGCCGGGGAAAATATCGCCGAGCAGATGCCCCACCATGTTCCAGTATTGAGTTGCTGCCCTTCCTTCGATGCCGAACAGCTTACCGCGGATTACAGCCGGGGCCTGCTCACAGGATACATGTTTAAGTTCGTCAAGCCTTTTATGCATACACCGAAGAAAAGAGCCGAGCTTTTCACCTGACTCTGCGGGGTTAAGCGCTTTCCGGTATTTGAAAAAGTATTGCACTATGTGCATCTGATTCCGGATTTTCCCCCGCACAAATCCCGTAGCGATCCTGTGCATTGCCGGGCCGCTTTCTGACGCTTTAACCTGTCTGCTCAACAGTTCTATCCCTGCAGGTGATTGTTTCTCAGCTACCGCAACAATTTGATCGGCACCCGAAGCAAAAAAGATGGGTATATTATTATAAGCGCATTCGGAAACAACGTTCGATGAGAGCATAAATCCTTTTGCGGGTACTGTGATACTGTTTATTTCACCAAACGGTACCGAACGTATCTGTTTTTTATTACAGTTAACGACCACATTCCGGTGGTCTTTTCTTAGTGAATAACCGTAGGTATCAAGTACGAGGTCTTCCATAATGTCGGAACCTTTGAAAGGTGAAACGCCCTTTTGACTTTTTTTGTCTCTACTTTATTAGTCCGCCGTCTGAACAGAGAAGTGACAGGGATCTTCAAATAAAAAAACCCGCAGTTATTATGCGGGTTGTAAATTCATTTCTTTGCTTCTCGTTTGAAAGATTTATTTATGCCCGATCTCGTGTTCTTTTCGTTTCAGAGGAAAGGCCCACCTCCGTAGAGCATAACCATTCATTAACTTCCCTGCTTAATTCTTATCGGCAACCCCGGCCTGGAATTCGTCTTCCACGGCGAGTACCGTGACATTAACTTCCCTGCTTAATTCTTATCAAAAAGTTTGCTAGGGAACAAGCCGAGACCTTGAAATCGTACCGTGACATTAACTTCCCTGCTTAATTCTTATCGAAAAGATGGTCGTCGAACAAAGGCAAAGAGACGCCGAGTACCGTGACATTAACTTCCCTGCTTAATTCTTATCGTACGATGGCCAGCGGCTGCAACTTATTGGCGTACCGTGACATTAACTTCCCTGCTTAATTCTTATC
>CAZUMW010000051.1:5366-28978 GCA_964621615.1 uncultured Thermodesulfobacteriota bacterium
GTACCGTGACATTAACTTCCCTGCTTAATTCTTATCGCACCCCCCGGCATCCGGTTGAACAGGTGCCACAGCGTACCGTGACATTAACTTCCCTGCTTAATTCTTATCTGAGGAGATCCTCTTCGAAAACAAAGAGGGGAAACTTGTACCGTGACATTAACTTCCCTGCTTAATTCTTATCCCAAAGGAGCATCGTTTCGGACCGATTAACTTCGTACCGTGACATTAACTTCCCTGCTTAATTCTTATCAGAGGAAATAACAGGCCAGCCAGCGGACCCGTATACGTACCGTGACATTAACTTCCCTGCTTAATTCTTATCGTTGGAGACTATCGGTGTTTCTCTGGTTTTTATTATGTACCGTGACATTAACTTCCCTGCTTAATTCTTATCGCTGTATTTTTCTCCGTATAAAGTCGGCCAAAGCCGTACCGTGACATTAACTTCCCTGCTTAATTCTTATCAGAATTTGGGGTTCTAACTGCGGTAGACAGTACAGTACCGTGACATTAACTTCCCTGCTTAATTCTTATCAGACAGTACAATGTTATTGTTTATCACAGCGAAGAGTACCGTGACATTAACTTCCCTGCTTAATTCTTATCGTATGGGAGCCGCAGAACAAAAAATGCTGGATACCGTACCGTGACATTAACTTCCCTGCTTAATTCTTATCTTTAAATGGCTCGGTAGCAAGAATAATAACCAGCAGTGTGTGGCTCAAGTACCGTGACATTAACTTCCCTGCTTAATTCTTATCAGGAGATCCTCTTCGAGAATAAAGAGGGAAAACTTGTACCGTGACATTAACTTCCCTGCTTAATTCTTATCAGCAGGAAATTTCTTTTGATTTTTGCACATCCAATCTGCACCATTTTAAAAACAAAAGCAAAAACAAACTGCTCGGCATACATAAAAAAGTTCGAAAATAATTTTGTCTGTTCTGCATGTTATTCAAGTACCTTATAATTTATCGGGACCAAAAAAAACGATTTTTGATATTGCATCACCTCCTTTTTTTTCGCAAATACTGCGTATTACAGCGGCCTTTTTGGTTTGCGAAATTTGGCATTGCAGTGTTCAGCGAACCGATTGTTTTTCCTGATATAGTTTCCAGGCCCAAACCGTCTTTTTCGCAAACCACCTTTTGGGGCTAAAAAAAACGGTTTTCCATTCGGCTTTCCAGGAAAAACGCCGGTATTATTATGCATCAGGGTTTCCGAATGTTACATGCCGCCATATCCACAATACAAAAAACACGATACTTTTCTATGTATCTATAATTTCAACATCAAACGCTTCAGGTCCTTTTTTCCCCGGCCTGACTGAATACCGAACCTGCTGCCGATCCTTTAAGGCTGTTTGCCACTGCAACTGCACACCGGTTATATGCACAAAAACATCCTGCGTCCCCTCCTGTTCAATGAAACCATAGCCCTTTTTTTGATTGAACCATTTTACAGTACCGGTATGGCGGTTGTCGCTGTTTTGTGGTTGAAGTTCTTTTTTTGATGAGCCGCTTTGTTTCGACATGGAGTCGATCGAAGCTGTAAGATTTTTATTGCTTTTATTATTTTTCTTCTGTTTTTTATTGCCTTGTCCCGTTCCGGGCATCGGCCACCAGGGCCTCCATGGGGTCTGCAGGATTGCCATCCGATCCGTATCCCTCAATTCTTTTTTCAAATCGATGTACCCTTTTTCTTTACCGGTGGTTTCAAGCTGCGGGTATTCGACGCGAATCCCGTTTTCTTCCGGCATTTTCAGTATTGATCTGAGAGCGGCAATGTGCGGAATAGTGTCCCAGCTCTTCTGGTTATTAAACCAGCCATGCAATTTTTGCAGCCCTGATTCAATATAGTTCTTTTTACAGAACTCGTTGTTACTGCTGATATTTCCATCGAAAAAGGCAATATCATTAATTCTTACAATAACGCTTCCAAGCCCCAGGGGTTTTCCCATACCAAGTTTATGACCCAGGCCCTCCTCCAGCTCAAGGCTGTAGAGCAGCAGCCCCAGCTCCCATGATCGCAAATTGCTGAACTGCACATCGAAGGTAAAAACGTTATCCGGCGCAAAAGGCGTGACGGTCGTATTGTTCTTGTTTTTATCTTTGTTTCCTTTGAGTCCTGCAACGCTGTGCGGATGGTGCACGTAAAACTTCCGTCCGGGAACGGGGCTATTATCATTCGGCATACTCCAGGTGGGTCGGGGGCGCTCAAGCAGCTTCAGGGTAAGCTGATGGTTATCTTCTTTATGCACATACCACGTGGGGTTATTGCCCTGCAGCCAGGCAAAACCGAAATTCACCCTTCCCTTGTAATATGGGGTGCCGAAGAGATGGCAGGCGGGACACAGGCCCTTCGGATGTGGGCTGAAATAATCGGCCACCTTTTTGCACCGTTCGGGGCACTCCTCGCATTCCTCTGCACAGGTTGACGGCTCAATGGTACAGGGACGCAGGGAGTCGTCGGGGAGACGTTTTATGAGTGGATCTTTATCGACCAGCCGTGAAATGGGCACGGGCACGATTCTTTTTACCGCACTACCGTCGTGGGAAAAGTATACCAGATCACCCTCAGTCAACTCACGATGTGGTACGTATGTCAAAAACTGTTGTGCGATGCGTCCGTAGTTATCCCGGTAGTCCCTTAAAACCTGATTGTATTTACACCTCACTTCGGTGGTAACGCTGAATGTCCGGTCCTGCAGGTCGGTAAATATGCGCTCACAGCGCTTGGGTACCGTGTACTGCTTGTTGTCGATGCTGGTTACCAGCCGCGGCCGGGGATAGCGCTTTTTAAGGCTCGCCCTCCATGCCCACCCGGATATCAGAAGCATGTTCAGCTTACGAGCGTCCCAGTCGTCATTCCATGGATCGCCTTTGTGTGTATTACAGTTCCTTGAGTTGGCGAAGTTCACCCCCGTAAATTTTACATAACCGCTTTTAACCCCAGGGTCGCATTTCTTTTCGTCCAGCACAAACTCTGCCAGGATATCGTTGGGGTTGTCTTGACTGAGCGGAAACTGTTGGAACCATATCTGCCTGCAGCCATCGAGAATTTCAAGCCGCTCGTTTTCCGGCCTGGACAAAAGAAGCCTCCTGTTTGTTCTGGCGGTTTCAGCTATTTTTACATTATTCGCAAGAGCGGCTTTAATATGTTCATCAGTTGGTGGCTTTGTTTTTCCTTTATATGTGTGTTTGTCAGGCCTTTTGCTTGACCCTTCAAAAGTAATTTTTGAGGTTACATCCCAGTCATCATACAGCGGAAGGCGAACAGGCTTCACCTGATCCTGATTGTCTTCATTGGGAATACCGCACAGCCTGATGCACAAGCTGCCGTTTTCATCACGCTCCACCCGGCCGGGAGAGAGAACCTCATTTTTCTGTCCTTTAGGGGGATTCCTTCTGGTCAGATACCGGCCCTCCTCCATAATCCGGTAACAGGAATTGGTGAGTGTCTCATAAACTGAGCTTATCATGCCGCGCAGTTCCGAGCCGGGAATTGCATAGTTTCCGGCGACATTGAAAAAATCAGTATACACAGTATGTTCATTTTCTTTTTCTTTTTCTTTATGGCTTTTTGTATCCGGAATAAAGACAGGCCCTTTGGTAGTGAGAGAACAGGTTATCTTACCCGACAGCAATTTATCTTTCTTATTTTCATTTCCATGGACCGAACGAGCGTGGGAAATAATATCCAGCTCGCGCTTCACCTCAGTTCCAGGGCTTTTAATAAAACAATGCGGGTAATATACATTTTTATTTTTCAATTCTATTGAAGGCGCAGGACCGGCAACCGAAGGCGGCAGCTCTTGTTCAGCAATAGAAGTAGCGGGAGCATCATCCAAATCCAGCCAGTCCGGTTTTTCTGTGAATTTAACTTCGCCCACGCAGCCGTACCCAGTGCCAGTGCTGCCGCCAAGGGGTATGCGGCCGTTACGGAGCTGTTCCAGAGCATACTTCAGCAGGGCTTTCTCCGGATCTTTTATATCGCTTTTCACCCACAGGGTGCAGTCAATTGCAAGCGGACGGGAAGGGTTTGCTTCCAGCGGCCAGTCATCAAATTTTTTGTGCTCAACCGAACCGCCGTGAAAGCGGTCGATGGCCACATGGTCGCAGCGCATTTCCCCGGCATCCTTAATCTCACCGTCTTCCACACGGAGCAGCCCCTGACCATGCTCATTGCCGAACAGGCGGCACAGTTCGCAGTCGCATTCGTGATGGTCAAGATCGTGCAGAAAGTCCCCGTCAGTGTGTTCCCTGTTCCGTCCGGCGGCAAACCGCAGGGCGCCCCGCAGCGATGAGCCCCGCAGAAAACAGGCAGATTTTTTGCAACAGCCGCCGTTGCCGTCCGGTTCCAGGATCGTTTTTTTCACCATCACGGCATCACGGTTGTCGGGATGAAGCATGGCGGCAACGGGGTCGTTTGATATCAGCGGCGAGTTGACGTTTATGAAGAAGGAAAGTTTCTGCCAGGGATGTGGTCTGAAATGGGTTCCCGTTATTTCATTGCACAAGCCATCAAATGAAACTTGCAAGGTTTCAATCTCCTTGTTCCGGCAAACCGCCCCGCGGGCAAGAAGATACCTGGTGAAGCATTCAGGCTCAGCAAGGTTGTATTGCTGACAGGCAATGTCTGCAAGGGTGAACCTGCCCATACCGATCCCCGCGTCACCGCCGAGCTGCAGCAGGCCCTGTTGCCAGCGGTCAAGCACCATCCACAAGGCATGTGGAATGCGATCTGATTTTGTCATTACCCGCAGGGAAAAGGGAATTAAAATCCCCTGGGGGCCTGCCTCGAAGTCGAAAAGCGCGCCCTCCTCAACTGTTCCCCGATGGGGATTCAGCCGGATACGCTGGCGCACCTCGGGCGGTTCGCAGTAGCTGGAAACGGAATCGGCAATAATGATTGTCCGCATAACTTCGCATACCGGGCAGGAGCAGGGCCGAGCCCGGCCCAGCTCCACCGCACAGCCTGCTGCAAGCAGCTCGCGCAGGTCGCGGCGAAGAACACCGCGCAGTACCGTGCGCGGCAGACGATAGGAGCCGTCGGCTGACAGCACAATGGGATGACCGCTGAGCGTATCGGACGCTTCACTGCCGAAACAGAACGGGGTTTCCGCGCAAAGCGTGCCGGTTATGATAACGACGCAACCAAAAGACTGTCTTGCCGAGCGGGGAACATATTCAGGGTCCACGTTCCTGTCCGCCGGTTTCCCGTAATACTCTGTTTCGCCGAGCAGACGCGGCACTGCCGGCGGCTCGGAAACGTTATTTTTGTGGATTTGATACAGCTCTTCTGCAAGCGCATCGCAAAAATCGGCCCATTCCCCCCTGTCCGTTGACTGAAGGTCAAGGAAAATGTCTTTAAGTGTTTTATTATTCTTACTTGAAATCTTTTTAGCCCAGAGTGTCTTATTCTCAGGTGTCTTGCCCTCGGGCAGTTCTTCCAGTTCCTGTCGGGTAAAGCCGCGCACTGCTCTGATCGCGTCGGCAAGCTGCCGCAGCTTCTGCCCTTTTTCAAGTGCTTCAATGGTGGCGATGCCTTTTGCAAGTTCTTTTATGCCGGCGCGGTCAGCCGGGCAGGGCCGCTTCAGCTCTTCAACAGCTGGAATATCGGGAGCCTCGAATCCCTGGACCGGTTCGCCGGCATCGGTCATGAAACCGTGAATCAGCTCATCATGCTTGCTGGTGCTGCAGCC
Organism: uncultured Thermodesulfobacteriota bacterium; assembly: GCA_964621615.1. GTDB lineage: Bacteria > Desulfobacterota > WTBG01 > CAIYCZ01 > CAIRTM01 > CAZUMW01. The sequence continues at coordinate 11,071 of CAZUMW010000051.1, forward strand.
GTCGTCTTCTGCGTTCAAGATATCCAGCCTGCACAGAGCACCTGCCAGCAGCGTTACTTTCGCAAGCCCGGCGGCGAGCAGTCTTTTAATCTTATCCGCTTTTTCCGGGCAATTGAGGGTTATCGTGCCGAAAAATTCCGGGCAGGTTCGGTGATCAATTTCATGAATCCGATAATAGTCTTTCGCCTTGCCTGAAAGCGTGTCAACACGATTGGCAATGCGCTCCTGAACGTTCTCCTGCCAAAGCAGTGCCTGTTCATCCCTCAGGCTCATATTGCCGAAATGAACCGACCAGAGGTTTTTCTCAAAAGCATTCTTGTTTTCCGATGAGAGCTTTTTTACCCCCCGCTTTTTTTCGCGCTGCGCATCAAAGCGCCCCAGCAGCAGGCACAGCGGGCAGGGATCGTCTGCATTGCAGCCCGGGGACTCGCCTTCAAACTGAAATCCGTCGGTTCTTCTCAGGTAATCCGGACGGGCAAGGTCCCTTTCGGTGGTTCGAAAACCCTGCCTGCAGCACTTGTACGGATTGTACAGGGTGAGCATGTGCTCGATTTCACGGACAAGAACCGAGCGCAGCAGGGTGCCGGGAATATACGGTCTGCCTTCTGTCTTGCTACGGAAATGCCAGCGTGCCCAGGTGCCGCCGCGAAGATAGTTGCTGTCTTTTGTGCGATGTTCTTTTTTCTGGTGCGGAATGACGCGGAACGGCTCAAAAAAACGCACTCGAACGGCTATATTTTCAATCGTCATAGTCATGCCCCTTTGCATGCATTATTCAGGAAATCCGACTACTCTGAATGGCGCGATGTCCCTGATATCTTTGTTGTTTATTAGCCACTTCCGCTGCAGACATGCCAGGATGGCATACAGCGGTTCTGACGGTTTGCCCAGCGCCGCTTCGATGAAATCACAGCACAGGGAGCCTTCGATTTTAAACAGTCCGCATGCAACTTCCCGCGCGCCCCGTGATAGAAAGGCCGATGCGATGGAGAGATGCTCGTCCACAAGATCGATGCCGCCCGCGGTAAAGTCGCTCTCGCAGGCGCTCAAAATCACGCGGGAGCCCGGGATATCCGGAAGTCCGGAACGGATATCCTTGTGCGTTGCGCCACCCCCGGCAAGCAGCAGCCGGGAGTTATAGGGGTTGTTGATGTCTCCCTGCCCGTGGCAGATGACGGTCAGCAGATTCGGCGGCTGGTTCGCTGGTTGTAGCTTTGTGCGGACACCTTCAAACGAGGCATAGTCTGTGCAAACCATCCCGCGCAAGGACAGCAGGCTGTCAAAAGCAGCCGTATCAGAGTAATTTTTAAACAAAAACGAGCCGTTGGTATTATGCGCTCCTGCCTTGACAGGCGCAAGGGACCATGACGGCAGATACAGGCACCGCTTTTCCTGAAACAGGTACTTGCTTCCGTTCCTGCAGACCGCGTGCAGCGGGATCATGTGCAGAAAGCCGTGGGGAATTAAAATGAGGTTGTCTTTCGGGTGGTCAAATAAAAAATCTAAAGCCTCCCCGCCGGCATCGCAGAGCCGCTTCATGGAGTCATTGCTTCCAGCGGCACACCAGGCCCGATACGCATTCTGGAGACCGGCAACCGGAAAAGGCCCTTTGTGCTCCCAATTGTCATCGTGCACTACGATGGCGTAGCAGTCCTCACGTGATGTGACATAGAAATGCACGGCCGCCCATCCAGCAGGCACTGCGTCAATCTTCCGCACGGCAGCAGGTCTGGTGGCACGCATTTTTGTGACAAGAGCTTTATATTCAGGACTGAAACCGCCGGAAGCAAAGGCGGCTTCAACCTCAAGCAGCAGATCCAGCCGTGTTTTGTCACTCCCTGCAAGCGATTTTTCAATGGCCTGCATCTTGACCGCAGGCCTGCTTTTGAGCGAATCGGCTATTTCGACGGCACGCCGGTCGTCCCCTTTGAACAAGGCACGTAGGAAGGCCATTTCATAGAGCTTCTGATGCCTCGCCCAGTACCAGCGAAGCTGGACACTCAGCTCGGTGCTCTCTTCCCGCACTTTACATGCGCGCCAGAGATCAATGATTTTGTTGCTGCCGCCCGGGATCGTTTCAAAAAATGCAACAGCCTCAGCCCAGAGCGGGCTTGAAAAAGGAGTGCTGCGCAGCGTGTTGATAAGTTCATCGATACAGCAAGCAAAAGAAACATTTTGGGTGCGCAGGGCTGCTTCGCATTTAAACAGGAGCAGCCAGACAGACTCCGGGCTTCTGCTGCCCCCGCCGGGAATAGCGTGTTTCAACAAACAATTATCCAGCTTCGGGTCGCCCAGACCCAGCCGCCGGGCATGGCCGGCAGCGAACGCACGAAAGGGAGTATTGATGCTGAAGCCGGGAGATTTTACATACGTTTCAAGCATTCTTTTAATGCTGTCCCGGTCCGCGCGCTCATCCCAGATAAGCTGCTCGATGGCTATCTGTATGAAAAGTTCATCACAAGGCCCGCAGCCTGCATCACGTGCAAAGGCATGCGCTTTTTCCAGGGCCTCGAGCTTTTTTTCCGGCAGGCTGCTGCCCTTGGGCAGAACAAGACGGGAGCGCTCCAGATAGCAGCGGGCGATCAAGGCCGAATCAGTCGGAGCCGCCTTACCCTTTTCGCGAACCCCCATAACCAGGCGGATGGCTTTTTCAATCAGGCGCTGGCGGTCCGTGTGCTTGATGTCTCTACCGGAAAGGGCTTTTTCAAGAAGTTTCTCAGCCCGCTTTCGGCAGGCATCCGCGTATGCGTCCGCAATGCTCTGCTCGTTTTGTGCAAGATTTTTACATATATCTCTGTCCGGGCCGAAGGTTTCAACCGGCAAAAGGCCGTAGTCGCTCGCGTCCCGAACCATGCAAAGCACTGCGCCGAGCAGAGGCCAGCTCCCGGATTTCTTCAAGTTGGTAATTGCGGTCTGAATCGCACTACCGTTTTGGGTGAGCTCTTTGAGGCTGTCTGCCGGACGGGGCTGCATGTCAGCCTCGTAAACAATATTCAGAACCGTTTCGTAATGGTGGTTCATGCCGCCTCCATAAATTGCAGTGGACAGTGAGACTATGGCCTGCCGGGGGTCAAAACAAAGTAATACACCCTGCTTCCCCCCCCCAGTGGTCTTGCCTTTTCTTCATTCCAGATGTCCCATTCAGCCTGGATGTGATCGGACCTGCCGATAACAATGATGCATGCAGCCGTGCTTTCGGGTATTTCCTTAAGCTGTATGGACCGCCCCGCGCGTGGCAGTTGTTGAGGCTGCTTTGTGAGCACCCCGTTTGCATCGAGAAAACAGGCAAAGTATGAATAGTCGTCCTGCTGTGCCTGATACCAGGAATATACGGCACAGGCCAGCTTTTCTTCTTCAGATGCGTCCGGCCCGGGCTTTTTGAAGAGGGCAAGCGGCCGGTCCTCACGCAGGCCGGGACAAGGCAGCCAGATGAAATTCGACTGGTCGGCACTGGCAGGGAACGTCCCCGCGCCGGCAGCCATCGGGGCGTACTGCGGGCGAAGGGACAGCCGCCCCTCAAGGCAGGCAGCGGCTGTTTCGCGCATATCCGGCACAATATTTTTCAGTGTATCGATAAGCTGTTGAACCTTTTTCTCAAGCCATGGAACAGCAGCCCCTGCCGGGCCGGCTGTTAAGACCTTTTGCAGCGCAGACCATACCTGAGCGGCTGTGTCCTGATATGTTTCTGCTTCGGCCCGACATGCAGCCTGCTGCATATAATCGGACCATGCAGGAAATGCCGTATTCGCAAGCTGATCATCTGCGACCTTTTCCTGGAACCAGCCCTGAACGGTTTGCAGCACGTTGCCGGTTGTGCCGGAAAAGCGTCCGGCGTCAAGAGCCTGCACCGTATTTTCCACCTCGCTCAGCGCTTTGAAGCGCTGCTCTTCAGTCAGTCCCGGGCCGCAGAACGCGGCAAGAAACAGAAGGCACAGCCGATCTTCCGCCGGGGCACCGGACGTTTTGTTTATAACCGAGGCAGCCGTTCTGTACAGCCCGGCACCATACACTGCCGGCGATACCCGATGATCATGCGCCGCGCGATCGCCGATCATCAGCAGGCGCAGGGCCGAGCGCTTTTCAACGGCGGCCCTGATCGTTTTCTGGAGCGCATGCTCCGTGTGAATAAACGAGCGGAGCTCAGGGTCGCTTTCAAGCGCAAGCCCGATTTCAAAAGCATGCTCCTGCAGCCCATCCGGCAATTTTTCGAACAGTCTGTTTTGAAACAGTTCAAAAGCGTCGACCAGACTGTTCAGCACAGTTGGGTCATAATGTGAACAAAGCTCATACCACGGGAACAGATACCGCATGTCTTCATCAATGAGCGTGATTCGCTGCAAGCGTATCTCATTCAACATGCTCAAGCGCAGCGGAGAGCAGGAGCCCTCATATATCCAGTCGAGCACGTTTTGCAGCAGAGCGTCGAGCCCGGGCAGGAAGCTCTTAACTGCGTCAATGTCTTGTATGGGTTTAAAAAAAAGAAGGGCGTCCATTACATAGTTGATTTCGTCAAATGTCTCCAGGGATGCAACCGCCCGGTCCCACATCTCTGAACCCTTATGTGACGAAAGAAGCTTTATTGAAGACAGAGTTTCTATCCCTTCATTTGTTTTCTGTGCAAGTTCCTCAAAGTGCTCCTGCAATGCGGCGGGTATATCCTCTTTTTCAAAAGCGCTGACGAATTCAGCTTCGAGGCGGCACAGATAGTCCTCGTTTGTTTTATTTTGAATATGGGTGCTTCCCCACTGGGCAATCATATCAACAATATCTTTTTTCATGACAGCCTTTGTATATCACTCAAATAACCTTGAAATGGTATGAGTTTCATTTCGGATGTACAGGGTAGCGTTTTTTTTGCCTTATAGAAAGTAATGGGTGTTAGATGCAGTACGGGCCGTCTGCTCTGATATCGGTAGCAAATGCCTCTGAGAACAGACTTCCGGTGTACTTTCTTGCTGTCCTCCCCGCAGAAAACAACCTCAACGTCCTGTCTTCCGCCCACAGGAAAACATACTGTCAACTGATTAGTCGGACATGACTCAAAAAAAGTGACGAGGTCCTCAAGATATTTTCTGCAAACCGGTTTTATCTGTTCATGTACCTTGGGGAAAAGCTTGTTAGTCCTGCAATGGTGAGGATCGCAGCTGGTGCCTTTGCCGTTTTTCTGATTTTCCCTGCACTCAGAAAAAACGCTTGCACAAATACCGGTATTGCAACTTTGCGAGAGATCATCCCATAGCACACCGTCTTCAGTGTTATTTGCGCTGGGCGAAAGCCCGAGCACATGCTTCCAGATACTGTAGTGCCATTTAAAAGGTATTGTAAAAGAATGGAGATAAATCAGGACATCGAATTGTTTTTTGTTATCATGGCTGGCGGCCTTTGCGCTGTAGCAAAAAGGAAAATGCGGCACTTCGTCAGATCTGGAAAGGGCGGAGGAAACTGAATAATTATCTGTTTTGTCGTTCCAGTATGCGACATCCGGGAAAAAAGATTCGGGAGGCTGCAAGTGATCCATGAACGTCATGACACTTATCGGAAGTATGTAATCATGACCGCGAAGCTCATACAGCTTGAACGTTTTCCCCATACGTTCCCGTGTTGCACATGTTTTAAAGCCTTCGGAAAATCCCTCGGTACATTCATCATCCCAGCGCCCATACCAGTGCTGCCAGAGGTCCATGCGCGGGCGGCAGTTTTCATAATATATTTCTTTTAAAACAGAAAGATACCCCGCAAGGGCAACCTTCGGAGCAGGAGCGGCAGCATCAATAAGCACAAGGCGGCTAAGCGTGCTTCCCTTTTCAATCTGTGCATCATCCGGGATAAAGCCGGGCTCCAGGCATACATTAAACTTTTGATCGCCCGACGCAACCTCAACGACCCATCTTCCGTATGAGTCCAGGTCCACCACCTTGCCGGTCTTAAAAATATGCCCCTCTTGTAAAATTGTGTGTCGCGCCGAAGTCATAGTATTCCGTGGTGCTCCATAAGCTCCCTGACAACAGCTCTATATCGTTTCATGTAAACGGTAAGCGTGTTGGGCTCAACACCCATCATTCGGGCAACTTCCTTAACAGAAGCCTCTGCGCCGGCAGCTTTGATTGCCTCATAATAATCAAAAAAGAAATCAAGCGCCCGTTTTTCACGTTCCGAAATCTGCTCGTGCGCATACAGATTTTTGATCTGCGATATCATGTCAGTATCGGCCATGCTGTTGATCTGGATGTTTTCCTCCAGGGCTTCCGGGCGAATACTTTCTAAAATCGTTTTTTGCCGCTGTCGGGTATATTTTTCTCGCAAGTAGTCAGCTATCTTATTAGCGTAGATACGTTTCGCCCATCCATAAAACCGTGCCTTCGTTTGAATATGGGATTTATTAACCGATCCGATAATGCTCGCAGCCGCTTCCGCCAGTATATCCTGACGATCTTCAAAAGGGATTCCCTTTATTAGTGGTGGCGTACTTTTTAGAATGCGTACAAACTGGTCGCAGAAGCCCCCCGTGAATATGGGGCAATCACGGCATTCGGAAGATTGCCCCTGTTTGTGGATACACTGATGCTGTACCATGGCGTACTATGTCCGCAGAGCCTTCTTCTATATAACCTGAAACGTACTAATAAATTATAAGGTGCCGGTCTGGTCCGGGCACAGCTGTTTCACTCAAGCAAGCCGGCATCACAAAAGGCGATGATATATACCCCGCTTTCCCCCTCCAGGGGTCTTGCCTTTTCTTCATTCCAGATGTCCCATTCAGCCCGGATGTGATCGGACCTGCCGATAACAATGATGCATGCAGCCGTGCTTTCGGGAATTTCCTGAAGCTGTATGGGCCGCCCTTTACGCGGCAGTAGTTCCGGAGGAGGCTGCTTCTGCTTTGTGAGCACCCCGTTTTCATCGAGAAAGCAGGCGAAAAATGAATGTTCGTCCGGCTGTTCCTGATGCCAGGAATATATGGCACAGGCCAGCTCTTCTTTCGGGGCATCCTCGGCCGGCTGTCTGAAAAGGACAAGCGGCCGGTCCCCACGCAGGCCGGGATAAGGCAGCCAGAGAAAATTGGACCGGTCGTCGGCACCGGCAGGGAAAGGCTCCATGCCGGGTGACATCGTGGCGTACTGCGGGCGAAGGCCGATGCGGCTTTCCAGTAAAGAAGGTGGCCGGAAGGGCAGCTCAACCGTCAAATCGTCCTCCGGCCTTTCAACAACAAAAAGCCCACCGGAGGAAAACCGGCCGGCTTCAGGTGAAGGCACATACGAACCCAGCCCTTCGGCTGCGGAAACACCGGCGTTGTCGGAAGCCGATATACTCTCCGCCGCGCTTCCCAGGGAGGAAATCCAGTCATCAAGAAAGGTGTTCGCCGCACCGGCGGCGCTAATTTCGTTGTTGGAAAGCCTGACAAGGAGATCCAGACGTGAGTTCTGCGGGTCGGATTCCTTGACTTTCTGCAGCCTGTCCTCAAGCTGCAGCAGCATGGCAATCCGGCTTTGCTCATCCTGGCCGGGCCCGTAGCAGGCCTGCAGGACATCCATAACAAGCTCGCCGCCGGGAGACGGCTGTTTCTGGAGGGCTTTTTTTGCAGCAGCTTCAAGTCCGACCGCTTCGACGTTTTCAGGAAGAATGCGCTCCATGGCGGCCTTTTTGGCAGCGTTCCAGAGGCGCAGCGACCAGTGCCGCCGAGCAGTCTCCTCAAGGGAACGGATTACATGGTTCTGCTCCTGTATGAATGCATGGAGCCGGCTGTCGCGCGAAAGCTCGGAAAGATAAAACTCCGCACCGCGCTGAAGATATTCAGGGATGCGAGCATGGGGCGGCATATGCTTCAGGTGATGATAGTGCTCGCTCAGATCGAGGATTAAACCGGCAGGCTCATCGGAAAACATATCGTTCCAGGGGAAGAGGTATCGCGCAGGTTCTTCGGTCGAGTCCGTCCGGCTGCGGCGCCACTGATTATACGGGGTCAGGCGGAGGAACGAGAAGTCTTCTAAAAAAAGCATTCCAGTGATATTGTTTAATTCTTTAGAAAGCGATTCGGCTGCGGTCTGGGCGTTGATGTTGCTCCCGGAACCGAAGCACACCCGGAGCCCCTCCATAAGGAAAACGATGTTGTCAAACGCCGCCAGCGAAGACAAAACATCCGACCACTCCGGATCTGCAGGCGTCAGATCGACAATTTTTAGGCCGCCGATAATCTTCAGCGATTTTCCGGCATCCTCTACAAGGCAAGAGGCCGCTTCCTGCAGAAGGTCTGCATCAATATTAAACCCGTCGATTTCACGCCGGATATCGCAAAGATGGTCAGGGAACTTCTCAGCCTGAAGTGATGTCCGGCCCCATTCAAGTAAAAGACCTGTTATAGTATCTATTGTTTCTTTTCGCTGGGTCATGACTTATGCATCCGGTTTTTCCAGACAAAAATCGCCCGTAGCTACAATCGCGCCGCGATTGTAGACAGCTTCATAATCAGTTGGGATTCCCCTCAGCTCGCCTGCAAACAGGGTCACGATATGCAGGTGAACAGTCGGCTCAGCACAGCTGCGCCAGTTGTGGGAAAATCCGCGCACAACAAGCTTCTCCAATCGCTCTGCGTCAAGCGAATGGCCTTTTTTAGCAAACGCTATTCCAAAAGGATTATGTTTCACCTCGTTTTCAGAAATAATCTGAACAACATGCGGATCTGATTTCCGGCTGAACGGGTTTCCTTCCCAGACTTTCATCTGTTTAGTCGTTTGCTCCATCCAAAAGGTGACAGCTTTTTTTAAAAAACGACGGCAATGCTCCCGGATGTGCGGATGTACCGTTTGGTACAGCCCGCCACGGCCGCAGCCGGCCATATCGCAGGATGTATCTTTTTGATTCGGTCTGCATTGTTTAAACAGATCCTGTTCGGGAAGTGTGACTGCTTCTCCCTCGAAATCTTCCCACCTTTCCCGCTCGGCACGCCCCTGCCCGAACCGGGAAAGCCCCAGCATGTGTTTGAGAACATTATAGTGCCACTTGTGGGGAAACAGACATCCATGCAGCATGACATGAACTGTTTTTTCTCCGTCCCTTTTTGATTTAAACCGCCCGCGGCAATAACGCGGCAGGGAAACATCACTTCCATCGCTCTTGTACAGGCTTCTCGGCAGGCGCCGGCCGTTGGAGCCGGGGAAAAAATACTGAGAGGCAGGAAAAAACCCGTTTTCACCTTTCAGGCAGTCGAGTTCCGGAAAACCGAAAACAGGAAATCTGAAGTGCCGGCCGGCCAGCTCAAACAGGTATGCCTTATCCTTTTTCCTTCCGGTGAGGCGAAACGATTTTTGAAACTGCTTATGGGTACAGCAGTCTTTCCAGTCCTGCTCCAGATGAGGAATTTGCCGTTCTATGGCATAATACTTCTTGAATTTTGGATCATATTTAAAATATTCTTTCAAAATACTGTCGAAATAATTTTTTTTTGCTACATACAAGATCTCAAAATCACGTCTGATAACTACTAAGTCTTTGATGCTCTGCCCCCGCTCCAGTCTCATCTCGACCGGGAAAAAACCATCCTTCAAATAAGCGGGTCCGGTGTAGAGCTGGTCAGAAACATCAAGCGCATAAATCCCACCAGGGTCTGCCGTGGGACCACGGCAGACAGCTTGTTCAAAAACATATCCAACAGGTATACTGTCAGGGGTTGCCATGTTTTTTTGTTTGCTCCCGCAGCGCCTTGATCGCGCGGCTTTTTCTCTGCTTGTATGCGTCGGTTGACAGGCCGCAGCGCCGGGCCATTTGTTTCTGTGTCAGCCCCTCGTTCTGCATTTCAAGGTTATTGAGCAGAAAGCGCAGCTCTTCGGTTTCAAGTCCGGCAAATATCTCTTTGAGATCAACAGGATTGTCACTACCACTCGCTTTATAATAGGGGTGTGCGGGTTCCCGCGGGGGAAGCACAGATAAGCCTGAAATATAGCGGTGTTCAAATTCCTTCTTCCGGTGACTGTCCAGCCAGCTTTTGTTTGCCTGTATTTCAGGGGCAGCCCGCGAATCTATTTCGCGGCGCGCATCATCGCTCAATGCCCGCCACCAGTTTTTGAACTCTCTGGTTATGTCTTGCTTTATATTGGTTTCGTTGCCGTTTGTTTTGATTTCAACCGTTTTTTTCCTTCTGAAGTGATCGCTCTTCGTATTCAGAAAAACCCGTTCAGCCCAGGTTCTGAAGCCGGCATTGCGCTGATGCTCTTCGTTCCAGCGGGCTTCAAATGTGCGCACGCTGTCGATTACACGTGAGACAAAATCCGCGATGATATCCCGGCGTTCCTGACCGTTTTGAACTTCTTTGATGAGAGAAGCGTATTTTTTCTCGAGCAGATTCAGAAACTCTTTGTAAAAACCGCTGGCTTTGACCGGGCAGCGCTCACAGGCTTCAGCACTGCAACGTACACGCAGGCACTCATGAATCAATTCTGAATCGTTGGGATTTTCCATCCGCGTCTTGTCAAAGTAATTATTGAGCTATCTATCCTGCTACATGTTTTTACCATGGGCGATGAGAGCGTATGGCAGCATCCGGGCCGGTCCTGTGAGAAAACTCAGACGTGAAGAAATATTTTTTCCAATATTCTAATGAAGGGCAATCCTTTTCCCCGGCTGCAATCCCGACATTCCCAATGATCGTCGGAACCATCAATGCAACGGTGTTTGAACATGGTAGGAAAAAGGTGAAATAACAGGGTTATTTACACGTAAATTATCAAAAACATGCTTTTTGTCAATTTCTTTATACAATAACGGACGAAAAAATTGTCACTTCTTCCGGCTTGCTGCGACTCATTAAACAGAAACACACAGAACACAAGGTGAAAAAACTTCTCAAAGTATCTGTCACTTTCACCCCGGAGCTTACGACAAAACTAATAAAACGAAAATACAAACGCAGGCAAAGCGATGAAAGAAAAAATCCGCAATCTGTCTTCTGCAATATGTAAGCTGGGAGGCATATCGGTCCTGCTCACGCTGGTTGTTATGGTGACTGGCTGGCTGCTGTTTGCAAATTACAACGGGCTCGTTTTGAGCTTTGAATTGCTCGGCTACGATCAAATGCCCATCGCAGAAAACCGTTTATTTGGATGGCTGTTTGAAGTACTTATGGTTGCGGATGCAACACTGTGTGATTTATTCGCCGGGGCTGTTGTGCTGCTCATGACACTGAGTATTGCTTTTGCCGTGCATTTATTTGATAAAAGCATCGTCTATATGGGCGATATGTCAAGATACAAAAAAACCGGTGATAACGACTCTGCGACAGTAGTGATGCATAGATTTATCTATGAGGTAGCACCCTGGCTGATTCTGTCATTGTTTTTGTCAACCATCATAACCTTGTGGGACATCGAACTTTTCAACTATCGTGTCGCTGCGGGAATAATGGGCTATGAAGGCCGACAGGCGGCTCTTTCTTTGAAAGAAAGCAGCCTTTTATCTCAGCAATACGCTGACAGGGTTTCCATGAATGTTGCCGCTGTCAGCCAGTGGGGTTATGCCGGGGTGCTTGTCTTCATGGCCGTGCTGCTTGATTATGTTTTCAAATGTTTTCTGACTCGATGTTTTCTCATCTTTAATGCGTTCGCCGAATTCTTTCCCGAAAAGAAGAGACAGGATTCCGGCCAGGCAGTGACCGTGCAAACAGGTGGTATAGATGCAGACCCGGCAGAATCTACCGCTGAAAAAGAAAACACTCAGTATATACATCAGGAAAACACAGCCGGTAACGTGCAGACAGCACATCGGGCGTCCGATGATACCGTTGGCGACCAGGAATCGCCGGAAAATACTCTTTTTTCGTGTTCCGGTTTTGACGCGAATGAAGAGGTAGAGGTTATCGGCGGAAACGGGATGCGGGTTCGGCGCTCAACAGCACTGGAAGACCGTGAACGCTTCTACCTGGATGGTGAAGGGCGCGTCTGGGATAAAAACTATTATGAGGAGCTCAACAATGCATAAACGAGGTTCTGCGGTCATAAAAAGACTACTTTCTGTAGCTACAGCTGTATTCTGCATCCTGGTGATAACGGCGGGGGCCTCCTCGGCCGGACGGCAAAAGCCCTTTAACCGGATTGTTATCGTCATAGACGCAAGCGGCACTTTCAAGGACCACTGCCAGTCTGCTATAGACAAGACCGAACAGATTCTGGAAAAAATAGCGCAGCGCACAGAACACCGTTACGAGGAACAAGACCGCATATATCTCATAAGCCTTGATGCCCGCCCTGAAGTTATCTGGGCCGGCAGACGCGATCAGGTCTCACAGCTTGCGGGTAAGAAACTGTCCGCGCTTTTTGATCGCCGGAAACAATATTCCGGCTGCACCGATGTTGCTGCAGCCTTCAATCTGGCAGCCTTTAAACTGAACCGCGCGCCGGAACCGGCGGCAAAATGGCTTTTTGTATTCAGCGACCTGATTGATGAACCGCCGGCAGCTCCGGGACAATGCCGGGCACCCCGGCGGCCGTCACCACCGCCGGAAAATATCCGGTGGGACCGGCTGTCGGACACGGCGATAGGCGTTTTCTGGGCACCGGACACACAAATAATGGCGTGGGAAGATGCCCTTGCGGAAACCGATCTCGCAATCAGGTTTTATGATGAAGCGGAGGCGCGTAATGTGTCGGTACCCTCACTGCCGCGGGCGAGGCACAAAATGAGCGCCCGGGAACGGGCGGAAAAAAAGCGTAAACTCGCGGCAGCAGCCAAAGCGGCAGCAGGCTGGGGGAAAAAAATAATAACCGGAGCGACCGTACTAGTTGCCTGTATTATCGCTCTGCTTTTGATAATTAGCGCTGTACGGTGGTTAACAAAAAAATTTCCATCATGACAACCCCACAAGGGCATAACAATGGCTGAAGCAGGTATAAAAAACAGCTTTCTGGAAGAACTCGGCAGCGTCGTGGCCTCGGCCAAAACCCACACCTGCATCCGGGCGGTGCTTGCGACAACCCGGGATCGTGAATATACCCTAAACCTGTTGAAAGAAGCTGCAGTTCATATGGAATGCTGTTTGTATCACTATACTGCGGCCTGCCGCAGGCGATATTGCCGGGAGCGGATGACTTTTGAAGCAAACGGCAGCGGATCACCGGACCCGGCGGAACTGCTCAGGCACATACCCGGTATCAGGGGGACAAGTATAGTGATTGTTGAAGATATGATTCCCTGCCTGAAAGATCAGTCAGGGGACCGCAATGCCCGGGCTCAGCTCTATCTCATGCTTTCAGGTGAAACCTCGGCTGAAAGCGGAATAGTTATCGTCTTTATTGAACCGCCTGAGTCGGAATCATCGATTCCCAGTATTCTGGAAGGGCATTTCAGCAGAATAGATGTACCGATTCCACGGGCTGAAGAGCTTGAAAAAATTGCCCGTGAAGAGCTGGCATCGCTGTGTCAACGTACCGGTAAACCGCTCGATGTGAATGCCATAAAAAAACAGAGCAAAAAGCTGGCGGACGGCCTTGTCGGACTTACCCATACCGGGGCTCGGAACACTCTGCGGGATACCCTGGCAAAAAATCAGATGGATTTTGACACCACAGCGAGATCGCTTTATCAGCGAAAAGCCGGACACCTTTCCCGGGAACTGTCAATGAATATTCTGGATACGGCTGAGGCGGAACTGCCGGTGGGGCTGGATAATCTGTATGAATATATACGCATCAACAGGCAAAGAATAGGCTCGGGAAAGCCGGACCGTGTCAAAGGCATTCTTCTTCTGGGCCCGCCGGGCACCGGCAAAACCATGCTGGCACGGGGGGTCGGCAAAATAGTCGAGCTGCCGGTAATCGAGTTCAGAATCTCTGCACTTATGAATTCCTATCTCGGAGAGACAGAACGGCGTTTTGAGCAGGCATTTGCTGTGTTTGATGCGATGGCGCCGGTGGTCATATTTGTCGATGAAATAGAAAAGGCATTTGGTGACCAGGGCGGAGAGAATAGCGGAGGAACCATGATGCGGTGCACCGGGAGGCTGCTCTCGTGGCTTTCAGATTCCTCATCTCCAAATTTTATCATAGCAACTGCCAACAATGTCAGGCGTATGGGAGAAATCGGTATGACCATGACCCGGCGCGGCAGATTCGACCGGACTTTTCTGGTTGATGTTCCGTGCAAAAAAGCGCGCAAAAAAATGCTTGCCTGCTGGCTGCAGCCATACATGGAAAACCCTGAAAACGCCGCACAATTTCTGTCGAACAAAACAGAGCATTTTTCCGGTGCAGATCTTCAGGGCATTGTCGACGATGCCGCCGGCAGAGCACGCTATCTCGATGAAAATCTGGCACTGCATCATCTGGAGCAGGAGATTGAACAAAACAGAGTTCGCGTTGAAGCACTGTATGATGAATTCAATCAGCTCAGAGATTATGCCGGGCTCTTTGCCCAGCCGGCGGGCGCCCGGGAGACGCAACAGGAAGGAGTAAGTCATGTCATCTGAAGCACAGGTAAGCCCCTATGATGAAAGAAACCGCTCCTATAATCAGAGCGACAATACTGCAAGTGATGTTCTGTGCGGTGCTGCAGGACTGGCATGCCAGGCCGCCGCGGTTATTACTGTCGGGGCTGCAAGATTAGCTGCCAAAAGCTTGTTGCTCAATGAAAAACAAAAAGAGGTCCTTAAACAAAAAAAAGAGACGGAACGAATAGCGAGGGTAAAATCGGCCACTTTAAAAAAACCTGATTTGGTCAGCTTACCGCTTCGCACAGTAAATGCTGAAACACTGATGCGGTCTGCTGCACGACTTGGGTTTAAAGAAGAGTGCTCAGCAGGAAAAGCTGTTGCTGCAAAACACGAAAAGCGGGTTACTCTTTGTGACCCTTATGGTGAAAAAATCACCCTCAGAAAATCTGAAAGCGGCTCTCTGGTGCTTGAATCACGAAAAACGTCGGCTCCGATCCACCGGGTTGTACAGCAGCACAGCGTTGACCAAACGGTAAAAGCCCTGAAACAGAAGTGCCGGTCAATTACCGTCCGGAAGCAACAAGACGGCAGTGTGCTTATAGAGGCGAGCGAACAGAGGCATGGGCAGAAAGACGGTACTGCAACGATTAAAACTCATGTTTCATGTGAAGGTGCAGCGTCCATAGATGTCTCGGGCATCAGGGGAAAACGCTGTGAAAAAATCATTAACGAACTGCAGCAGGCAATAGGCGGCAGGCGTGTTGCAGGCAAACGCAAGAAGGCGTATTTTCAGGAACCGACAACAGAACAGGATCATATACGTGTGTAAAGAACATATCAAAATGAGAATCACCGCAGACGGGGTGCTGCGGGTTGTGGATCCCGGCATAAACGATCTCGAACTGCTCAGGGCGGTCGATCCCGGCTTTACCATCGCCACTGAGCCGCTATCAGGGTTTGTGCGGCCGCGGTTTCAGGTTCTGCGTTCCTGGCAGGTACCGGTATTAACCGATGAGATAAAGACAATGAAACTGAAGCGTCTTGTAGAAATACACCGGACAGAAATGCGAAAAATTAAAAGATATTACTTCGAGGCATCACAATCTTTGCCCCATAACTACGTTACCATGTTGGATCTCAAAATAGAGCTTGCGCGCAGGCAGCTTCAGAAATGCATGCTGTGCGGGCGCAGATGCGGGGTCAACCGCCTTGCAGGAGAAAAAGGGGTTTGCGGCCTGAATGCGGAAGCCTCTGTTGCCGGGTCTTTTGTCCACATCGCTGAAGAAGCCCCTATTAATCCTTCACTGCTCATTGAATTGTATGGGTGCGGCATGCGCTGTGTTTATTGCCAAAAAAAAGAATTGTGTACCCCCCGCCAAAAACAGAAACTGACCCCGGCGCTGTGGCACGGAAGCGCACATGAGGCTGTTCGGAGCCTGAGCTTTATCGGTGGAAATCCTGACGAATCCTTGTATGCAATACTGCAGTTTCTCAACACGGCACCGGATGATTTTTGTCTGCCTGTTGTCTGGAACTGCAGCGGCTACGGCACAGCCGCAGTATACAACCTTCTTGATGGCGCTGTTGATGTGTACGTGCCGGATGTAAAGTACGGAAACAACAAATGTGCCGAAGCGCTTTCACACAGCCCGCATCATGTTGAAACCGTTCTATCCTGTCTGCCTGAAATGATATCCCAGCGGGTCCCTGTTTATGTAAGGATGCTTATCCTGCCGGGACATTGTGAATGCTGCCATATCCCTGCCCTGCACAGCTTGAAAAAATACAAGGACAAAATTGTGCTCAATATTATGGATCAGTTTTATGAAGATGCAGATGCAGCCCGGCTGCATGGCTTCAAGGCAAGCTGTCCTGATGATACCGAAATCCGCTCTGTAACTGACACAGCCCAAAAGCTCGGGTTTCATTTGCTGCGCAGGAGAGAACCTATATGAGAAGGCTCAGCGATATATTATCCTGCATTTCTATTGTGTTCTGGGTGGTTAAGCTCGCCCTGGACGGGTACATTCCCCCTGATTTGGCCGGGCCGGCAATGCTCGGGCTCGTTGTCCTCCTCGGGCTTTCTCGTGTGCTTAACTTCGGGATCGGGAGACTTGTCTTGCGGGTAGGACTCCCTGTTGCAACCATGGCGACTTTTCTCATTAAATACGGCCATGGTGAACAGGAACAAATGAGTTTAATTTTCATGTATATGATGGTGCTGCTGATAATCGTTTTTGGAATATATATCATGATTGCAGGGCCGTATGTAAACAACCGACAGCGTTAATATTAATATAAAAAAAAGGAGTCGCGTCATGAGTACATTTAACCGTTGTCCCAATTGTGGAAGAAAAGGAGAAGGCGGTCTTTTCGGCGGTGCCTTTTTCAATGTCTACAAGTGCCAAAAATGCAAAACATTGTATTGTAAAGACTGCGGCGGTTATTACTGTCCGAATTGCGGCAGCAATAAAAAAACAACCGCCGGTAAATGTGTAAAAAGATAAAAGGAGAAGAGCATGAACTTTGACAAACTGGTTTCGGCAATTGCCGGAAAAACGGCTCTGAAACCCATACCCCCACATCATTTCAAAAATATCTTTACCTTTAACGACGCTGAAACATTCAAAAGGATCTGTGCAGGGGATGAGGACATTTTTGCTTTGGTGATGGATGGTACCGCCGGTTTTAAACAACTGCTCGCCGACATATCGCCCGGCTCCATAGAAGAGCTCATCGCTGCACTGGTGCTTTACCGGCCCGGCCCGCTTGGCAGCGGAATGGCGGAGCGCTATATAAAAGCCAAAAAGGATCCCTCCTCAGTATCATACATTTCACCGCAATTACACAGCATCTTATCCGAAACATACGGGGTTCTCCTGTATCCTGAGCAAGTGGCTGAAGCTGCGGTTCTGGTAGCCGGGTTTTCACAAAAACAGACAGAGGCGTTTATGCGCGCACTGCGCAGGAGATCGTACACGGACAGCATGGTGAAGGAAAGGAAAGAATTTATCCATGGCGCACGACGGCAGAACAACGACGAACAGGAGGCGGAGAAAATATTTTCTTTTCTTTTTAAATACCATGAATACGTATACAGCAGACATGAAGCTGCACTCTATGCCTGTGCCGTGTACCAGCTTGCATATTTAAAAACACATTTTCCATCCGAATATGCTGCCGCCTGCTGAAAGGATATCAACGATACAAATGGCGGGCGAAAAAACAGACACCGCCGCCAATCAAGGAGGGTTATCACACTGATTTGTCCAGGCATCATAAATCTTTTTTCGCAAAGGGAAGCGTTCAATAAATTGCTTCCTGAGATTTTCATCATCAATAGCGTCAGCCTGTCGCATCATATCCTCATAGGCAGTCCGCAGCGAGGCATGTGCTTCAGTCCTGCGGTCCAGTGCACTGAAAATTTTAAATCTATAAAAATGCTTCGTTAATAAAATTTGTGGGTTAATTCCGGTTCGGGCAAATTCCCCAGCA
>CAZUMW010000052.1:0-28953 GCA_964621615.1 uncultured Thermodesulfobacteriota bacterium
GTTTTATCTGGCGGCGGCTGCGCAGAGCCCCGCCCGAACCGGCTTTTGCTCAATGCTTTCATTTATTTTGGACACGTTTGACAAGATTTATCATATAACCGGGAGTGACAAAGGTGATTATCGATATTCACAACCACATAAGCAGTCCGGGCAGCCCGTATGCGCTTCCATCCGGGGAATATATAACGGCTATGGATGAAGCGGGCATAGACCGGGCAGTGATACTGGGAAAGGATTACGGCGCGCTTGGCGACAGCAGTAACGGGAACCTTTCCGATGAGCTGGTGGCGGCATTCGTTGCCGAAAGCCCTGAGCGTTTTGTCGGCTTTACCGCTGCACACCCTGATCGCGCTGAAGCGGAAAATGTTACCCGGCTTGAGAAGGCGGTCCGTGACCGGGGCATGCGCGGTGTGAAGCTCAACCCGGCATCAGGTTTCTATCCCAATGACCGCAGGCTGTATTCCGTATACAAGCGTGCAGAGGAGATGGAGATCCCTGTTGTTGTTCATGCAGGGCTGAAGCCGCCCTCAGAGGGGAGCAGGCTGAAATATTGCCACCCCATGTGGCTCGATGATGTGGTGGTGGATTTTCCCCGGCTGAAGCTCATTATCGCACACGCTGCATATCCCTGGACTGATGAAGCGATTCTTGTTGCCCTGTATGCCGAGAATGTGTTTTGTGATATTTCAACTCTCAATCAGGTTGAGGGCGCGCTGGGATGGGAGGTCGTCAATCCCGTGCTTTGCAAGCTGCATCAATCTCTGGGAGCCGGAAAAATAGTGTTCGGCTCGGACGGCATATTTAACTTTGAGCCGCTTCTGCAGGCGGTACGGGAGGCCGATTTTTTAACCGACGGTGACCGGGAGCGGATACTGTGTAAGAACGCGATGGGGGTGCTTAATTTGTGAACGATGTGAAGGGTAATCAACACATCCTGCATGGTCAGGGCTTTGCGCTGTCTGAATACGGGCGCAGGTCCGCTGTTCCCTCCCCGGTAAACCGGATGATGTCGTCATTTGCAGCCGATTTCCGTGAGGGCGTCGACATAAACCTCGGGGTGGGGTATGTCAATGAGGAAACAATTCCCCGTGATCGTATCCTCGAAGCGGCACAGAGAGTTCTTGATCAGCCGGACAAGTATGCACGCGCGCTTAACTACGGCGGACCCCGCGGCTCTTCCAACCTGATTGCATCAATCAGGCGCTGCCTTGCTGACAATAAATCGGGCGGCCTGACAGGGGCTATCCTGGACCGGAATGAAATAATTATCGGACCAAGCGGATCGACGAGCCTGCTTGAGGGGCTGGCGCATGTGATACAGCCGGGGATCGTCATAACCGCGGACCCGATGTACTACATATACTGCGATTTTCTCGAGCGCGCGGGGTTTGAGGTGCACGCGGTTCCTGAAGACGGCGAGGGTATCCGAATCGATCTGCTTGAACAGAAACTGGAGCGTCTCGGCGGGCGATGCAGGAATATCAGCTTTATTTACATTGTCACGGTGAACAACCCCACCTGCACGATACTGTCAAACGCACGCCGGAAGGAGCTGATCGAGACAGCCGCCCGCCTGTCACAAAAGCTGAATCGCACAATTCCCCTGATTCTGGACAAGGCCTATGAGGAGCTGCTGCACGGGAGCTGCCCTGAAAGACCCGTGTCGGGGCTGGTGTATGATTCCGACGGAATTGTATACGAAACCGCAACTGTTTCGAAAATAATATCACCGGCGCTGCGTATCGGCTACATGATCGGCCCTGATAGCCCCATTCTGCGCGCGCTGATCCAGAAAACAAGCGATGTCGGCTTCAGCGCCCCCCTGTTTATGCAGGAAATTGCAAGCTACCTGCTCGATCGCTGCAGCGACGATCAGATGCAAGCGGTGAACAGGCACTACCGGGAAAAAGCGCACATGGTTCAGCGGTGGATTGAAGAGCTTCTTTCTTTCTGCCTTGAATGCTGTACCGGCGGCGATGCCGGATTTTATTTCTATTTGACGTTTTCGGGCTTAGAGACTACTGAGGAATCACCGTTCTTTGCCTACTGCTCACGCACCACAGGCGATCCCGCCATCGACGGCTCCCCGGGCGATAAAAACCCGCGTGTCATATATGTGCCCGGTCAGTACTGTGTGCACCCGCGGGGCGAGCTTGTTGAAAACGGAAGGCGGCAGCTGCGGCTGTCATATGGGTTTGAAAATCTGCCGCAGCTGCACAAAGCGCTGCGCATCATGAAAGAGGCTGCAGAGTACAGCCTGCAGAAGGGCAATGCGGGCGCATAGCGCCTTTTTTAAAAATACTATAGCCATACTGTCATTGTTTGCCTGATACCCGGGGATTCGCGCAAGGAGGCAAAAGTGGTATTACGGGTGCCCTGTTGACATCCTCAACAGTCTTTTTCCGTATCCGGTCCGTCGATATCCTCAATAGACTCAACGGTTACCGATCCCGGCGGGTAATAGTAATGTTCGTCATATTCCATGCATTCCAGAGCTTTGATGAAATTTTCAGGAGTGGTTTCCACATACGATGTTTTTGACGTTGTAAATGTGGAAAGGGTACGCAGTACATGGTCAGGAACGGTGATGGTGATCCTTTTCATTGAATCCCCGGTGCCAATTTTACAGGATATCGTTTTTTTTTTTGAACCCGCTTGCTTACCGGAATGACCCGCCCCGCAGGGGGGGTAGCATCACTTGTAGTCGCCGAGATTTATCGTAAACGGCTTGCGCGCCCCGTCTTTCCGTAACAGCAGCTGAGCCGTTTTGTCGGGAGATATTTTTCCGTAAGGAAAATAGCAGCGGATGGTAGCGCGGTATGACGGAAAGGCGGACCCGGGGGATATGTGGCTTTGCTGTGCTGTGTGGTCGGCGTGTATCTGTGCAGGTTGTATGGATGTGTTGTTCTGCACGAGCGTTACCGAATAATCCCGGGCGAAATCGCTTCTGTTTCCATATACGGTGATATCTATTTGCAGGCGCTCGTCATCCATGATGCGCTCTTTGTCCTCGTCGGTCAGCGTGCTGCCTGATGTAGCTTTTAGTGCGGCAAGATGTGCAAGCTTAAACCATTTGCTGCGCACCAGTACGTATTCTGAAAAAAACGTGCACTGTCCGACGCAATACTCGCCATACAGCGCTTTGTCTATCTGCTGTGCATGCGTCCGCCCGAATGCAACAGCCTCCGCAGCCTGCTGCCGGGTCAGGCTGACATGCACCGCTTCTGCCGGCGGCGCACACACGCTGACGGCACAGAAAAACAGCGCGGTAACACATATTCCTGAAAGCATGGGGAACCTCCCTTTAATACCGCCAGCTTACCCCGCAGAGAATATAGCTGAACTGCCCGTCGAGGTAGCTGCTTGTGCGGTCGTCATATTCTCTGTATATATATGTAGCATAAACCGACACTGAATTTGTCAGCAAATAGGTTGCCCCCAGCGAGGTTTCGTGCCGGTCGATTTCGATGTCTGAAAGCTCCCCGACATTGCGGCTGTCAAGGACCGCGTCGAAATCGGCATTGCTGCGCATAAGGGTTATATCCCCTGACAGCGAAAGCCGGGGGCTCACGCGATAGGTCGCTGCAAGGTACAGCGAGTGGCTGCGGTCGTCATAGGGTACATCGTCGAACAGAAAAAGGCTTGCAGCATCGCGCATGTGATAGGTCTTATACGCGGCGCGGGTGTCTGCCGTGTTTTCGATAAAGCTGTAGGTTGCCGTAAGGGAAAGCCGCTCATAGGGTGCATACCACAGGCTCAGGGAATATTCGAGACGCTCCTCGTCAAGATGATAGCGCCCGCTCTGCGTCTCAAGATAGCGCAGGTTCCCGTTCAGCGACAGGTCGTTGCGCGGATTCCAGCTCAGCGAAATATAAAATTCATCCTCCGCAGAGGGAAGCATGGTCTGGCTCACCTTCGGGTAGATGCGGTCCTGCAGGGCAAACGGGTCGTCGATTTTTCGCTTTTGATATTTTCCGTGTATGCGCAGCGAGCGAGACAGGCGGTGGTTCAGCGTAACCCGGTATGTTTCCTTGAACGTCGATCCGACCATGTAGTGGCTCCGCTCTATGTCGTCCCATTGGTAGGAGAGCTTAACGGTTGTTTTTTTGAGGGGGCGCAGCGATATATCCATCCCCCCGCGCTTGTGGTCCCGGTCTATGGCGTCCGGTGCGCTGTTGTCCATTGTGTAGCGGCTGTAATACAGGTCGCAGGCGACATAGCGCGCAAATCGCTTGCTCAGGCGGAGGGCGATGTTTCTGAAATCGATATCATGGTGCGTGTCTCGATTGGTTTTCTCCCCGAACTGGTAGGTGGCATACAGGGACGCATCAAGGGGCAGCCGGTATTTGAGGGCAAACCGGTTCAGCTGCAGCTTGCTGTCCGGAACGCGCGAGTACGGCGCGGTTCCCTGCACGTTGAAAAACGAGGCCCCGTACCCGTAGTGCATATACGGCTCATCACCGCTTTCCCGGAACGTTCGCCACAGGTGCTCATATGTCAGTGTTGCAGGGCCCGCTTCAATCTCAACGCCGCCGGTCACGTCGCTTGTTGTGGTGTTGACCCTGCGGTTGCGGGAGCCCACGTGGCACTGTGAGCATTTGGCAACGGTCGTTGCCTGACGGTGCCCCCGCTTGCTGTAAGACCGGTAGTCGGCATTGAAGGTGACCCCCGGCAGAAGCGGAATTCGGAAGGTGTTCTCGGCTTTTATTTCCTCGACGGTTATCCCGTTGCTTCTGTTTTTATCATAGTCGGAGACATATTCCTGGTTTTCAAGAGGATCGTGATCCAGAAAGTGGCGGAAGCGTTTGTACATTATTTCTGAGTGAACAAGCCGCTTCATGTCAAAAATCAGGTGATATGACTGGTCGTTTTTATCAAGTATTTCACCGGTCGAGTACAGATAATAGTTTTTGTCCGCTCCTTCCATCAGGTACCGCAGCTCGGCCCCGGAATCGAGGGCGTCGTATTCCCCCACTTTCCCCCGGTATCCCTTGACGTTGTAATGGTGATACCCCGTAAACACCTCGGCTCTGAAATCATCAGGAGGTCCGGCAGGGTCCTCCTGCGCGTGTGCGGCAGAGCCGCCCGCAGCGAAGAGCGCCGAGATGAGAGCAAGTGCAACAAGACAATGACTGTTTTTTTTCACCGTGTCAGCCCCTTTCCGTCAAGCTGCGACGGCAGATCGCTGCCGTGCACCTGAGAGTGGCAGTGCGTGCATGAAGTCAGAAACACCCCGTTTGATGGGTGCGGACCGGTTGCAGGATTCTGCCTGTGCCCCCGGTGACACCTGAGGCACAGGAACGGCTCATTCTGCTTTAAAAGATTGTTGGCTATTGTACCGTGAGGATCGTGGCAGATAGAGCAGTCCTCGGCTGCGGGCGCGTGCTCATAGACAAACGGGCCCTGATATTCCATGTGGCAGTCCAGGCACAGGTCATTGAGCGACACCATGCGGAGGTTATTGTTTTCAGATCCGTGGTTGTTGTGACAGCTGCTGCACTGCAGCTTTTTTTCACGGACCGGATGATGGGACGGGAGCAGGTGCTGGGCTTTTTTGTCCTGGTGACACGTAAAGCAGATTTCAGGGTCGCCGAGGTGAACCATGTCCGGGGCGGTAACCTTATGCGACTTGTGACACTCATTGCACCCGACCCCGTTTGTAATATGCGTATTTGAAGCCCAGTCCATGACCGGATTGCCCCGGTGACACTCAAGGCATATGGCGGAGCTTTCCTCAGCGGACAGCGCCTTGAAGCTGACTATATTATCCCTGCCCCCTTTCTCCTTCACGTGAATGCTTCCCGGTCCGTGGCACGACTCGCACCCGCGAACCGTACCTGAAAGCTCAAAGGATGACAGCCGGTAATGTACGGTTTTTTTGTACTGCATGTGCACATCGTCATGGCATGGTATGCACGAGTCGGTGCCGGTATAGAATGCATCGGGAAGGAGCTGTTTCGGGTCTGTCCGTGTTTCTACTGAAGGAGGGTTACAGCCCGGGGTGCTGAGTGCGGCGGAACACAGGAGCGCGAGCAGTAAACATGTCCGGCGGGGAAGCAGCATATGTGTGTGCATGGTATCGTCCATTAGTTGTACAGGTATGAGTCCGGCGGCTGCTTAAGCTGAAAGCGGTGCTTTTCAGCGTGCGGGTCATGGCACTGCGAGCACCGGTCACGGGCCGGCGCAGCATGAACGCCGTCTTCGGCATAGCGCTGTACAATTCGGGTTATATAAATATGGCAGTCGGCGCAGGAGCCGGTTTTCATAACGGCTATTTGTGATTCATGTGCTGCTTCATGGCAGAACGAGCAGCCTCGGTCCTGCGCTGAGCCGGCAAAAGAAATATATCCGGCGATGCGATCGTGATCTTCCGCGGTGATTGACGGGCCGCCCTCAGCTTTCAGCGCCTTCGGCACCAGAGGATGGCAGCTATAGCATATGCGCTCTTCGTTGCTTCGCAGCAGCCGGCCGTAGTGGGCCGAGTGCGATTCGTGGCAAAAGTAGCAATTGCTGAGAACGGAAACGTCATGCAGGTGCTCCCGCTCGTACATGCCGGCTTCATGGCACCCTTTTTTCATACACAGCTGCGGGGCATCGGGCATGCCCGTTTGCTGCGGCGTAATGCTGTGACAGCTTTTACACCTGTTTTTCTGCCACGGCTCGTGCGGGATGAGCGGCTGAGGCGGGGCTTTCAGCACGTTTTTTTCCTGAGGCACGGCATATTTCTCGGGAAGGGCCCTGTCAGGGTGGCAGGCGGTGCAGATTTCGGTTCCTGCAGGGTGCCTGAGCATCTTGTCTTCCCCTGCGCCGGCAGCCGCCGCTTTACGGCTGATAATTCCCGGCTCATGCGGGTTGTGACAGGTCCCGCATGAAATAGCGCCGCTGTGGACAGGCAGGTCAATCCCTGCGGAAGCCGCAGCGTTTGCGATAGCGCTGCTGCGATCCCGGCCGATAGACAGCAGGTGATTTTCGCGGGCAGGGTGAGCGGCCCGCTTGTCCGCATGGCAGTCAATGCACAGCTCGGAACGCCCGGCGATAAAGGTTACACCCCCTGTATTTTTGACTCGTTCCGGGTCCGGCACTGAGCGGTGGCAGAAAAGGCATGCATCACGGTTAATGCCGCCGCTTTCATCGCGCTGGCTCCGGTGAGGATTTGTTTTGCGGAATGATTCTTTGCGGTGACAGACAAAACAGAAGCCGGAAAGCGTATCGCGGGGCTCTCCGCGGACAAATGCGCTGTCAGCCGCTCGTGCGGCGGGGTTTCTGTACATTTGCACCAGGGCGTCGTGGCAGGTGATGCAGGTTACTGTTTCATCCTGAAGCGGCCATGCGGAGGGAATGTTATTCCGTATGTCTTCGGAAGGAGCCATCCCGAACGGGTGGGTTTCCATAGGCGCTGCATTTTCATTGTGGCAGCGGTTGCACAGCGCAATTATATCGCCGCTTTCTCTGAGCGTCCTGTTATCGGATGTGTGGCACTCCATGCAGTGGGCGCCGGTCCAGTGCGGGTTTACCGCCTCATCGGCGATGCAGACAGCAGCCGGTGCGCTCAGCAGCGCACAGATCATGAATACGGCAAAATGTATGGTGCGTGTTTTGTTCATTCCGACAATTCCGGCCGCTTTTCAAATGGAAATGGTTTTTTTTGCTGTGCTCTGCTTGCAGAGCTGTGAAAGTAGGTATATTTCACCAGGGCGTCGAGACCGTGGCAGATTGCGCACAGGGATGCCGCCGTATTGTGCCGCAGAAAGCTGTTTGCCGCGTTGCCGCTGGGGGCGTTGCCGGTGGCATTGAAATGTTTGCCGGGAGCCCACTGATGCGGATTATGACAGGTTGAGCAGACGATCATACAGGCATTGCTGCGGGAGTGCCCGGCCGGCAGGCCGCTGAGGGGCCGCGGAGCATATGCAGCGGGATGTGTGCCGAATTCGGGCAGCTCCTGAGAGCTTATGTTTTTGTCACCGTGACAGCCGGTACAGTAACCCGAGGTGCACAAATCCGTTCGTTCCGCAGCTCCGGACCACTGCTGCGGAACGGAGGCGCCGAACGGCGCCGCCCATAGAAAATGTTTACGGCCCGCACCATGCATGTCGTGGCAGAAGCCGCATATGCCTTGCGAGCCCGCCTCGGAGCTGATTGCCTTTTGCACCGGCTGTTTGTGCTGACGCATGTCATGCGGGGTGTTTACAATTGAAAAGTTTTTGTCATGACACGCTGCACACAGGCTGCTGTCAGGGTAATGCGGCTTGCGAAGAAACGAGCACGTGCGCCCGCTGCCCGGAGCGGGCGGAACCTGTGCGCTGTTGTGCGCATCGTGGCACGTCATGCAGCGTATGGTGCCGCTTTTGCTGATGTGCCCGGCATCTGTGTACAGCGGCAGACCTCCGGCTGTGCCGGAAACGCTGATACCTGCCGGGTGAGAGGGATCTGCCGCTATAACGGAACGCGCGCAGCCGTTTTCCTTATGACAGGACAGGCAGTAATTTTGAAGAGCCGGCACGACCGGATCGCTCCGTGCCCATAGAAAGGGGCTGGTGCTGTCATGCGGAACGTGACACGCAGAGCAGGGCCCTGTCCGGCCCGGCTTGCGGCCGAGCCTGTTCAGCGTCTCCGGCGCAGACTGTGCCAGGTCGTGCGGGGTTTCAAGCACCGAGATCTGGGCTTTGTGACAGCTTCGGCACATACGGCTGCGGGTGTTGCCCAGCGGCAGCAGCGCATGATCTGTCGGAGCGCCATGCGGAATGTGGCACGTACTGCAGACGAGCCGGCCGCTTTCTGCGCGGCACATTTGTCTGCCGGAAGGCCAGCGGTCCGGCAGGCTCATATCAGATTCAGGAATTGTAAGCGGATGATTGTTTGTGTTACGGGCGCGATCGCTGTGGCAGAGAAAGCACAAAAACTGCATGTCCTCAGGCGGAGCGTCATGCAGTGTCAGCTGCGGGGATGCGCGGGTGCCGTGAGCGCTGTGGCAGGTTTCACAAATAATCCGCCCTGAGCCGTCGCGGGAATAAAGGCTACCGGCGGCAGCGGTTGCGCGCAGGGCGCCTTGTGGAGCGGTGACGCCGATCGGGTGCGCTCCCCCTTCAGGGCCGGCGTCATATGATCGATGGCACCTCCGGCACAGCTCGGAATCGGCATTGGGCGACCGCAGAAACACGTCAATTTCCTGTCCGGTTTCGCTCGGCAGAGCGTGGGGGGTATGGCAGGTGGCACACGTCATCGCTCCGCGTTCATCAAGGGGGAAGCCGTCAGGAATGGAAACGGTATTGGAGGGGAGAGCCCCGGTATGGTGGCCTGTGCCCGAATAGACAAAATCCCGCGCATCGCTGACCGAGCCGTCGTGGCAGGAAAAGCACATGTCTGACTCGGCAACTACCTCTGCCGGAGGTCGTCTGGCCAGATCGCCGTCCCGGTTTTCCTTGTAGAAGGGGTATACCCACTGAAAGTGGCATATGGCACACTTTTTTGCAGTGTCCGGCTGTGCAGCGAGATACATCTGCTGGGCGCAGCAGGTGCGCGCATGGAGCGCGGTCACTACTGTGAAGGCCGCAAGAATAATACACCACTGTGTGCGAAACGGGTAATGCATGATAAGTACGTGTCTGTCCCGATGTTAATTTGCCTGTATTGGCTCGATACCGAACCCTGCTCAAGAAAGAATCATATATTGTGCTTTTGCCATTTGTAATTGATTACCCGGACAAGAGTCCGTCTGCTAATCGAATGCAAAAAATGAAAATCCTCGTCTGACATGGCATGGTTTTATCCGTCCCCTGATGTTCGCATGTTACTTGATTGCCCGGACGGAATCGGGCAATGACAATATGGCTGCCAGCTCATACTAACCCCCGCCGGTTTAGAGGCTGTGTCGTAATGCGGTTTTACAGCCTTGCGGGGGCCACGAGCTTCAGATTGCGCTTGTGGCTTTTTAAATATTTCAATATGTTCCGCAGGCTAAAGCCTTCGGCTGCCAGGTTATCTATGCATTACGGCAAAGCTGCCAGGCCGGAAGATGACAATTATTCAGCTTGCCGGGCAATATCATACACTGACACACGGTTTTTTTTCATCTCCACCACATACAGACGCATGTTTGTATCTACATGAATGCCTACCGGGGTGGTAAAGCGTATGGTTTGTCCCGTGTCGGTACCGATGACGCCCAGGAATTTTTTATACCGCTCAAAAACCTGAATAACCCCCAGATAGCTGTCACTTATATAAATCCGCCCATTGGGGTCGATGCACACTCCCTTCGGCCGGTAGAGCATGCCGCGGTCGACGCCCCACCTGCCCACAAAAGCCATGGTTCGCCCTTCAGGGCTTACAACCTGCACGCGGGTGTTTAACACATCAACCACGTACAGAAACGAGCGTTTGTCAAGCGCTACAAAAAACGGATGCTGAAACTCACCGGGCCTGTCCCCGCGCCCGCCCCAGCAGCTTTGCCGATCATGCGTCGTAAGCGCATAGGCTGCTATGCCGTGGTTATCGTTGTCAACAACGTAGCAGCGGCCGTTTTTTTCATCTATAACGATATCAACCGGGTCGGCGCTGCCTGATCCCGGGCACGGCTTTACCGGAAAGGAGTCCGTAAACCGGCCCTCAGGGCTCATGATCTGCACGCGCCTGTTGCCGGTGTCGGCAATATATATCTGCCCGTCTGCGGAGCAGTCAAACCCGAGCGGCTTTTTCAGCTGTGCGGGGCCGCTTCCGGGCGTTCCGGCAGAAAAAAGGTACTGCCCCTGAGCGGAGAAGGCCTTCACCGCACCGTGAATGCCGTCAAGGACAAAGATTGTTCCATCCCTCCCAACGGTAACATCGCTCGGGCAGCTGAATCCTGCCTGAAGATAGAACAGGTGCTTTGCGCCGATAACGGGAAGCGTGTCCGGCGCGGCGTGAAGCGCTGCAGGTGCAATGACAGCAAAAAGAATAAAAGCCGCCCGCAGCGGGTATTGTGCTCTATGACGGGGTGTGCCCGATGTGCATGCAGGTAAACGCATAGCGGCTACTCGATCAGTGACGGTAAATAAAATTCTTTGTATTCCTCTATCATCCGGATGATCTGGTCATTGGTAACCCGGTACATCCGCTGTTCCGGGTATTGGATTTTTTCAAGCGGCAGATAGGACCCTTTTTCGATATGGCACTCATTGCACGCCACCGGCTTTTCTGCGATGCGCCCGTGAATGCTTTCAAGCACGTCCTTTTTTGCCTCCGCAGACAGCTCAGGGCGCTGAATGTCTTCAAGCAGCTTTTTCTGGGTTCGCCGCTGTGCGGCGATTTCGCGCACGGTCGGCTCCCCGGTGCAGGACAGGCATGGGGCCAGCTTCAGAAACTGAGTGTCAAGCGGCACGTCCGCTATGCCTGGCGACATGACCGGATTGCCGTTCCGTCGGTCATACCAGAAATAATCAAGAGAGCGCTTTTCGCGTTCAGGTCGTATATGACACACCTGGCAGGCGAAATACAGATTGTGCATGTTTAAAAATGCGCGCTTGTGCGGCGATTTGCCGTGCGGCAGGTCTCCGTGACAGCGTATGCAGTGCGACGTTTCTTCGGGCCCCACCTTGAGGCTGATGCGGTGGTAATGGTCTGCAATGTCCTCTTCCTGAACGAATCGGTATCCGCGGAAAAAGGTTTTGTTATCGGTTGCCTCCAGGTTGAGAGACTCAAGAAACGTCGGCTCTATCAGCGGCTTTTTCTCAGCCGGTTCGGTTGTAACGACCTGATAGCCGAGAACGAAAACCGATTCATAAATAACGCGGCATATGACAAAAGTCGCCACGCACACTGCCACGATCATGACAAGCATCAGGGTTTTTTCGACTATTTTTCTCAGCGCGCCGCCCTGCAGCTCGTCCAGGCTGTCGATTCTTCTGATGCGCTCGCCGAGGCCGGCCTCTTTCATGGCGTGGATGTAGTCCCGGTAATGGTACTGCATCATTTCGCGCTCGGACATATAGCCGGTCAGCCAGCTTTTGCCCATGGGGAAAACGGTGGCTGATAGATGAACGTTGTATATGTGCCAGATAAAGATGACGATCGAGGCAAGAAACGCTTCATCGCTGTGAGCAATGTAGGCAAAGTTCAGAACATGCCCTGAAAAGTAGCGGGTGAAAAACGTTTCCCCCCACAGAAAAAAGCCCGAAATCCCGATAACCGGTATACCCCAGAACACCGCAAGATAGCCGAATTTTTCTTTCAGGCCGTGAGAAACCAGCCACGGGCGCTCATCGGTGATGAAGAAAAAATATTTAAGCGTGGCCCACAGCTCTTTAAGGTCGGTTTTATTCGGCACCATGGGCAGTGACGCAGCGGCCGAAACAATGCTTGAAACAGACAGCCCCCTGCTTTGAATTGTCGGCCTGATGTAGTAGCGCCATGCGCACACCAGCACATAGAAAAGGTGGTACACAAAGAGCGCGGTCATCACAATTGCGCTGATGCGGTGAATGAGCGGCGCATAGTCGGGGCCGCCGACCAGGCGGTATATCGGGGGGCCCCATGCCGTGTGATGAAACTTGAGCGGCAGGCCCGTAAGCGCAAGCAGGGTAAACGAGACAAATATCAGAAAGTGCTGAATGCGCTGATTCAGCGTCAGCCGGTAAAACCACAGGCGTCCGTCTTTTTCGACAATCTTAATCTTTCTCATTGCGCTGAGCCCTTGTCTTGAAAAGTGCTGCATTGGGAAACACGTGTCGTGCCATGTCAAGTACGGTAAACAGAATGAGCGGAAGAAAGCTTCCGAGCGTCAGTAAGGTGAAAAAAATAATCACCGCAAACTCGACCGGATTTTTTTCGAGGGAAACAATGACGTGCGCCTTGTATCCGGCAAGGTTCAGCTCGGCATCGGGATGGCAGCCTACTGCTGAGCAGGTTTTGTAAATATTGTCCTTGTAGGTCGCCGCCTGTGGATCGTCTGTGGAGTGAATAGCGTGCACGTTTTTGCCGGGCAGCACGTGGCAGTCCGTACAGTCTGCAGCCGCCTCGTTGCCGTAGAAAACGGCCTTTCCATGGTAGGTCTCCATGTAGGATTTTACCACATGTTCTTTGCCGTGACGGTCCATCATGTCAGTGTCAGCGTGACAGGAGGAGCACATTTCCACAAGATCGTGCGGGTTGCGGAGCTTTTGCATGCGGGATGTGAAGTGGTTGTAAAACTTGTTCAAAAACTCGGTGTTTTCGTGGCAGACGCTGCAGCGCTGGACGGTTTTTGTCTTGAGCACCGGCCGCTTCATGTCCACAAAGGTGAGCGGGCGGTACTGCGGGTCGTGGTGGCACGTGGTGCAGTCCGGGTAATCTTCATGATATTTTTTGAGGGCGCCGTTTTCTTTGCGGGGGCTGTGAACGCTTTTGGAAAGAAATGTGCCGACGTTTTCGTGAGAAAAAGGCAGCCCGGTGGATGGCTCGTCGACATGACACACGGTGAGGCAGTCGACTTTCCGGTGGTCTTCATGAGGATATTTCTCTATATCCTCATGACAGTCGGTGCATTTCAGTACCCCGTGGGGGCTGTTGACGTAGACATCCTCTGTGATATAGAGCAGGGTGAAGTCACTGTGCTCGTCAATATAGCTCAGGCCCCGGTATTTGTGACAGAACAGGCAGTTTTCCTCGTCAACGGCCCGGGCCTCTGCAGCAGCCATCAGCAGGCAGCACAGGGCGGGCAGGAAAATCAAATGTTTATTGCTTTTGCCCCGCATCCTGCGTTGTGCTGTGTGCATAAAGAACTCCTTGCCAGGGTTTATTGAACAGATTGTGCGCACCGGAATCCGATGCTGTAGCCGCCGGTGTCGGGTAGCGCATAAAACCTGTTGTGCGGGCGCGCATCGTCAGGCGAAGAGTACCATGCGCCGCCGCGCAGCACCTTGTGCGTTCCGGTAACCGGGCCGCGGGGATCCGCTTTTTTGCTGAATGTGTAATAATCACTTCCGTACCAGTCCGCGCACCACTCCCAGACATTGCCGATCATGTCATACAGGCCCGATCCGCCTGGTGCAAAGCTCATGACCGGAGCGATGCCGAAGGAGCCGGTATTTGCCGACGGCGGGCCGGTGCCGTTATCGCTTTCATGCTGTGCCGCATACTCCCATTCAGCCTCGGTGGGAAGCCGCTTGCCCGCCCATGATGCATAGGCGGCGGCATCGTGCCAGCTGACCCCGACAACCGGGTCCTTGCGCCTGTCAAGCTCAGGCTGCCAGTAGTCGGGGGCCGGGTGTGCGGTTGCCTCCATGAACCGGCGGTACTGGCGCACGGTTACCTCATGTCTATCAAGGTAAAATCCGCTGACATGTACTGTGTGAGGGGGGCGCTCGTCAAGGTCACCGCTGTCGCCGCCCATGGTGAAGCTCCCGCCGGGAATATAGATCATGCCCTCGGGAGTGTGCGCATCCGGCGATATGTGCTCCCGGGATACATCCGCCCTGTGCGCACCGCCCGTGCAGGCCGACAGGTAAAGGCATACCGAAACCACCGCAATGAAGGCTTTTCCCCTCACAGGGTGCCTGTTCTGAAACAGTCTCCGGCGCCACGGTGCAATCATTGTTTTTTTACAATCCCTTCAGCATGGTATCAGGTTGCGTACGAAACGATTGCTCACTCATGTACGATAGTGTGCGCCTGGCGGGCGCGATTCATGTCAAGGCGCACAGCATCCTGTCCGTCATGGCAGCCGAGGCAGGCAAAATCAAGAGTCAGAAAAAGACCGCTCCCGTCCTCGCTTACGCTCGGGCTGCTTAAGCCGATCATGTGACCGGGCATGGCGGTTCCCTTGATGCGGAATATGTGAGAGCGCATGGTTCCTTTAGGATGTGTGGTGCGCGGTATTGTCGGGTCTGACGAAACGGCAAACGGCATGTGGCAGTCCTTACAGTCGAGAGCTTCCATTGCCATGCCGACTTTTTTGCCGCTGTGACAGGATATGCACGCGGCTCTGATAGCCCGAGCCGGTTCGGAAGAAGGCCCTGCATGAGGGTTGTGACAGGTCAGGCATCCGCCGATAGAGCTATGCGGCGAGCGCTCGACCTCGTAAGCCTGCTGCAGGGGGGCGATAAAGCCGGACGAGGCGCGGAGGCTGCCGCCTTCCGTGCGGTTGTGGCAGAAGCTTGTGCAGGTCACATTGCCTGCGGAGGCGATTGAATCCGGGTTCCCGGGGGCGAGGATATGTTCGCCGGCGGGGCCGTGGCACAGCTGACAGGTTATTTCCGGGAAGTGGCGTGAGCGCTCCCATGATGCGACTATATCGCTGTGGCAGGCGCTGCAGATATTTTCGTCTATAAATTCGCTTCGCGGGGTAATGCTCAGGCGTTTATACAGCGTTACCGGTGAAGCGCGAAGCGATCTGCCGGTAAGCTTGACCAGAAGCTGAGTGCCGGCCACAAGGGGAAGCGTTACGCGCCACTGCAGGGAGCCTTCGGGGCCCTGCGTGCTGCGCAGCTGCTTTTTTTTCAGCTCCCGGGTCCAGAATTCAGAGGTTGCCTGTCCGGATACCGTCAGCATGTCAGGCACCTCTATGTTTTCTGCTGCTGCCCGTATAATAAGTGTGTCACCAGGATGAATCGTGTTTTTTGTGTTGCCGTCGGTATCTTCGAATATGATATCGGTAACCGTGCCCGCATATGCGGTGGCAACAGAAAGAAGGGCCGCTACGGTGTATAATATTGAGCTGAGAAAAATTGCTAACCCGTTCTTCATATCAGCGCTACCGTTTGTTTTGAATGTCCGGCATCCCGGAATCAATGAGAGCCGCTGCTGCATCGAGGATGCCTTTTACCATGCGGCGGCAGGGACCGGGCTTATCTACGGCCGCGGCGACGAGTGGGCTCATGCGGTAGTAGGCCCGCACGAGCAGGGTACCGGTTTGTGATTGCAGTAAAACGCGATCGCGAAATTGTCTGAACAGAGTAATCTGCGGGGCATTTATTCCATACAGTGCTTCGGCCGGGCACTGCTGCTCTTCTGCATCGTCCGGCGTGCTTTGCGTGCTGCACAGCGGGTGGCATTTTGTGCAGCGGGCTGCATAGGCGGTTTCGTGCTGCTCAACCGTTCTGCATACGCTGCCGTGGCAGGTAGAGCATGCAGCAGCGGCAACATTGCCCTGTTGCGGAATGCCATCGTGGCAGGACAGGCATGAGCCGTGATCGATAACAGCGTGCAGGCCTGATCCGTCCGGCATGCCGTCGTAATAATCCCCGATGCTGTGACAGCGCAGGCATACGGATCCGTCGACTGAAACATATGAAAAAGCATCCGGAATTGAGAGGCAGATGCACAAAAGCAGTGCGGTCAGTAGGCTGTATGGACGAAAAAGACACCCCATCATTATTCTTATTCCTTTTTCAGTGTGTGCGGGGGCGGTAAATGCCGTACAGTATATGCAATAAAATCCGCTGTGTCAAAAAAAGCCTGCGGCATAAGAGAACCGCAGGCTTTTTTTTAGCCTGTGCGTTATGAAAAAAAACGCTGTTTGGTATCGCAGCGGTTTTCCTCCGGCATCGTTATTCCTCCAGGATGCTCAGATAGTCATCGCCTTCGGGGGCAGTATATTTGCCGGAAGGAACAGATGCATAATCAAAACC
The DNA here is from genome assembly GCA_964621615.1 of uncultured Thermodesulfobacteriota bacterium. Taxonomy (GTDB): domain Bacteria; phylum Desulfobacterota; class WTBG01; order CAIYCZ01; family CAIRTM01; genus CAZUMW01. Next base: position 16,581 of record CAZUMW010000052.1, read on the forward strand.
GTTCATGCCGAATTTCAGACTTTTTGCGTCATAGCCAAGCATGCGCAGATAGGCTGCCAGCTGTGCCGATGTCTGGCCTGAATAGCAGTAAATGACAATGGTTTTGTCGGTGGGCAGGTGGTTCAGTTCTGCATCGCTTAGGATATCCTCTTTCGGCGTAAACTGGTATGCGCCGGGAATGTGTCCCGGATCGAGGTACTGGTCTTCGGGCCAGTAATTCACGATAAAGTAGTCATCAACAGATGCATATACATCTGCAGCCTTGATGGTCCAGCCTTCTGCTGCGCTGTCAAGCTGTGCCTTGATGATACCGCCCAGGGTTGCTTCCCCGGTGTCCAGAACCGGGAGCTCATACTGTGTGTCAGCGGTGTTTTCTGTTATTTCAAGATCATAGCCTGCATCGTCGGCAATCTGGTTGGCCCACGTGTCAGATCCCGGAACCACAGAGGTATCGGTGGTGATGGAGCACATGCCGTATTTCAGATTCTGTGCTTTCAGCCCCGCATAGGTCTCGTCCTGTGCAGCAAGGTTCATAACGGCGGTGGCGAAGCTTGAGCTCTGGCCGGTGTAGCACACGTTGAGAATCGTTTGATCTTTCGGCAGTGAGTCAAGATTGTCATCAAGATCTGACAGAGACATATTGACCGCACCTTTGATGTGTGCCGTCTCATAATCTGCAGCATCGCGCCAGTCGATGATGTAGGGGTCGTTGCTGGTGTCCCCGTCGTTCAGATTGGTAAACAGATCGGTGATGCTGATGTTAACGTCTGAATAGGTTCCGAAGTATGCATCGCCTGCAGTGGTCAGCAGTTCCGTTTCATCGACCGGTACACAGCCGAATGTCACCACAATCGCCAGTGCAGCAAAAAGCGCAAAAAATCTTTTTTTTGTTATCATAATGATTCCCCCCAAATTGTTGTTTTTTTCATTTGGCAATCCTCTTCCGCATGTTGTCAGTGTTGGTAGTCTGTAACAGTAGATTCAGTACGTTACCCCTTTAACTGATTTTCGGGGCTGCAGCAACACCCCCTTCCTGTTTTGTTTTATAGTTTTTGTTACACTATTTCTGTAGTATTATGGCGGACGGTGCCGCTTGCTCTCCTTGATTTAGGGGATTATCACGTCTTTGTTTGCACGCCGCTCGCGGCTTATATCGTCGTAACCGTAACCGAATTCGCCGGTATCATTGTCTTTGTTGGCATATTTGTACGTATCAATATCGTCTGAACGCAGATAGTAGTCGCTGTTGTGACAGGACGAGCCGCACCCCTTCCCCTCTTCGGTTTCCGTCTGGGGGGTCCATCGCCTGATGTTGTGCGGGGCGGCCATCTTCCAGGTCGGCTCGCTGTTTTCAAAATTATCAAGCTCTGTAACGCCGAAGTCTGTATAGGTTTCCGGGCTTATAGGTATGTGGCGTACGGTAATATAATCGTAATCCTTGTAGCGGCTGTTTGATTTAAGATAGTTGCGTCCGATTTCAAAGGTCAGATAGGGCAGGCCGGTGATCCCTTCTCCGCCGACATGGCAGCCGTTGCAGTTTGTGTAGGGCTGAGAGTGGCAGACGTGGCAGGAAAGCGTTACCCCGGCATTGCCTGCCCAGTGTTCCGTGTGATAGGTGTTGCTTTCTTTGGTGTCGGCATGGCAGTTCTCGCAGCGTGGTGCTGCAGTGTTGTCTTCATCGTAGCGATAAGTCAGCTGTGTTCCGTCGCCGCCGTGCATTTCATCGCCGCTGTGGCAGTACTCGCATTTTTTTGCACCGGGAATATAATGCACATCAGCCTGATAGCCTGTATGCGCGCCGGTATATTCATCGCCGATACGGGAGCCGTGGCAGGCAGTGCAGTTTTTCGTCTGATCAGGAGTTTTGCGGAACTCATGGCCCCAGTCCATACCGCTGCCGACCGATATGGGCCGCATTACGTGGCACTGGCCGCAGCCTGCGTGGCACGCACCGCACTCCTTTTGATATTCTTCTAAGGCATGCGGATCGCCGCTTTCACGGATATCGTATCCCGCGCGTAATTCAAATCTCTCGTAGTATCCCTCAATGGTCCAGTGCAGGCTGTTTTTGTGCGTTTCAACCATGTTTTCATGACACGGCGCGCAGAAATAATCCGGTTCTTCCTCGCTGGGGTGGGCAATAAGCCCCACGTGTGAGCCGTCTTTTACACGGGCCGTTTCATCCCCCAGATGACAGTAGGTGCACTCGATCTGTCCGTGCAGCGACTCCAGAAATGAGGGGTCGATAAACACCCGTTTCCATGGCTCCAACGGAGCCACAGATCCGCCTCAGCCGCCCCCCTCGCTTTCTTCGTGCTCAATGGGGTCTGCCACTTCCTTGAGCTTTTCCTCGTCGGTGTGGCAGGATACACAGGTGCTTTCCTCAATATAGCACCCGGTGATCAGAAAGCACAGCAGCAGGCATCGGATACCACGGTATGATAGTGTATTTTTGCGGTTCATAGGTAAATAGTCAAAAAGGGTTGTCGGATTGCATAAATAATTAATACTGCCATAGTATTGACGATTTGTATTTTTTTGTCAAGTGTACAATAATGTCTTGCTTTTTGCGGAATATCATAATACATTGGGTGGTGCCGATAAAAGGCAGCTCCCCTGACGGTGACTGCGCGAGCTTGGTTTAACACAGGATACAGCTGATGGAACATGTATATGCTCTATCAATTATTGCTTAAAAAAGCAACTTTTTTCATGCATGGGGGGCAATATATTTTTTGTTCGCTCCGGAAAAGCTCCCCGTTAGTACCCTATGATCACGGCTACAGGAAAGCAACCCCGGTATATCCTTTATTTTCATTTTTTTTCCTTATTTGTATAACCCATTTTTTTTTCGGATGCATTAGCCTGCGCAGTGAAAACAATATCGCCGAAACACGCGGGCCCCTGCCCCCTGTTTTTGTTGCGGATAAAGATCCGGTCACCATGTTGCTGATTCCTGCCGGTTATTTTATCATGGGCAGCAATACCGGCGGTGAAGACGAGAAGCCCTGCCACCGGGTATATCTTGACGCATTCTATATTGATGAGACAGAGGTTACCTGCAGGCGCTATGCGCGTTTTCTGCAGGAAACCGGGTATCCGCCCCATCCCATGTGGAATCCCGAATATGACCGGTCCGAAGATCCGGTGGTTGGGGTGTCATGGTATGATGCTGTTTCATTTGCCCGCTGGGCGGGAAAACAGCTGCCCACGGAGGCGCAGTGGGAAAAGGCTGCACGGGGAGGGCTGGTCGGCAAAAAATTTCCGTTCGGTGACGCTATCGACCGGAAAAAGGCAAACTACTTATCATTCGGAACCATGCCCGTGAAAAGCTGTCGTCCCAACGGGTACGGGCTGTATGATGCTGCCGGAAACGTCTGGGAGTGGTGCCGCGACTGGTATTCGCCCGGCTATTACCGGATCAGCCCTGAGAAAACCCCCCCGGGTCCGCTTGTGCCGTTTTCGCCGGGAAGCGAAGCACACGGTATGTACACCCTGGGCCTTCAGGAGCGGTCCGCAGAGGTGAGCCCCGCTTCTGAGAAAGTCGTTCGGGGCGGCGCCTGGTACTGCAATAGAAAAGCGCTGCGCGTTGCCAATCGCTTTAAGCACAATTGTGCAACGGGGAGTTTTAATATCGGTTTCAGGTGTGTAAAGCCGGCTGAGTGATGGTGGAGATTGTATAGCTGATAGAGCTTATGAACAGAAAGACAAAGACATAAATAACCCGTTCGGGCAGGACCTGCCTCTGGCAGGGAATAACGTACTCCCTGCCGTGCCCGGCCTAAGCAAAGCTCAAGCAGATCCTGCCGACATAATGATCCGTTTTATGAAACAGGCTCTCATTGCTTTATTTGTAACGATATGTGCTCTGTTGCCCGCTGCAGCGCGTTCGTATGCAGCGGACGTCGCCTCTGCCGAGGAGGTGCTTGAGCCTGATTCTGCAAAAGAGTGTGCGATCTGTCACTACGACTGGGTTGATACGTTTTTTACTGAACACCGGGGAACAGAGCTGGTGCCGCTGCCCGCGCGGTCGCCTACGGCTGATGCGGAAATGTGCTTTTCCTGTCACGACGGCTCGACCGTTGACTCGCGAAAGCATGTTTTTAACGACCGGCAGCATCAGGTCGGGGTTACCCCGTCAGATAAAATTACTGTTCCTGAAAAGTTTCCGCTCGATGAGCAGGGAAAGATGACGTGTGCCACCTGTCACAGCGCGCATGGCGTCTCAACTGAGCCCGGCATTGAAAAAACCATTTTTCTCCGCACCTCGAACAACAACTCACGCATGTGCCGCATGTGCCATGAAGGAAAAGAAGCCGGCCCCGAAAGCGGGCACCACCCTGTTGATGAGACAGCGCTTACCGTTTCAAAAGAAATATATGATTACGGGGGCTATACGGGGGATGCTCCGGATCAGGTGATTTGTGAGACCTGCCATATGGCGCACGGCGGCTTCACCGACAAGCGGCTGGTTCTGCCGGTGGACCGCCCCGGCCGGTATCCGGTGCTCTGTGAGGCCTGCCACGGGAAGACGCCGGGGCGAAGCGAAACGCGCTCCATGAACCGGTTTTCACACAGCGTGGATGTTATGCCGGACAGTGCGCAGATCCCCAAGGCGTGGGAAAGCGGCACGGCGGTCAGGCTCGGGATGCGGGGCGAAGTGGTGTGTGTCACCTGTCACGTAACTCATGAGGCGCCGGTGAAGGAGTCGCTTCTGCAGACCTCGAATGCACAAAACAGCATGTGCCTGCAGTGTCATGAATCGCAGTATGAGCTGATTGCAAACACCAGGCACGATATGAGCCGCATGGCACCTGAGGCGCAAAATCTGAAGGGGGAGACCGCTGCAGAATCGGGCCCGTGCGGCGTGTGCCACCTGATGCATGAAGGGGTCGGCCCTTTTATGTGGGCCCGCCGGTGGCAGGGAAAAGAGGAGCCTGCCGTGGGCGTCTGCATCAGCTGCCACGATGAGGGAAAGTGTGCCTCGGATACGCCGCTGCCGGAAACCGGTCACCCGGTCGGGGTGACGCCTGAAGCGGGCAGCGCCGATATGGATTTTCCGCTGTACAGCTCAACCGGCAAGCGTAGCGCACAGGGGGCGGTGTACTGCTCGAGCTGCCACAACTCCCATCAATGGGATCCTGCAGATCCCGGCGATAAGGGGGAAACCGATGCCCCGGGCACTATTAACAACAGCTTTCTCAGAACCTCACATGAGCAGTCGGCTTTGTGTGCCGGATGTCATAAGGAAGAGGCTGCGGTGAGCGGCACAGACCATGATCTGTCCCGTTCCGCGCCGGAGGAAAAAAATATTCACGGCCAGGCACCCGCCGAGTCCGGCGTATGCGGCTCATGTCATGTGGCGCATGGGGGCAATGCGCTGCTCATGTGGGCGCGAGCGTTCGGACAGCCTGAGAATATGTCACCGATGGAGCAGGTGTGTTTTGACTGTCACCGGGAGGGGGCATGCGGCGGCGAAAAGGTGACCGGGGAGCACTCCCATCCGGTCAATGCCGATCTCAGCGATGACCAGTACCCGGAGGATCTGCCGCTGTTCAGCCCTGAGGGGAAAAAGCGTGAGCGCGGCAGGGTTTTTTGTTCGACATGCCATGATGCACACCGGTGGAGCCCGTCCGATCCTGAAATAACGGGCGATGAGGGCGGTCCGGCTGACAGCTTTCTGCGCATAAGCGCCGCGGGGTCCTCCCGGCTGTGTGCCGAATGTCACCCCGGGCAGTCCCTTGTCCGGGGCACCGATCACGATCTGTCGGTCAGCGCGCCGGATGCGGAAAACGCCCGGGGTGCGGTTCCGGAAGAATCGGGCCTGTGCGGAGCTTGTCATGGTGCCCACCACGCACAACAGAAATCTTTCCTCTGGAACAGAGAGATCGGCCCTGCTGTGCTGTCCGGGTGGAAGGAGGATTTTGCCGATAAGGGCGGCATCATGATCGGGCTGTGTACGGACTGTCATCAACCGGGAGGCTGCGCAGAGGATGCCGTTCCCGAGTACGGGCTGCACCCCGGAAGGCTGTATATGGCATCGCTTGAGCGCAGCGGTGCCGATATGGGTCAGAAGGCACTTGAAAAGCACATGAAGGCATTTCCGGTGTATGCCGCAGACGGTGAAAAGTCAGCTGCCGGTGATATCGTGTGTGCAACCTGTCACGATGGGCATATCTGGGACAGCGCCTGCCCGGCACAGGGGCCGGGGGAAGAGCGCGACGGCAACGCGACAAACAGCTTTTTGCGCAAAGATATCTCCTTTGGTTTCTGTTCGAGCTGTCACGGTGAAGAGGCGCTTTTCCGGTTTAAATATTTTCACAGCCACAAGCGGGAGATGTTTGCCTCGGAAAAAGAGCAGGAGCGTGACGACTGAGAGCTATATGAATATGACGAACAAATATAACAGGAAACCGCAGTGCTGCTCCGCCAAACACGCATCGGCCATGTTGTGCGGATGTATGTCTCTGCTGTCATGTGCTGTAATCATTGCTTTTTTGTGGGCCGGCACATGTGCAGCTGCAGGATCCGCTGCGCAGGGGCGCGGTGACGAGGAGGTTGTTAACCCGCATTTTACCGGGAAGCACTGTAACGAGTGTCACGAGCGGGTCCCCGAAAAAGGTGACCGCGAGATGCATCTGAAGTTCGGCGGCGATGATATCGCCCTGTGCAATTCCTGTCACGATAAAAAGTATGTTAAAGGAGACCTTCATCCGGTGGGCATTGTTCCCCCAGAGGCGGACGGCATCAGCATCCCGCAGGAGTTCCCTCTGTATGGCGGAAAGGTTACCTGCCTGACCTGCCATGAGGCCTATGTTCAGTGTGAAATGATGCCGGCGCATGAATTTGAAAATATTAATTTTCTGCGCGGCGCGCCCTACGACAGAAGCATTGATATCTGCTTTCGCTGCCACGACCGCGAGGCATACAGGAAAGTAAATCCGCACGAGCAGGTTGATGAATCCGGGGCGATCAGAAAGGAGCAGTGCCTGTACTGCCATCAGAGCCTGCCTGAAGCCGAATCCGTTGCGGCAATGGAGGAGGTTACCTTTAAGACGGAAAACGCCGCCTTTTGTGCGGCCTGCCACGGCAAAGAAGAGCACTATCATCCGGCGGATGCCGAGCATGTGGTTGACGCTCCGGAAGATATGGTAGGTGACATAGCAACTGCCGAAAAAACATACGATGTCATACTGCCGCTTTTTGAGGGACGCATTTTCTGCGGCACCTGCCACAACCCGCACGATACGGGCGTTATAACCAGAGCGCAAGCCGCCAAAGGCGCCGCTGAGGATAAAAAGCTGCGCCTTGACCCGTCAAGGGAGCTGTGTGTCGCATGCCATCGTGATAAAGACCTGACAGCAGAGGAAAATATTGCGCTCAGCGATGTTGTTTCTGAGGCCGTAATCTCTCCCGCCGCAGAGGCGCCGGGCGGTCATGCCTACCATAAGTCATTTGTCGAGCAGGACTGCCGGGCCTGCCATCAGGTTACCCGCGAGTCCCCCGGCCGCCCGATTGTATATAACATGTGCTTCCAGGCCGACTGCCACGATACCGCCATTCTTAAGAATACATACCGTCATGAGGAGGCGCTGCAGGCGGACTGCCTTCTGTGCCACAGCCCGCACGGAAGCCGCTACGGCGCTCATATTCTCAGCGACCAGCAGAAGCTGTGCAAGGCGTGCCATCCGCTTCTGAGCGGGCGGCCGGAGCAGGAGCCGCTGCAGCAGGACGAAACGGATTATCACGACAAGTACTTCGGCGTTTTTGAGCTGCTTGCAGCCGGGGAGCAGATGACCTGCGGGTATTGTCACGGCGAGGACCACAGCGGACAAGTCCGCGAGCAGGGCATTGTTTCCTGCTTTCGCTGCCACAATTATATCGAATCACTTGTGCGGGAAAAGCAGGGCCGCACAAAAAACATTCACGAAACGCTTAAGGATTTCAAAGGAAGCCGGTGCACGCTGTGTCATGATCCGCACAGCAGCCCCTATCCTGCGCTTCTGAAAAAAGAGCGTGACGCGTATCTCTCGCGATAGGATGCCCCGGACGGGGCGGCTTTTCGAGCAAGCGCACGCGATCGGACAATAACCAGATGAGGTGTTGCTGTATGAATGGGTGTTTACGGTATATAGTGAGCCTGCCGGCGCTGGTTGCGGCGGTATGTCTTTTCGGGGCAGGGCCTGCCTTTCCGGCAGCCGATGTCGAGAACTGTGCTTTGTGCCACAAGTACCCCGGGCTGGGGCGCATCGATGAGAAGGGAAAAAAGCACAGCTACTATGTTAACGAAACGGATTTCACGCACTCGGTGCACGGGCGTGTGCGCTGTACAGGCTGCCATCTGAATGTTGAAAAATTCCCCCACGACAGCCTGGAAGAAGTAAACTGTGCCACCGAGTGCCACATTGTTGAGCCATCAACTGAAAGTAAATTTTCTCACAAAAAAGTCATTGATGTGTTTCAGAGCAGCGTACACGGCACGTACGAGGACGGAGAGCTCAAAGAGCATGCAGAAGATCTGCCGGATTGCATTTACTGCCACACGAACCGTATTACAAAGCCGCTGCTTCTGTCTCCTTCGCGTCCGGATTGCATCGCAAAAGATGTCATCGACCGCTGTCTGGGGTGCCACGATGACGACCGCTGGACGCGCACCTATTACAGCCATGTCACCCACCGCATGAAGCGGCGCCGTTCCGCCTATGACACCGTCGAGCTGTGCGCATCCTGCCACGAGGACGAGCAGAAAATGAGCCGCCACGGCCTGGAGGCGACCGGAACCTACCGTGATACGTTTCACTGGCAGGCCATCAAGTACGGTGACCCCAATGCGCCGAACTGCATAGACTGCCACGCGCCGGTGGGCCACCTGTCTCACGATATCGTAACAAAGACAGACCCGCGGTCTGCCGTATACCCGGAAAACCGGGTTCAGACGTGCGCAAACCCCTTCGGGCTTCAGAAATGTCACCCGGACGCAACTGATGCGTTTGCCGCCGGCAAAATTCACCCCTCAGGGGTTAAGGCGGATCTTTTCGACACGAAGCTTGCAACGTTTGAAATGAAAAAGAAGATACAGGAAGGAAAGATACAGCCCTTTAAAACGATCATGCAGCGAAGGGCGCAGGAAGACATGACCACCATGGAATACTATCAGTATCTGATTATTCAGATTATCACGTATTTTTACAAGCTTCTTATCGGCGGTCTGATTTCCTTTATGATTATTCATCAATTGCTTGATTTTTTTGCAACACGACGAGAGATGAAACAGACGGGGAGGAAGCACTGATGGCACATGAAAGCCGTGCATCGGAAAAATATTATGTCCGCATGAATATTCACGAGCGCATTCAGCACCACCTTGTGTGGACCACGTTTGTAACCCTTGCGGTAACAGGCTTTATGGTCGAGTTTCCCGAAGAGATTATCTCGCTGTTCGGCCCGTACCGGGAAGCGGTTTTTTACTGGCGCGGATTGCTGCACCGCATTGCAGCGGTCGTGATGATAGCAAATCTTTTCTATATGGCGTGGTATGTGACGCTCACGCGTGCAGGGCGCAGCTATCTGAAAGACATGCTGCCCACCCTTAAGGATGCCGCCGACGTTTTTCACAACATGCTGTATTATCTGCGGCTGAGCGAAAATAAGCCGCAGTTCGGCCGCTTTAATTACAAGGAAAAGCTTGAGTACTGGACCGGCTGGATCGGCAATATTATCATAACGGCAACCGGGTTTGTGCTGTGGATCGAGCACCTGTTTCCTAAATTTCTGTTTGATGTCTCGATCCTGGTGCACACCATGGAGGCGATACTGGCATCCTGCGCGATCATGGTGTGGCATTTTTATGAGGTCCACTTAAAGCCGGGGAAATTTCCCATGTCCACGATTTTTCTGACCGGCAAAATACCCGAGCATGAGCTTGCGGAGGAGCATCCCCTTGAATATAAAGAGATCAAAGAGGCGGAGCGATCGGGCGCTGTGTGAGCGGAGCCTTCAGGTCGGGATAATAGTTCAGGAGTGCGCGGCCTGATGTAATCGCATCCAAAGGGTGCTCCTGACCGGTTGTGGTATGCAGGAACGGCAGGACCTGCCTTCGGCAGGGGAAAATGGAGTTTCATGGGCAGATCCGCGGCTGTGCCGGGGGTCTCACAGAGTTTGACCTGTGCGGGATTCTAATGATTTTGTCCGCATTTTGCTATACACAAAATAACTGGATTGCCCTGACGGAGCAGGGCAATGACGACAGGGTCAACAGCTCAGCACAAACCGTCTTCACCCGGTTTGTCAGGGTGATCCAGGTTTTTTTTAACTCCAAAACAGCCTTTAAGAGAGAGCCATGAACGTTATAGCCAGATTGTTTGGAAAACTGTTCGGGGTGTGCTTTGCCCTCGCCATTGTGGCGCTTTTGTGCTGCTTTGCAAAATTTTTATACTTCCATGAGAAAAAGCCGATTTCCCGGGAGATTACTGACGACATAGAGTTTTCGCAGGGGCTTGAAAATCCCCGTGAAAGCGGCCATTACCATATTCTGCCTGCTGAGGCATACACCAATAAGCAGCGCAATTCCCTGTGCCTTCAGTGCCACGGAAACTACTGTCATTACAAATCGGAAAAGCTGCGCTCATTTTATAATATGCACTCGTTTTATCTGGCCTGCGAAACCTGCCACGTCCGCCCTTCGGCAGGCGAGTCATTTGAATTTTACTGGTATGACGACCGCACTGACAAAAAGATCGACCGGGTAACAGGATTCCTTGGCAACTATGGTGCCCGCATCGTACCGGTTTCAGACGGAGAGCGCCTCGACCGGTTCCCCAGGCCGGAGCTTGCCCGGGAATATATGGAAAACGAGCACACCTACTCTGAAGAAAAAAAGAAGCGCATGCAGAAGGAGCTTATGGAGCATGTTTCTCCTGAGGCCGTTGTGTGCTGCGACTGTCACAAGCAAAACGGGTATATAGATTTTGAGAGCCTCGGCTATCCGGCACAGCGCGCCGGCGAGCTTATGCGGCTTGAAGTCGTTAAGATGGTGCAGGAATATGAGGATGAGTTTTATCTGCCGAAAATGTTTGAGCCGGAAAGGTAAATGGAATGGGTGCTCTGAGCTGTAAAAGCAATGTATTGTTACTGATCGGGGCCGCTTGCGTACTGGCAATGATTCCCGCGGAGGCCTGTGCACAGCGTGCAGAGGAAGCGGCGGTCTATGCCCGCCAGCTGTTTACCATAACGAGCGGCTTTGACAAGCCAAGCGATGTCACGGTCGGGAAAGACGGCGCCGTTTATGTGCTCGACGGCATGCAGAACCGGATAAAGGTTTTTGACCAAAGCGGCAAATATCGGTTCAAGTTTGGAAAGAGCGGCAGCGCAGCGGGCGCCTTTCATTTTCCGCTGGGAATCACGAGCGATACCGCAGGGCGCATTTATGTTGCCGACTCAGGCAACCGCCGCGTTCAGATATTTACGCACAGCGGGGACTTTATTTCCTGTTTTTCCACCGACCGCGAAGGCGGCAAGCCCTCCGACCCCACGGATGTTGCGGTCAGCAATGAGCTTAACCGCTGCTATGTGGTGGACAATGACAATCACTGCATCCTTTTGTATGACCTCTCCGAAAACAGTCTGATCAGCGCCGTCGGCACGATGGGGATGGAGTCCAAAGACATGCGCTTTCCGTTTCTGATTGACAGGGATCAGCAGGGGTTTGTCTATATTTCCGAGGTGATAAACACGCGCGTGAAAGTGCTCGACCGGGAAGGCGCCTATGTCAGGAATATCGGAGCTTGGGGCGTCGAGAAAGGTGAGCTGTATCGCCCCAAAGGGGTTGCCGTCGATCTGCACAACCGGGTGTTTGTTGCCGACGGGTATACGGGCATAATTCAGATCTTTGACCGGGAGGGAGCTTTCCGTGCGGTTCTCAAAAACCCTGACGGTACAAATCTCGTTTGCAAAACGCCCACCGGCATATATATCGGTCAGGATATGCGGCTGTACGTGGTGGAAATGCTTGCTGACCGGGTGCGGGTGTTTTCGCTGAAGTAAAAAGGGCTTGCCGTTTTGATTCATATCGACAATCTGCGAAACGGTCCCTCAAACCTTGTGATTGCTGTTGTGTTTGTGCCGTTGACCGTATTGTCATTGTCCGGCTGCAGTCCGGGCAAATCCAGTATTTTGGGCACTAAAAAAGCCCTGTCACGGCTGGATCCAGCAATCGCGTTGCCGGATAAACCCATATAGAATCCTGCCTGATTAAGAGCCTCTTATTTTAATAGCCCCTCCAATTTTTTAAAAACATGTGTTACCGCTGCTGTATTTCATATGTAAGCGATCCATAAACTACCCGCTCCCAGCACAGACAAACAGAACCCGGCCA
>CAZUMW010000053.1:0-28244 GCA_964621615.1 uncultured Thermodesulfobacteriota bacterium
GCCTCGTTTGCCGGACCGGCAAACGAGGCGCTTCCATGCTTCTGCGCTGCAGGGGAAACAGTTTCTACCTGAGACCGATAAAATATGCGGTGCCAGACTCCTCAAGTTCAAAATCAAGGCTCAATACATCCGGCTCATAGTACTCAATATTCGCAACGCCAAGGATAACCCGTCCGACAACGCTGACGCCGGTAATGTCAAAAACATACTTACTGACAGATTCATCCACAACTTCAAATCCCGCTGAAAAGTTGCTGCCGGTTTCCGTGTATTCACCTTCCCCGCTCAGCTCTGAAATATCATCGTCAAATGACGATATCATAAATTCCTGCTCAGATCCGAAAACGAAAATGTCCTGTTTTATTTGACTTGCGGTACAATAATCACCCACATCCGCATTGCAGTAGAGATAGACGGTAAAGCTGTTATCCGCAACGGACTGTATCTGTGCGGCAGTGCAGGGCACGGTCATCAGAAACAACAAGCTGGCAACCGCCATGGCGACAACACAATTTTTAGTTCTCATAAAAACTTCTCCTTTCTTCCATAAGGGGTTGTCTGTTTTTGGATACGGCCTCCGTATCCGTTACCGGCTTATGTACAGGTTTTCTTCTTCATGCATGACCTTATATATACAGGTTTGCATCGTATTTTCCTGCACCTGCTCACATGATTCTTATACATTAACATACGGACCGAGCAGCCCGATCACGCCGATAACAATAAGATAGACAGCCACAATATAATTGAGAAGCCGCGGCTGTATCAGAATCAATATGCCGGCTACCAAAGCCAATGCTGATTCCAGGGGTACATACATCTTATTTTTCACCCTCCATATTCAGTGTTTTTTTCAGCTCAACGGTTTAACGGTAATGCTGACCGTATCCATGTCGATCAAGCGATCATCCACATATAATTTGGCCTTTATCCGGTAAACCCCCATAGACTCATACATAACCCTTACAGCTCGACCGTCCTGAATAACCTCAACCTCTCCTCCTGTCGACTGCCAGACTATATCCACTTCATGTCCAGCTGTATTGGTCGAACGGGCCGATGCCGTCACCTTTTCCCCGACAAGGATTTCATGGTGGCTGACATCGATCCAGAAAGTAATGTCATGGTATGCTGTCGTATAGTTTTTGGCACATGCCGCAGCACATAGGATCATCGCGGCAGCTGCCGTTATACAACCTGCAGAAACTGAAATTTTTCTTTTCATGCTTCCCTCCTCCCATTATCTGGTTTCCAACGCTCGACATTTACAGCCCAGCCCGTTCAATAAACATCAGGAACAGGGCTATACCGATACTTACAGGAATGATTACTGCCCACGGGTTTACCTTTAAAAGCTGTGGAAACGTCACCGCTCCGAATTCCCCCCGGTGCAAAATATGCTTTTCAATAGCCGGATACAGGGCCGCGTAAACACCGCAGCCGAAAATAATTCCCGGTATGCCCCCATATAAGGCGTCGAGCGCACCGTGTCCCGCAGCACCCGCGATAGTTCCCGGACAATACCCGAGAAGAGCAAACCCGACACCGAAAATAAGACCACCAACAGCTGAAGAACCCCACGCGCCGGTCTTCGGGTGGAGCACGGCAAGCCCTGCAGCTTTCAGAATATATACACCGGTCATTCCGGTCAAAACAGCGGTAAGCATTATTTTTAACACGGTAAAATCCGTCAGCAGCAGCTGGCCCATAATAATGTCATAAATGGTTACACCGCCTTTTTGCAGCAGGAATCCGAATATAATCCCAATACACAGGCCGGCGAAAAGCTGAAGGTTTTTTTTCTGATGAATGCTCTGCAGCATATGCCCCTCTGTGTTAAAGAATTCCCATCAGCAGGTGCGCGGTTGCAACGCCGCCAACGAACATTGCGGCAACTGCAACCCAGCTGCTCACCGCAAGCTGAAGTGTGCCGCTAATGCCGTGGCCGCTGGTACAGCCCCCCGCCCACCGGGCGCCGATTCCCATTATTGACCCGCCGGCAAAGGCAGCGGCAAAGCGCAGCAGTACTGTATCGCCTGACTGCACGCGCCACATTTCTGGCAGAAAAACAAACGCAAACTCTCCGCTTAAAAAGGAAGACAGGAATGCACCGACAATAACCCCGATAACCAGCATCCACTCCCAATCTACGCCGGGTTTGAATTTTTGATAGTACGCCTTTTGTTCAACGCCGGAACCGCGAAAAACCTTTTCGATCATGCCGGCACTTTTTGCATATGCAGTTGATATTCCGATGGGTTTGCTGGAAAACACAAATGCAATCCAGCTCAATATGCCGATTCCTATACCGACGGCATAGGGCGACCAGCGCGGCCGAACAAACGGGTTGGCTGTGTTGGCGCCGGTTTTTGCAGCCTGCATCGCCGATTGTTCTTCCCGCTCTCCGCTCCGTTCTCCCTGTGCGATTGCCCCCGTTATATGCACGGCGCTTACAAATAAAAGCAAGGTAACCGTTATTACAAACACCCGTTTATACATATCCACGTTGATCCTTTCAGATTTCAGGCAACGTCTAAAAATCCGCTTGCTTTATAGGCCGCCATAGATCCCAGGCAGTCCTCAACCTTATCAAAACCATTGTTTTTCAGCACGGACGCAGCAATAATAGCCCGGCGCCCGCTGCCGCAATACGTGACAACCGGTTTGTCGCGCGGCACGGAATCCAGATTATCTGCAATTTCTCCTGCATATATATGCAGAGCCCCCGGCAAATGACCGCTATAGAACTCATCGCGGCCGCGCACGTCGACAAGGGTCATCTTTTCCCCCGTATCGATGCGCCGTTTAACATCGACGATTGTGACAGCGCCGATCCGTTCAAACATACGGCCGCTTGTTTCCCACGCATGCATTCCCTGCTCAAGATAGCCGATAACAGAATCATAGCCCAGGCGCACCAGATGCCGCACCGCTGTTTCAACATGATCCCTTTGTTCGGCTACAATACCGATCGGGCGATCATAGGATAAAAACCATCCGGCAAATGCCGGTACCATCCCGAGCGGAATCGTAATGCTGCCGGTTATATAGGCACCGGCTATAGCCTCGGGGCTGCGCACATCAAGCACCTGCATTCCCATGTCGATCTCACGGGCAAATTCGTCCGGCCCGTGAGGCTCCGGCTGGGGCAACCGCTCAAAAACCGGTGCACCATGCTGGTTATACTGCTCCATCCGGCGGAAATACGGTGGTATGTAATGGTGCTCCGCAACTTTTTTTTCAATAAATTCATTTTTTTCAAGCTGAAGCATCGGATTGTACAGGCGCTCATAGCCGATAGTGGAAAATTCTCTTGATGCCATCCCCGCCCCGCAGACCGATCCGGCACCATGTGCAGGGCACACTATAGCCTGATCCCCGAGCGGAAGCAGCGTGTTCATAATGCTGTCATAAAGCAGGCCGGCAACCTCCTTCTTCCTGTCCGGAAAAAAATCGGTGCGCCCCACATCGCTGATGAACAAGGCATCGCCGGTAAAAACCGCTACCGGCTTTTCTCCAAACGCGCGGTCCCGCACGCTGATCGATATGCTTTCATATGTATGGCCCGGTGTTTCATGGACCTGCAGCAACACATCGCCGAGCTGAAAGGTGTCACCTGCTGAAACCGGTTGACCATAGGTAAAATTCATGTGTGGTCCATGATATATTGCAGCTCCGGTTAAATGAGAAAGGCGGCCTGACCCGATAGCATAATCCTCATTACGGTGCGTTTCAAAGATATGTGTTATACGTGCCCCGTTTTGCCTGGCAATATCGATATATATGTCGCAGTCACGTCTGGGATCGATGACGGCAGCCGCTGCTTCATCGCCGATAATGTAGGATAGATGGGCTATACCTTCTGAATGTATTTTTTCCAAAAACATATGTTCCTCCCTTGAGATACGTAAATGTCCGCGGAACTTCCTGTCGCTTTTCATGAATACCGCAAAAGCCATGCCACTCACACAAAAGGCAGCGCGACAAGAAAAAAAAGAAACTAATATCAAATTGTTAGGCACAGAACGCAGACACAGCACCCAAGTGCAGCCTGTGTAATCTTTTTACACACTCATGAGCGGAACTGTATAAAAAAAACACACAAGCCGGCAGAAACAGGCATTAACAGCAAAAAAAAGGGATGCAGCGGGAACCTGCTTGTTTTCCAACTCCCGCTAAAGATAATACGTAGCCGGGCACGGCTCAGAAAAAAGGCACTGTCTTATGAATAAAAAAAAGGCGGGAATATCGCAGAAAAGCTTTTGAATTATATATTGTTCTGAGATGAGCCGATTGTGTCGGGAAATGCGTTATCGATCTCCTGAAGAAGTGCTTCATTATCAGCCGCATGACGGCGCATGCGATCCTTAAGCCATTGCACAGCGGCTTTAACATCATCTGCTAAAAACGCGGCCTGACCGTTATCAGCAGCAACCCTGATATGCTCGGGTGTACATAGTTTCCCGCTGAGCGGCTCCGGAGACGGTCCGGCTATGCTCGTGCGAAGCGCTCGTATCCTGCTGCTGTATGCTTCGGTCCCCTGATAGGGAAATGAGCGGGCACACTGCTCTGAACAAAACACCGTCAAATCGAAGCGAAGCAGTTCCTGCATTGTCGCTCCGCCCACATCCATCGGTTTTCCGCAGGCAAAACAGCGCGCTGACGGCATTGCGTACTATCTCCAGAAGAACTGAGTAGCGCCCCCCTGAAACAGCAGCCGGCCTGTTGACAGGCGTTCGGCACTCATAGACGAAACTTCTGCAGCTGACCGTATACGCTGCTACTGGACACCCTGTACCGGCAGCTCGACTTCGATTTCTGTTTCATTGGTATTGATGAGGACGACTTTTATAACCGCTTCATCGTCAAGATTTTCCGGGCAAAGGATTTTATAATCCTCCTTATCCCATTGCTGCTTGACTGTATCGGGAAGCAAATCATAGATTGTAGGATTCATGCATAAAACTCCCTGTGTGACGTGAGTCTGGCAACCAAAATCAGTGTGCAGATATGTCTGCGCAGCTTCAACCATAACAGAATCTTTTGGTGAGAATCAATCGGAAAAGCGAATAAACGCAAAATATAAACAGTACGCTCAGCCCCTGCTGTGTAGCATGTACCTCTATACTGCACGGACTCCCGACTATCTAATTTTATATAAAACAATATCATTGATATTACAATATTTTGTGCTATGAAAATAAATAAGGGGGTTATTTATTTTTTATTTCGCAAGTTTTTTTAATACGTTGGAGAGGGGGGCGAGGGGATGCTTCACTTAATTTCTGACAAACTCGTAAAACTCGTCGAAACAAATGCGGATACCATTATAACTCGATGGGTCCAACGTCTGCAATCAGATCCCACCACCACTTCCTTTCATGACGATGAGCTGAAAAAATTTGAAATCAAAGCCCGCATGGTGCTCGATGAGCTCGGCAAATGGGTAAGCTATGACACCCCCAAAGAGGATGTCGGCAGAAAGTATGCCCTCGAGGGAGCAGGGCTTTTCAGAATGAATATACCGCTGTGCGAGGGTATACGTGCGCTTGTTTTGCTGAAGCGGACTCTGTGGCTTTTTGTTATGTATGAAAGCGCTTTCGACACAGCCCTTGAGCTGAACCAGATGCGGGAGCTGAACGACCGCGTTGTGCTTTTTTTTGACCGGGCTATATATTATTTCATCCGCGGCTACCTGGAGGCAATGAATTGCAGAATAAAGGAGCTCTGGGGTCTTACCGAAGAACAAACGCAGGAAATATTTTTTGATAAATCATTTTACGGCAAAGTCTGTACCGGGCAACAGGGCATACATATCTCTTAATCACTTACAGACAGGTTCTGCAATGACCGAGGCGGCAGCCGAAAGCATAATTGCCCGTGTAGTAGCTGTGGAAAAACAGTACGCAAAAGAGGTTGAGCGGGCTGAAGCTGAAAACGGCATGCGGGTAGAGGCGCACAAGAAGAGACTCGAGCAAAAAAAAGCAGCCCACGAAAAAAAAGTGCGCGAAAGCAACAAACAACAGCTGGATGCCGCTATTGAAAAAGCCGGCCGCGAGGCTGCAGAAAAGCTTCGCCTGCTTGAAGACGAATGGGCAAAGCTGCATGACGATACCGCCCTGCTCGCAGCCGCCCGGCGCACAATAGCTGAGATTATTCTCAAAGAATAATGCGGTAAGGACACGGCCATGCAGCCGTATACAGACAGACTGTATGTGCACGCCAAATTGTTTGCCCGCCGCGCACAAATGCTGCTGCGCGACGATTATATACACCTGCTTAATGCCGGCTCTCTCGAAAGCGCGTTTCCCGATCTTGCTCCGAAGAGCCCAGCCGGTGAGCATATCCATATAAAAGAACAGCTCTTCCGGGATGAAACCGCTCCTGTCCGGAACCTGATCGATATCAGCATACCATACCGCCCTCTTTTAAAAGCATTTTTGCGACTGTTCGAAGCAGAAAACGCAAAGCAGCTGCTTGCACAATCATACGGGCGCACTCAATTTGTTACGCTCTGGTTCGACATATCCCCCCATCACCGGCTTGAGCGCGATCTGCTCAAAGCATCCCTGTCGCGCGGGGAGCTTCTCGGCATACTGCATAACACCTGCATATATCAGCAGGTGCTTTCTGAAAGCGATTACGGCAGGTACGAATGCATCGAAACAGGCATAGATATAAACACCGCCCGCGGCTTTCTTATAAGCATTAAAGAGGCATGCGGCTTTAGAGACACGGCCGTGCATGCTGTAGCCGCGCTAAAGCTTTGCCTGCTGCGGCGCATGTTTCATATGCGCCTGACCCGTTACTGCGGCATGGACAGCACGCAGGCTGAGCAGCACCTTGCCGGGATTACCGGGCTTATGCGTGAGGCTGCTGACGAGCAGCGCGGAATACACTGCATAGATGTTCGAATCGACCGCGCCCACGGGCTGAGCAGCTGCGACACAGCCGGGCGTGAGCTGGCATATGAGCTGTATTTCTGGTCTCATGTGTGGAAATACTTTTCCCGTGATTTTCACTCGCCGGCATGCGTGGTGTGCTATCTGCTTCTTCTCTTGTATCAGATCCGCAATCTTTTTTGTGTTGTAGAGGGGTTCAGGTTCCGCCTTCCCCCGGAGGAAATTCAAAAGCGGCTCATAGTGGGGCACTGATGTTTCGAACTGCAAATATACGAAAGGTAATCATCGGCGTTCCAGTCTGGTGCAGCGAGGCAGCCGTCTACCATCTCGGAAGGGAGGCGCTCCTGCATTTGCACAAACAGAACGCCCCGGAGGATGAAGCAGGTGCGCCGCTGCGTGCAAAGCTGAGCGATCGTCTCACAGAGGCGGACAATCTTCTCTCAAAACTGTCATCGCTTATGGCAGCGCTGAATATACCCCCCCGGCAGTATGCCGGCGACGGGCGGCAGCCTGACGTTGAAAGCGATGCATCCGCTCTCAAAAGCATTCAGCAAAAAATACAGCAAAAGGAAGCGATAAGCAGGCGGCTTTCTGAAGCTATCGCCCGGCTTCGGGACTATACAAAGCTTGACAACGCGCTCCGCGCCGCCGGGGTTGACCTGTCCGAGCTGACCGGCTTGTCTTTGTGTACGGTGGCATATGGGCATCTGCCGGGTGATCAGCAGATCCCGCCGCCCGACAGACCGGACAGATTCAGCATAATGCAGCTGGCCAATCAGGCAATCGGCATATGCCTGCCCGGACACGTCCATGATATGCTTGCTTTTCTGCATAAATACGGGTTCCGTGACGATACGGCGGCCCTTCTCAGCAAGGCGGGTGCTATCCGTTCTGCAGACAGCATTGAGCGAAGGATCGGCGTGCTTGAGAGCAGGCGCGGCCGTGCAGAGCGCGGCTTTAACAGGCTCAGAGCTTCATGGACGCCACTGCTGCAAAAGCTCCACCGGATATATACCGAAACGTACCAAACGCTCAGGGCTGAACAGCAGCTCATCTTTTCGGGTGACGTGGTGTTTATCACCGGCTGGGTTGTCTCCGACAACAAGAAAAAGGTCACAGAGATACTTGACAGCGTATGCCCCGGCACATATCTGGTCAGCATCTCCGACGCCCCTGACCCGGATGCGCCGGTACAGTTTAAAAACAGCAGATTTTTCCGCCCGTTTGAGCTGCTGGTCAAAAGCGCCGGACTACCCTCCAGCACAGAAATTGACCCCACGCCGTTCACCGCTCTGACCTATGCGGTCATGTTCGGGGTGATGTTCGGTGACGTCGGACAGGGGTTTGTACTTATACTTACCGGAACAGCATTCAAATATATATCCCGCCATCGCAGAAAACTTCCTGCATGGCTTTGTGACGCCGGAAGCATTCTGCAGTGCTGCGGCGTTTCAGCCGCAGTCTTCGGTGTGCTTTACGGCAGCATTTTCAGCAATGAGCATATTATTCCCGCGCTCTGGTTTCACCCCATGGATAATATCATGCCTTTGTTCTTTGCAGTTATCATGATGGGTTCTGTGTTTATAACCGCCGGACTTTTGCTAAACATAATCAATGGCGCACTTGCCCGCGACTGGCCCGCTCTGCTCTTCGGGGGGCACGGTCTGCCCGGCCTGATACTCTATGTGGGGTCCGTGGTCCTGGCGCTCCGTTACTTCACCATCGGGGTTGTTCCCTCACCGGCAGCGGTTTCATGCCTTGCCGTGCTTCCGCTGTGCGTTTTTTCCTTTCGAAGCATCCTTGCATGGGCAATTTTCGGCCTGAAAAAGCCCTTTCCGCTCGGAGTGTTTCACTACTGTGCCGAAACCGCCGTCGAGCTCATGGAAATGCTCTCCGGGTTTCTCAGCCATACCGTATCCTTTATCCGCGCGGGCGCCTTTGCCCTCAGCCACGCCGGCCTGGGCATCGCGATTTACTGCCTCGCAGAGATTGTGAGCCCTGATTTGCTGAGCCCGGCGGCACTGGCGGTTCTTGTCGTCGGAAACATTTTTATTATTCTGCTTGAGGGTCTTGTGTGCGGCATTCAGTCAATGCGGCTCGAATATTATGAACTGATGGGTACATTCTACAGGGGTACCGGCTCTGCCTTTACCCCCTTTTCATTGCAGACAAACACTACCCCCAGCGGGAGGTGACGCCATGAAAAAAGCCCTGCTGATAATAATAAGCGCGTTGATTGTACTTATTGCATCCGCTGCACGGAGCTCTGATCAGGATAAAAACGCAGCAGCTCAAGAGGGAATAACGCTGGATGCCGCTGCTGTTGCACCCGGCGCCTATACGGGAACGGACAGGGCGCTCATCTGCTTTGCAGCCACGCTCGCCGTTAGCATCGCCTGCCTTGCAAGCGCTGCCGCCCTGGGTAAAATAGGCTCTGCCGCCTTCGGTGCTATGAGCGAAAAGCCGGAGCTTGGCGGGCGGGCTCTTATATTTCTCGGGCTGGCAGAAGGAATCGCGATTTACGGGCTTATTGTCGCCATTATGGTGCTCAATAAAATTTAACTGTAACCGGCACTGCCGAATCCCATCAGGGTTCCTTCACCGGGAGGCTTCCGCCATATGAGTACCATCTATATACTGGGTGATATGCATACGGTATCGGCATTCCGGCTGGCAGGCGTACACGGCATTGTAACCGATAAGGACCATGCGATAAGCTCCTTTGCCGAAACCGCCGTCCGTCCGGATGCAGGCATTATTCTCATAAGCCGGGAGTTACGGGCAATGCTGGGAGAACGGGTAGAGCAGGCAAACCTTTCCGCCGCACTGCCCGCTGTAATTGAAATTCCGGGGATCGATGACGCAGAAGGATTCGGGCCGTCTATACTCAGCTCAATCTCCGACGCGCTGGGGATACATTTATGAAAAACAGCGCTGAAAAGGATGCAGCACCTGCCGGCGCCGCCGAGGGAGCTGATCTGATAGCGGCAATCCGCGCCGCTGCTGAAGAGCGGATTGCGCGCAGCAGGCAGGCGGCTGACAGCAGCATACAAACAATGACCGACGCGCTGGAGGAGGATCTTCGCCGGTTTGACGAACAGGAAGCCGAAGGCCGTGACCGGACAATAGCTCGGGAGGTTGCAAAAATAAAAAACAGGAGCAACACCGACCGGGCAAAACGCAGCCTTATACTGCAAAACGAATGTGTGCTGTCCATGATCGATAACACCGTCGCCCTGCTGCGCGCGGACATGCACGACCGCTATTACCCGGCTCTGAGCGCGGCTGTCTGCGCCGTATTATCAAAAACAGGGCCGGGCAGCGCTGTCATACACGTCGCTGAGGAGGATGCAGCGCTTAGAGAAGCGCTGCCGGCGTCCATTGACAGAAACAGTGTTGTCATTGATAACTTCCCCGAGCAGGGCGGCGCGGTCGTATTCGATTGCTCGCGGGGCATTAGATACGATATCAGCATCAGGCGCATTATTCACCGTAACATGAACCGGCTGCAAAAAGAAATGCAAGCGCTTATCAACGAGCACACCCGGAAACAAAACGGCGTAACGCCGCCCGGCAGCGGCACGAGGAACTGATGACAGAGCATATCACCGGGGCCATCACGCGGATAAACGGCCCGATCGTAACGGCGGAAGGGCTCGCGGGAATAAGCATGTACGATATCGCAGAAGTAGGCACCGACAGCCTGATCGGTGAAGTTATCCGCCTCGAGAGCGATCAGACGATTATTCAGGTGTACGAGGACAACACCGGCCTCAGGCCGGGCGACAGGGTCAGCTCATCGGGAAGGCCTCTATCTGTTCTGCTGGGGCCGGGGCTGATTGCCGGCATTTACGACGGCATTCAGCGGCCGCTTGTGAATATATCCGAGCGCTGCGGCAGCTATATTAAAAAAGGGGTACGTGTATCACCGCTTGACATGGATAAAAAATGGCACTTCGAGCCGGCTGCCGATGCGGGGGACCTGGTGCGGCCGGGTGATCTGCTGGGCCGGATTGACGAAACAGAGCTGGTTCTTCACAAAATCATGGTTCCCCCCGGCATTGCAGGCACTATTTCGTTTATCGCCAAGCCGGGTGTCTACACGCTCACGGAAACTGTTTACCGCATCAGCCGCAATAAACATAGTTACGAAGGATCTCTTGCCTACAGCTGGCCGGTACGCACTCCTCGCCCCTACGCAGCAAAAAAAAAACCGGCCGCTCCGCTCATCACCGGCCAGCGCATAATCGACACGTTTTTTCCGATTGCCCGCGGCGGAACCGCAGCTATACCGGGAGGATTCGGTACCGGCAAAACGATGACCCAGCATGCCCTGGCAAAGTGGAGCAATGCCGACATTATAATCTATATCGGGTGCGGGGAGCGCGGAAACGAAATGACAGAGGTGCTCGAGGATTTCCCGCAGCTTGTGGATGAGCGGACCGGGCGGCCGCTCATTGAGCGCACCGTCATGATCGCCAACACCTCAAATATGCCGGTACCGGCCCGGGAGGTCAGCATTTACACCGGCGTAACCATTGCCGAGTACTACCGTGATATGGGATACAGCGTGGCTGTTATGGCGGATTCCACATCGCGATGGGCGGAGGCCCTTCGCGAGCTGTCAAGCAGGCTCGGCGACATGCCCGCAGAGGAGGGGTTCCCGCCCTATCTGGCAACGCGCCTTGCAGAGTTTTACGAGCGTGCAGGACTGGTTGACACGCTTTCCGGCGATGAGGGCAGCATCACGATCATCGGGGCTGTCTCCCCTCCCGGCGGTGATTTCTCAGAGCCGGTAACGCAGCACACAACACGGTTTATACGCTGCTTCTGGGCGCTGGACAAGGTGCTCGCCGATGCGCGCCACTACCCCTCTATCAGCTGGACTGACAGCTATACAGAGTATCTCGATGATATACGCCAGTGGTGGGACAGCATAGATCCGGCATGGGAGCAGCTGCGCAACGAGGCCATGAACATACTGCTGGAGGACAACCGCCTGCAGCAGATCGTCAAGCTGGTCGGGCCCGATGCCCTTCCCACGGGGAGCAGGTTTATACTGTTTTGTGCGGATCTCATCAAAAATGCATTCCTGCAGCAGAACTCGTTTGATCCCTGCGACATGTACTGCAGTCCCGACAAGCAGCTCAAGCTGATGCAGACAATCATTTCATTTTATAAAGAAGGTAAAGAGCTGCTGCTCGCTGGCCTTGAGCTGCCGCGGCTGCTGGCTCTCGAGGACCTGTCAGAGCTGGTCAGGCTTAAATCAAGCATCCCAAACGATGAAGCCAGCCGGATAGATACGTTCCGCGCGGCAATGCATGACCATCTAAAAACGCTGAGCAAAGCCGCGGCACAGGAGTAACGCTCGAACAGGAGCCAGACAGCGGACAATATAAAAGTAATACCGTCGGCGCGGTTCGCAAGCCGCCCGGTTGTGTCAAAAAAATAAACATATAATACCGGTTTCGATCGGCCCTGCACTTTTGAGAATTCACATGCACATTGAAACAGATTACACCGACATAAGCGCCATCAGCGGGCCGCTGCTTTTTGTTACGGGGGTTGAGGGGGCAGGGTACGGCGAGCTTGTCGAAATACGGGACGATACCGGCAGCCTGCGCGTGGGACAGACACTTGAGGTAAACCGGGACACGGCGGTCGTCCAGGTATTTGAAGGCACGTCAGGGCTGTCACTCGACGATACGCGCGTTTGCTTTATCGGCAGGCCCCTTGAGCTTCCCGTGCACCGGGATATGCTTGGCAGAGTGTTTGACGGGCTGGGCAGGCCGATCGACGGAGCGCCCCACGCTGTATCAGATCACATGATGAACGTAAACGGCCTTCCGATAAACCCCTGGAGCAGGGAGTATCCCCGCGATTTCATTCAGACCGGCATCTCCGCCATCGACGGCATGAACACGCTGATCCGCGGTCAGAAGCTCCCGATTTTCTCCGGCAGCGGCCTGCCGCACAATCTGATCGCAGCTCAGATAGCCCGTCAGGCAAAAATCCTGACCGCATATGAGGAATTCAATATCGTGTTCGCCGCAATGGGTGTCAAATACGATGTGGCACGCTTTTTCATTGACGCGCTGGAAGAAAGCGGCGTGCTGATGCACGCCGCCATGTTCCTCAGCCTTGCCGACGCCCCGTCTATAGAGCGCCTGATTACCCCGCGGGTTGCCCTGACGCTTGCAGAGCACTTAGCATTCAGCGAAGGCATGCACATTCTTGTTATTTTAACCGACATGACAAACTACTGTGAATCGCTTCGAGAGCTTTCCAGCTCAAGGGGGGAAATCCCCGCGCGCAAGGGATATCCCGGCTATCTGTACAGCGACCTTGCCGCCATTTACGAGCGGGCGGGCCGGATCAAAAACCATAAGGGGTCCATCACCCAGATTCCGATTCTGACAATGCCCAGCGATGACATATCCCACCCAGTTCCCGACCTCACCGGCTATATCACCGAAGGCCAAATCGTTCTTGAGCGGGAGCTCTTCAACCGCGGCATCTACCCTCCCATAGCCGGCCTGCCGTCCCTTTCGCGACTCATGAAAGACGGCATCGGCGAGGGGCGCACCCGCTCAGACCACGCCCAGGTCGCTGCACAGCTGTTTGCATCCTATGCCCGCGTGAAGCGGATTCGCTCACTCGCGGCTATTGTCGGCGAGGAGGAGCTCTCCGGGCTTGACAAAACCTACCTCGCATTCGGATCCCGTTTTGAGGAGCAGTTTCTGCGGCAGGCATACGATGAAAACAGAGCGATTGAAACAACGCTGAATATCGGCTGGGATGTACTTTCCACGCTGCCCCCGGATGAGCTGTACCGAATCTCAAAAGAGGACCTCCAGAAGTATTACATACCGCAGTCCGATGGAGCGATCTCACATGCCGAAGCTTGATATGCCTGCCACCAAATCAAGTTTGCGCACCATCAAGGAAAATCTTTCATTCGCCTACGAGGGATTCGACCTTTTGAACCAGAAACGCGAAATTCTTGTAATGGAGCTTATGAAAAATGCAAAAACAATCGAAAAAGCAGAGCAGCAGTTCCGCGATATGCTGGAAGCGCTGTATCGCAGCTACCGCCTTGCCGCAGCTGAGATGGGCTCTGATATTATTACCAGAAAAAGCTGCTCGGAGAGAAGGCGCTATTTTTTGAGCTGCAGGCTTTCAAAGTTTATGGGCCTCAGGCTGCCGGTGTTCAGCCTCCGGCCGAAGAGGCTCAGACCGTTTTCCAGCTTTTCCGGGACTACAGCCGCATATGATGAAGGCCGGCAAAATGCCGTCAGCCTGCTTAGCCTTATCGCTGAGTATGCAGCCATCACCAAGTCTGTGCTGCTTCTTTCGCGGGAGCTTCGCAAAGTCCAGCGAAGAGTAAACGCACTTGAAAAAATATATATACCCCAGAATGAGGACGCAAAAAAATTCATCGCTGAGCGATTGGAGGAAATGGAGCGTGATGAAGTGTTTATAAAAAAGCTCATACAGCAGCGGTATGAATAAGTTTTTTTGGTTTTACGAAAAAAACGATATCACACGTGTTAAAAACAAAATGCAGCATTGAGCAAAAGCCGGTTCGGGTTAGGCAGAGCCCCGCTCGAACCGGCTTCGTTATATTGTTTTGCACACCAATGAAACTATATATGGTTTCACTCGAGCCGGGCCCATGGTATTATTAAGAATATACGTGCTTCTTCTGGTGCGGATGCGCTATAATGGTGTGAGATGAAAAGCACGGTATATAAAACAGCCATTCTCTGGTTTGCTCTTAGCGCTTTGTTTCCCCGGGGCTCTCTCGCGGACACCATTTATTTTAAAAACGGCGCTCGGCTTGATGTCAAAAAAATATGGCGTGAAGGCAAATCGGTAAAATGCAGACTCTATGGTGATACCGTCAGCTACCCGCTTGGCACCATTGCCCGCATTGAAAAATCCCCGCTGCCCGGTGAGCCCGCCAGCGCGCATGACGGTGCCGTGCCTCAGCAGTCCCTGTCTCGCGCTGACACAAAAAACAGGGTTCCCGCGGATGCTGCACGGCTTCACAAAAAGGCGCTTGACTGTGCTGACCGCGGTGAGTGGCGCTCTGCTATCTCACGGGAGCTTCGCGCTCTGGGCCATGCCCCGGAGGCGCCGGTTATTCGAACGACGCTTGCTGTGCTGTACAACGGGCTGGCGCTTAAGCTGCACAAAAAAGGCGAGCACGAGGAGGCGCTCGAGCAGCTCAGCATCGCCCGGCACTATGACCCCGAATCGCCCAGCATAAAAAGGAACACGGCAGCTATATATCTGAACATGGCCTCTGAAGCCATTCAGGCCAAAGACTACCGCACCGCGGAAATGTTTCTGGATGATGCCGCCCGCTTTGACAGCCGCAATCCGAACCTGCACCTCAACCGTGCGCACATCTTTTATCATCGCAATGAATATTCGGAGGCGCGATCATCGCTTCGCCGCGCTCTTTCCACCGATCCGGACAACACAGCTGCCCGGCAGTTTCTTCGCAGGCTGAGAAGCGACAGCCGTGTTGAAGCGGGCTTCAGCTCAGAGGATGAGGGTGAATTTATCATAACCTGCAAAGAGTCTGCTGAGCGGGACATACCCGAGATGGTGGCCAGCATTCTGCAGGATGCCTATCACTCAGCAGGCAGCGCCTTTGATATCTATCCGGAAAGCCCTGTTCAGGTGATCATTTATCCGCCGCAGGACAGGGATTCCAGCGGCTACTTTGCCGACTGGTCTCCCGGTGTGTATGATGGCAAAATACGCCTCAGCGAAGATCTGTTTGATCGCCCCCTGCGCCTGAAAAAAACCATCTTTCACGAATATACGCACGTGCTGGTCCATATAGCGGGCGGAGCCCGCGTTCCCCTCTGGCTGAATGAGGGGCTTGCAGAATATATGTCGCGCTCTTACCAGAAACCATCCGGCCGCCGATCCCGCACCCGGCTTCTCGCCCGCGCTGCAAAACAAAAAGCGCTGTATCCCCTCAGCCACATTGCAGGGCTCGATATGGCTGCCCTGACACGTGCTTCACCTGAGTCTGTCGCCCTTGTCTATGCGGAGTCAGAATCATTTACCACCTACCTGATTGAGCGTTTTTCGCTGCAGGATGTTCTTTTGCTGCTTCAGCATGTCAAAAGCGGGCTGACGATTGCTGATTCTGTGGAAACGCAGCTGCGCGACGAGCTGTCTGATCTTGAAAAAGACTGGCAGCGTGAGCTCAGCGGGGACGAATAACAAAAACGTCTTTTTTCTGTCATCCTGAACATAAGGGGCAAAAAATGGGCACCACCAATAATCGTTCCGGCCATGAGCTGTTTACCCGCTATGAATGCAATCCGGTACTGTCAATAGACACATGGCCGTACAATGCCAATTCCGTTTTTAATGCAGCTGCTGCTGAGATTGGCGGCAAAACCCTTCTGCTGGTCCGGGTTGAGGATTTTCGCGGCATTTCACATCTGACCGCCGCCCGAAGCAACGACGGGATCACCGCCTGGAAGATCGACCCAAGCCCTACAATGCCTGCTCTCCCTGACACCCGCCCTGAGGAGCTCTGGGGGATTGAAGACCCACGCATAACCTATATTGACGAGCTGGGAAAATGGGCGATATGCTACACAGCGTATTCAAAAAGCGGGCCGCTTGTCGCTCTGGCAACCACCGCCGACTTTCTCTCCTTCAGCAGGCTGGGTCCTGTCATGCCCCCTGAGGACAAAGATGCGGCGCTTTTCCCGGTTCGATTCAAAGGCCGCTGGGCAATGCTGCACCGGCCTGTGGCAACGCAGGGGCGTTTCGGCGCACATATCTGGGTTTCGTTTTCACCCGACCTTAAGCACTGGGGCGATCACACCACTATTATACTCGCCAGGGAAGGCGGATGGTGGGACGCTAATAAAATCGGCCTCTGCACGCCGCCTCTTGAAACCGCAGAAGGCTGGCTGATACTGTACCACGGCGTGCGCACCACCGCTTCGGGCTCTATTTACCGCCTCGGGCTGGCCCTGCTGGACAGGGAAGACCCCACCCGGCTGACCTACCGCAGCGATGAGTGGATATTCGGGCCAAAAGCTCATTACGAGCGGGAGGGCGATGTAGATGATGTGGTGTTTCCCTGCGGCTGGATTTTAAAAGAGGATACGATTCATTTGTACTACGGCGCAGCGGATTTCTGCATCTGTTATGCCTGCGCTAAGCTGTCCGAGCTGCTGGAATACATAACCCGATATCCGGTGAAAAGCAAACCATAAAAAAAAGCACCCTATAAGCTATTTCATCTTGCGCAGGCGAATCGCCTTGGGAGTTACCTCAACCAGCTCGTCGTCATTTATATAGGCAATGCAGTCCTCAAGCGTCATGTCCTTTGGCGCATTAAGAATAACATTGGCATCCGAGCCGGCCGCTCGCACGTTTGTCAGTTTTTTTCCCTTTGCAGGATTTACAATCAGATCCCCCTCCCTGGAGTGCTCACCGATAATCTGCCCGGCATATACGCTTTCGCCCGGCCGGCAAAACATCGTGCCGCGATCCTGAAGGTTGAACATCGCATATGCCACAACGGTGCAGGCGTCCTTAACCACCAGCGCGCCGGTGTTTCGGTTGACAATATCCCCTGCCCAAGGGCCGTATCCTGAAAAAATATAATTCATAATCCCCATACCTTTGGTAAGCGCCATAAACTCAGAGCGAAACCCAAGAAGCCCGCGGGTGGGGATGGTGTATACAATGCGCGCCATTGCGCTGCCCTGATGCATCTCATGCAGCCTGCCTTTGCGGGCCCCGAGATTCTCGATGACAGCCCCCATATATCGCTCGTCGACATCAATAGTCAGCTCCTCGTACGGCTCGGTCGGAGAGCCATCTGCATCCGGCTTCATAATGACCTGCGGCCTGGTTACCTGGAACTCATACCCCTCACGGCGCATTTGCTCGATTAATATCGATATATGCAGCTCCCCGCGGCCGGACACCCTGAAGCCGGTTCGCTCCTCCAGAGGTTCAGCCTTCAGCGCAACATCGGCAAGCATCTCGCGATTGAGCCGCTCTTCAAGATGCCGTGAGGTTATGTAGGCGCCCTCCCTGCCGGCAAACGGAGAGTCGTTGGGGATAAAGTTCATGGAGATGGTGGGCGGGTCTATCTCCATGGCAGGCAGCGGGCGGGGAGTATTCGGATCGGTAAACGTTACGCCCACCGTAACGTCATCCATGCCGGCCACGGCAACAATCTCGCCGGCTGAAGCCGACTCGACAGAAACCTTTTCGTTGCCCCTGAACCGGTACACCTTTGATATGCGCGACGGCACCAGCGAACCGTCTCGCAGCGCTACCGCTGTGTCCCTGTTTATATTAAGCGTACCTGCCGTGATTTTACCGATGCCCAGGCGGCCCAGATACGGCGAGTAATCTATCGAGCTCACCAGAAGCTGCAGCGGATCAGCAGGGTCGCCGCCGGGTGCGGGTATATGCGTAACAATCATGTTGCACAGCGGCTTCATCGACTCCGGCCTGTCCTGCAGGTTTTCCACCGCATAGCCGTCCCGGGCGGAGGCATAGAGCACGGGAAAATCGATAAGCTCCTCCGGAGCATCCAGGTTCACAAACAGGTCAAACACCTGATCGACAGCCCAGTCAGGCCGGGCGGCGGGCTTGTCGATCTTGTTTATAACCACTATAATGGGCAGGGACAGGGCAAGCGCTTTTTTGAGCACAAAATAGGTCTGCGGCATAGGGCCCTCCTGCGCATCGACCAGAAGCAGCGCGCCGTCTGCCATCTTGAGCACCCGCTCGACCTGACCGCCAAAATCGGCATGGCCGGGCGTGTCGATAATATTGATACAAAACCCCTCGTAGGTAAAAGAGCCGTTTTTCGAGGCAATGGTAATGCCCCGCTCGCGCTCGAGATCGAGCGAGTCCATCAGCCGCTCAGCCACCCGCTGGTTTTCGCGAAACATGCCGCTTTGCCGGAACAGCTGGTCCACCAACGTGGTTTTCCCATGATCGACATGGGCAATAATGGCAACATTTCTCAGCTTATTCTGCTTCACAATACCGCCTGTCTATAGATTCGCACACCATGCACTTTTCAGGATAAAAGACAAACATTATCCATGAAACTGGAAAAAAAACAAGCGGTAGTTGCATTAAGCGGTTTGCTTGAGATACGATCGCAGGCTTATTTTTTTGTTTTTTATGCCGAGCTTTTTCCTGATGCTTTCCCGGTGTGTTTCGACTGTTTTTCCTGAGAGGTTTACCAGCTCCGCGATTTCCTTGGTGGTCTTGCCCCGCTTGATCAGATTGGCAATCTGTGTTTCTGCGGGGCTCAGCAAAAGGTTCCGCTCGGTGATGTGGGCGGAAAAAGGGGATACAATATCAGACAGGTTCGACTCAAGTATTTCCAGATATGCTCTCTGACGATCGTCGCGCACCGCGTCTTTTAGCTTTTCGACATACGGCATCACCAGCTCATTGACACTTGCAAGCACCTTTTCCTCAAAGTCCTTGCGGTCGCGATCCCGCTGGTTAAGCAAAAACCGCAGCGCCGTGTTTGACTCTTCAAGGTTGACCGTACGCTGCTTGACTTTTTCCTCCAGCTCGTCGCGGGCTTTAATCAGTTGTTTTTCTGCCTGCCTTCGATCGGTAATATCGCGGCATATAGCTATGGTTCCGCGAAAATCGCCTTTTGTATCTTTCAAAAGCGTAAGGGTCGCTTCAACAGGCACAAGCATACCGTCTTTTCTGACAAAATACTGCTCGCACTTAAGCCTGCCGGTTTCAAACAGCTGGTTAGACACCGCTACCTGTCTGTCCTGAAACTCCCTGTCAATTCGGACGGTTTCACCGGTCGTGCAGGGAAATGTGCCCTCTACCATCGGCGCAAATTCAAGCAGATACCGGCCGGTAAGATCCCCGGGGCTGTCATGGCCGAGCAAATCAGCCGCTGCCTTGTTTACCGTTGCAATCCACCCGTTGAAATCGGTAATAACGATCGCGTCGCCGGAGTTGGCGAGCACGCTCTGATAGTCCTGCTCCATTTCCCAGATCCGCATCATTTCGCTGTTTTCGGCATCGCCTGCAGCTTCAGGGTCTGCAGAGGCCTCCCGCTCGATGATACCGGCCGCGCGTGCTATAGCGCCGTCTCTGTCTCTGAAAAGCACCGAGCGAAGTCGGACAGAGACAAGCGTGCCGTCTTTGTGTATCATGTGCATCGGCAGCGTTTTCTTTTCGGCACGATGAAAATAATACAGCCTGAGATTGATATTTGAAATACCGGCCATAATGTCAGGAGCTACCCGGGATGTTTCAGCGGCGAGATCGATAAATTTTAATCGCGATACATCGGCTTCATCATAGCCAAGCATTTCACAGAATGCGGGGTTCGCTGCTGTCAGCGCCCCATCGGCATCGACAAAAAAAACACCTTCCGTAAGGGCGTTGAACACCGACGCCAGCGTATCGAAAGAATACTGCACTTGACTCCTCCTCCCGGGTACCGAAATAGCGCGAGTACGACGGCTACACCTGCAGCAGATATGATCTGAGGTTTACTTTTTTGTTTTTTATGCCTATTTTTTTGCGAATATTATCCCGATGCCGCTCCACGGTGCGCTCCGAGAGTTTGGCCATAGCGGCGATTTCACGGGTTGTTTTTCCCTGCCTGATCAGGCCCGCCACCCGTGTTTCAGCAGGCGTCAGATGAATGTGATCAAGTGATAGCTTTCTGATAAGGGGGGAAAGTATATCGGAAAGAGTCGATTCAAGGGCATCCACAAGCGCGTGCTGCTCTTGGTTATCGCTGCACCGTTTCAGCTTTGCTATATAGGGCATAATAAGTTTATTGACGTTGAAAACCATTTTTTCCTCAAGCCCGCGCCTGTCACGGTCTCTTTCTTTCAGCAGAACCCGGAGCGCAGTATTTGCCTCCTCAAGGTCTGCGGTGCGCTCCCTGACCTTTCGCTCAAGCTCGTCGTGCGAGCTGCGAAGCGCCTCCTCCATGCGCTTTCGATCCGTTGCATCACGCACGGCAACTACCGCGCCGGTAACCGTGCCCCGGCTGTCCGAAAGGCATGAAAGATTAACATCTGCAATAAACGTCGTGCCGTTTTTTTTGCGGTAAGCAGTTTCATAATTTTTCACATATCCCTTCTCCATAAGCTGTTCCGTAACCGGCGAGCTCTGCTCCGCATGAAGATCGCCTGCATACAGCCGTGAGTAATGGGTGCCGATAAGCTCATTTTCACGGTAGCCGAGCATATCGCAAAACGTGTCGTTGGTCCGTATAATGACGCCTGAAAAGTCGGTAACAAATATGCCGTCTGCAGTCGTTTTGAAAATGTTTTCAAGAAATTCATGACCCTGTTTCATTTTCTGTTCCGCACGCTTCCTTTCGGTAATATCACGAAACACTGCCAGCGCTCCGGTGCGCCTGCCCTTTTCATTGCGAAGCAGCGCTATGTTTCCCTCCACCGGCACCAGCTTTCTGTCTTTGCGGATAAAATAGGCCTCGTTATTGCAGACCATACCTTTGTCAAACAGCTCCGCGGTCATCTTGACCCCCAAACGGTACAGCTCATCCCGGTCAATTATAACGGCCTGCCCGGTTGTCGACTCATACTCGCCGGAATCAAAATAAGAAAAAAATAAAACATTGCTGCCGAGAATTTCTTCGGCCGCATATCCCAGCATATCGAGAAATGCGCTGTTAATTCTTATTATGGCGCCGTCCCTGTCGGCAACGAGTATCCCGTCAAGGGATGTCTGGAGAATATTCTCCAGCGCCTTAACCGCAGTGCGCAGCTGCTCCTTTGTAAGATCCCGGTGCTCTTCTTTCATGTGCGGATGGGTGCTCCGGCTTGTAACAGGATATGGTTAGAGGAAAATTATACGGTAAAAAAGGGGGCTACGCAATGCCAAGTGCATCTACACACTCACATGAGATGTTTTCAGGTTGCGCGGCCTGCAGGGGGCACATGCCGGTTTAAGCTGCTAATTTCCGGCGGCCTGATACTCCCCGCAGCATGCTGCGGGGAGTATCAGTAATTATTGTTCTTTAGATAAACCATTATTGCATCCGCACCGCCGTGCGGAGTATGAGCTGAAAGATTGCCATCAAAAACTCATCCGGCTTACAGCACAGCATTCCACAGCATTCATTCATACAATCGTACAGCACCGCCTCCGCATCACTGATGCAGCAGCTTGTCAAATATATCACCTTCATCAAGGTGATGAGGAATGGGCTTTTTGCCTTTATGGCGTTTATCCTCATGCCCTTTGTCAGATTTTGTGTCCATCAAAATTCTGAAAATGTTCCATTCCTCAATGTGGTGCGAGATAGGTTTTTTCGTGGTAAGAAAATCTTTAATACGTCCCATAGCAAACCCCCTTTCAATGAAAGGATGCCTGATTAAAGGTTCCTACTTTATAAATATGGGATGTTTCATAGGAAAATGCAATGGGAATATTTATTGCGTGCAAACTGTTTGCGCGCTACAGACATATGTGTCCGGCTCACTGGTGTCCAAAATAATGTAACGAAACCGGTTCGGGCGGGGCTCTGCAAAGCCCCCGCAACACGTGAAGAGGTTATGCAGCGGCATGTGCCGTTACATTTCAGTAGACACACGGCCCGGAGGAAGTTGCTGTTTGGAATAATCCCTGCAAAATGCCTGTTCATGAGTACAGTGAGCGGTATCGGGCCGTCCATGAAGTGAGGTTTCATATGGCGGCGGCTGCGCAGAGACCCGCCCGAACCGGCTTTTTCATTATGAGGAAATATTCATGAATAAGGAGAGGCATTATGAAGCGAGAGCGTTCCGGATCATGGAAAGCAGCTCTGCCATCTGAAAGGGCTTCTGAATAAAACCGCACACACCGTAACCGCCCGCTTCGCATGTGCTGGCATCGCTGCTGTAGCCCGATGCCAGCACGACTTTCACATCGGGATCAATATTTTTCAGCCGGAGCAGCGTTTCGGAACCGCTCATTTTGGGCATAATCATATCAAGAATAACCAGATCTATTTCAGAGCAGTACTCGTTATAAACAGAAAGTGCCTGCTCTCCGTCGGCGGCGGTAAAAACCTGATAGCCGTATTCGCTGCACAGCTCAGCAATGAATGACCGAACATCCTCCTCATCCTCAACCACAAGGATCCCCCCGCTGCCCTTAAGCTCTCCTGAACTGATATGCGGCAACGCCGGTTCGGCTTCAAATTTTTCGCAGGTCGGCAGATACACCCGCACAGTTGTTCCCTCGCCGACCCTGCTGAACACTTTGGTAAACCCGCCGTGCCGGTTGATTACTCCATACACCATTGAAAGGCCGAGGCCGGTTCCCTTTCCCTGCTCTTTTGTGGTGAAAAAAGGATCAAAAATACGTGATTGTATCGCCTTGTCCATGCCCTCGCCGGTATCCGATACCGACAGCGCGACATATTGGCTTTTTCGGGCTTCTTTCTCCTGCTCGGCGCCGCGGACCTTTGCCTGCCGGGTTTCTATGGTAAGGCTGCCGCCTGCGGTCATTGCATCGCGCGCATTGACACACAAATTCATGAGCACCTGCTGCATTTGCGAGGAATCAGCTCTGATAGGAGGCAGGCTGTCGCTGAGCTTTGTCTCTATTTCAATTGATTTGTCAAATGTCCTGCTGATAATGGTGACCGTTTCGCGCACGACGGTATTCAGATCAACCGCGCTCATATTATACTGGCCGCCCCGCGCGAAGGCCAGCAGCTGAGAGGTCAGCTCGGCAGCGCGCTGCGCCCCAAGCTCGATGGTATTAATGTGGTTATAGAATTCATGGCGCTCGCTTATTTTGGATTTGACAAATGAAGCATACCCGAGAATCCCTGCGAGAATATTATTGAAATCGTGCGCGATACCCCCGGCAAGCGTGCCGATGCTTTCAATTTTCTGAGACTGAAACAGCTGATGCTCAAGCTTTTTGCGCTCCGTTATATCACACATAATACTTTGATACGCAATGACCTCATTGTCATTATTTTTCAGCGGAGTTGACGTCACGAGTACGCTGAGCGGTTCGCCCGAGGTTCTATTCAGGGTCATTTCAAAATTTTTCACATATCCGTACCTGTCCATCAGCTGGCGAAGCTCCTCCCAGTCTCGCTCATTGAAAAAGGTTCCGGCAGCCCTGCATCCGAGCAGATCGGACTTTGCAGTACAGTGAAGCGCAGAGAGCGCTGCCGGATTGGCATCAAGAAAAGAGCCGTCCGGCGTGCTCATAATAATCATATCTTTTGAATCCTCAAACAGCCGGCGGTAGCGCTGCTCGCTCTCGCGAAGCGCTGCCTCAGCCTTCTTCCGTTCGGTTATATCAACAAGGGATGCAACCCGCCTGTTCGTGGATGGAATGGGAGCCATCGTCAAAAAAATGTCCCGCGTTGACCCCCATTTGTTAACCAGCCGGAATTCATAGTGTTGTGGTGCTGACTGGAAGTCACGGCTTCGCGCAGCATGGTAGTGCCGCATTTTTTCCATATCTTCTTTGAGCACAAATTCCGTCCAGCTCTTTTTGCCGATAATATCGCCCCTGCTGTAGCCGCTGAGACGCTCGGCCTCTGAGTTGGCCATTGTAATAATGGTATCTTCGCCGAAAATAATAATCGCCGTGCCGGTGTTTTCAAACACAGCGCGGTATGTTTCTTCGGGTTCACGGAAATCTTCAGATGCGGCAGTGAGGTTCAGATAGTTCTTCATTCACAGAATTCCTGCAGAAATCATCTTTTCATATCTATTTTCTATCGGAGATAAGGGGAACGGACTTTAGCTGTTCATTGGCGCAGCCGGATTGCAGGGGAAAGCATGTGCAAAACGCACACGAATCTGCATACTTTTTGCACAAAAGAAGGTAAAACGTTATGATTTTATGGGAATGAGCTCTTTAAACAGCTTCCTGTGTATTTGACGAAACACAAAGCTGCCGTAAAAACCGATTCGCCGGAGCTGCTTTTGCACAACAGGCTCCCGGACGCCCCAATTGTGTTCGATGATGGAACGTATCTGCTGTGCAATAAGAAAATATATCCGGCGATTATAGTGCCTGATGCTGTTTGAATGATCCTCCGGCGAGCTGATAATTGTGCGCACGTCACAGATGCTCACGTTCTTTTTGCCGCTGACTGCTTCCTCCAGCGCCCGGTTCATGCGGGCGTGGTGCTTCCAGCGCCTGTTTTCGGGACATTTCGCATAGGGAATTTCTGAGCCGTTTAAAATAATAAATGTCGATGACGGGCTCAGCCTGCTGCACAGCCAGTCAATATTCTCCTGAAAGGCTTCTGCGCTCAAGGGGCCCAGGAAGGTGAAGTTTTCTTTAAACCACTGCAGTGACTCCCGGCTGATTCGCTTCTTTTTACGGTGATGATGCTCAACAGCTTCCCAGTTCGAGGGGTCCGTGATATCTTGGTCAAAGTTGCCGTAGGGCACAATCAATTCGGTGTTTCGGTAGCGGTACAGCCCCTGCGTATAGTCCATAAGCACGCTGTACACATATATATCGTGATCGCCTGAAAGTATGCTGGTGCTGAACGACGCGCGGTCCAGAAACGGGATGCTATCGATAATTTCGCCATAGTCCCTAAGCGTCCGTGGAGTTGCGCGCTTTATGAACTCAGTGTGCTCGTTGTGAATTTCAAAGCCCCATGCAGAAACATAGCTTACTTCACTTGTAATATCTATTCCCCGGCCCAGATAGGCGCTTGACTGTTCAAGATCGCAGCCTCCCTTAAAAAGCACCCGCGGAACCCCTCTCAGGCTGCCGCCACATGAGGCTGATACATGACCGGAAACCGTAACGCCTTCCTCTGCGATCCAGTCCGGCGTGTTATCTGTGGTTAACTCGGTTGCACATTCCCCGGCGACCTGTATTTCAGAAAAGCCCAGGCGGCGGTAGAGCCAGTTTTCGACTCCCATGTTGAGGATGCGGCAGGAAAACAGAAAGTGCTCAAGCACATCTGCTCTTTTGGCATAAAACCCGCAAACCCCATACTCGCCGTACTTGTCACGAACCCGCAAAAAGGCCTTTTCAACCGAGCTGTCGTCAAGCAGCGCCTCAAGCTGTTCTTTGCTTAACCGCTTCTTCGTATAGTTAAGCTGATTGGTGCGGTTTATCAGCTCCAGTATGCGGCCGGCTTCATCGCTGCAGTCTTCAACAACCTGCACCCGTATATCAGACTGCCTGAGAAAATCCTCGTTGCTGCTCTCTGTCCGCGCTTTATCTTCGTGCTTTTTTTCAAGAATCCTGTACTGCTTGAGGCGGGAAAGCCCGGTGTCGTCTTTTCCTTTGCAGGCCTCAAGATCAAGCAGACCGACAATGATCTTTGGAAAAGCAGTTTGTATGCCGGGGTTGAAATAGGCTGCTTCTTTGAGATTTAACGCACTATCGTCGATAAACAGTACGTTTTGCGGCCGCAGCTGCATCTGGCTGATGGTGTGCGCTATGAGCTCTCCCTTGGGAGCCCATGAAATTTTCGGAAAAACGAAAAAATCCCACATCCCGGCTTTTTCAAGGGCCTCCTTAGCATCATCAAAAGTGTTTTTTGAGCTTATTGAGCTGATAATACCCCGCCGGGTAAGCTCTTTGACGATGCGATGGTTATCCTCAATATACGCAACAGGACCTTCGGAAAGGGTGCCCTTCCAGAATGTTTCATCAAGATCCCAGATGATAAGCTTTATCTGCTGCATTGTTACCTCGATGCATATACGCTGAGCGTTTCTGCCTGCCGGTGCCGCCGGATATCCCGCGGCATACGGTAAAAACGGTTTTGTTAAGGATGTATTAATTATCATAAACTGCCCCAAAAAACAAATGTAATGCTGTTTCGCATAGCCCACACTATGCTGAAGGGTTGAAATATTGTATATGACATTCTATATTTAAAAACAAAAGACAAAACAGATTCATTTAATTACAGTGTAATCCATCCATTTATTGGTAATGTAACAAACTTGACAAAGTCCTGAAAAATCAGAAACAGGACGGTGTCGCAAAAAGTGTCAGGCGTGCAAATCTGAAGGAATCCCCGAGCGGGTCGGAATCTGCGAGAGCCGTACGTGCCTGTACGCCGCAATGACTGACTATGCAGCGCAACACAGCAGAAGGGCTTCCAACGAACCGCCAAACTTTATTTTGCACACAAACAAACCAAAGGGGGGCTGAGCTATGGCAAACATTATGTGTCCAAAGTGCGAGGAACAGATAGCGGAAAAAGTATGGGATGAAGTGCGCGAGTGGGGGGTAGATGCTTTGCGCTGTTCCTATTGCGGCTGTCCGCTGGACCGGCGAGTGCTCCAGGAAAAGCGGTGGCAGGACTTGATGGATTTTAAACACGCAGAATCCCATTCATCCCGGTTTACCAGAGGGGTCCGCACGGGCGCTTCAACGCTCAAGAACCTGTTCTGGGGCTGAAACAGGATTCGGGAATATCCATAAAAAAAAGACAGGCCCGCCCCTGCAGCGGTGAGCCTGTCTTTTTTTATCTTCACATCAGCGCTGCGCCGCATCCAAAACACGGCGTACTGTTTCTGCAAGCTCTTCTTTCGTGATGGGCTTTTGCATAAATGCCTGAATATGGGCCATGCTGCCCTCATGGACTCCCGGGTCGCTGAATCCCGAGCTGAGAACAATCGGGATATTTTTTCGTATACGCACCAGCTTTTGTGCAAGTGCGCACCCGGTCATATCCGGCATAGTCTGATCGGTTATCACCAGGTCGAATGCATCGGGGGCCCGGCTGAATATCCTCAGCGCCTCCGCGCTGCTCTGTGTAGCGGTAACCCTGTAGCCGAGCCGCTCGAGAATAAGCCGGCAAGAGTATACGATCGACTCCTCGTCATCAATAAAGAGTATATGCTCCTGTCCCCCTGTCACCAGCGTATGCGGTTCGGTGACGGCTTCGGGGCCTTTATCAACTTCGGGCAGCAAAACGGTAAACGTTGTGCCCTTGCCGGGTGCGCTTACAACGGAAATCGCACCGTCGTGGTTCGTAACGATACCCTGCACGACTGCAAGCCCCATACCGGTTCCCTGCCCCGGCGCTTTTGTGGTGAAAAACGGGTCAAAAATACGATCCGCAATAGCGGGATCTATACCGGCGCCATTGTCTGTTACGCGCAGGCACGCATAACGGCCCGGCGGCAGCTGAGGGAACGGTGCAAGGTCAGCTCGGCTGTAGTGCCCGGATGAAAGAGAAATATCGATTCTGCCCCCCGTATCCATTAAAGCATGCGCTGCATTGGTGCACAGGTTAATCACCATCTGCTGAATTTGTATGGGGTCGGCAGCGGCGGCAACGGGCTGCTCTGCAATACCTGTATG